>JBNKTW010000150.1:0-129452 GCA_050298295.1 Rhodomicrobiaceae bacterium
GAATCGCTGACCCGCTGCTCCATGGCGCTTTCGACGAGGGCGGCAAGCGAGGTCAGCTCGTTCTCCGCGGCGCTGCGGAACCGCTGCTTCAGGAGCGACAATTCGAACCAGCTCAAAAGCGCCAGCGCCGAAACCGCGAAAATGAGCACGCCAAGGCCGGCATAGACCATGAAGCGGGCCTTGAGCCTGAGCGATTTCCACCATTGAAGCATAGGGCACTCGCGGTTTCGATTGCCGTTAAAGGAAAGGGCTGAACACCTGTCCTTTTTCCTGCCATGAAACGATTAGCGCGTGCTTAGCCCGATGCCTCGCATCCTACGCATCGGAGAGAAAGGAGGGATAGGATGGAGGCCATACCTGGCGGAGCGCCTGTGCCTTCGCGGGGACGGCAGTCTGCCAGGCGGATGGCCTTGCTCCCCGCTTCCGAGTGCGCAAACAAATCGCGGGAACGGTCCAAACGGCCCGGAATTCAAGTCCGCGGCCGAATACCCGCGAATGCGGGGATCTATATAAGAATTTGTTCTACATTGAGAAATGGCGTCCGGCTTTCGCGGGAATGACCGCTTAACTATCATTATTCCTGGCCGCCGGCATGACGCCTGCTTCCCCGGCAGCGCATTAAATTTACTTCAATTTTCTCCGCGCTGGCAGTTTCCGTTTCGCGGACACGGCAGCGGGCGGAAACGGCGGGGCGGCGGGCCGCCGCCCGAAAAAAGCCCGTGGCGCGGTGAGGGCGCCACGGGCCGTAAGGTGTTTGGGCCCATGCAGGCAGGTTTACTGCTTCCCCGGTCCCTTGAAGTTGGTGTGGCGGATTGCCGTGTTTCCGTCGTCCATGTCGCGGACGGCGAAGCTGATATTGGCGGTGGCTGGCATCTGTGCAGCTTCCTTGGGAGGAACGGTTACGTAGACCTTCACCGCGCGCACGTCGTCCGACTTGACCGCTAGGGGAGGCTCGCCGGCCAGGATGCCCACATAGGAGATTTTCGGGTTCTTGATGCCCGTGACGGAGATGGCGAACTTGTGCACCCCGTGCTTTTTGTTGAGGATGCGCACGGTGTAGCCGTTGCGGATGCCGCCGCCGCTCACCTGCACGAACAGCGGATTGCGGTCGGGCACGACGTTCACGTCAAGCTCGGACTTGTTCAACAGGCCGACCAGCATCAAAGCGAACACCACCGTGAAAGCGCCGGTGTAAAGCATGGTCCGGGGTCGGATCAGCCGGAAGGGCTCGCGGTCGCCATGGCTCTCGGCCTTGAGGTTGCGGAAGCTATCGTAGGCGATGAGCTTTCTGGGCCTGCCGACCTTGTCCATGATCTCGTCGCAGGCGTCGATGCAAAGCCCGCAGGCGATACATTCGAGCTGCGCGCCGTTGCGGATGTCGATGCCGGCGGGGCAGGCCGCCACGCACTGCCCGCAGTCGATGCAGTCGCCGCGGCCTTCCCAGCCCTGCCCCTTCCTGAGCGGACCGCGCGGCTCGCCCCTGAAGCCCCGGTAGGTGATGAGCAGCGAGTCCGCGTCGAACATGGCGCCCTGGATGCGCGGCCAGGGGCACATGTAGGTGCACACCTGCTCGCGGGCGAGGGCGCCCAAGAGATAGGTGAAGAGGCCGAATATCAGGATGAAGGTGTAGGCCAGCGGATGCGCAGTGCCGTCCAGAAGTTCGGCGGTGACCGTTGGCGCGTCGCGGAAATAGATCACGACGGCGTAGCCGGTCAGAACAGAAATCAGAATCCAGGTGAGCTGGGTTCCGGCCTTGCGCCAAAGCTTGTTGAATGTCCAGGGCGATTTGTCGAGGCGGATGCGCGCATTGCGGTCGCCCTGCCAAAGGCGCTCCACCAAAACCATAAGGTCGGTCCATACGGTCTGCGGACAGGCGTAGCCGCACCACACACGGCCCGCGATCGCGGTGACCATGAACAGCGCCACCGCCGAAAGCACCAGAATGCCAGTAACGTAGTAGAATTCCTGCGCCCAGATTTCGATCCAGAAGAAGTAGAGGCGCTGATGAGCGAAGTCGAGCAGGAAGGCCTGATCCGGCAGGCCAGGCCCGCGGTCGAGCCTGATCCAGGGCAGGCCAAAGGTGACGACCATCGCCACGATCAGCATCGCCCACTTGATGTTACGGAACTTGCCGTGGACGAGTTTTGGGTAGACGGGCTCGCGGGACTTGTACAGGCCGCCGGCCTGCCTTGCTTTTGCATCCCGCGCATCGATCTTGGTGGCGCCCGGCGCGGCTTCGTCGTGTGGCGGCGTAACGGATGGCATCTCGGTCATAACATGCTCCAAAGCCATGGTACTGGTGGAGAAGGCAGCCTAAATATTCTTGTAGTGTAACGCCGCGAGGCGGGGATTAGAAGGCTGCTTTCTTAAGGGTTGTAATGGCGTTGCCGGACTTTTCAAGTAGCGCCGCCGGGCACATGGACGCACCCACCCCCCATTAAGGCAAGTTCCGTGCCAGCCTAGTTCAGGCTCCAGCCCCCCCATTTGGATAGAGATTGCGCCCGCCGGTCATACTGGCGGCAGCCGCTACCGGCGCACTTTGGCAGAGGAGCTGCCAGTTTGGCAGCGTTGCGGCCGTGGCGATATGGCCCGCCCTGGCGCGGCAATCAAACCGGGCCATCGCTGTTAACCCTTGCCCTTGCCAACTTGCGGTAGAGTGTGCGCTCGCTAAGGCCCAGCCTGCGCGCGAGTTCCTTGCGCGTGCCGCCCTTTACAAGGGCCTGGCGCAGTTCTTTGAGCGAAACGCGTGAATCCAGGAACGATGCTTCCGGGCCGGCCGCGAAACCAGCGGGTTCATCCTCCGCGCCGGTACGCACCTCCACCGCTAGATGCCCGGCCTTGAGTTCGTTTCCGTCACATAGAAGGCTCGCGCGTTCCAGAATGTTTCGCAACTCGCGGATGTTGCCGGGGAAATCGTAAGTGCAAAGCAGCTGCACGGCTTCCTCCGATATGCTAAGGCCGCGCGGCGTCACCCTGGCGAGCAGCGACTCCGTAAGCAGCGGGATATCCTCGCGGCGCTCGCGCAAGGCAGGGAGCTGGATCGGGAAGGTGTTGAGCCGGAAATAGAGATCCTGCCGGAATTTGCCTTGGGCCAGCAGCTTGCGCATGGGCTGGTGGGTCGCCGAGATCAGCCGGAAATTGGTTCTGCGAAGCTCGGTGCTGCCGACCCGGCGGTAGGTTCCGGTCTCCAGCAGGCGCAGGAGCTTCACCTGCATCGGGTACGGAATGTCGCCGACCTCGTCCAGGAACAGCGTACCGCCGCTGGCCGCCTCGACAAGCCCGTCCCGCCTGGACGAAGCACCGGTGAAAGCCCCGCGCTCGTATCCGAACAGCTCGCTTTCGAACAGCGCCTCGGGCATTCCGGAGCAGTCGAGCACCACGAAAGGCGCGCGGGAGCGGGGGCTCGCATCGTGAATGGCCTGGGCCACCAGTTCCTTGCCGGTGCCGGACTCGCCTTGCAGGAGCACGCTGGCGTCCGACTTGGCGACGCGGGCCACAAGCTCAAGCATCTTCTGGAACGCGGGCGAGCGGCCGACGAGGCCCTGCGCGTGGGCCAGGCCCTTCGCCGCGTTCATCTCCTGCAACTTCTCGACGAAATGGGTGATTTCGCCCTGCGCGTTCCTGACCGGCGAAAGGTCGATGCTCTCGTAAAGTTCGCCGGCGGAACCGTAATGCAGGTGAACGGTGCGCTCGCGCTGGCCGGTAGCGAGGCTCCGGGCGAGCGGGCAAACCTCGCCTGCCTGGTCGCAGGGAGCGGTGTAACGGTGCGACACTTCGTAACAGGTCCTTCCCAGCACCTGGGCGAAGTGCGAGCACTTTCCACGATAGGCGGCGTTGGCGGCGATGATGCGGTAATTACGGTCGCATAAAATATGCGGCTCCGGCAGCGTTTCCAGATACGATGCCAGCTCGAACAGTCCCTCAGCCTTCATACGCCCCCCCACAAACACTCACATCCAAAGCCGGGCCGCCGGAAACTTCGTCCGCTTCGGCACGCCTTATGTCATCGCGAAACCGCCCTGGCGGCCGCGGCGGTCCAGAACAAGCAAGTGTGCTTGCTGCCTCTGGATTGTTTCCGCCTTCGCGGCCGGCTCCGCTTTGTGCAGCTTCCTGGACCGGCAAGGCACTCCGGCAAAGCAGATCCGGCGCTTTGCCTCTTGCATGACGGAAACGGCCAGGACTTACGGCGGATTGCCCAACTGCCAGCCCTGGCACAAGAACTGCCAAAGTGTGGCAGCTTGCCAGGGATTGTCAAGCAGCAAACGAAAAAATGGCTTTAGAATCAGGGGTGCGGCATTTGGCACGGAACTTGTTTTAGGTGTCGCGGGCGCTTTTGCGGAGCGTCCGCAGCATTGACGCATACCAAGTGACCCGGGGGTCCTCCCACCCGGACAGCGGAGCGGCTTCCTCTCCCCTTGCCGCTCCGCTCAACATCCTCAAGAAGGAGAAACCGGATGAGCTGTGCCGCTCCATCTTCAACCGCCTATGACCTCATCGGCGGCGAGGTCGGCATCAAGGCCTTTGTGTCCCGCCTTTACGATATCATGGCAAGCGAGCCGGAAGCCGAATATATCTGGAAGTGGCACCCCCAGGACATGGACGAAGTGAAGGCGCGGCTGACCGCGTTCCTGAGCGGCTGGCTGGGCGGCCCGGCCCTCTATCCGCAAAGCTACGGGCCGCCGATGATGCGCAGGCGGCACATGCCTTTCCCTATTGGACCAAAGGAGCGTGACATTTGGCTTTCTTGCGCGAGGCAGGCGCTTGCTGACACAGTGCCGGACGCGAGCCTGCGTCAGCTTCTTGACGAGGCGCTGACAGCGATGGCAGACCATATGCGCAATCGCGATGAGAATGGACGTCCAGAAGGTTCCAGTTGCTGCGGCGGTGGAAGCTGCGAGAATTAACGGCGCCATCAGGCCCTTGAACTCCAAGCCATTGAACTGTACGAAGGCGTCAAAAGAAGAAGAACCGCAAGGCGGCGAGCAGGCAAGGGTAGGAGTATCATCTTGGAGCCGAGTATGATTTTGAATGCGCGGGCGCGCATGCCGGTTGTCGCCATGGCGATAGCTGGCTTATTCTTATGGGCGTATGGAGCTGTACCCGCCTGGGCGGAAGAGGCTCAGGGCGAAGCTGGCGCAATCAAAACGGAAGAAGCGCCCGAGCCGCCGCTTCTACTGCCGCGCCAGGACAAGCACCCGGTCTCGAACACAACGGCGGACCATAGCAAGTTCAAGGAACTGAAAGGCCCGTTTGCCAACGGCTCGGAGGTCACGAAGGCGTGCCTAGCCTGCCATAACACGGCCGGGCACCAGTTCATGAAGTCCATTCATTGGACTTGGGAATACAAGAATAAAAAGACCGGCCAGCTTCTGGGCAAAGAAAACGTCATAAATAACTTCTGCACCAACGCCAAGGGCAACGAAGGCATGTGCGCGATGTGCCATGCCAGCTACAACTGGACGGGAAACAAGGCGGCCCTCCAAGATCAGAACAACATCGACTGCCTCGTCTGCCACGAGCAGACCGGCACCTATTACAAGGTGCCTCCGGGCGAGGGCGCTCCCGCCTGCGGCAGCATGTTCGAGGGATATAAGCCGTTCGATCTGGCAAAGGCCGCTCAAAGCGTCACAATGCCCGAAAGGCAGAACTGCGGCGCCTGCCATTTCAACGGCGGCGGCGGCGACGGCGTGAAGCACGGGGATCTCGACTCCTCGCTCGTCAACCCTCCGCGCGAGCTTGACGTGCACATGTCAGCTAAGGGAGAGAATCTCGCTTGCCAGCAATGCCATCTGTCCAAGAAGCATATCATTGCGGGCAGCCGCTATGAGATGCACGCCAAGGACCCGAAGGGCACCGGCAAGCCGGGGCTGCGCCGCGATGTCGCAACCTGCGAAAGCTGCCATGGCACCACTCCGCATCCCAAGACGGCCCTCGTTGGCATCAAGCTGAACGGCCACGTCAACAAGGTGGCCTGCCAGACCTGCCACATCCCAGCACTGGCGCGCGGCGGTGTCGCGACCGTCGTCGATTGGGACTGGCGCACTATGGGCCGCAGGCGGAACGGAGAGGTTTACAAGGACGAGAACTACATCCAGGGCAACGGCCAGCGCCGTCATACCTACTGGTCGATCAAGGGCAGCTTCACTAATGCGGAAACCTGGCCCGCCAAAGGCCGCAAGCTCTTGCCCTATTACGCCTGGTTCAACGGCGATATGCGCTACACAACGCCGGACATGAAGTTCGATCCGTCGAAACAGCCTATTCCCATCAATTGGTTCGAAGGCTCGTACAACGATCCCAAGGCGCGCATCTGGCCGTTCAAGCGGATGCACACGATCCAGCCCTACGACAAGGGCAACAACACCTTCGTCTACATGCACCTTTGGGGCACGGACAAGGACGCGCTTTGGGGGAATTTCAACTTCGCCAACGCCATCCGGGCGGGCATGGAGCAAATGGGCAAGCCTTATAGCGGGCAGTACGGTTTCGTCGAGACCTACTCCTATTGGCCCACGACCCACATGGTAGCGCCAAAGGAAAAAGCACTCGCCTGCCACGAATGCCACGCCAAGAAGGGGCGCCTCGCCGCGCTCACCGGCTTCTACATGCCCGGGCGTGACAATTTCGATTGGCTCGATCTGCTGGGGTATCTGCTGATAGCAGGGACGTTCGGGGGCGTTCTGGTGCACGCAGTGCTGCGCTACATCGCGGTCAGCTTCAGGAAGGAACGCAATCATGACTGACGATAGCATTGCCCGCTTCGTGGACATCAAAAACCCGCGCTACCTGAAGCGCGACGTGATGATATACGCGCGTTACGAGCGGTTCTGGCACTGGTCGCAGGCCGTGCTGATTTTCACGCTGTTCTTCTCGGGGCTTGGCCTGCATGGAACGCATAACCTCCTGGACTTCCGGACGGCCGTCACGGTTCACACCTACACGGCCATCACGCTGGTCTTGCTGTGGATTTTCACGACCTTCTGGAATTTCACCACGGGCCAGTGGAAGCAGTACCTGTTCAAAAAGGGCATGTGGCCGGTTATCCGCTTTTATGCCTGGGGCATCCTTTGGAACGAGCCGCACCCCTACAAGAAGAGCCTGCAGCGCAAGCAAAACGCGCTGCAATCGCTGGCCTATTTGAGCTTCATGGTGCTTGTCGGCCCAGCGCTGTGGGCCACTGGCATCTTCTACCTGTTCTATGACTTCTGGAGCCATTACCCCTGGGCAGGCCAGGCATTGACCTACACGGCCTTCGCCCACACGGCGGCGGCGTTCATCATGGCGGCGTTCGTCATCATCCACATTTACATGACGACCACCGGCAAGACGCTCTTCCACTATGTGCGGACCATGATCACCGGCTACGACAGCATCGAGGTGTCCGAGGTCGAGGAGGCATATATCCAGGAGACCAAGACCGTTCCGATGAAGCCGAGCCAGGCCATCAAGTAGACAAGGAATAGCGCGCGCTCCCATTTCCGGCTGGACCGCGCGCTGACCGTCATCGCGGGGCCGCCCCAGCGGCAGCGGCGATCCGGAACCCCGCAAAACGTTTGCGGGTTTCTGGATTGTTTTGGGGCGAGGGCGCCTCGCGATGGCGGAACAGCCCAGAACTTGCGGCAAAGCGCATCATGTGATCACACCCACCGGGACTGATCGAGACTGAGAAAGAGGCGGCATGTATATCAGCAACATCAAGGCATTGATCACTTTTGCGGCGGGCTTGGGCCTGGCGGGCGCTTTGAGCACGGGCGCGATGGCAGAGGACACCGCTCAGACCGGTGTGCTGGCCGCTCAAGCACGCGGCATCGTCGCCAAATTCGCCGGCAAGCTCAAGGGCGAACTTGTGGCCGCGATGAAAGCCGGCGGGCCGGTCAAAGCGATCGAGGTTTGCAAAGTGGTGGCTCCCGCCATCGGCGGCGAGGTTTCCACGGATGGCTGGACCGTCAAGCGCACCTCGCTCAAGCTGCGCAACGCCAAGGCCGTGCCGGATGCGTGGGAGAAGCAGACGCTTGAGATGTTCGAGGCGCAGAAGGCCAAGGGCGCGGACGTCACGAAGCTTGAGCGCAGCGAAATCGTGGACGCGGGCGGCGTGCGCACCTTCCGCTACATGCAGGCGATCCCCACGGCCGCGAAGCCCTGCCTGGCCTGCCACGGCGGCAGCATCGCCGGGCCCGTCAAGGCCAAGCTCACGGAGCTTTATCCGCAGGACAAGGCGACGGGCTTCAAGGCGGGCGATATCCGCGGCGCGTTCACGCTGTCGAAGCCGCTGAAGTAGCCGGCGGAAACGGGCGTCCGGTTCCCCGGGCCGGGCGTGCCCAGGCGGCGGTGCTTGCCGTGCGCGATTTCTGTCAGAACAACCGGGGGCCACCTCTGTATCCACGATTTCGCCGCTGCGGCCCGGAATTTCGCCGGCGTTCGAGCAGAGCCCGGGGGTGAGCCCCTGCAGCCGCAAGCCTTTGGACGGGCGCACGCCACGGATGGAGCCCAGCGGGCTATAAGGTAGGGGGCGGAAGCGCCACGCCTTCTCCGCAGGGCTCGATGGCCAGATTGTAAGGGCTTATTCTAATTGCCTTTTCTTCCCACCACGCGGCGGGCGCTCAGGCGCTCCGGCATCGCCCGTCCCGCGCTTGCGCAAGGCTGGCGCCCGCACCCGCAAGAAGAGCGCCACAGCCAATACCAAGGATAGCCAGCTTCATAGTGCCCCGCACGGCCTCTATTCTCGCCTTAAGCTCACAGATTCCTCCAGAATACCAGTAAATTTCCTATTGCGTAAATTTGACATTGCTCGCAAACTCTGTTTGCGCCCTTTTCGGTTTGGCGCAGTTTCATAGGTGAACGGATATGGCAAAGAAACCCACACCCAAGCCCAAGGAAACCAAGACGGAGAAACCCAAGGCCGACGCAAAGAAGAAGAGCGCCAAGAAGTAGGTTTCCACCGGCGTGAAAAAGGGGCGGAGAGACGGGCGCTCCTTTTTTCTGCTTCCGCATAATATGCAGGACCGCACCCGCTTCGTACCAATCCAGGATGCCGACGTATGCGGTTTTTGTGCCAGCTTCTGATGATCCTGCCCTTCGTCTTGGAGACGCGGGCGGCAAGCGCCATTAACCTGACGAACCGCGATACGGCGGACCAGAAGCTCATAATCATCGAGGGCGATACGCAGAAAGAGCGTGTCATAATGGCGGGCGAAAAGCTTGTGCTTTGTGAAAAAGCTTGCGTAATCCGCGTGCCCGGCGGCGGGTATTACGAGTTCGGCGGGCCCGAAACCGTCTCGGTGGAGGAGGGGCTGCTTTTCCTGGATACTTCTGAAGTACAGGGTCAAGCAGCCCGCTAGACTATCCATGGGCCGGGCCGCCGGCCGGAGCTTCTAATCCGAAGTTACCGGCACCGCGACATAGACCTGGTTTCCGTTGTGCCTCAGGAGCACCAGGGCAAACTTGCGTCCCGCGGCGCTTGCGGCATCGAGGGCGTCCTGGAACTCCGATGGCGTCGAGACGGTTTTACCGCCGGCCTTCAAGATGACATCGCCCGGCGCCATGCCGAGGCTCGCGGCTTTTCCGCCGGGATCGGCGCCCACGATGGCGACGCCCTTGGCGCCTGCGCCTTCCACCTCGTCCGCTGGCGCCAGTTCCAGCCCCAGCCTCTCCAACTGCGATCCACCCGTATGCTCCCGCGATGCCCACTTGGCCTTTTCCTTCATCCGGCCGATTTTGACCGTGACGGTTTCAGCCTTGCCATCGCGGGTGATTGCAAGCTTGACCTCCGTTCCAGGAGCAACCCCGGCGATCTTGCGGGCAAGCGCACGCGCATCCTCGATGCTATCGTTGTCCACGGCGGTAATCACATCGCCGGACTTGAGGCCCGCCTGCTTTGCGGGGCTATCCGGCTGCGGCTCCGCGACAATCGCGCCCTTATCGCTCTTGAGGCCAAGGCTGTCCGCTATGTCCTTGGTAACAGACTGAATTTGTACGCCAAGCCAGCCGCGCGTCACATGGCCGTGTTTCTCAAGCTGCGGGATCACGCTTTCCAGGGTGCGGGCGGGGATGTCGAAGGCGATGCCCACCGAGCCGCCTGAAGGCGAGAAGATGGCCGTGTTCACGCCCACGACTTCGCCCTTCAAGTTGAACGTGGGGCCGCCCGAGTTGCCGCGGTTGACGGCGGCGTCGATCTGCAGGAAGTCGTCATAGGGGCCTTCCCCGATATCGCGCCCTTGCGCGGAAATGATCCCCGCGGTGACGGTGCCGCCGAGGCCGAACGGATTGCCCATCGCGACAACCCACTGTCCGACCTCAGGTTTTTCCTTGGAGATCGCGACGAATGGAAACTTCTTGTCCGAGTCCACCTTGAGCAGTGCGAGATCGGTCTTCTTATCCGCGCCAACCACCTTTGCGGTATACTTTTGCCCGCCCTCCGTCACGATTTGAACCTCGGCGGCATCGTCCACAACGTGGTTGTTGGTAACGATGTATCCATCCGCGGAGATGAAGAAGCCGGAGCCTTGCGCCATACGTGGAACGGGCCGGATTTGCTTCCACTGGCCGCCGGGCCGCCCTTCGTAGTCGCGGAAGAACCTCTCGAATGGCGTGCCCTTGAACGGGTTGCCGTATTCATTGTCCGACATGACCCGCGCGGCAGCTTGCTCCTTCACCCGGACGGATACGACGGCGGGCTTTACGCGCCGCACAAGCTGGGTGAAATCCGGAAGCGCTGACGGCTTTTGAGCGAACGTCAGCGCGCCCGGCGCTTCGTTCTTCTGCAGGACAGATGTATCGGCGTTCGCATGGTACACGCCGGGCACGGCGGCAACCAGCGCCGCTATAGCTACACCAGACAGTAAATATTGTCTAAACCGCCGGCGCGGCGCTGCTTCGCTTTCACGTTCCTTTGCTTTTTCGTCTGGATGAGACATCTTTGTTCCCTTCCTCCAAAGCGGGTTAGGTTCTGCGATGAAGACATATATAGTGAGGGAGCGCCGCTAAACCTGGGGCGGCAACATTAAGTTTTCTCAATCTGCGTGCGGGGCATTACGGGCGTGTGCGCTTTTCACTGGAGCGGCGTGCCATGCTAATATCGGGCTAGCAGATGAGGAAGCCATGCAACATCCACGCATCAAACGCGATCCCAAGGTCATGTTCGGCAAGCCCGTCATTGCCGGCACCCGGATCACGGTCGAACATATCCTCCGCCTTCTTGGCGCCGGCGATACGGTTGAAGAGATCATGGAGGATTACCCGCCGCTTACGGTGGAAGATATTCGCGCGGCGCAGAATTATGCAGCGGACTATTTGGCTCATGAGTCGCTCCTCGCCGCGGAATGATGCCAAACTATATCGCCGATGAGTGCTTTTCCGGACGCATCCTGCGCGCGCTCCGCGATGCTGGTTTCGATGTAACCCGGTCCGCTGAAATCAATCCTTCCGCCAATGACATCGAAGTGCTTGCGCTCGCTTTCCGTGAAAAACGCATGGCGTGATCCGGCTGGAGTTGAACGCCTTGAGCCGTGAGGCCCAGGCGCAGAGGGCTGTGCAGGCTATTAGCCGGCTGGGCGAACAGGCCTGGGGAGCCATAGTCTCCGTTGAGCCCTCCCGGACCCGTGTGCGCAGGCTCGGCCACCCGGCCACAGATTGAAGGTAAAGGCTTGCGCCGGGCGGCGTTCCCGGACATTTTGCGCGCATGCTGCACATCAACGATCTCTCATACCGCATTCAGGGGCGGCCGCTGTTCGAGCACGCCACGGCGGGTATTCCGGACGGGCACAAGGTTGGGCTTGTGGGCCGCAACGGCACCGGCAAGACCACGCTGCTGCGCCTGATCGCGGGCGAGATCCACCCCGATGACGGCGCCATCAGCTTTCCCCGGAACGCAACCATCGCGCATGTCTCGCAAGAAGCGCCGGGCGGCCCGGAGACGCTGCTTGAAACGGTTCTGTCCGCCCATGCCGAGCTTGCGGCGCTGAGCGCCGAGGCCGGGACGGCGGAGGACGGGCACCGGATCGCCGAAATCCACATCCGGCTTTCGGACATCGGCGCGCACTCCGCGCCCGCCCGCGCCGCGCGCATCCTGTCGGGCCTCGGCTTCGACGAGGCGGCGCAGGCGCGGCCTTGTGCCGAGTTCTCCGGCGGCTGGCGTATGCGCGTGGCGCTGGCGGGCGCTCTGTTCGCCGCGCCGGACATCCTGCTGCTTGATGAGCCGACGAACTATCTCGATCTCGAAGGCACGCTCTGGCTCGAAGATTTCATCCAAAGCTATCCCCACACCGTGCTGATCGTCAGCCACGACCGCGATCTCCTGAACAAGTCCGTCGACAGCATCCTGCACCTTTCCGAGCGGCGTCTGGCCTTCTACACCGGCGGCTACGACCGCTTCGAGGATACGCGCCGCGAGCAGCAGCGGCTGCAACTCAAGCTGAAGAAGAGCCAGGACGACGCGCGCAAGAAGATGGAAGCCTTCGTCGAGCGCTTCCGGGCCAAGGCCACCAAGGCGCGGCAGGCGCAGAGCCGGTTGAAAGCGCTCGCCAAATTGCAGCCTATCGCGGCGGAGATCGACTCCGGGGTGCTGCCCTTCCGCTTTCCCTCTCCGGAGCAGCCGCTTGGCAACCCATTGATCCGCATCGAAAATGGCAGTGTTGGCTACGATCCGGCCAAGCCTGTCCTGCGCAACATGAACCTGCGGCTGGACTGCGACGACCGCATCGGCCTGCTGGGCGCGAACGGCAACGGCAAGTCCACGCTGGCCAAGCTGCTTTGCGGCAAGCTCGGCACGCTCGAAGGCCAGCGCCGCGCCTCCAAGAAGCTCGAATATGGTTATTTCGCCCAGCACCAGCTCGACGAGCTGCGCCCGAAGCTCTCGGCCTACGATCACATCGCGGAGCTGATGCCAGACGCCACAGAGGCCCAGAAACGGGCGAAAGTGGCAGCCATAGGATTTGGCGCGGACAAGGCGGACACGGCTTCAGAGAAGCTCTCTGGCGGCGAGAAGGCGCGTTTGCTGTTCGCACTGGCGGCCTTTCACGCGCCGCACCTCCTCATTCTTGACGAACCAACCAACCACCTCGATGTGGACAGCCGCGAGGCGCTGATCCATGCGCTGAACGAATACGAAGGCGCGGTCATCCTCATCAGCCACGACCGGCACCTGCTGGAGGCGGCCGTGGACCGTCTCTGGATCGTGCGCGGCGGAACCGTGACGCCCTACGATGGCGATCTCGAAAGCTACCGCCAGGAGAGCCTCGCCGCGCTCAAACAGGCCGAGGCGGCGAAGGGCGCGAACGGAGGCGCCGGCGCCGCTCCCAAGATGAAGCGCGAGGACGGGCGGCGGCAATCGGCGCAGCGCCGGGCGGAGCTGGCGCCGCTCCGCAAGCAGATGGCCGAGCATGAAAAGCGCGTCGAGGCGCTGCAAAAAAAGATCGCTGCCATAGACCTTGCCCTTGGCGACCCGGCATTTTACGAAAAACAGGCCGCGAAAGCGCAGGCCCTTACCCAAGAGCGCGGTCAGCTTGCCAAGGAACTGAAAGCTGCGGAGGAAGCATGGTTTGAGGTGTCCCTGGCCTACGAGGAGGCGGCGAGCGCCGCCTAGAACGGTTACAAAGAATTGATTTCTATTGTCTGCCCGCTCAAAAGAACGCGTATTCCCGCTGAGAAAGCGGCTTAAATGCCTCCGGCGTCAGCAAAGCTACTTTAAGACGGCCCATCAATAATTACTTCGAGCAGCAGCCGGCACGCAGCCGGCCAAAACTGTGCCGTAGCAACGGAGAGTAATATGAAGGGCGAGCCGAAAGCCGTTGAGTACCTCAATGCCGGCCTGCGTCACGAACTGGCTGCCGTCAATCAGTATTGGCTGCATTACCGGCTTTTCGACAGTTGGGGCTACAAGGATCTGGCCGCGCAATGGCGCAAGGAATCCATCGAGGAGATGGAGCACGCGGATAAGTTCATCAGCCGCATCCTCTTCCTTGAAGGCTCCCCTCAAATGCAGGCGCTCGAACCCTTGCATATCGGGCAATCCGTGACGGAAGTCATAGAATGCGACCTGAAGCTTGAGCTATCGGCGCGGGCGCTTTACGAGGAGGCGGCCACCCATTGCCACGCCGTCAAGGACTATGTGAGCCGCGACCTCTTCGAGAAGCTTATGAGCGACGAGGAAGAGCATATCGATTTTCTTGAAACCCAGGTCGATCTTCTGAAAAAGCTTGGGCCGGAGCTTTATGCCCAGGCTCACATCGGCAAGCTCACCAGCGGTTAATCGGGATTGCGCGCAGCGCCGCCATCCCACCAGGTTTCGAGCCGCGCGCCGTAAAGCGTGGAGCCCGGCGGCTGCCGCAGATGCGACCATGCGGCGATCCACTGCTTTGGCGCGTGGTAGAGCGGGACGCCGTAGCGGCCCGAAAGCAAGAGCCGGTCGAGCGCGCGCACGGCCAGGACGAAATCCCCCCGCGTCCGGGCGTTGAGCAGCGCGGCGATCATCGCGTCCACGCCGGCGCTTTTCACGCCCGCATAGTTGAAGCTGCCCTCTTCGTCCGCCGAAGCGGCGGACCAGCGGAAGCTTTGTTCGTTGCCCGGCGAAAGCGAGGAGGCCCAGACCACGGGCATCATGTCGAAATCGAAGGACGTGCCGCGCCTTTGGAACTGCGCGGAGTCGATCCTGCGCACCTGCGCGGCGACGCCAATCTGGCGCAGTTCGCTGGCGTAGGCCAGCAGAAGCCGCTGCTGCTCGCGGGTCACGCAGAGCATCTCGAAAGCGAAGGGCTGGCCGGTGGCCTTGGCAACCATGACGCCATTTTTCAGCTCGTAGCCGGCCTCGCTCAGAAGCGCGATTGCTTCCCTGCGTCCGCTGCGGTTCGTTCCCGCGCCATCAGTGGCCGGCTGGCTGAAGGTGCCCTCCATGATGCCGGGCGCGAGTTGATCCGCATAGGGCGCGAGCAGTTCCCGCTCGCGCGCGTCCGCAAGCACGCCGTGGGAGGAAAGCTCCGAGCGGCCGAAATAGCTCTCGGTTCGCGCGTAAAGGCCCCGGAAAAGCTGCTTGTTGAGCCATTCGAAGTCGAACATGCGCGTCAGTGCCTCGCGCACACGGATGTCGGCGAAAATGGGGCGCCTCGTGTTGAACGCAAGCGCCGCCATGGGCGCCGGTACGCCGAGGCTGAATTCCATTTTTTTGACGAGCCCCTGCCGCACCGCCGGAAAATCGAACGCGTCCGCCCATTTTACGGCGCTGATCGAATCTCTGTCGCCCATCACGTCGAAGAGCCCCTTGCGGAAGGCTTCCATCATGGCCGTGCTGTCGCGGTAGTAGTCAACGCGAATTGTATCGAAATTGAACTGCCCGCGCATGATGGGCAGGTTCCGCGCCCAGTAATTCGGGTTCCGCTTGAACACAACGCTGGCGCCGGGCGAAACCTCCGCGACCGTGTACGGGCCGCTCGCAATGGGCTTGCCGAAGCTTGTTTTTTCGAAGCTCTCCGGCGTTACGGAATGCCGTGGCAGCACGGGCATCAGCCCCATGATCAGGGGCATTTCGCGGTCTCCGCCGCCGTCGAAGGTGAATTTGACGCCGCGCTCGCCGATCCTTTCCGCTGCCGCAACCTTGGCGTAGTAGGTGCGGTGGTTCGGCCGCCCCTTCTCCTTCAGAAGCGACCACGAAAACAGCACGTCGTCCGGCGTTACCGGTGTTCCATCGGCGAAGCGGGCTTCGGGTCGGATTTGAAACGTGACCGAGCCGCGGTCTTCGGGCGTGTCGATGCTCTCCGCGATCAGCCCGTAAAGCGAGAAGGGCTCGTCATAGCTGCGCGCCATGAGGGTTTCGTAGACGTATTCGCGCATTCCCTCGGCGGGCTCGCCCTTGATGATGAAGGGATTCAGGCTGTCGAAGGAGCCCAGAACGGCGAGCCGGAGTTCCCCGCCCTTGGGTGCGTCCGGATTAACATAATTTAAGTGTGGAAGGGCACGGGCGTATTTGGGCTGGCCGTGCATCGCGATTCCGGCCTCCGGCGCGGCCCGCGCCGGCCCAGCCAGGAGGCAGGCCAGCACTGTTGCCAGAATGCAATGGCGGGCGGCCATTTTGGGGAGCCAAGCCCGGCCGTTAATGATTCCAAATGCCAAAACGGCTGCGTCCTTTGCCAGCAAATTCGATCCCGGATGAGGTCTAGACACTGAAAATTTCGAAAAAATGGCGGTTGGGCGGATGGTGAGGCAGGCAGGGCACGCGGAAAATGCAGTTTGATTGAGACTGGAAGACTGTCACGGGAAAGCCGCAATTGGCGGGTTTCCAAGCAACAGCCCCTTTCAGGGGCGACGGTTAGGATACCCAGCACGTTTCGGGGAAAGGTTCGCATTAATGGTTTTCGCAAGGCTTGTGAAAGCAGCCACCTTTGGTGTGGCCGCGACAGTGGCGCTCACACTCGGCGCAACCGGGGCTATGGCCGCCGGCAAGAAACCCGCCGCATCGGCGAAGAAGGCTGACATCTGGTACAAGCTCTGTATCGATGTCCCGGCTCCGGAGCCTGTAAAGCCCGGTGAGAAGCCGAAGAAGAAGGCAAAAACGGAGAAGGCGAAAAAGGTCAACGTCTGCTTGACCCAGGTCGACGTTCGCGACAATGCGACCGCCATTCTCATTGGCAAGCTCGCCGTCCGCCAGGTTGCCGGCCAGAAGAAGCCGCAGCTTTTGGCCATGCTTCCGCTCGGCTCGGCTCTGCCTCCGGGAGCGCTCGTGAAGGTTGACGACAAGGAGCCGATCAAGCTCGCCTACACGACCTGCGATCAGGCCGGCTGCTACGCCGAGGCTCAGATCGAGCCCGCGCTCGTCGACCAGATGAAGAAAGGCAAGCAGATCGCCTATCTCGGCATTGACGTTACAGGCCGCGCCCTGTCGATCCCGCTGCCGCTCGAAGGCTTCGCCAAGGCTATCGAAGGCAAGCCGGTACCGGTCGATAAGTACAATGCGGATCAGAAGAAGATCGCCGAGGTCATCAAGAAGCGTCTGACGGACCTGCGCGCCAAGCAGGCCGAGGCCGCGAAGAAGGCTCAGAAGAAGAAGTAAACTTCTGTCACGCTTAGGTAAAAAGGCCGCTTTACGCGGCCTTTTTCATGTCTCATATCAACCGCCGGAATAAGTGACCGCTTTGGCGCCGTCTCCGCAAATGCGGGGATCTATCCGTCCACTGGATAGTGCGTTGTTTTGGCATGGATTTCCGTTTTCGCGGGAATGAAGCCCAAAACAGCCGGCGCTTTGGGCGGGCAGGCGGTTCAACAGAAAGGTGTCCCATGCCCGCGCGGTTTTGGCTTTTTCTTGCGGCGATCCTGGGCGGCCTGGCGGTGGTTGCCGGCGCCATTGGCGCGCACGCGCTTTCCGGTCCGGCCACCGCCGGCCCGCTGCTGCAGGTCTACCGGACCGGCCAGCTTAATCACGCGATCCATGCGCTCGCGCTTCTGGCGGCGGGCATCCTGCTGCTGCACGCGCAAGGGCGCGGCCCGCGCTTTTCCGCCATGGCGCTGCAAACCGCGGCCGCGGCTTTCACAATCGGCATTATCCTGTTTTCCGGCGGCATCTATGTGCACGTCGCGGGCGGGATCGCTGCCGTCACAAGGTTCGTGCCGGTGGGCGGCGTGTTCCTTATTGGCGGCTGGGTAGCGCTCGCCGCCGGTGCGCTGGGCTTGCGCTCATAGCGCAAGCGGCCCAGGCTGCCGGAGCAAACAGCAAACAGCAAACAGGCGGAAAGCCGGTGCTTTGGGCATGGACGCAATACGCACCCGCGCAAGCGGCCGGCTCGCCGGAGGGCCGGTTGGCCCGTATTTCTCACAAGATCGCGCGATGATGGCGCAGGGATTTGTTTCAACAGGCTTTTGAGACCGCAGCCAATACAGATAGGTATCGCCGGGATCGAAAGAGACATGCTGGAACAAAGACCAAGCCAGGACGCGCGCGGATTGCGAGAAATCCGGGCTAGTGAGCCAGCGCGCCGTTGATCGTCCTGGACCCGCGGCGGCTCTGGCTGCTCTTGGACTGCTGTTTCTGCTGCGGCTTCGCGGAAATCGTGCGGCTGCGCGCGGGCGCGGACTTCGCGGGTGTCCTTGCGGACTTCGCGGCGGTCTTCGCGCTGCTCGCGGGCTTCCTGGCCGTGGAAGACTTGCGGATGCTCCTGGCTACCCGGCCCGCCTCGGTGCTGGCGATGTTGAGCACGAAGCGGAGGTTTTGCGACTGCATTGACTCGAGGCCCTTGGCGGCTTCAACGGCCTTGCCGAGGCATTGGACGATCATTTCGATTCCAGAAGAGGACATGTTTGCCATTTTCGTTGCTTTCATAACAAAACTGGCCGGATTGGCCGCATCCTGGATAACAACCTATGATTGCCGCAGATTTAAGCTGGTATTTCAAATTGAAGCATCTGTTTGTTTTATCTGAGAATTTTCTATAAGGGCAGGGTGCCGGCCCCAAAACCCCGCTCAGAGCCGGCTTAAAAGCTCCGCCTTTTTGGCCGCGAACTCCTCCTCGGTGAGGACGCCTTTCTCCTTGAGCGCGCCGAGCTGTTCGATCAGCGCGAGAATCGAGGCGCCGCCGTCCGGGGCGGGCTGAGCGGGCGCGGCCCCGGCGGCGGGGGGCGCTTCGGCTTCGGGCGTGGCGCCCGCCTCCCGCGCCATGCCGTGGACGCGGGGGAAGCTGTCCAGGCGCACGGGCCCGCGATTGCTGGCGAAGGTCAGGGGCTCGTCTCCGCCAGTTCCGGGGGCCAGCCCTTCGATGCTGAAACCTGTCGTGTCGTAGACCTCGACGCGGCCGTCCGAATCCACCGCGAGCCGGCGGATTTGCGGAAAGCAGGCGTAGCGGGTGGACGCCTGCGAGCCCGTCCGGCTGGGCTGGCCAAGCTCAGCGGGCCACCAGGCCGCCGCCGCCGGTCCCTGGCCGCCCGGCATGAACAGGTTTCCCTGCGCCGCCATCAGGTTCGACAGCTCGTTGCAAAGGCTGTCCACCGTGGCCCGCATCGAGCTGGCGGCCATATCGCCCATCGCAGGCATACCGCCGCGCAGCCACTCGCCGCCGCCGCCAAATTCGGGCACATTGAATTTCGCCATCGAGCCGCCGCCTTGGGCCACGGCGTCGAGCATCATCCGCACCGCATCCACGCCGATCTTGTATTGCGCCGCAAGCGCCTCGACGATCCGTTCGCCTTCCGGCGTAAGCTTGGCCATGATCCGCGCCTCCCAATGGCTTGTTTTCTTTTTAGACTAGGGCTCCGGGGACGGAATGCAATCGATTGTTTGCGGGATGCGCCGGCGGACCCGCAGGCCGGAAGACTTTGGATATGGTTTCTTGTCCGTTACCATAATGCGTCCGTTTCACCTTGGCTGGGCCGAATTCCGATCTTGTATAAATATAGCACAGGCGCGTTACGGGAGCTTTAAGGAAGCGCCAAAATATATGCGTTTGAAAAATATAGGATAAAATACCAAACAGCGGGCAGTGCGGACGGAAATACATTACTCATTTAGGTTAATCCGTAAGTTGTGCTTATATTTAACGGGATTTTTGAATCGTGAAATTCGCGCGAAAACCTGCAAAAATCGCGCGAATGACGCATAAAAAGCGGGCTGCGCCTGGGCGTTAACCATGCCCGCATTAAACATAACGTGGTTGATATTGTGTTATAGCGGCGTGGCCTGAAAACAGGGCGAGGGGACGCTGTCGCGGCCATTGTGCGGGCGTCCCTTCTCCCGTTGGGAGAAGGACAGGATGAGGGGTAATGCGCCATCTCTCCGGCACCGCCCCTCAACAGGCGCTTGCCCGCGCGCCGGCGTTGCAGTTACATAGGAGCATATTGCGGCTGCTGCATCGCGCGGGGTTTCCATGACAGCGATTTTCATCTCCTACCGGCGGCAGGACACAAAGCAAATCGCGTTCCGGATTTTCGAGAAGCTGGAGGACAGGCTGGGCGGCGGGTCGGCGTTCATCGACATGGACCGCATCCCCTTCGGCGTGGATTTTCACACCTACCTCGACGAAGCCGTTGCCCGCGCGCGCATCGTGCTGGTGCTGATCGGCCCCGGCTGGGCGGAGGCGAAGGACGGGCACGGGCGGCGGCGGCTCGATAACCCCGACGATTTTGTGCGCATCGAGATCGAATCGGCGCTCAAGCGCAACATCCCCATGGGCGCGGTGCTGATCGACGGCGCGCCCATGCCGCGCGCGGAGCAGTTGCCGGAGAGCATGCGGCCGCTGGTCCGGCGCAATGCCGCGTTCGTGGATGCGGGCCGGGATTTCCATGTGCATATGGACCGGCTGATAAAGGATTTGGAGGTGCACCTCAAAGGACGGGCTGGGGGGAGCCTCCCTGCCGCACCAGTTACGCGGCCCGCGTGGGCCAGAGTTGCGGGCCGGGACAGTTTCGGCCAGTGGGCGGAGTTTGCGCTTGGTGGTGCCACCCAGCGCATGCGCTGGATCGAACCGGGGCGTTTTCTGATGGGATCGCCGGAAGACGAGCCGGGACGCTACAACGATGAAGGCCCCCGGCATGAGGTGCGGCTGAGCAGTGGCTTCTGGCTTCTCGACACCCCCGTGACGCAGGAGCTTTGGACCGCGGCGATGGGAGACAATCCGAGCCGTTTCAAGCATCCCAAGCGCCCGGTGGAGCAGGTGAGCTGGGACGATGCCGGGCGGTTTTTGCAGCGGGTCAACAGTCAGGTTCCCGGTCTCGATCTGGTTCTGCCCACCGAGGCGCAATGGGAATATGCCTGCCGCGCGGGGACGGCTACGCCCAACTATGCGGGAAGTGAAAAGGATTTGGCGGATATTGCCTGGTTCTTTGAAAACAGTGGTTTAGAGACCCAGCCGGTTGCAGCAAAACGGTGCAACGCATGGGGCCTTTACGACATGCTGGGCAATGTGTGGGAGTGGTGCGCGGATGGGCGGCGAAATTATACCGCCGAACCGGCCACGGACCCTGCCGGCGCCTTGGATGGCGCCTCGCGCGCGGTGCGCGGCGGTTCCTGGCACGACTTCGCCAGGGGCGTGCGCGCCGCGTACCGCTACGCGTTCCATCGCGAGTACCGGAGCGTCAGCATTGGCTTCCGCTGCGCCCGAGTCCGGCAGTGAGCGCCGGCAGGCAAGAGCAGGAAAGCCAGGCGGAGCTGCCTGGAGCGTGCGCGCGGGAGGCGCGCTAAGCCCAGGCTGCTCAGCCGTCCGGCCAGCGGGAGCGCGCTTTTCGCACCCCCGGCGATTTGAATGCCAAGGGTTGCGATGGACGCCGGGCGAAGGAGAACCGCCGCAGGCGGAACGGGCGAGGTCCAGGAGGCGAAGCCTCCTGGCGGCCGCGGAATCCCTATAGCAAGTCCACGGCGGCTGGCGCGGCGCGTGCGCCGTGGCGGATGTGGAGAATCAGGATCTCGCCGTCCGCCACCCGGTAATATACTATATAGGGGTAACGCTTCACCACGGCCGAACGGATGCCACGAAGATGCGTGCGGCGCCCGATGCCCGGCATTTCCGCAAGTCCGTCAATCGTAAGATCGATTTGCGCGCGAATGCGATCCGCACCCATCGGGCTTCGCGGGACAAGGTAGGCGCGGATTTCATCGAGATCGGCGATAGCGCGAATGGAGAAGCGGATTTTCAGCGCCATGGCCGCCGGAGTGCGCGCTCGACTTCCTCATCGCTCGCAAACTCGCCGCGCTCCGCCTGCGCCAGCCCCTCCAGCACGCCGGGCAGGTGATCGTCCGGGATGCGGAACACCCCGTCATCCGCGGCGGCGATCTCCTCGATGATTTCGGCGGCGTAGGCCTGCTTGTCCTCCGGCAGGCGCTTCAGCTTTTCGATGGCGATTTCCAGGGCTTCTATCATGCGCGGCATTGTAGCAGGGCGTGGCGGCGCGCTCCAAGTCAAATCCCGCGCCGCAAGCACCGGCGTAACTTGCCGTGTGCGGCGCTCCCGCCATTTCCGCGTTTGGCCTGTTCGATCATCTTATCGAGCTTGCCCGCCTCGCTATCGCGCGCGATCTGGCGGTCCCATTCCTCCTGGTCGCGCTCGTAAAACCAGGCGCGCAGCTCCGCCAGCTCCTGCGGCGAAAGCTTGGCGATTGCGTCCTCCAACTCCTGAACCGTCACGCGGGGGCCTCCATCCGGTATGGCGTCATTATACACGCGGTTGCGCCGCAACTTAAGCCTTTTGCCAGACATTGCAGCGTAAGAGCGGCGCGCCGCAAAGGCGCGCTCAAAACCAGCGGCGGACCCTGGCCACGTAAGCGAGATAATCCGCGCCGAAGCGGAGGGTGAGGTAGGTTTCCTCGCGTTTGACCACGCACTCCTGCAGGTAGAGCAGCACGCCAAGGGCGGCGAGGATCATCCAGGGGTTGAAAGTGGCGATCCCCAGGCCGAAGGTGAAGATTGCGAAGCTTAGATATATCGGGTTGCGGGAGAACCTGAACACGCTGCGTCGCGCGAGCGCGCTTGCGGGATGGCCGGGGCGGAAGGTTGTTTTTGTGCGGTGCAGTTCGAGGAAGCCGGCGCTTGCGAGGCAGATGGCGCAGACAACGATCAGCCCGCCGGCGATGCGCGCAACGTCAGGCACGGGGCCGCCGCCGGTGAGCGGCAGCACCCGGTTCAGCGCCCAGCCGGCCGCGATGAACGCCGCAACCATGACCGGCGGGAACGGGTAAATTGGCGTATTGGCCGGCGTGCCGTGGTTGTGGTTCTGTCCGTTCATCATTCCCCCGCCGTTTTCTTTGTATCCCAATGCACAAACGCCTAAGATATCTTAATAGACATTGAACCGGACGGTCTTGTTCCGCCGTTCAGCCGCGCGGGCTTGAGGCGCGCCTCAAAGCTGCCGCGGGTGGCCAAGCCGGAGCCGTGGAGCGCCGGGGAGTTTGCCATTCATGTCCGATTCGAGGCGGGCTCGCTCAGGCTGGATACAGGCCGCGCCGCAATAGCGATAATGGCCAGCAATCGTGGCATCGTTGAGGAGAAAGTAACTGTTTATCCATCCGTGATCCCCGCGTTGATCGCGCGAGCGGGGCGCGGCGGGAGCAGCCGGCCAGCCGCGCGCGGCGGGAGCAGCGCTCAGAACCAGCGGCGGACCATCGCCATGTAGGCGAGATAATCGGCGCCGAAGCGGGCCAGGAGATAGGCTTCCTCGCGCTTGACCACGCGCTCCTGGAAATAGAGGAGCAGGGCAGGGGCAAGCAGCACCATCCACGGGTTGGCGAGGAAAAGGCCGAGGCCCAGCATCAGGAGCGTGAGGCTTAGATACATGGGGTTGCGGGTAAACCGGTATATGCCGCCCTTTACGAGCGTTCTGGCGTTGCGGCCGGTCTCGATGGTGGTTCTGGCAAAGATCATCTGGAAGAAGGCGAGCCCGGCTATCGCAAGCGAGATGAAGAGCACGGCGTAGCCCGCGATCCTGGTTGCGGAGGGAGGCAGCGCGCCGGGGGCCAGAAGCGGATAAAACCGGTTCAGCGCCCAGGCCGCGGCCATGAACAGCACCGCCACGGCGGGCGGGATGGGGAAAATACGTGCATTGACCGGCTCGCCGGCGTTATGGTCCTGTCCGCTCATCAAGAGTCCCCCCTGTGTGTCCCGATGAATAATCGCCAAAGCGATTCCCTGGATATCAACCTGGACGGAACCGTCCCGCCGCTCAACCGCGGGCTTGAGCCGCGCCTCAGGGCCGCGGTGGACGCCAAGGCGAAGCCCCTTGGCGCGCTGGGCCGCATCGAGGAGCTTGCCATCCATGCCGGCCTTGTCACCGGTTCGCTCAAGCCGGAGCTTGGGCGCGCCGCGATCTTAGTATTTGCGGGCGATCATGGCATTGTCGAGGAGGGAGTAACTGCTTACCCCTCCGAAGTCTCGGCCATGATCGCGCAAATGGTGCTGGGCGGCCAGGCGGGCGCGAATATCGCCGCGCGGGCCGTTGGCGCGGATGCGTTCGTTGTCAACGCGGGCCTTAAGACCGAGCTTGAGCTGCCTGCGGCGGCGGCGCCGGACGGCTGCAAGAGGGCGGCGGACCTGCAGAAACTACTGGCGAACTTTTGCCAGCGGCAGGGGGGCTCGCGCAATTTCCTGCGCGAGCCGGCCATGACCCGGCTGAAGCTCGGTGATAACTTGAGTATGGGCATCAAGGCGGCGGCGGCGCTTAAAGAGATTGGCTACGGCATTCTGGCGCTGGGAGAGATCGGCATCGGCAACACCAGTGCCGCGGCGCTGGTTGGGCACGCCGTGACCGGGCTTCCGTTGGAAAAGCTCGTGGGCAAGGGAGCCGGCGCGCCCCCAGGCGGGCTTGAGCATAAGCGCGGCGTGCTGGCCCGCGCCTATGCCCGCGCGCCCGTCCGGGGCGGCGAAAGTGCGCTGATCGAGTTCGGCGGTTACGAAATGGCCATGATGGCGGGTGCGATGCGGGGCGCCGCCTGCCTGGGCCAAGTCATCCTCATAGACGGTTTCATCGCCACCGCCGCTGCCTGCGCCGCCGTCTCGATGGAGCCAAATCTGCGTGATTATCTAATTTTCGCGCACCGCTCGCCCGAAGCCGGCCACGCGCGCCTGCTCGAATGGCTTGGCGCAAGGCCGCTGCTGGATCTTGGGCTGCGGCTCGGCGAAGGCACCGGCGCCGCGCTTGCCATTCCGCTGGTGCGTATGGCAGAGGAAATGCTTAACACCATGGCCGATTTGCCCGGAGAACACGCAAGCTGATGCGGCGCTTTCGCAGAGAGTTTCTCTACTTCCTCGTCGCGGTGCAGGTGCTGACCCGCCTGCCGGTGCCGCGTATGCAGGGCTTTGCCGAACGGTGGATGGAGCGCGGGGTCAAGTATTTCCCGCTGACCGGCGCGATTGTCGGCGCGGCCTGCGCGGCGGTCCTGCTCATCACCTCCTATCTCTGGCATGGCTCGCTGCCCGCGCTGCTCGCGATCGCGGTTGGTATGCTGATTACCGGCGGCTTGCATGAGGACGGCTTCGCCGACTTTTTCGACTCCATGGGCGGGGCCACGCGCGAGGCGCGGCTCGCCATCTTGAAGGACAGCCGCATCGGCACCTATGGCGCGCTGGCGCTGGGCGCGGGCGTCGCCATCAAGATTTTCGCGCTGGAAGGGCTGCCGCTTTCCGTTGCCGCCGCCGGCCTGATCGCGGCCCATGCGGGCGGGCGGCTGGCGGCGGTGGCGGTCATTGCGCTTCTGCCTTACGCCGGCGGCATCTCGGCGGCGAAAATCAAGCCGCTCGGCCGTGGCGTCACCAAGGCCGACCTTATCATCGCCGCTGCCTTCGGCCTCTTGCCGCTGGTCTTCCTCCCCGGCCGTTTCGCGCTGACGGCGCTTGCCGCAGGCGCCCTTGCTTCGCTGCTCACGGCCAAGAACGCGCGGCGGCTGCTCGGCGGCTACACCGGCGACGTGCTGGGCGCGGTCGAGCAAGTCTTCGAGATCTTCTTCCTGCTGGCGCTGGCCGCATGCGTCTGATCCTGGTGCGCCACCCCAAGCCCGCGTGCGAGCCGGGCCTATGCTATGGCCGCCTCGACCTTGAGTGCGAGCCGGACGCGCTCGACACCGCCGTCCTGCGCCTGGCCGGCCTTGCGGAAGGCTGCCGCATCGTGACGAGCCCGGCCCGGCGCGCGCGCGATCTGGCCGGACAGCTTGGCGCCGCCGCTGTCGAGCCACGGCTTCAGGAACTCGATTTCGGCGATTGGGAAGGCCGCTTCTGGCTGGATCTCGGCAGTGAGGCGGTGGAGGAGTGGCGCCAGGCCCTGCCTGATGCCGCGCCGCCCGGCGGCGAGACGCTCTCCGCCATGGCTGCCCGCTGCGCCCGCTGGCTTGCCTCGTTGGAACCAGCCGGGGCCACGGTTCTCGCCGTCACCCATGCGGGGCCAATCCGCGTGATCCGCGCGCTCCTCAATGGCGAGCCGCTTCTCACCCATTTCACTGCCCCCATCTCCTTCGCGGAGCCGGTCGCGCTCGAAGTTGACTGCGCCGCCATGACGGCGCTCGGGCTGTGAAGAGCTGGATTGTTGAAGAAGCGTCCGGGCGGCTTGCCAGGGGGAGAGGCGGAAAGTTCAGGAGGCCGGAGTGTCCATCTTCAAATGGCGCCCTCCCACTCCTTGTGGAAACGACCCAGATAGTCCTCCATGAAACGATGCCTGCCCTCCGCGATCGCCCGCGCTGCGGGGGTATTCATCAGGTCTTTCAGCAGCAGCAGCTTCTCGTGGAAATGATTGAGCGTTGGGCTTTGGCTTTGCAAATACTCTTCCTTCGAACTGTGCATGACCGGCGCGATGCCGGGGTCGTACAGCACCTGACCTTTGTACCCGCCATAGGCGAAGGCGCGGGCGATGCCGATTGCGCCGATGGCGTCGAGCCGGTCCGCGTCCTGGACGATCTTGCCCTCAAGGGTTGAGGGGACGCTTGGCACGCCGGCGCCTTTGAAGCTGACCTCCGCAACGATAGCAGCGACGTGGCTGGCGGCTACCGGGGAAACCCGGTGACTGGCGAGCATCTCCGCCGCGACACGCGGCCCCACGCTATCGTCGCCGCCATGAAACTTCCAGTCGGCGATATCGTGAAGAAGCGCCGCGAGGCTCACAATAAGCAGGTCCGCGTTTTCGAGCCTGGCGATATGTTCAGCTATTTTCCAGACGCGATGCACATGCCACCAGTCATGCCCGGAGCCTTCACCGTCCAGCCTTGCTTTTACTTCGGCGGCAATCTTGGAAATCAGAGTTTGGTCAGCCATTGGAACCTCGCACCGGCATTGTCCGGCGATGGATGGTGCTGTGAATTCGAGCGCTAGCCTGGAGCCAATTCAAGCTGGATCTGCTCCTGGCTTCAAGTATCCGGATCAACTGTTTATTCTGGCGGGTTGGGGGCGCCGCGATCCGGCGGCGCGGCGCAGTGTCCAATGCTTGACATAAGCGCCCGCGATAATGTTGTTAGATCCCGCGAGCCTGCCGGGGGGAATGGCAGAGGGCGCGCGGTTTAACCGGAAGCGGAGGGATCCCCTTGGACGGCGCGAACCTTGGCAAAAGGATAATTGCCGGACTCTTGTTCTCGATACTGGCCGGCCTCGTGCTGGTCGCGGCCTCGCGCGCGGAGCTGCTGCCCGATGCGCCCGACAAATTCACCTACGACTGGCGCACTTACCTGCTGGCGGAGCAGGCCCCGCAGCCACGCCGCGACATCGCCATCATCTACATCAATGAGCGCAGCCTCACGGGCTACCATTACATCTCCCCCATCGACCGCGGGCTGATCGCGGAAGTCGTCAAAAGCCTGGATGAGGCGGGCGCCAAGGCCATCGGCCTCGATATCATCATCGACAGGCCCACCGAGCCGCAGAAGGATGCGGCGCTCGCGGAGGCGATCCGCAACGCGCGGGCGCCCGTCATCCTGGGCGCGGTTGACTCGCGCAGCGGGGGACCTTCCGAAGGGCTTGCCTTTCAAGAGGAGTTCATCGCCAAAACCGGCCGTACCGCCGGGCATATCTACTTCGCGGCCGAGCGCGACGGGCTGACGCTCGGCGATCAGGCCGTGCGCTTCATGCTGCCGCCTTCGGAGGATCCGCCGCACCGGCGATCCTTCGCGCAGGTGCTCGCGGATGTTGGCGGCAAGAAGCCGGAGCCGGGCTCGCGGCTGATTTTCTGGCGGCGTCCCCCGGCGAGCGGCGGGGCGGACCTGTTCACCGCGTTCACGATCCCCGCGCACCGGGGCGCCGATGGCGATCCGAAGGGCGCCGCCCTGCCCGAATCCTGGCGCGGCGCACTTTCCGGCAAGACCGTGCTGGTTGGCGGCGGGTTCCGGGACCGCGATGTGCATTTGACGCCGCTGACGGTTGCGTCGCGGGAGAAGGTGCACGGCGTGGGGATTCACGCTCAGATCCTGGCCCAGTTGCGCGATGGCCGCGCCATTTATGAGATGCCCTGGTGGATGGAGTTTCTGATCGCGGCCACGGTCGCGGCGCTTGGCGTTTTCGCGGCACAGCGGTGGACGCTGAGCGGGGTCGGTGTGATTTCGACCGCGATCGCGTTCCTGGCAATCGTCACGGCGGGGGGGCTTCTGTTCTGGACAGAGCACATCATTCTGCCATCCGCCACGCTTTTCCTGGCTTGGGCGGCTGGGCTGTTTGCCGGCAACTGGGCCGGCGCGCCCGGCGCCAAGGCGGAGCAGCTACCCGACGACAAAGCAAAAATGGCATCCGGAGGATGAGATTATGCGCATAGGCCAGCTTGTTTTAATTGCCGGCGCCGCGGCGGCGGTTTGGCTGGGAACTTTTGCTGGGGCGGCTTTCGCCGGGCTTCGCGTGGTCGAATCGACGGTGCCCGGCATCAGCGTGGATGCGGTTTTTCCGGATGACGCGGTTTTCGAGGTGGCCAAGGGCCAGAAGCTCAAGTTCCTGAAGACGCCCGGTAACAGCACCCACGATATCGCCGGCCCCTACAAGGGCACGCTGGACGCCTATAAGCCGGCTTGCGGCTGGCTGGAGAAGCTGATGGGCAAGTGCGGCCAGTCCGGCGACATCGAGGGGGGCACGCGCAGCGTCAAGCCCGTCATGGGGGGCACGCGCGGCCTAACCATTCCGAAGCAGTAAGCGCAAGGTCCATTTTGGCGGCAGGCGCCGTCCCCGCGCGGGTGTCTACTCGAGGGAGACCGGTGGGATGGCGCCTGCACGCGGCAACCCGCATCTTAACGAAGCAATGAGATCATGCGGCCATGAACGATCCTGCGAGATATATCATAAGCTTTATAAACATTACTTTTTCGGCGCTCGCCATATTGGGCTTGTTTCATGAGGCGCTGAGCTTCAGCCTATCTGAAGTATTTGCGAATGTATTGTCGGCATACCAGAATTTGAGGAACCTGCTGTTCTTCTGGGTGCCCTTTGAGATCCCCGGTCCGCTCAAGGATTGGCTGCTGCTCGGCGCGGTAACGGTGTCGGCCTTTTTCTTGTATTTGCGCGAAGCCGGCGTCCGGATCCTGTCCATCCTGCGCCGGCCCTATGCGGAGCCAGAGGCGTTCCTGGTCATCGTAATGGCTTTGTCGGCCAATATTTTAGGGCTGCTGGTTGCATTCCTGGCGTTTGGCGAGTGGCGGGAAGAAGAAGTAAGGCGCCGGTTATACGCCATTATTCGCTACTTCATGGCGATTGTTCTGCTGGCGGTGTTTCTTATCGGCTTGAATTTTTCGATCCAGCGGATAAGCTTATGATCCGGATGGGTATCGCCGGGCGAGCAACGG
This sequence comes from Rhodomicrobiaceae bacterium, assembly GCA_050298295.1. Taxonomy (GTDB): domain Bacteria; phylum Pseudomonadota; class Alphaproteobacteria; order Rhizobiales; family Rhodomicrobiaceae; genus Rhodomicrobium. Next base: position 29,191 of record JBNKTW010000150.1, read on the forward strand.
CCTGCCATCCGCGGCCAGCTTCCGGCGCACGGCCGGAGCTAACGGCGCCTTTTTATTTGCAAGCATTACAAGGCATCGTGCATATATTGCTCGCTTGTTCATTGGAGCTTCGAAAGCTATAACTCTGCGGGAGAGTCCATATGGTTGCAATACTGCGCAAAGGCCAAGGCGTCACACTAGAAAAAATGGCGCGTAATATTACTGTAGGGTTGGGGTGGAAGGCAAGAAACACAACAGATTATCCGTTTGATCTTGATGCGTCAGCATTCATGCTTACCAACAAGGATAAAGTTCTTCACGAGTTGTGCTTTGTTTTTTACCACAACGGGCGCTCTCCGGATGGCGCCGTGGTTCATTCCGGCGACGATCGGATTGGCGCTTATGAGGAAGGCTCCGATCAGGAGCAGATAACAATCGACCTGGAGAAAGTCGATAAAAAGATCAAGAAGATCGTATTTGTGGCTTCTATCCACAATGGGACGGAAAGAAAACAGAATTTCGGTCTGGTCCAGGACGCCTACATAAGGGTTTTGACTGGCAGCGAACTCAAGGAATACACGAGATTTAACCTCACCTCGGAGGCGAAGGGCGACACGGCCGTGATCTTCGGAGAGCTGCGCAGATCCGCACAGGGGATCTTCGGCGAGGCGTCCGCGTGGGAATTCATGGCGCGCGGGCAGGGCGTCAGCGGCGGCTTGAAGGCGGTATGTGAGATCTACGGCGTCGAAGTCGCAAGTTAAGAGAGGCGGGGCCGGTTGGCCGGAAAGGTTCTCCGCTTCGAATAAGCGGGGGCGTCCGCCAGAAGCAAGCTGACCGGCTCCGGAGCGTTTTGTGTGAACCGGTGTACCGCGGCCGGCGCACCGGCGCTTCATGACTTTGTCATCTTGGTGGCGGATGATAGCCTGCATGGCCTTGTGGCAAACCAAATCTTCCGTTATTCACCGCCCAGCCGCCATTCGGCTGGAGTCTAGCATGAAGTGGGTCTACTTACTTATCGCGATCACGGGCGAGGTGGTTGCCACGTCCGCGCTGAGAGCCTCGGACGGGTTCACCAGAATGGGCCCCACTGGATTGGTTGTGGCCGGCTACGCCATCGCCTTCTACTTCCTGTCGCTCACGCTTTCCACCATCCCCGTTGGCGTCGCCTACGCGGTGTGGTCCGGCATCGGGATCGTCCTCACCTCGATCATCGGCTGGTTCCTGTTCAGCCAAAGCCTCGATACAGCGGCGCTGATCGGGATCGCGCTTATCCTTGCCGGCGTGGCGGTGATCAATCTCATGTCCGGGTCCGCTGTGCATTGACGCCGTCAGCCGCGCGATGGCGCCCAGGGCTTGGCCACAAGAAAGCTTTGTTTGCACAAAGCGCCGGAAGCCACTATATTGGCTTGGACCCTTTCGATTGCGGGTTTCCCCACACAATCGGACGAATTGCCCAGGAGGCCGGGATACGAGCCTCCGGGAGAGGAGGAAATTTATATGGCGGATAGACTATTGATGCCGAAAGCCACCGCCGTCTGGCTCGTTGAAAACACCTCGCTCACTTTCGAGCAGATCGCCGATTTTTGCGGCCTGCATGTGCTGGAAGTGAAGGGGATTGCCGATGGCGATGTTGCGCACGGTATCCGCGGCTCTGATCCCATTACCTCCGGCCAGCTCACACGCGGCGAGATCGAGCGTGCTCAGAAGGACCCCTCCTACCGGCTGAAGCTGTCGAAATCGAAGGTGTTCATCCCCGAGACGCGGAGTAAGCGCGCGCCGAAATACACGCCGGTTTCCCGCCGCCAGGACCGGCCGAACGCCATTTTGTGGCTGCTGCGCCATCACCCCGAGCTTCGCGACGCGCAGATCATGCGGCTCGTCGGCACGACCAAGTCCACCATCGAGTCCATCCGCGAGCGCACGCATTGGAACACGGCCAATCTTCAGCCGCAGGACCCGGTGGCGCTGGGGCTCTGCTCGCAGATCGACCTCGATAACGAGGTGCGGAAGGCCGCCAAGCGCGTGGAGGAGCAGAAGGTGGAGGAAGCGCCCGCGCCGTCCGGCGTCACGCTGCAGCCGGTCGCCGAGCAGCCCTTCCTCGAAGATATCGAGGAGTGGAAATAGCGGCGGGACGCCGGAGAATCGCGGTATAAGCGGCCATGCTCTGGATGTAGGCGCTAACATAAGGGTTGCCCGGTTCGGGCATAATCGAGGCGTTCAACCCCTCACCCTGTCCCTCTCCCTGTGGTAGAGGGAACGCTAGAAGTTCCGCTGCGGGTTGTCCGGGCGTTCCTTCTGCCAGCCATATCCGCTTGCGGATATGGATACTTCTGAGTGGCAGCCTCGCCAAGGCGAGCTTGCGGGGAGAAGGACAAGAGGAGGGGTAATGCGCCTGGTTCATTCCGCCAGCCCGCGCCGGATACTTCCGCAGGATGTTGTCTTTGGTGCAAGCCGGTAGGCTGGGTGGGCGATGAAAGCTTATCTCGATCTTTTGCGTTTAGTGCGCGAGCGCGGCGTGAAGCGTAGCGACCGGACGGGCACCGGCACGCTGGGCCTGTTCGGCCATCAGATGCGCTTCGGCCTCGCCCAGGGCTTCCCGCTGCTCACCACGAAGAAGCTGCATCTGAAGTCGATCGTACACGAGCTTCTGTGGTTTCTCACGGGCGACACGAATATTGCGTACCTGAAGGCCAAGGGCGTTTCGATCTGGGACGAATGGGCCGATGACGCCGGCGATCTCGGCCCGGTCTATGGCGCGCAATGGCGCTCCTGGCCCGCGCCCGGAGGCGGCACCATCGACCAGATCGCGGAGGTGGAGCGCGCGATCAAGGCCGATCCCTATTCGCGCCGGCACATCGTCAGCGCCTGGAACCCTGCCGACCTGCCGCGCATGGCGCTGGCACCGTGCCATTGCCTGTTCCAGTTCTTCGTCGCGGAAGGCCGGCTCTCTTGCCAGCTCTATCAGCGCTCGGCGGACGTGTTCCTGGGCGTGCCGTTCAACATCGCCTCTTACGCGCTCCTCACCATGATGATGGCGCAGGTGACGGGCCTTGAGCCGGGCGAGTTCGTGCACACCTTCGGCGATGTCCACCTCTACCTCAACCATATAGAACAGGCGGACGAGCAGCTTGCGCGCGAGCCGGGGCCGCTGCCGCACATGGCGCTGAACCCGGCCGTGCGCTCGATCTTCGATTTCGCCTATGCGGACTTCAAACTGACCGGGTATAAGCCGCATCCCGCGATCAAGGCGCCGATTGCGGTGTGACCGGGGCAAGCTGCCGGAGGGCCGGGTGCGCTCCAATACGGGTCAACGTGGCGCTTAGTGGTGCCTTGAACTGGGCGAGCCACCCCTCATCCTGTCCTTCTCCCTGCGGGAGAAGGGACGCCCGGATCACCATAGCGGCCGCAACAGCGTACCCTCTCCCATCCATATCCCCGCTTGCGGATATGGATGCTTCTGAGTGGCAAGCCCGCCAAGGCGAGCTTGCGTGGGACGGCAGGGCGAGGGGTTGCGCCTGGGCGCGCCTACTGCGCCGGCAGCTTCGCGCATACGGCTCTGCCGGAGGGAGCGTCCTTCGGCAAGGGCTGGCGCGTCCAGTCCTCGCCGCCGCAGAGAAAGCCCAGCACGCAGCCTTCGATCTGAAGCACGTCGGGGCTCACCAGGCTGATATTGGCGTCGTAGGTCTTGCCGTTTTCCGCGTTATAGACCTGCCCCTCCCAGCGCCCGTCCGACGGGTGCATGTTGATGAGGATCGGCAGGCCCATGATCGGGCGGCTGCGGAGAGCCGGATCGGGATTGTTCCTGTCCGTGTCCGTGGCGGCGGTGTCTCCCTGCGCCCAGGCGATGACGCCCCATATCGCGCCGCCGCAGTCCACGATGCGGATCTCTGCGGTGCCGTCTTTTACCCGCCATTGGCCGGTGGGCGATTGCGCCAGCGCGGCGCCGGCAGGTATCAGGCACGCCATCGCCGCGGCTATCAAACGTTTCATTACATACTCCAGCTTGTATTGCGCTATTGGGTAGCCTCTTATGCTTGCAAATGTGGAATTTCTTAGGTACCCGGATCTAGTTATCATCATCGCCTGACCCGAGGGTGACATCTCCTGAAACAGCGTTTAAAAGCCCTTGGGCGCCGCGCCGGTTTTGCGCGCGTCAGATGGAGACCCGAAAATGAGCACTGACATCAAAGCCCTGTTCGCTGAGCGTGAGGCCGAGCGCTATGCCCTGCACACGCGCTACCTGACCGAACAGATGGTGCGCGTGCTCAAGACCATCGGTTTCGACACGAACTTCGTGCGCGGCAAGGGACAATATTTGTGGGACCGGGAGGGAGCGCAATATCTGGACCTGTTGAGCGGGTTCGGCGTGTTCGCCATCGGGCGCAACCATCCGGGGGTGCATGAGGCGCTGGGGCAGGTTCTCGCCAGCGAGTTTCCGAACCTCGTGCAGATGGACGTGTCGCCGCTGGCGGGCATTCTGGCCGAGCGGCTGCTCGCGCGCGTGCCGCACCTCGAAAAGGCGTTCTTCGCCAATTCCGGCACCGAAAGCGTGGAGGCCGCGATCAAATTCGCGCGCGCCGCGACGGGCCGCGCTGGGCTCGCCTATTGCAGCCACGCGTTCCATGGCCTGACCTACGGCTCGCTGTCGATGAACGGCGACGAGATCTTCCGCAAGGGCTTCGGCGGCTTCCTGACCGATGCCGTGGAGGTGCCGTTCAACGATCTGGGCGCGCTCGAAGATGTGCTCAAGACCAGGAAGATCGCCGGCTTCTTCGTCGAGCCCATCCAGGGCAAGGGCGTCAACATCCCCGATGACGGCTATCTCAAGGGCGTGGCGGAGCTTTGCCAGAAATACGGCACGCTGTTCATCGCCGACGAGATCCAGACCGGCGTGGGCCGCACCGGCAAGTTCCTCGCCTGCGAGCATTGGGGCGTGGAGCCAGACATGGTGCTGCTGGCCAAGGCGCTCTCCGGCGGCCACATCCCGGTTGGCGCGGTGCTGACCCGCAAGTGGATTTACGACAAGCTTTTCAACCGCATGGACCGCGCCGTGGTGCATGGTTCGACCTTCTCCAAGAACGACATGGCGATGGCGGCGGCGCTGGCCACGCTCGATGTGCTGGATGGCGAGCGCGTCATCGAAAACGCCGCGGCCAAGGGCGAGCGCCTGCTGGCCGCCTTCCGCCGTATGCGGGACAAGTACGAGCTTGTGAAGGACGTGCGCGGCAAGGGGCTGATGATCGGCGTCGAGTTCGGCGCGCCCAGGTCGATGGGGCTCAAGATGGCCTGGACGGCGGTGGAGGCGGCCAATAAGGGGCTGTTCTGCCAGATGATTATCATCCCGCTGTTCAAGGAGCACAAGATCCTGGTGCAGGTGGCGGGGCACGCGAGCCATACCATCAAGCTGCTGCCGGCGCTTACGCTGACGGATGAGGATTGCGCCTGGATCGAGGGGGCGTTCGAGGCGGCCATCGCCGAGGCGCATAAGGTGCCGGGGTCGGTGTGGTCGCTGGGGAAGACGCTCGCCGGGCACGCCATGCGGACGAATGCAAGTTAGGGTAAGCGTTCCTAGCCTTGACGAAGAAAAACTTTCTTACCTGCCAAGTGGCCCCAGCCTAGCATCCTCCTAATTCGAATCAGTGGAGGTATGCATGGAAAAAATTTCGATTTGGGTCGGACGGTTCTGGAAAAGCGCCGCGGCCCTTAGCATTTTCCTGTCCATTCTCCTTATTCCAAAGAAACTGAACGAGTTGTCCGCAACTTATCCTAAGTGGCATGAAATGATGCCATCAACAGAAACGGCGGCACTTATTTTCAGCGGCCTATGCGTTCTTTATATTATTTAGATATATCTAAGACCTCTTATAAAGGAAGTGCGCAGCAAGTCGAAACGAACCGTAGCCATTCTTCACATTTGCTGGATTCATTGGCAGAACCCAACCATAGAAAACGGAAGCGAAAATATCGCCCGGGCCGAAATATTACCCGATGGCACTATGCAGATTGAGTTTAGAGAAAATATTGACCATAAATCGCTCAGTGCGAGAATCGTAGAGTCTTCCACAGAATTAGCCTTGAGTAATAAATCAAAAACGAGAGTATCCTTTACACCTGATAAATCACTATTGCTTGGCGACAATCATATTATTTTCGAATGCATAGCCTGAACAAGTGTGCGCTTAAAGAGTATGACTTCGTATACCGCCGAGAATAATGTTCCACACCTTGGCGGCTCTAGCGCGCGGCGAACTCCTCTTGGGTAAGCGTCAGCGCGTGACGGATCGCGGTCACGCGTGGCACGGCGCACATACGGGCATCCCGCTTGCAGCGTGCGATTGGAAAGCGTATCGTGACATGATACATATTTTGGGCTGTTTCAATGATTAAAAACTTCAAGGACGCTTGCGCCGAAGCGATCTTCGAAGGCCGCGATCCGGGCAAAGGTTTTCCGGCGGAGTTGATCCGGTCAGCACGCAGGAAGCTGATCATGCTGGCCGAGGCTCGCGTTCTCGCCGATTTGCGAAGCCCGCCGGCCAACCGGCTTGAGCCGCTGAAGGCTGATCGCGAGGGCCAATATTCCATACGGATCAACAACCAGTTCCGGCTATGCTTTGTCTGGACTGGCAGCGACGCGGAGGAGGTCGAAATTGTTGACCACCACTGACCGGATTGCGGAGCAGGGCGACCCTCTCGGCCCTGTCCATCCCGGTGAAATCCTGCGGGAGGAGTTTCTGGCCCCGCTCGCGCTCTCCGCCTACGCGCTGGCCACTGCCTGCCACATCCCCCGCACGCGCATCGAGCGCCTGTTGCGGGAGGAAACGCCCGTGACGCCGGACACCGCGCTGCGGCTCGCGCGCTATTTCGGCGGTTCCGCCGAGTTCTGGCTCGGCATTCAGGCGCGCCACGATCTGGAGATCGCGCGGCATACATTGCAGGCTGAAATCGACGCGATTGAACCGCGCGAGTTGGCGTGAAGCGGGCTGGCCCCGCGCTGGGCTAATCCTTCACCGGCAGCGGCTCCAGCGCGCGGCGGACCATTTCCGGCTCGCGGGCAATGACCCGCAGATACGCCCGCGCCGCCGCATCCGGCTCGCAGCGGCCCTGCTCCCAGTCGCGCAGCGTGCCGGCCGGGATGTGGTAGCGTGCGGCGAATTCCCCCTGCGACAGCTTCAGCGCGCGGCGGATGGTGATCGTGCGGGGCACCAGGCGCGTCTTTTTGAAGTTTTCTTCCGTGATGGGCTGCGCATCGGGACCGGCCATCGCAGCCGCGAGAATTTGTCCGTCCGTGAGTGCGTCCACCGCACTCCAGTCAAACTTCGCTTCACTAATTGGCGTTGTGCTCATGACATAACCGCCGTTCGAACGGGGTGGCTGGACGGGCCGAGACGATGCGGGCGAGGCCTTCGCGGAAGGTGTAGGCTACAATTGAAAGCTTCGAGCGTCTGCGTTGTGGATGCCGCCGGCAAGGCTTGCGAATAAGTAATTGCGCGGACTTTTGCCTCTGTTGCGGGACCGCCTTACAAGTGCCTCGATTTGCCGGGAATTCCGGCACTCCAACCGTGAAAGAGGGGCAGTGCAGATGCGTTCGTTCATCCTCGCGGCCGGGCTTATCGCCTGGCTGCTAAGTCCGGCCTCCGCTCAAGGCCCGCTTGACCCTGGCAAATCGGAGAAGAGGCTCGTCACGGTCTTGTCGGATGCGCTTTCCGAACCCGCGGGCGCCGCCAGCAAAGTCTTGAACGAGCTTTCCATTGAACTCGACAAGGAAAGCGATGTCCGGCTCCTCGTCACCAACGGCTATGGCGGCATCTCCAACGTGCGCGACCTGTTTCAGCTCCGGGGCACCGACTTCGCGATCCTCAATAGCGACATTCTAAGCTACCCAGGGTCCGCCGGCCCGTTTCCAAATATCCGCAGGAAAATCCGCATGGTGGCGCCGCTTGTCCACCAAAGAGTGCTCCTGTTCGCGAAACGCCGCATCAGCGGGCTCGATGAGCTGAGCGGGCGCAAGATTGGCGTTCCCGCAAAACTGGCCTCCCGCCAGATCACGGCGAAGACAATTTTTGGATTGCTGAAAATCAAGGCCGAGGTTCTGGAGGCTGGCGGCAAGAAGCGGGCGGAACAGCCGCAAGACCTCGATGCCGTCCTGATCTACGAAAGCGACTTGCCCAGACTTCAGGCTTTGGGCGTTGCTTCCGCCACCCATCACCTGCTGCCCATTCCCGCCTCCGGGCCGCTGGCCGGCACTTACGTTTCCCGCAAACTGACCAGCGATTCCCTGCCTGGCTACGATGGAGGCGGGCTGGAGACGGTGCAGGTAACGGCTCTCCTGGCCGCGTTTGACTGGAGCCCCAAGCAAGGCCGCTACTCGGACGCCATAACGCTCGCCGACCGGGTCTATAGCATAGCGCCCAAATTCCGGCGGCATCACCCCGCGTCGCCTTTCAGCAAAATCAACCTTAGAACGCCCGTACCAGGATGGAGATATTTCGGCCCTGCCAGGATACTGGCCAAAGCCGCGGCCGCAATGCCGGTAGAAGAGGAAGCCCTGGTTCTGGCGCAGCCGGTGCCGGAGCCGTCAGCACAGCCGCCAGCACAGCCGTTAGTACGGCCGTTAGTACAGCCGGACGCACTCAAAGTTGTCGCCGTAGAGCGGCCCCCGCTCCTCAACCCTCAGGAAAAGGACGGCGGTATCGTCTTGAAGATCCTGACGAGTGCGCTCGGCGCCGCGGGAATGCCAGTTTCCATCCAATGGGCTGACAGCGACAAAGCCGCGCTCGACGAGCTCATCGCAAGTAAAAAGGCCGATATCGGGGTCTTCTTCCAGGCGCCCCACTGCGGCACGCCCGCAAATCAATCCGCGCTGGAAGCCGGGATTTGCGACAACGTGGTTCTGACCGGTCCACTCATGGAGGCGGTCATCGCGGTATTTGCTCCGCTGGACATGCCGCTCGATCCGAAAAGCGCGGCTGCCTTCCCGCAGTCGCAAACGCTGTGCGTGCCCGGCAACCAGACAGTGCCGGCAGGCGCGCTGGAAGAGATCCCCTGGATCAAGAAAACCAGAGTCAAAATCGTGCGGCCCAAGTCGCTCGTGAATTGCCTGGTTGCGCTTCAGCAGCACAAGGCGGGCAGCCTGATCGCGATAGAGCCGGAAGTGCGCCTCACCGTCGCAAAACTGGCGCTCGCACCGTCGCTCCAAATCGCGCAAAGGCCTACCAGCACGGTGAGCTTGCACGCCGCGATGGCCAAGGCCAACCCGCGCCAGGCCAGACTCATCCAAACCATCAACAATGCTCTGGTAAAGTTCAAGGCCAGCAGCGCTTATTCACAGGCAATCGCATCCCACCTCGCAGACCTTACCGGGATGCAGGTGAAACAGCCTTAGGGCCCGATGCGAAAGAAACGCTTCAGATCGCGTAAGATTTTGTCCGCCCGCCAGGCGTGGAGAGGCGCGCATACCCAGGGTATGTAAGCCTTTCCGCAACGCAGCGGACGGGCAAAAAGACACGCAAGGTGGCGCGCCTATCCCAAAAGCGGTCAATACCTTTGGCGGCTGGTATTATATGCTTACGTGGTTTATCACCCAGGCTCCACCCGCCGCGATAGCGCCCGCTATCACTATGTACGGAAGCGTCTTCACGAAAACCGTCAGCACGGCGACGAAGGCGGTCAGCAGCTTCTCGCCAGCTCCCAGAAGCTCCTTGCCCGCAAGATAAAGCAGATAGATGACAGCTCCCGCAATGAGGACGAGCAGGACGATCTTCGGAATCGACAACTGGTCGAGCTTGTTCCAGGGGACCGCGCCGATCTGGGTGATGGTCCACTGCCAGATCTGCGCTATGAGGCGGAAGATCATCGCGAGCCCCTGCTGCACGAGCTGGAGGAACTGATTGATGAATTGCATGCTATGGCCCTCTCAATGCCTTTCGCTGGATCGCACCGGCGATCCGTGAGTATTCAATTCTGGCCGCGATCATGCTGCCATCCCTCCGCGGTGTCCAGCAACCCGGCAGCGGAAACCGGCGCCAATGGCATAGGACCCCCCGGAATTTGCGTTATTGATGATCCAGGCGCCCGCATCCGGCGCGAAAGGCGGATGAAGCCAAAGCTCCAGCGGGAATGGCCTCGGCAGGTTCCAATAAATCATTAAGGATCTCCATGTCCTTATCGGTTCGCCGCCTCTTCAAACCCCACTTGCCCGTGTTGTTCTTTTCAAGAATGGCGGCACTGGTTGCGCGGAATTTCCAGAATTACATGTGCATTCGCTCACGCAGGTGCAATTTTATATGTTTGAAACGGCAGCTAACCTTAGAACATATCATTTTTGTGCCGAAAAATAGCTAAATTAACCATGGCGCTTATATGGGGTTGGCAGGCTAATAGCTGGCCCGCGCCCTGGAACCTGCCGCGCTTCTTTACCGTTTCGGGAATTTGAACGGCGGGGCGATAAATTCGCCCTTCCCAAAATATGGCCAGAAGCGTTACCATCCACTTATGCTGAGACTGAAAACTGGTACAGGCCCCGTAAGCTCGAACGGTTATCTCGATGGGCAGCTCCTGATCGCGATGCCGTCCATGGCGGACCCGCGTTTTCACCGCACCGTCATCTATGTTTGCGCCCATTCCGCCGAAGGAGCAATGGGCCTGATCGTCAACCAGCGCGCGCCACACATTACGCTGCCGAAGCTGCTTGAGCAGCTTGAAATCAAGCTCAGCAACCCGCGTCCGGGAACCGCGCGGAGCACTGCCATGGCCGTGCATACGGGCGGGCCGGTCGAGACAAGCCGCGGTTTTGTTCTCCACAGCTCCGACTATTTCGCCGAGGACAGCACCTTGACGATCAACGAGAGCGTGTGCCTGACGGCGACCGTGGATATTCTCAAAGCCATCGCCAAAGGCAGCGGCCCTAATAAGGCGATCCTGGCGCTCGGCTATTCCGGCTGGGCCTCCGGCCAGCTGGAGCGCGAGATCCAATCGAACAGCTGGCTCTGCTGCCCCCCCGATGACGGCATCATTTTCGACGGCGACCTCGAAAGCAAGTACACCAGGGCGCTTTTTTCGCTGGGCGTGGACCCCTCGCATCTCGTTGGAATCGCCGGCCACGCATAGGCTTGCCGCATACGGGCCGCTAGCCCGGAGTTCCTGGCGTTTCCGGGCTGGTGGATGGCCAATATCCCCGGTATTTCAATTACGTGATCCTGCCTGGATTTGGCGCTATTTGCCGGCGTCCGCGCTTTTCGCCAGCGCGGGGCAAACCGCGGCATAGGCAGCCCGGATGGCGCGATTGCGCGCTTCGAACCACGGCCCATTCCAGGGCGAGGGCTCCCCCCGGCAGGCACTGGGCGCCTCTTTCGCGATGAGCGCCGCGGCTTCTTCGGATTTCTTGTTCTTTATCATCGCGTAAGCGAGTTCAAGAGGCATATGCAGGCGCGGCTTTATCCGTATGCCCAACGCGTTATCCATGAAGCCCGGTATAGGCGGCGATGTATAAGCCGCGGCGCGCATCCGCTTCAAGCCCGCTTTGACCTCTCCGGAAAACAGCAGCGCCCAAGCGTAATCCGCTTCGAGCTGCCGGCGCATTTCCTGTCCTTCCGGCATCGTGTTCTCCAGGAGCTGCCGCGCCTGCTCCGGCTGCTCGCGGGTAATGGAGTACCACGCCAGCGCGCGAACGATGGACGCCACATAAACCGGCCCGGCCTTCGCCTCCACAAGCGCCGCCCGCGCGGCTTCAAGCGCGCTCATCGCTCCGGCGGCATCGCCGCTCTCCCCGATCATTTCCGCTAGCCGGATTCGGTAGTAATAGGTAACGTGCCCGTTGCCGGGCCAAAGTGTGGCGATGCGGCTGAGGCCCGCCTGAAGCGCGGCGATCCGGTCGCTCGCAGGCTTTGCAGCGTTCCCTTCCATGGCGGTGTGAAGAAACCCCGCAGCGGCATCGCCGCGTCCGAAAAGCAAGCCTTTCCAAGGCGCTGCGACGAGGGCTTCCAGGCGCGGTGCACGTTCTTTCGCCGGCAGCGCCAGCACATGCCAGAAGGCGAGATCGGCCCTCCGCGGATCGGATGATTCGAGTTCCCCGGCAAGAGCGTCCAGGCGGGCGAAGCCGGTTGGTGCTTCCTGCCATCTGCTTTGGTTGAACGCCGTGTCGAATTCCCTCTGCGCGCCTGTGCGCGGATCCGGTTTTGGCGCCGCCGCTTCCACCTTCCGCGCCTTTTTCTGAGGCCACAGCTCCACCGCGGCAACCCCGATGGGCGCCCACACCAGGGCCATCACGCCAAGCGCCAGCGCACTTTCCCATACCCGTGCCTTGAGGATTTTCCGTTGGGTGAAAACGGCTTTCACCAGCCGGTAATGGCGAAGGAAAGTCTGCGGGCCAAAGGCGCGCCGCGCTTCGCCGAATAGATGCACAAGCTGCTCGTGCGGCGGAAGGCCCTCCTTCCAGGCGCGGTGCAGATCGGTGATGCGCCACTTATAGAAAAGGCTGAGTATGAGCACTGCGGTGACAAGCCCGAGATACGGGTTTTCCAGCCAGGCGGCCAGCAACCCGAAGGCGAGCACGCTCAGGGCGGAAAAGGCCAGCCGCGCGCGCGGCCAGCGGCTGAAAACCGAGATTTCGAGAAGCTGGCCGCCGTCGAGCGGCGTAATTGGCAGCATATTGAACAGGTTTACCGTGAGCGCGATTATGGTCGCCTGGCCGAAATCGAAATAAGGCGTCTCGAAGGGGAAGAAGCCGCGCCAGACTAAGAAGGCGGTTGCGGCTAGCAAGCCGGGCAATGGGCCGGCCAGCAGCACGATTGCCTGTTTCCACACCGGCATCTCCTTCGGATGGCCTGTCACGGCCGCGCCGATCATCGGAATGAAGAACATGCTGATGTCGCGGTAGCCGGAAGCGCGCATAGCGAGCGCGTGCCCGCCCTCGTGAACCAGAATCACCGCCAGGAGGATCATGGCAAACTGCCAGTCGAAGAATTTCCCCCAAAGCGCCACGGAAACCGCCGCAGTCAGGATCAGCACGCCCACCGTGACGTTGGGGCGCGCGGGTTTGGCCGCATTGATGGTTTCGATCTGTTCGTAGATCCGGGCGAACAGCCCGGAGCGGTGCGGCCCATCCGAGACGGCGGACCGGTATGGCTTGGCAAGCTTGGCGCGCACCTTCCACCAGCCCAGGACCGTTCGCACTGCCGAGCGGAACGTGTAATGCCACGCACCATCCCGGCCCTGCACAACGGCCTTGGCCGCGATCCTGCGTGGAAGCGAGCCCTCGGAGGCTTCGATCTGCCTTGCTACAGCCACCTTTGCATCCACGCTGGCTAACGCTTCACTCCGGATGCGTTCCCGGTGAAACTTCCAGTGTTCCTCCAGCGAATCGGCCAGCGCATCCGCTACTTCTGCGTCGATATGGGCCTCTGCGAGTAGCCAGCCGGAGCGGTTGATGGTCAGGAGCAGCCGGCCATCCGCGGCGAAGCTGAAGAACTCCACCATGAAATCGTGCGCGGCGCCTGAAAGGAAGGTGAGCGATGCGAAGGCCCTGCCGTTTTCGTGCTCGAAGCAAAGACTTTCGCATCCGAGCGGCCCCATGTTCAGCCGGTGCGTCGCCACCTGCTCGAAGCCGAAGCCTCTGAGTTCGTTCACCGCAGCCTGTTGATCCGGGGCAAGCGCCGGCTCCCAGGCAATGGGGGTATACTTCACTCCCCAGAAGGGCATACGCAGAATCATGACGAACAGGGCGATGAAGCGGAACGCGAAGACCGCCACAAATGCCAAAGCTGCAATGACCGCTACATTCAGAAAACCATCCATCGCAACACCCCCTCTACTTCGTGCGCCGATTAGCACACGAGGCGATAGGGCAGCAAATTGGCCTTTCCGCGCCTTTGCCGTGGCGGCTCGAAGTTTCCGCTGGATCGTGGATCGAGCGGGCGAATCACCCCGTCACAAAGGGAGCGCATTCTCACCATGCGCGGCGGAGCCGTCTTTCCAATGGCAAGAGGGGCGAAGCGAGGCGCGCCTTGCTTTGAATTGCCCGGGCGTTGTGCTAACACCCCTGGTCAGAGGGCGGAAATTTTGTTAGGCGTCAGCTCACTCTTCAGTCTCTCCTCGAAATCCTTGTCAGGCGGGAAAATCGCGATGAACTTCGAAGCTGCGCGCATGGCCATGGTGGAATCGCAAATCAGGCCGAATGGGGTTCGCGATCTGCGCATCCTGGACGCTTTCGCCAGCGTCCCGCGCGAGCACTTCGTGCCAGAAAGCCAGAAGGCGCTCGCCTATATGGACGGGCCTGTGCAGGCCGTGCCCGCCACGCCGGAGACGCCCGCACGCCACCTGCTGGCGCCGATGGTTCTCGCCCGGATGCTGCAATTCGCGAGCCCAGCCGGAGACTGCCGCGCACTCGATGTGGGGGGAGCAACAGGCTATTCGGCGGCCATACTTTCCAAGATCTGTGGAAAGGTATGCGCGCTAGAGTTGTCAGAATCGCTTGCGGAGGCGATGAAGGACACACTGAGAAGCGCTGGTGTGGACACGGTCAGCGTGCATCATGGAGCTCTTGAAGCCGGTTTGGCTGCGGAAAAGCCATTCGATCTGATTTTGCTGAATGGCGGCGTCTCCAGGGAGCCCAGGGTGCTTCTCGATCAGCTCGCGGAGGGCGGGCGTCTTGTGACGGTCCTTCGCAAAGGCTGGCAGGGCCACGTCTATTTGTTCACCAAGGCTTCGGGTGTTGTTTCCGGGCGTGCCGTTTCCGATGCAGGCGCAGAGTTTTTGCCTGGTTTCGAACCGCAGCCTGAGTTTGTCTTTTAGTCCGGCCGCGCGGCAAATCCGCAACGCTCTTGTAAGAAAAGTTCCCCATTTGTTGTGAGTGGGCTTTCGGTGAGCTGTCTACGCGATTAGGTTCCACGCGGCGCGTTGTTGCCTGTGGGAGCCTGCGTGCGGTTGGTGGCAGTTGGATTATGCAACGGAAATACCTCATGCTGTTTAAGAAGCTTTCCGGTGTCCGCGTCCTAGGAAGTACGGGCAGATGGGCCGTCACTGCCGCTTTGCTGTTCGCGGGAAGTACCGTTCTTCATGCGGAGACGCTGAAGGATGCGTTGGCGGCTGCTTACCTCTACAATCCCATATTGAAGGCAGCGCGGGCGCAGCTCCGCGCCACGGACAATGGCGTTTCCATCGCCAAGTCCGGCTACCGGCCAACCATCACCGCGAGCTACCAGGAGGGATGGGAGCGGCTACGCAGCAAGTTTTCGGCTTTGTCGTCGGTGCAGGGTTCTGTTCCAATATGCTCTGGCGTGTCTGGTGGCGGCACTCCTACCGGTTGCACCAGTGTGATGCCGCTAAGCAGCTTCACCGGCGCACAGGCTTCAAACGGCGAGTCTCATCCAAGGATAGGCCAGGTTGCCTTGCAGCAAACCCTGTTCGATGGCTTCCGTACTTACAACAACATCAAAGGGGCCGAGGCGCTGGTCGAAGCCGCCCGCGAGGATCTTCGCTCGGCCGAGATATCGGTGCTTTTGAATGCGGCGACGGCCTACATGAACGTTGTCCGCGACGCTGCCATCGTGAAGCTGCGCGAGAACAACGTCAAAGTGCTTTCCGAGCAGCTTCGCGCCACCGAGGACCGTTTCAGGGTCGGCGAAGTGACGCGCACCGATGTGGCGCAAGCGCAATCCGGCCTTGCCGCGTCGCAGGCCGACCTCAGTATCGCGCAAGGCACGCTTTATAGCGATCAGGCCCTGTTTGCCCAGTACATTGGCCATCCGCCAGGAAGGCTCAGGGATCCCGGCCCGCCATCGAAGCTGCTGCCCAAGAGCTTGCTGGGAGCCGTCGATATCGCGCAATCCGAGAACCCCGGAATCCTCGGCGCTATCTTCCGCGAGCGCGCCCAGCAGCATCAAGTGAAGGCGGTGAAGGGCCAACTCCTGCCCAACCTGTCCCTAAGCGCAAGCTATAGCAGGATGGCGCAGCCGTTCGGGGCCCCAAGCATGTCTTTCGAGGAAGACACGCGGGTTTACGGCACTCTCTCCATACCGCTCTACCAGGCTGGAAACGTTTCGGCGCAGATTCGCCAAGCGATTGAGACCCTGTCTCAAGCCCGCCAGAACATCGACGTGCAGCGGGAGAATGCCCGGGCGAACGTCAGCGCGCAGTGGGGCCTGATCGTCGCGGCGAAGGGCAACGTGGCCGCCGGCAAATCCGCGGTGAAATCCACCGGGATCGCGCTGCAGGGTATTCGCGAGGAAGAAAAGGTCGGGCAGCGCACCATCCTCGACGTGCTCAACGCCGAGCAGCAGAATTTGAACGCCCAGGTCATGCTCGTTTCGTTCCAGCGCGACCTCGTGGTCGCTTCTTATGGCGTGCTCGCTTATATGGGCCGCCTGACCGCCGCCGACATCTCGCTTCAGGCCGAGCTTTACGACCCAACCCGTTATTACGGCGAGGTCAAGGACGCGTTGTTTGGCTGGGGCGCCGCGATTGAGGATCGCCAGGACGCCCGCGTCGCTCCTGTGGAAAATTCGGGCCGCAGACCGGGCCAAAGATCCACAGACGGACCAGCGTACACTCAAAAATTGCCTCAGATTCCATGAAGTACTGGCATTGAGTCACCACCGCCGTTAACCTGCCGCCACCCCCAGAGAGGGCGAAGTGAGTCGCGTGGGAGTGGATTGGGCTAATCTTTGCTGGCGTGCGCACCGGGTGTGGAAGTGCGCCAGCGGTCGAGGTGAAATAGAATGAACCGCGCAGATCAAGCTCCTGAGCCAACCATCGAGGAGCTCCTCGCGTCGATCAGGCTCATCATTTCCGATGCAGACAAGCAGGATTCCTTCCCAAGGGAACTGCATAGCATAGGCGCGCAGGCCGGAGCTGGCGCTGCCGCGGCGGCGTCAAGCGGGAGGGCCGCTGACGAAGTTTTCGATCTGACGGATGAGCTTGTCTTTCCCGAAGAGCAAATAAGAGGCCAGACCGGAGCCTCCCATGCGGGGATGCATGGCCAGTCTGGCCCAGAAGCGCATCCTGGATACCCGTACCATCCTGACCCGCGCGGGGGCATTTCGCCCAACGCTAATCAGGTGGTGCATCCCGAGGCGCGGCAAGGAGGGGCAGCCGCTATTGCCCAGGCTGTCTGGTCCCGCCGCGAGCTGCCCGAGGATGCGCAGCAGGCACCGGCGGCGCCAAGGCTCAGACAGGAGCCGCCCACGCCAGGGCCCCAGGCGCGGAATTGGGCTGGCGACATCCAAATGCCGGTTTCCGGGGAAGGCCCCGTCCCGCTTTTCCCTGCTCCCCCCGGACATGCGAGGGGCGAAGCGCCCGCCGAGGAGGTTTCCGCCGAGGTTATGGCCGGGGAGCAGTCCGCTGAAGCGCAGGGCGAGGGCGAAGGCGAGGTTGCCGTGGCGGTTCTCGCGCAAAGGCTCGCGCGCTCGGCCATGGGCGTGCTAGAGGCAAAAGAGCTTGAAACCGCCAAGCAGGTCGATTTCGAGCATCTCGACGCCCAAAGCAAGGCGAACGTCGCTGAGAAGTTTGCCGACGCGATCGAGGTCGCGGCTCATCCCGTGGAAGAGGACACGGAACTGCTGGAAGTGGTTGAAGCGCACGCAGCCATGGAACAAGCGCAGAAACAGCAGCAGGCCGCGAGAAACCGCAATACCTCCACACGGAAGGAAGAAGCCAAGCGCGGCAAGAGCGCGCCTGCCGCCAAGGCGGAAGCTCAGGCGAAGGCCGAAGCAAAACCGCAGGCTGCCGCTAAACCGGAGCCTTTGCAGCAGGCCTTTACGGAAATGGCCGAGGCACCGGAGCCTCCGCAACAATCTCACGCGAAGCCGGCAAAAGCGCCTGATCCTGCCGCAGCCGCCAAAACCGGGAGTCAGGCCAGCGTGGCAACTGGCAAACCCGGCGGAGCGCTGGGTCCGGCCGCGGCTTCAGGGCAGGTTGCGCAGGCGCAGTTCATGGGCCCCGCGCAAGCGTCCGGCGCTGCCCCAACCGGCGGGCCTTTGGAAACCGCCGTGCGCGAGATGCTACGTCCGCTGCTGGTGCAATGGCTCAACGAGAACATGCCGCGGATCCTCGAAAGCGCGATTCGCGAGGAGATTGCGGTACGCAGTCTGCTCCCGAAATCGGACGGTTAATCACCGCTACACACAAGCATATCCGTTGAGGACAGCTTCGGCGGTTGCCGAAGCTGTCCTTTTTTCTTAAAGGTAACGGCCAAAGCCCTTCAAATACCACCCACGGCAATGCTCGAAAAAACCTACAATTACTCCGATATCGAACCGCGAATCTTCAAAGCCTGGGAGAAGGCGAAGGCGTTCCGCGCCGGCGCCGCTTGCAAGAAGAACCCGAAGGCCAAGCCGTTTTCCATCGTGATCCCGCCGCCGAACGTGACGGGCTCGCTGCATATGGGGCACGCGCTCAACAACACGCTGCAAGACGTGCTGGCGCGTTTCGAGCGGATGCGCGGGCGCGACGTGCTCTGGCAGCCGGGCACCGACCATGCCGGCATCGCGACGCAAAGCCTCGTCGAGCGGCAGCTCATGGAGAAACAGGAGCCTGGCCGGCGCGAACTTGGCCGCGAGGAGTTCCTGAAGCGTGTCTGGGCCTGGAAGGAGCATTCGGGCGGCACCATCGTCAACCAGCTCAAGCGCCTGGGCGCGTCCTGCGACTGGAGCCGCGAGCGCTTCACCATGGACGAAGGGCTGTCCCGCGCCGTCATCAAGGTGTTCGTCGAGCTGTACAACGCGGGCCTCATCTATAAAGACAAGCGCCTCGTCAACTGGGACCCCAAGCTGCAAACCGCGATCTCGGACCTTGAGGTGATCCCGGTCGAGACCAAGGGGCATCTCTGGTATTTCAAATACCCCATCAAGAACCCTGGCAGGCTCAAGCACAAGTTCATCACCGTCGCCACGACACGGCCCGAGACGATGCTTGGTGACACCGCGGTGGCGGTGAATCCAAACGACAAGCGCTGGAAACCCTATATAGGCAAGAAGGTGATCCTGCCGCTGGTTGGGCACGAAATCCCGATCGTCGCCGACGAGCACGCCGACCCCGAGCAGGGCTCCGGCGCGGTGAAGATCACGCCAGCGCACGATTTCAACGACTTCGAGGTTGGCCGCCGGCACAATCTGCCGCTCATCAACATTTTCGACGCGCAGGCCCGGCTCAAGATCCAGGGCAATCCCGCGTTCATCGAATGCAACCTCAGCGCGGAGGACTGGCAATTCCTCCTGGAGCTTGACGGCCTCAACCGTTTCGAGGCGCGCAAACGCGTCGTGGACCGCCTCGAAGTTCAGGGCCTCATCGAAAAAATCGAGCCGCACGTTCTCAAGGTTCCCTATGGCGACCGCTCGCATGAGGTGATCGAGCCCTATCTCACGGACCAGTGGTATGTGGACGCGAAGACGCTGGCGGAGCCCGCGCTCGCGGCCGTCCGCGAAGGCAAGACCACCTTCATCCCTGGCAACTGGCGGAACGTGTATTTCCAGTGGCTTGAGAACATTCAGCCCTGGTGCATCTCGCGCCAGCTCTGGTGGGGCCATCGCATTCCAGCGTGGTACGGCCGCAAGCGCGCGGACCTTGAGGAGCCGCGCATCGAAAAGCTGGCCCGCGAGGAGGGGCTTACCCCGCATGTCGAGCGCATCCGGGAGCCCATTGAGGCCGACCCGCTTTCGCCGCTCACGCATGGCGGCCTGCAAACCTTCGTCGCTGCTTCGGAGGAAGAGGCGAGCCAGCTAGCGCACAAATATTACGGCCGCAAGATCAAAATCCTGGACCGGGCGCCGCATGACGATCAAGACCCCATCCTCGATGAGGACGGCGCCAGGATGGAGCCCATCTGGCGCGACGAGGACGTGCTTGACACCTGGTTCTCCTCCGCGCTCTGGCCATTCTCGACGCTCGGCTGGCCGGACAAGACGCCGGAGCTGAAGCGCTATTACCCAACCTCGGTGCTCGTCACGGGCTTCGACATCATCTTCTTCTGGGTCGCCCGCATGATGATGATGGGTATGCACTTCATGAAGGATGTGCCTTTCCGCGATGTCTACATCCACGCGCTCGTCCGCGACGAGAAGGGCGCCAAGATGTCGAAGTCGAAGGGCAATGTGGTCGATCCGCTCTCCGTCATGGACGAATACGGCGCGGACGCGCTGCGCTTCACCATGGCCGCGATGGCGGCGCAGGGCCGCGACATTAAGTTATCGCTCCAGCGCGTCGAGGGCTACCGCAATTTCGGCACCAAGCTCTGGAACGCCGCGCGCTTCTGCGAGATGAACGGCTGCGTGCGCCAGAAGGGCTTCGATCCGTCGAAGGCGAAAACCACGCTCAACAAATGGCTTTACGCCGAAACCAGTGCGGCCGTGGCCGGGGTGACGGAAGCGCTCGAAGGCTACCACTTCAACGACGCAGCGGCCGAGGTATACCGCTTCGTCTGGAACCGCTTCTGCGACTGGTATGTGGAATTCGCCAAGCCCGTTTTCATGGGCTCGGACGAAGCCGCGAAAGCCGAAACGCAGGCGATGGCGGCCTGGGCGCTCGACGAGATCCTGAAGCTCCTGCATCCGTTCATGCCCTTCATCACCGAGGAGCTCTGGGCGGTGCTGGGCGAGGACGGGCCGAAGCGCGAGTCTCTGCTTTGCCTCGCCGAATGGCCGAAGCCCGCGAAAAAAGCGGACCGCAAGGCCGTGGACGAGATCAATTGGGTCATCGACCTGATCAGCGAAATCCGCTCGCTGCGTTCCGAAATGAACGTGCCGCCAGCTTCCGCGCTGCCGCTTACGATCTCCGGCGCGGACAAGGACACCAAGGCACGCGCCAAGCGCTACGAGAGCTTCCTGAAGCGCATGGCGCGGCTCAGCTCCATCGCGATGGCCGATACGCCGCCGCATGGCTCGGCGCAGTTCGTGCTGGGCGAGGCGACGATGGCGCTGGCGCTCGCCAATGTGATCGACTTCGCGGCCGAGCGGGAGAGGCTCGCCAAGGAGATCGGCAAGCTGGAGCAGGAGATCCAGAAGATCGACGCGCGCTTCGCCAACGCGCAGTTCATGGCGAAGGCGCCGGAAGAGGTGATCGAGGAGAACCGCGAGCGCCGCACCGAGGCGGAGGCCGCGGCGGACAGGCTGAAGGCGGCGCTCAAGCGGCTGGCCGCTGTCGCGGCTTGATGCGGCCGCCGGAAGTGAGGACTGTCTTACGGTCATCCCCGCGAATGCGGGGCTCCATGCAGGAGCTTGTTCTTTCCTGAGAAATGGCTTCCCGCTTTCGCGGGGCCGGCGCTGCGGAGTCCCCGGCGTCCGGCAAGCTCGCGGAGAAACCGTGTTCGCGCCGCCTTGAGCATGTCATACCAACCGCCAGAAGTAATGACCGTTTTCACCGTCATTCCCGCGAAAGCGGGAAGCCACGTAATAACAATGCACTATCCTGCGGAAACATGGATCCCCGCCTTCGCGGGGCCGGCGCCTAAGCGGTAAATACTTTTGGCGGTTGGTATCATCCATTGCCGGGGCCGGAAAGATTTGGAAAATTCGCCGGCCATGGCGCGAAAGGCTGTGCGCTGATTTTATGCAATATGTGGCGTGCTAGCCGGTTTCCTTTCCCGCGCTTCCTGTTAGTCTGCAGGGTATTGACCAACCTGGCATTTCACCATGAACACCAAGCTTCCCGTTCTCAGGCATACTGCCGAGCTCCGCCAGCTCGTCCAGCAATGGCGGCGGCAGGGCCAGAAGATCGCGCTGGTACCCACCATGGGCGGCCTGCATGACGGCCACCTGTCGCTGGTGCGGCTGGCCAAGCAGCATGCGAACCGGGTCATCGTCTCGGTGTTCGTCAACCCCACGCAGTTCGCTCCGCACGAGGACTTCGAGGCCTATCCCCGCAACGAGGAACGCGACTGGCACAAGCTTGGCACCGTGGATGCGGACGCCATGTATGCGCCCGACGTGCATGAGATCTACCCGCGGGATTTCGCCACGCGGGTGGATGTTGCGGGCGTCGCCCAGCCACTTGAGGGCATTTCACGCCCGCATTTCTTCTCGGGCGTCGCCACTGTCGTCACCAAGCTGTTCCTGCAAGCCCTGCCAGATATGGCGGTGTTTGGCGAAAAGGACTACCAGCAGCTCCTGGTCGTGAAGAAGCTTGTGCGGGATTTGAACTTCCCAATCACGATCGTCCCCGCGCCAATCGTGCGGGAATCCGACGGCCTCGCCATGTCCTCGCGCAACGCCTATCTGAACGCCCAGGAACGCGTGGCGGCGCCGCACCTTTACGGCATTCTCAAGGATATGGCCAAGGACCTAGCGGCTGGCCGCGGGATCGAAGAAACCGTGAAGAAGGGGCACGGGCGCCTCGAAAATCACGGCTTCCAGGTCGATTACCTGGAAGTCCGCGACGCGGAAAGCCTGACGCCCGCCCAGCTCCCGCTTTGGAAGCCCGCGCGCCTTCTGGCCGCCGCAAATCTCGGCAAGGTCCGGCTCATCGACAATATCGCCATTCCCGTGCCCGGAACGCACTGAGCAGGCCGCGAATGCTGCCGCAGCCCGCGAGTAATGCGGCGGAGCTGGCTTTAGGGGACACCAGCTCCAGCCGTTTTAGTTCATTTTATAGTTCACACCCACGCGAATGATGTCGAGATCGTTCGAATATCCGTAGGTGGATCTGCCATTGTTCTTGATGCCATGACCGTTGTTGTCGGCCATACCGACATGCAAGTATTCGATCTTGCCGGTCCAGCGATCCGAAAACGCGCGTTCCACACCTAGGCCGGCAACCCAGCCCCAGCGCCAGCCCGTATTGTCGGACGATTGGTCGTCATTTTTGACTTCATCACCGATATTGTATTCGCTGGAATCGACGGCGGCGATACCGGCAGTGCCGTAAACCAGCGTCCGCGAGCCCAGTTCATAGCCGGCGCGGCCGCGCACGGTGATCAGGCCGTCCCAGCCAGTGTGCCACCGGTGGCCGTCCCCCCACAACATACCGTCATTGCCTTTGATGTCGGCCATGCTGATGTCGGCTTCGATGCCAGCCACCCATTTATCACCGACCTGGTAATTGTAGCCGGCCGTGACGCCGCCAAGAGCGCCGCTCGGATCGTTGTTTGTGTACGGATGAGCACCGTCGGGGCCAGAGCCGCCATTGTTGTTAAACCACGTCTGGGAGTAACCCCAGCCATAGCCTATCGTACCGCCAAAATACAAGCCGACCCAATTGTACGAGGACGGACCATCCTTCCAGGACATCCCATCGGCATTAGCGCCGGATACGGACAGCGCTACTGCCGCTGCCGTTAATGAAGCGAACTTTAGCATGTTGAAGTCCCTCATCTTTTGATTCCCGCACACCACCCCAGTTTAATGGTCCGCGGGACCATCGTTCTCTCGATAACGGAAGGCAAGCCACCAGTATTGCGTGACTCACGCTTCGTCTTTCAGCCGGAAAATAGAGAGAGCATCTATGGCTGTTAGCGTTGATGATTCATTTGGCTATAACTTGACTAAACCTAGATAATTTTCGCCCAACTTTTGACCGTGCTAAAGTTGTGGAGATATGGCAAGTATGTGTTATTGCTGAATAATTCTTGATTCTCTGAGGTTTTGTGTGCTAAATGTTGCCGTATTCTATGCAACCTATACTGTGACATGCACAATATATACAACTATAGGTGGTGTAATACTTTTGTATGTGGGGACTGATTCTAGTGGCAAAAATTGGCAAGGGCGCCGCTTTCCTGCGCCGGCTTCAGCACAGCGCCCTCAACCTATGAGAGTTGGAAAAACCGCGATGCGGATTCGAATTCGGCGAACCGCGCATTCATGCGCCGGGCCGCTTCGGGGTCTTCGCCCCACCGCGCGGCCTGCCAGTATTCATCCGTATTGGCCGCTGCCCAGGCGGCGGCGGCATCCGGTTCGCCCGTGGCGTGCGCCAGCGCTATGAGCGCGGAACCTGTGAGTGCGGTCATGACATGCAGCGCCGCGAGCTGGAACGCATTGAAGCCGCCCAGAGCCGCACGTAAAGCTGTAAGGGACGCCTCCGGCTGCGCGATATGCGCGATACCCGCGGAGGTCAGGAAAGCGGCACCATATTTGGCCGCAACCCATTCCAGGATTGGGTCCCAGGCAGCGGCCTGCGCCGCAACCAGCCCGGCGGGATATTCGGCCCGGTAGCAGACAAGGTCGGTGGCGGCGTATTTCAGGATATCGTCCGCAACCTCCCCCATCCTCCCCGAAACCCCGTCGATGGCGGTATTCGCAAGCTTGGTCAGCGGCAGGCTCGCCGGCGCGATGGTTTCGCCTTGCGCGTTCCATTCCGCGGCGATGGCCTCCGCAAGCCCGCGCCCGGGCGCCGCCAGCGCTTTGCCGGCGGGCGTCTTGATCTGGCGGCCGTCGAGCAGCACGCCGAAGCTGCCTCCGTCCCGCTCCGCGATGCTTGCGGATTTGTAGAAGCGCTTCCGGCTGCCCGGTTGGGAAGGTTTCATAACGCAGCACCCAATCGCCTACACTGCCCCGAGAAATGCCGCGCGCCAAATCCGCCAGTACCTGCGCAGGGGATTGAGCGCCGCCACGGTTTGCAAAGGCTCGAAGGAATGCGCCGCCATCGCTTTGAGATAAGGCTCGACAAGCGCCAATGGCAGGAAGGCTGGCCACACGGCCTCATCGAGCGTGGGCCGCAGTTCCCGGAACCGCTGCAACTCGCGCGCGGCCTCTTCCCTGAAATCGGCCAGGGCGGCGGCAAGCGCGGCACTCGGCTTGCCCGCAAAGAGCCACTCTGGATCGGCGCCCCGGCTCTTCAGGTAGGATGGCGGCAGGAGCAGCCTCTGGCGCGATGCCTGCACCGCGAATGTGCGCAGCCGCTGTATGAGCCCATAGGCCAGGCCCGCGTGCTGGGCGGCCTCCCTTGCGGCCTCGCCGGTATCGCCGAGGATCGCGGCGGCGAGTTCGAACACCGTCCCTTCCGTTTCCTGAAGCGACGCGCGCAGCTCCGCCAAGCCGGCGGGAGGATCGCCATTGATTTCAGGGATGCGCGCGGCTGCCATGGCGGCAAGACGCTCGCGCGGCAGATCGTACTCCAGAATCGCGCCGGCCAGCGTATCGGCCAGCGGATTGCCTGTCCTCATGCCGGGGGCGGCCAAGTCGATGGCGTCGCGCCACCATTGCAGGCGGATTTGCGCGACCATCGGTTCACGCACCGTTGCCGCGATGTGCTGAAGCTCGGCGTTGAAGCCGTAAAGCGCAAGCAGCCCTCTCCGCGCGGAAGCCGGAGCGAACAGCGCGGTCCAGTAGCGGTCCAGGTCGCGGGCTCTAACATGGCTGGCCGCGGCTTCCCGATCAAGCCGGGCCTCGCCCTCCACCGTCCCTCGATCTTCACTCATAGCGGCAACGTTGCTGACACGGACCGGCAATTCCCGGCCACTGGCATAATGTACATCCCGTGGGCGCGCGACGAAGCCCCACCATTGGCAGGATGAGAAGGGGATAGGAGCGAGAGAAAATTTAATCGCCCATTTACTCTATTCCTGGCGCCCGGACGCATTTTTACGTTGCTCCCGCGTTCTTCTTTAATGCGCAAATGTAGGCGAATGCGTCTTTCCGGAACGTAAAGCTGGGCAAGTATATGGTTTTACGTGGAAATTTTTAGGGTGGATTGGCGCGGGGGCGGCCGGATGCGCCGGTTTATGGTAAATATTAAATCCGCAAATATATTTAAAGGGATTCCGCGAACGTGAAAATCGCGCGAAAACACGCAAAAATTCGCCGGAATGCGCATGAAAATCGCATCGCGAACCCGTGTTTACCATACTCGAATTAACCATGACGTGCTGCCTGCGCGGGTTTGCGTTGCATTAAGTTGGCGGCGGAGCTTTGCGTCCCCTCACCCGGCCAGCTTTGCTGGCCACCCGCGCCCGCGAGGGGAGAGGGTTTGCGCCCTATCTCCGGCGCTGCGGGAAATTCAGGGCGCGTCCCCTCTCCCCTTGCGGGAGAGGGGTAGGGGTGAGGGGTAAGCGGTACCGGACGCCGGTTCCCATACCCCCCAACCCCCGGAAGTCACCCGCGTTTTTTGGACCGTCCGCGCGACTTGCCTTTCGCGCGCGCGCCCTGCGATTTTTGCGGGCCGCCTTTCCGGGCGCTCACCGCCGCGAGAGCAGCCTTCGAGGCATCGGCCTGCGAAGCGGGGTTCACAGCCTCGCCTGCCTCAACTTCAATCTCGTCCTCGTCCTGGAAAGGAAGCGCCTCCTTGGCCTTGGCCGTGGCCGGCGCCGTGGTGTTCTTCGGGCCAGCGGTCTTGTCCTTTTCGCCGCTCCAGTTGCGCTTCACGCCGATCAGGATCAAGAACGGCGCCGCGATGTACACCGATGAATAGGTGCCGATCAGCACGCCGAACAGCATGGCGAAGGTAAAGCCATGGATCACCTCGCTGCCGAAGAAATAAAGGGCGAGCAGCGCCATGATGACCGTGCCGACCGTCATGATCGAACGTGACAGCGTCTCGTTGACCGAGAGGTCCAGGAGATCGCGGAGCGGCATTCGCTTATAGCGCCGGAGGTTCTCGCGTATCCGGTCGTAAATGACCACCGTGTCGTTGATCGAATAGCCAAGGATGGTCAAAAGCGCCGCGACGATGGTCAGGTCGAAATCCATGCCCAAAAGGGCGAACAGCCCGAGCGTGATCATCACGTCGTGGATCAACGCCACGATCGCGCCTATGGCGAATTGCCATTCGAACCGGAACCACACATAGACGAAGATGCCCAGATTGGTGAACACCAGCGCCCAGATCGCCGCGTTGATCAGCTCCTTGGAGACGGTGCTGCCGACCCCCTCGCGCCTCAGCTCCTTGCTGCCCTCCGGTATCGCCTTCAGCACTTTGTTCGCCGCCGCCTCCTGGGCCTTCGGGCCGCCTGGCTGCACGGGGAAGCGGATAAGGAACTCGTTTGCCGTACCGAAGGATTGGAGCTGGATCTCGCCCAATCCCAGGCGGGAGAGCTTGGTCCGGAGCTGGCCGGCATCGGCAGGCCCCGGCGTCTGGATCTGAATGAGGGTTCCGCCCTTGAAGTCGATACCGAAATTCAAGCCAACGGTCGACAGGAGCACAATCGTGCCAAGGATGGCGGCGGTCGAAAGCCCGAGGCAGATCTTGAAAAACTTCACAAAGTGGAAGTTCGGCTTCTGCGGCAGGCGGAAAAGCGGCTTCAGCATCATGGCTTAAATCCGTAAGCTAAATTTCGAGGACCGTGGGCCGCGCCTGGCGCAGCCACGCCGAAACCATCAAGCGCGTGACCGTGATGGCGGTGAAAAGCGAGCTGACAATGCCGAACGACAAGGTGACGGCAAAGCCGCGGATCGTGCCCGAGCCGAAGGCGTAGAGGATCACCGCCGCCAGGAGCCCGGTCAAATGCGAGTCGATGATGGTCGAATAGGCGCGGTCGAAACCGGCCTCGATGGCGCTTACGATCCCCCTTCCGGTTTTCAACTCCTCGCGCACGCGCTCGTAAATCAGAACGTTGGCGTCCACGGCCACGCCCATGGTCAGCACAATGCCCGCGATGCCGGGCAGCGTCAGCGTGGCGTGGAACAGCGACAGGCAGGCGACGATGATGGAGATGTTGATCACCAGTGCGACAACCGAGAACAGCCCGAAAAGCCCGTAGCCCGCGATCATGAAACCCGAGACCGCAATGAAACCCACGATAGCGGCGACCTTGCCCTTCTCGATCGAGTCGGCACCAAGGCTCGGGCCGACCGACCGTTCCTCGATGATGGAGAGCGAGGCTGGCAATGCGCCAGAGCGTAGCAGAAGTGCGAGCCGGTTGACCTCCTCTATGCTGAAATCGCCGGTGATCTGGCCGTGGCCGCCTGGGATTTCGGACCTGATCACCGGTGCCGACATCACCTTGTTGTCGAGCACGATGGCAAATCGCCTGCCGATGTTCTCCCGCGTCACCCTGGCGAAGGCGACTGCGCCGCGGGTGTTCAGCGTAAACAGAACGGCGCGCTGGCCGATCCCGCCTGAGCTGCTATCGTAGCCTGCGTGCGCGTCGACGATATCGTCGCCGCTCACGAGTATTTCCTTATGCACGAGGATGTAGCTTCCAGGATGCTCGGCGTCGGGCAAGAGCAAATCGTCCGGCGGCACGCCGTTGGCCTGCGCCGCTTCCACGGATTCGGTCTGGTCGACGAGCTGGAAGGTTAGCTTGGCGGTGGTGCCGACGCGTGCCTTGACCTCCGAAGGTGCGAGGCCGGGCACCTGGATCAGGATGCGGTCCCGCCCCTGCGCCTGGATCGTTGCCTCGGTCGTGCCCTCGGGATCGACGCGGCGGCGGATAACCTCGATGGAGCGGGAAATCGCGGACTCCACGCGTTGCGTGATTCCGGCCTGGGTCGGCTCGATGATGATCGCGCCGCCCTTGGTGGCCTCGACCTTCAAATCGAGCCCGCTGCCGCTCCCGCCGCCCATGAGCGAGGCCTGCAGCGGCTGCGCGAGCTTTTTAAGCCGGGCAAGCGCGTCTTGCAGCTTGGCGGGGTCCCTCAGTTTTACACGGACCTGATTGGCGCCGATCACCACGCCGGCATGTCCGATCCTTTCCTCGCTGAGCGCGCGCCGGGCGTCGGTTTGCAGCGTTTGCAGCCAGTCCTTTTTAAGCTCGGCGGTGTCGATGGAATAGAGCAGATGGGTGCCGCCGCGAAGGTCAAGGCCCAGCGGCATACGCGGGAGCTGCGCCCAGCTTGGCATTTGCTCGTAGGCCGAAAGCGGGATCAGGTTCGGCAAGGCGAACGCCAGCGACGCAACCGACAGAAAGATCGTGACGGCCGCGCCCCAGCGCGAAAAATGTAGCTTGAATCCAAACATTGAAATCAGATCCTTTATGCGATGTTTGCTTCGCGGGCCTGGGAGCCTGAGCGTGGGCCTGACTGTAAGCCTTGGCTGCGGCGCTCTTCCGCTTCGCTCTCCGCCCGCGCGGTTTCATTCCTTGGCTGCCGCCGGGCTCATTCGCGCCTGCGGGCGGTTAGCTCGATCGTGCGTTCTCCGGCAAGCAGAAGCGATGCGGGAAATGTTCTGGACCGCGCCAGAAGCGCCATCCGCCTGGCTTCCGGCACGGCGAAATTGCCGGCGCTCGCGCCGCTTCCGCGAATTTCCGGGCGGTTTACTGGCGCGGACAAAACCTTGCCGGCGGAAACGATGGCAAGCCGCTTGCCGGTTTTCTCCCGGGCGATGTGCGGGAATGCGGCTGCGCTGCTTTCGGGTGTCGCGCGGCGCTGGATCGGCGCGGCAGCCCTGGAGCGCGTGCGCTCCTCGCGGCTGCGCAAGCCCCCGGCCGGCGGCTCGATGACGATGAGCCCGTTCCCGGCGGCGCTGACCGTCAAATCGTAGCCGGCGCGGAGCAGCTGGGAGGCGGACGGCAAGGCAAGCGTCCTGAGCCGCGGAACGGCCTGGTCCATCTTGCTCGCGCCGGGCAAGGTCACGCGCACCTGGTTTCCGGCGATCCGCGCGCCGCTGTGACCGGTCCTCTTTTCTTTCAGAACTCGCCGTGCATCGCTCCGGGTGGATTGCAGCCTGCGGTTCCGGATCTGCGCCACATCGATCCGGTAGCGCAAAACCGTGCCCGTGCGCGAGCCGGAGCCGCGCGCGTTCCCGTCATCGGCGGCCGCCCCGGACGACACCCCTATCAGGCCGAGCGCCACGGCTGCGGAGGGCATCAGCGCCGCTCCGGCCGCACGCAAGCGCGAAAGATATGAGGTGAGTCCTAGCATCCGGATACGGTTCCTTGCGCGCCGGAAACGCGTCCGGCGCACGAAGCCCAAGCTGGGCGTCAGCTTTGCTTGCCGCTCTCCCCGCCCGCGGCCTCGGCTTTCTCCTTGATGGGTTCGCCGCGGCCCTTGACATCGCTCACCGTGTTCTTGAGCACTCGCACCTGCACGCCCTCGGCGATTTCAACCCGGAGTTCGTTGTCGGGTCCAACCCGGGCGACTTTGCCGATAATGCCGCCTGCCGTCACCACCGTGTCGCCGCGCTTCACCGCCTCGATTAGCGCCTGATGCTCCTTGAGCTTCTTCTGCTGCGGCCGGAAGACCAGGAGATAGAAGATCGCGAAGACGAAAATCATCGGGAAGAGGAAGCTGACGATATCGCCGCCGCCAGTGCTGGCCGTCTGGGCAAATGCAGGGGTAATCATCGAAGGTCACCGTTCTTGTGCGGAAAAGGGTTGTACGCCGGGGATAGCGGCGCGACCGTATGTGTGCCTGTTCTTATAGCGGCTTGCCTGAAGTTCGCAACTTTTCGGGAATGTACGTTTGCGCGCGTGGTAAAATAGCGCATAGTGCGCGACCGTTCCAGCTTTCCCGCCACTTTTGCGCGCACACTTCTTGAGCCAGCCCAGAGCGCTTCCATGACAAAACCGCCGTCAGCACGCGACGCCGCCCTCCTTCGCATTGCCGAAGCGCTGGAACGCCTGTCGCCGCCGCCTCCGCCGGCGCCGGACTTCGCCGCCGCGGAGGCCTTCATCTGGCAGGCCGAGGAAAACCGGTTCGCTCCGGTCGCGCATGTCAACCGTGTGCCCATCGCGCTGCTCAAGTCGGTGGACCGGATGCGCGAGACGCTGCTCGCCAATACGGAGAATTTCGCGCGCGGGCTGCCGGCGAACAATGCGCTGCTCTGGGGCGCGCGCGGGATGGGCAAAAGCTCGCTCGTGAAGGCGGTGCACGCGGAGGCGGCGGCGAGGCAAAATGCTACGGGGAACGGACGGCTGAAGCTTATCGAGATCCACCGCGAGGACATTGCGAGCCTGCCGCGCTGCCTCTCGCACCTGCGCGGGCGGCCTGAGCGCTTCATCCTGTTTTGCGACGACCTTTCCTTCGACGCGGACGACACGTCCTATAAATCGCTCAAGGCCGTGCTGGAGGGCGGGATCGAG
This sequence comes from Rhodomicrobiaceae bacterium, assembly GCA_050298295.1. Taxonomy (GTDB): domain Bacteria; phylum Pseudomonadota; class Alphaproteobacteria; order Rhizobiales; family Rhodomicrobiaceae; genus Rhodomicrobium. The sequence goes on from JBNKTW010000150.1 coordinate 60,047, forward strand.
GGCCGGCCCGCGAATGTGGTGTTCTACGCAACTTCGAACCGCCGCCATCTCATGCCGCGCGAGATGATGGACAATGAGCGCGCGACCGCGATCAATCCGGGGGAGGCGGTCGAGGAGAAGGTTTCGCTGTCGGACCGTTTCGGGTTGTGGATCGGCTTCCACAATTGCAGCCAGGCCGATTACCTCGATATGGTGCAGGGGTACGCGGAGTATTACGGGCTCGGCCTGCCGGCGGAACAGTTGCGTGCCGGGGCGCTCGAATGGGCCATGACGCGCGGTTCGCGGTCGGGGCGCGTGGCGTGGCAGTATATCCAGGATGTGGCGGGCCGGCTCGGGCAGCCTCTTCCCGCCGGGTGATGCGGGCGGCTGAATGGCGAGCCCAATTCGGGGCTTACAACCCCTCTCCCTCTGGGAGAGGGGACGTCAACACATCCGCTGCGGGTAGTTCGAGGGGGCCTTCTCCCGCAGGGAAAAGGACAGGATGAGGGGTTGCAAGCCTATGGCCAGTCCCCGTCCCTCAGCTGCCATGGATAGCGTCAGCCCTGCGATTCGCCGCCGGTGACAGACACGAAGGTCCTGCCGCCGCTCTTGGCCTTGAACTCCACCACGCCGTCGCGAACCGCGAAAATCGTGTGGTCCTTGCCCATACCGACGCCGCTGCCGGGGTGCCACTTCGTGCCGCGCTGGCGCAGGATGATGTTGCCCGGGGCAACCTGCTGGCCGCCCGACTTTTTGATCCCGAGGCGCCGGCCCGCGGTATCGCGTCCGTTGCGGGATGAGCCGCCCGCTTTTTTGTGTGCCATGATCGTTCGCCTTTAATTCCTTGAAACTTCGATGCTACTCGGCCTTCTTGGCGCGCGGTTTCTTGGGCGCCGCCGGCTTGGCCTCCGCTGCTTCCCCGGCAGCCTTCGGCTTGGCGGCCTTGGGCTTCTTGACCTCGCCCTCCGCAGCCGGAGCCTTTGCCTCCGCTTCGGGCGCGGCTTCCGCCGCTGGCTTCTTGGCGCGCGGCTTGGCGGGCTTGGCCTCTGCTTCGGGAGCCGGAGCGGGCTTGCTTTCCTTGGCTTCCGGCGCGGCAACCTTCACATCCGTGAGGATATCGAGGATGCGGACGGTTGTCAGATCCTGCCGGTGCCCGCGCTTGCGGCGGTAGTTCTGGCGGCGGCGCTTCTTGAAGATGATGATCTTGGGGCCGCGGCCCTGCTCGACCACCTCGGCCGAAACAGCCGCGCCCGCGATTAGCGGCGCGCCAACCTTCGGCTCGCCCTCCCCGCCGATCATCAGCACATCGGGGAACTGCACGGCGTCGCCCGCCGCGCCTTCGATTTTCTCAATCTGGAGCACATCTTGCGGGGCAACCTTGTATTGCTTGCCGCCCGTGCGAATGACCGCGTACATTGTATCCTCAATCGTTTTCTAAAACGCACCCATCGGCGCCGCTTCTGCGGACTTCGCTCTCTCTGACCGTGAGAAATAGCCTGGGGTAGCGCGAATAACCGGTATTCGGCTTGAAGCGGCTTTATCGGAAAAACGGCGCGGAATGTCAACTCGCAACTCCGCGGGGCGGCAATTCCAAAACTGTCTATTTCTTTCAAGATTGTTGGATTTTGAGGATTCCCAAGGAGAGCGGACAGTGATTCAAGATGGGGATGAACCTGCCCCTATCACTTTTGGAGGGGCTCAATACCGGGCACCAAAGGTATTAACCGGTTTGGCGCCGTCCCCGCGAAGGCGCATGGGCGTTAACATGTGGAGAATTGCCTGCGATTTGGCGTCATTCCCGCATGTGCGCTAAGATGGGTCGTAAATCATTGATTATACGAAGGATTCAACCCCTTAATGTAATCCGCTACTGAGGGCCTGACGCGAAATAAACGGATAAAAAGAAAGCAGGAACAGAATCCGCGAATAAGGTTAGCGTTGCGGGTGATGAGAGGTGCCTCCGGCAGACCGGGCGGCGCTGGATTGCCTGCCGGGCGCAGCGGCCACAATCTTGCGCGGCGGAATACCAACGTAAGCACCTCTTAAGTTTACGGCCTTAAGCTGCTAGAGACCAATGGCTCCGCCAACGGTTGCGCCCGGATGCCAGCCGTGTGATGGCTGCGCCGATAGCTAAAGCACAGTCTAGCCAATGGCGTCAGAGGAAGCCGCCCTTCTTGGATACGCGCTTGGTTCCGTCATTTGCGACGGGGGATCTTTTGCCGTGTACCGTGCGCTATCGCCGGACCATGAGCATTTTCTGCTAAAGGCACCCGTTTCATCGCGGCCCCCGGCTGCAGCGGTTGCCGAGCTGGAGCATGAATACAAAACGGCGCACGATCTGGACTCAGCCTTCGCGGTGAAACCCGTCAAGATCGAGCGGCATGCCGGCACGGTCGCATTGATTTTAGAAGATTTTGATTGCCACCCACTTGCTGGCGATCTAACGGCCCCGCTGGATTTGGACCGCTTCTTCAGGATCGCTATAGGCATAACCGGAGCGCTAGCCGCGCTTCACCGGCGGGGCGTGGTGCACAAGGACATCAAGCCGGAAAATATATTCCTTGGCAGCAACAGCTCCGCCGAGGTGAAACTTACGGGCTTCGGCGCCGCTTCAAGAGCGTCCCGAGAACCCCAGGCCCTCAAACCGCCGGAGTTCCTCGCGGGGACACTTGCCTACATGGCGCCCGAACAGACGGGCCGCATGAACCGCTCGGTCGACTCCCGCGGCGATCTCTATTCGCTGGGCGTCACATTTTACCAGATGCTCACCGGGCGTTTGCCCTTTACGGCGTCCGATCCCATGGAATGGGTTCACTGCCATATTGCGCTGCAGCCCCCGCCGCTGGAAGGGCTCAGGCCGGACATACCCGGGCCGCTGCCAGACATCGTCATGAAGCTGCTGGCGAAAAACGCCGAGGATCGCTACCAGACCGCCGAGGGGCTCAAGGCCGACCTTGAGCGTTGCGCCGCTCAATGGCGGGCAGAGGGGCGCATAGCGCAATTTCCCCTCGGAGAACACGACATCCCTGATCGCCTGCTGATCCCCGAGAAGCTGTATGGGCGGAAACGGGAAGTTGAAACGCTGCTTGCCGCCTTTAGCCGCGTTGCGGCAGTGGGCACGCCGGAGCTGGTCCTCGTCTCCGGCTACTCAGGCGTGGGCAAGTCCGCACTCGTGAACGAGCTTCACAAAGCGCTGGTCCTGCCGCGGGGGCTCTTTGCTTCAGGCAAGTTCGACCAGTACAAGCGCGGCATTCCCTACGCCACTTTAGCGCAAGCCTTTGAACGGCTCATTCATCCGCTTCTGGGCAAAAGCGAAGCCGAACTCGCGGGCTGGCGGCAGTCCATTAGAGAGGCGCTGGGCCCCAATGGGCAGCTCATTGTGGACCTCGTGCCAGACTTGAAGCTCATCATCGGAGAACAGCCTGCCGACCCCAAACTTGAGCCACAGCAGGCCAAAGCCCGCTTTCAGCTGATACTCCGCCGCTTCCTCGGGGTTTTTGCGCGCCCCGAGCATCCGCTGGTGCTGTTCCTCGACGATCTGCAATGGCTCGATGCGGCGACACTCGATCTCATAGAAAACCTGTTAACCCAAGCGGATGTGCGGCACCTGCTTTTGATCGGAGCTTACCGCGACAACGAGGTAAGTCCGGCGCATCCGCTTATGCGCACACTCGATGCCATCCGCAACGCAGGGGCGGCTGTGCAGGAGATTAAGCTCGCGCCCCTCGGCCTCGAAGATTTGATAGAGCTGATTGCCGACTCCCTGCATTGCGAGAGCGGGCGCGCGTCGCCCCTCGCACAGCTCGTGCAAGTGAAAACGGGAGGCAATCCGTTTTTCACCATACAGTTCTTGTCCGCGCTTGCTCAGGCGGGCTTGGTTGCCTTCGATCATGGCGAGCACCGCTGGTCTTGGGATCTGACGCGCATTGAAGCCAAGGGGTACACCGAAAACGTCGCGGACCTCATGGCCGGCAGGGTGGCCCTCCTGCCCCTCAAGACGCAGAAGGCCCTGCAGCAACTTGCCTGCCTCGGAACGGCCGCGGAAAGCGCCACGCTTTCCCGCATGCTGGGGATAGCGGAGGAGGAGGTCCAGGCGGATTTGCAAGAGGCCGTCCGCCAAGAGTTCGTCCAAAAGCTCGAAAATTCTTATAGGTTCGTCCACGACCGTGTGCAGGAGGCCACCTATTCTCTAATTCCGGAAGGTTCGCGCGCCGAGGCCCATCTAAGGATCGGCAGGCTTCTTGTGGCGCACACTCCCCAGGAGAAGCGGGAGGAGGCGATCTTTGAGATCGTAAGCCAGCTCAACCGGGGCGCAGGCTTGATCGCCTCCCAGGATGAACGTGAAGAGCTGGCGTGGCTCAATCTTACCGCCGGCAAACGCGGTAAGGCCTCGACAGCTTACGCTTCGGCGCTTGCTTATCTTGTCGCGGGTGCAGCCCTTTTGGCAGAGGATTGCTGGCAACGGCAGCATGAGCTTGCCTTCGCTCTGGAAATAAGCCGGGCGGAATGTGAATTTCTGACCGGAGAACTCGCGGTTGCTCAGGAGCGCCTGGAGGCGCTGTTATACCGATCCTCAAACACCATCGAGCGCGGAGCCGTAGCGTGCCTTCTTATTGATCTGTACATGACGCTGGGTCAGACTGCCCGTGCGGCTGCCGCCGGACTCCGCTACCTTGAGCATTTGGGTATTAACTGGACAGCCCATCCGGCGGAAATGGAGGCAGGGCAAGAGTATGAGAAGATATGGGCGGCCCTCGGGAGCCGGGCGATTGAGGACCTCCTCGAGTTGCCATTAATGACCAGCCCGGAGCCGCTTGCGACGATGGATGTTCTGATCAAGCTGATCCCACCAGCCATGTTCACGGATCCGAATCTCTTCTGCCTCGCTATTTGCAGGGGAGTGAATTTAAGCATTGAGCATGGCAACACTGACGGCTCTTCGTTTGCCTACGTTACGCTTGGCATGGTCGCCGGACCCCGATTTGGCGACTACAAGGCCGGTTTCCGTTTCGCCCGCCTCGGCTATGAACTTGTGGAGCAAAAGGGTTTCAAGCGCTTCGAGGCTGCGACTTGTATGACCTTCGGCCACATGGTGAAACCATGGACTACGCATGTCCGGGGTAGCCGCGATCTGTTGCGCCGCGCTTTCAAGGCTGCGAATAAGATCGGCGATCTCACGTTCGTAGGTTATTGCTCGAACGTTACGGTGACAAACCTTTTGATGGCGGGTGACCCGCTCCTTGAGGTGCAACGCGAAGCAGAGATGGGCCTCGAAATCGCGAAAAAGGTGCGTTTCAACCTGATGAGCGACATGATCGCTTCGCAACTCGGGCTGATCCGCACATTGCGCGGGCTAACGAGGAGACTTGGCTCCTTTGACGACGATCGGTTCGATGAGCTTGAGTTCGAACGCCATTTGTCAAACAAGCCGGATTTGGCCGTTACCGAGTGCGTTCATTGGATTCGGAAGCTGCAGGCGCGATATTTTGCGGGCGATTTTGCGGCAGCCATTTCCGCCTCGGATAACGCGGCGCGGCTCTTGTGGACCTTGGGTTCGGAGCTCACCAAGGCGGACTATCCGTTTTATGACGCACTCGCCCGCGCCGCATGCTTCGATGAGACGGCGTCAGCTGACAGGCGGAGCGAACTTCTGAAGGCTTTGCGCGCAGCCCAAAGGCAACTCGAAATCTGGACAGAGAACTGCCCGGAGAATTTCGAAAATCGCGCCGCTCTGGTGAGCGCTGAGATCGCCCGCATTGAAGGCTTGCCGCTCAAGGCGATGGAACTTTACGAAAAGGCCATCGTGTCAGCCCGCGCCAACGGCTTTGTCCATAACGAGGCGCTGGCCAATGAATTGGCGGGACGCTTCTACCTCGCCTGCGGCCTCGAAACGGCCGGCCTTGCTCATCTGCGGCAGTCTCGCGCCTGCTATGCCCTTTGGGGTGCTGATGGCAAGGTGAGGCAGCTCGACCAGCACTATCCGCAGCTTGCGTCGCAACAAGCGCCTCTTGCGGCGCCCGGCGCCGCTCCCGCCGTTCCTCAGTTGGATGCCGCCACGGTGACCAGGGCCTCGCAGGCGGTATCCGGGCAGATCGAGCTGCCGAAGCTGATCGAAACGCTGATGACGATTGCGCTCGAAAACGCGGGAGCGGATCGCGGCCTTCTCATCCTGCCGCATGGCACTGGCTTCCAGGTCGAAGTGGAGGCAAAAGCCGGCGGCGCCGGGATTGAGGTTGGAATGACCCGCTCCGCGATTGCCGGGACAGTATGTCCCGGGACGGTCGTCAACTATGTGATCCGCACCCAGAAGAGCATCATTCTCGACGACGCTTCGCGCCCCGGCGAGTTCTTCGAGGACACTTATTTGCAGCGGGGGCAGGCAAGATCGGTATTTTGCCTTCCGCTGCTCAGGCAGCGCAAGCTGACCGGGGTGCTGTATTTGGAAAATACCCAGGCTGCGGGAGCTTTCACTCCGGATCGGATCGCGGTGCTGGATGTGCTGGCGGCGCAGGCGGCAATCTCGCTGGAGAACGCCCGCCTCTATGGCGATCTCAGGGAAAGCGAGGCGAATTACAGCCGGATCGTGAACACCGCCGCCGAGGGAATATGGGTTTTCGACCCGGATTACAGGACTACTTTCGTGAATGCCAGCATGGCCAGAATGGCTGGCTATGAGTGCGGGGATATGATTGGCCGCCCGCTGAGCGATTTCCTGTTCGAAGACGATGCCGCCGACCACCGCCAAAAGGCCGCGAACCTGCGCGTGGGGATGATGGAGCATTATGAGCGCCGCTTTCGCCATAGGGACGGACATGCGGTTTGGGCCTTGATTTCGGCATCGCCGGTCTTCGACGCCGGGCACAATTTCCAGGGCACCATCGCGATGTTCACTGACATCACGGAGCGCAAGCGGGCCGAGGAAGAACTCAAGCGCTACAAGGATCAACTGGAAGAATCGGTTTACCGCCGCACCGTCGAGCTTATTCTGTCCCGCGACGAGGCCGAGGCCGCCAACAAGGCCAAGAGCGTGTTTCTCGCAAATATAAGCCACGAGCTGCGCACGCCCCTCAACGCCATTCTCGGCTTCTCCAGCATGCTGTGCCGCGAGCCGGCCCTTAGCCAAGGTCAGCGCGAAAAGCTCGATATCATCAACCGCAGCGGCGACCATCTGCTTGCCCTCATCAACGACGTGCTGGATATCGCCAAGATCGAGGCCGGGCGTACTCAACTGCAAGTCGCCCCGTTCGACCTCGGCGCCATGGTCCGCGATGTCGCCGATATGATGCAGATACGCGCGCAGGAGAAAGGCTTGCGGCTGTGCCTGGACCAGTCTTCCGCCTTTCCGCGCTATATCAAGGGAGATGAGGCCCGCCTGCGGCAGGTGCTCGTCAACCTCGCCGGCAATGCCGTGAAATTCACAAATGAGGGCGGCATCAGCATCCGTGTCGGTGCGAGGGAGAACGGCATGGGGCGGCTTGTCATGGAGGTCGAAGACACCGGCCCGGGCATCAGCGCTGAAGACCAGCAGCGCCTGTTCAAGCCCTTTGTGCAGCTTGGCGAAGCCGGAACGGAAAAGGGAACGGGGCTGGGCCTTGCCATTTCGCGCCAGTTCATCGAACTGATGGGCGGCGCCATCAGCGTCGAAAGCACGCCTGGAAAAGGCTCGGTCTTCCGCATCGAAGTCCCAGTGGAGATTGTGAGCGGGGCCGGCATCGGGACGCTGGAGAGGGCGGCGCCAGCCAGGGAAGTGACCGGACTGGCGCCTGGGCAGCCGGCTTACCGTATCCTGATCGCCGAGGACCAGCGGGACAGTCAAATCCTGCTCAACGAGCTCATGGCCCGGATCGGCCTTGAGGTGAAAATCGCGGAGAACGGGAAGGAGTGCGTAAGGCTTTTTGAGGAGTGGCGCCCGCACCTCATCTGGATGGACCGCCGCATGCCGCTGATGGATGGCATGGAGGCGACGCGCGCTATTCGTGACCGGCCGGGCGGCAAGGACGTCAAGATCGTCGCGGTGACGGCCTCCGCATTCAGGGAGCAGCAGCAGGAAATGCTGGATGCCGGCATGGACGATTTCTTGCGCAAGCCTTACCGGGTGGAGGAAATCTACGATTGCCTCGCCAAGCAACTGGGCGTTCGATATGTGTACAAGGCCGCCGAGGCCATAGCCGGAGCCATGGTGGAAGCCGGGCCGGCGCCCGCCGGCCCGATAGCGGCAAAGCTGGCCGCCCTGCCTGCCGGGACCCGCCAGGAACTGGCCGATGCCTTGGGGATCCTGGACAGCGAACGTATAGCGGCCATCATCTCGCAGGTCGGACAAACCGATACGGAATTGGGCAGCTTGCTGCACCGCCTGGCGGACAACTTCAACTACGCTGCGATCTTGAATGCGCTGACGCCGGAGCCGCAACAGCCGCAGGGCCGAGGCTGCTGTGCCGCGTCGAAGGCGCCTGAAGCCCATGGTTGACGCCCAAACAGCCGCGTCTCTGCATCGTCGATTTTTGTGGAGTAGAGACCGCTGGTATGTGGCAGGTTTGCCCTGGACCTCTTTTTCCGGTTGTTTCCGCTTACTTAGCCTGAGCGCTAGCCGCGCTTCACCGGCGGGCGTGGTGCACAAGGACATCAAGCCGGAAAATATATTCCTTGGCAGCAACAGCTCCGCCGAGGTGAAACTTACGGGCTTCGGCGCCGCTTCAAGAGTGTCCCGAGAACCCCAGGCCCTCAAGCTCGCCAGGCGCGATAAGATTGGCGTCCGCGTTGGCAAGCAGGCGTCCGGTCCGCAGCTCAAGAAATATTTAGTTTTTCTCAAACCAGCCGAAGCGGGGGCGGCACATCGCGCCGTGCCACCGGGGTTGCTTTCTTATTCAGATTCCGGACATAACGGGAAGCCCAGGAAACCGGCCGGGAGCCTGCTTCGAAAGCTCTAGCATTTTTCCATGGTCTGCAGCAGCGCGGCGATCTTGATGGTCGCAAAATTCGAGAAGGTATCGGAGACCGCATACGGCAGGATGATCAGGCCGTTGTGCCGCATGGCTCCACATGTGTAGACGACATTGGGAACGTATCCCTCGCGCTCGGATGGGTCAGGCCTGACCAGTGGCTCAGCGGATCGCGCGAGAACCTTGGAGGGATCGCGCTTGTCGAGAAGGGCGGCTCCTATCGAATATTTCCGCACCGGACCGACGCCATGGGTGAGCAGCAGCCAGCCTTCATCGAGTTCGATCGGCGACCCACAATTGCCGATCTGTATGAATTCCCACGGGAACATAGGCTTCAAAATGGCTTGGCCGCCGTCCCACGTTTCCAAATCGTCTGAATAGATGAGGTAGAGGTTCTCGTTATCCTGGCGGCCGATCATGACATATTTGCCGTTGATCTTGCGGGGGAACAAGGCCATGCCCTTGTTTCGCGCGGCGGCTCCCTTCAAAGGCGACATCTTGAAAGAGACGAAGCCGGTGGTTTCGATCAACTCGGATCGTATGGCCAAGCCGGAGTAGGCCGTATAGGTCGCGTAGTAAGTCTTCCTCCCGCCGTCACCGGTGAATTCCACAAAGCGTGCATCCTCGATGCCGTTTGACTGGGATGCGGTCATGGGAAAGATCACCCGCTCGCTGATATCCTCGTCCGGCTCGAATACCACCTCGACTTCTTCCCCATCCGGACGCGATACACGATTCCGCACTTCGGGAATTGAGGCGAGACGGGCGCTCGGATCGACGGTTAGGCTGCCATCGGCCGCGATGGACCCGGATCGGAATGTCAGGGATGAAATATGTCCTTCCCCGACAGCGCGAAGGCTTAGTATGAAGCGGAGCCCGCCTTCAGGTGCGCCGGACTGATCGGGATGCACGACGATGCTCGGATTGAATAATGCCGATGCTTCAAAGGAATATTCATGTACAAAATAAGCACCAACCAGTTGACGCTGTATATTGGTGAAATCGGCATGCGTGGCAAAGGCGTCTTCCATTTCGTTCGCACGCGCCTCGAACGTTCTTAGCAGGTGGCGGTGCCTGCCTTGAAAATTCTCAAGAACTTCGGCAAGTTGATTCTGCGCCGTCTCGGGATCGAGCCCAAGAACCCGGTCGACGATATGGTTCGCCCGCGTCTTGTCGGCGGGGTTGAGATCCCGCGGTTCAGTCGCTGGCTTGAATGGGCGCACGACAACCCTGGCTGGATCGGGGCGCAGATAGAGAGCCTGACGGTTCAGAAACATGGTTTTTTGCACAATACCCTCGGTTTGCGCCGTCCTTTGGCTCGAAACGGCTGGTTTGAGTATTCCGATGATTGGTTTGAGCGGAGGATCAGGAAATTTGGGCGCGCAATGCGGGAAACGGTGCAAGGTTCGCGCGATCTCCACTGGTGCGTGCAAACTGACGGATTTCCGCCAGGCTGAGAAGATAGGACACGGTGGATTCGCCGCCTCTATTCTCGTTCGGCCGGTCGTAATGCAGCCCATCCCGGCAACTCCCCGTTTCCAGATCGGCCAGGGGCGCCGACAGATCGTTGTTGCCCAGGAACCACGCAAATGCGCGCGCAGCGCCTGCCTTCCATTCGGGATTGCAATCTGCACGCCACGCCGCAAGGCAGGCCGAGATTGCCGCAGTGGCTTCCAATGGCTGCTGATCGAATGGCTTCGGCGGCTTCCGCTTATCGCGGAAGCTGTCTGTGCCAACGGGCCTGAAACAGCCCGATGGTGCTTTTTGTATCGTCATGAGCCAGCGCAAGGATCGCAAGCCGGCATCGATGTAATCGGGCGCTCCGGTAGAAATCCCAGTAATGATCAGGGACTGCGGCAATCGGGCGTTGTCGTATGCAAGCCCGTCCTCGAACCATACCCAGTCCTTCGTCTCCACCGCCCGCATGATTGAAATCAACCTGTCAGCCAGCGAATGACGGATACGTCCGGCAAAGGAATCCCTCGCAACGGCGGCGCAATAGGCGTCCAATCCGAGCAGAGTAAAGGCCCAAGCGCGTGGCGAGCGAAATGCCTCCGCTGCCGGGAGTGCTTCGGCGAACAGGGAGGCGGACCAGCGCCGCCGGGATGGACTGGCGTCATTGCGTGCACATTCGCCCAAGGCCCACAAAGTTCGTCCCTGGCTATCTTCCGACCCGCGGTCTTCGAGCCAGCGCCGGTCGAAGCTCATGAAGTTGCGAAACCGCCGCGTGTCTGGATTCCACGCATGCTGGACGAAAGCGGCCAGACGGGCGGTCAATGGTTCGGGCAAGCACTCCTCGCCTGGGGTATTGAGCGCGCAAGCCAGCAGCAACGCCCGGGCATTGTCGTCAACGCAATAGCCATGGGAACGGTCGGGCACGCAATGAACCGCATGCTGGAACAGCCCGGTGCCGTCGCACATGGACAGAAAATGGCCGATGCGCATTTCTGGGGAAGCGTGGCCGCCACGCGAAGGCAGGCATTGGCCGGTCTGTAAAACCACCGCTGGCCGGTGAGCACGCCGTCCGCGTTCGAACGCGGCAAGGTGGCGCTCGGCGTTTCGCTCCCATGTCATCGGCCGGCTGCTCGCATAGGCGCGCTCGCGCATGGCCTGCCGCCGAGCGCCACCGGTTAGCAGCGCCGCAATCTCACTACCGATGGCAGTGGCATCGCCGAATGGCACGAGAATGCCGTGTCCGCCAGCCAGCAATTCCTTTGCGTGCCAATAAGGCGTTGAAACGACCGCCTTTCCCAGCCCGAAGCTGTAGGCTAGCGTGCCCGACGTCATCTGCGACTCGTTGAGATAGGGCGTGACGTAGACGTCGCACATCGAGATGTAAGCGAGCAGCGTTGCCTGATCGACGAATTGGTCGAGGAATACGACGTGGCTCTCGATACCGAGTTCCCGCACACGCGCTAAAAGGCTCTCGCGGTAGACCTCGCCCTGTTCCCGGACGAGATTGGGGTGCGTCGCACCCAGAACGATGTACACCGCATCGGGACTGCTCTTCAGGATCGAAGGCATCGCGTCGATCATGACTTCGATACCCTTGCTGGGAGAAAGGAGGCCGAACGTCAAGATGACGGGCTTGCCACTGAAGCCGAACCTGGCTTTCGCCTGGTCGGGCTCGATGAATGCAAAGTCGGGAATACCGTGGGGAATGACCTCAATCTTTTCCGCCGGAACCCCGTAGACGTGACGCAACAGCCTGCGGCCTTTTTCCGCCATGACGACGATCCGCGACGACGCATCCACGACCCGCTCCAGAACGTCGCGGTATTCCGTTGCCGGCTCGGCAAGAACCGTATGCAGCGTCGTGATGACCGGCATGGTCAGCCGCGAAAGCAGTGCCATGATGTGGCTGCCTGCATCACCGCCGAAAATACCGAATTCATGCTGGAGGGAAACGGCGTCGAAGCGGCCTGAATTCAGAAAGCCGGCCGCACTGACGTAATCCTCTATCCTTTTATCCTGGACCTGATGGCGGACGGCGGGAGGGTAGTCGTAGGCGTTGCCGTTGTCGGTCATCGCCACTATGCAAGTTTCCACGTCAGCGTCTGCAGCTGCGATCGCCCGCTGCAAATCGGTCGTGAAGGTGGCTATTCCGCAGTGGCGAGGTAGTGAATTCCCTATGAATGCTATACGGCTGAGCTTGGTCATGGCCGCGCCTCCGTTGCGCGGACCGGCGAACCCGCTGTGGCTTGGTGAAGAAGGGGAGGCCGCGAAGAATGGTGGACCGGAAGGCACCCGTTATGCTTTTCCCGGTTGCGTAGAAGGCTGGTACTGGGCTCGGTAGCCAAATAGGCCAACAGCCCCTTCATGCCTCCAGCACCAACCTCGATGCTCGTATCCTCCGCTTCCAGGAACATCGCTTCGCCGGCGAATGTGTTCATCAGTCCAATCCTGGCGTGGCCTTCAAGGACAAGCAGCCACGTCTCATGCCCGGCGTGCAGTTCCCAGTTCGATTTCGATAGCAGGTCGATCCGCTCAAGCACAAAGTGCGAACTGGCCGCAAGCAAGGTTCTGACATCGGTGAGACGCCTCTGAATAGATTGGCATTCTGCCGGTCCTGCATGTGCGGCCGCCACGGCATTGCCGGCGTGAAGCTCCCGCTTCCGGCCATAATCGAAAAGGCGGAAGGTCGCGTCGCTTCGCTGCTGAATCTCGGCAATCACCAGTCCCGGACCGATGGCATGAATCGTGCCCGCAGGCACAAATATGACGTCGTCCTGCTGGACTGAGTGCCATTGAACCAAGTCCGCAATCGAGCCGTCTTCGATGGATGCCCGCAGCTGCGGCGCGGTAAGTTGCCCCGTCAGTCCGACGGCAACTTCTGCGCCAGGCGCGGCGGAAAGAATGTACCAAGCCTCTGTCTTGCCGCGCTCCATACCGATTGATTGCGCAAAGGCATCGTCCGGGTGAACCTGGATAGACAGGGCTTCATTCGTGAACAGCAGCTTGAGCAGCAGCGCGGGGGGTGGAGCGGTCAGGTCGGCGCGTTGAAACCACAGCTCGCCTATCGGGATGCCGCCGTTCTGAAGCTCGCTCCATGGGCGGAGATCGGTACTTCCCCAGGGTTTGTGCACGACCTGCATGCAGGCATGTTCGATCGTCACGTTTATTCTCCTGGTTCGCGAGTGTTTCTTCCCGCATCGCCTAGGATCGAGGCCCCCCGCCGTTGGTTTGCGGCCTAATGGGCACAGGCGAATGCGCGGACATCCTGTGTTCACTGCTGCAGCGATACCGGCCCCTCCAGGGAGAAGCAGCCAAATTCGCAAGACACACGAGCTAACTCTTCATGCTATAAAAATCCTGCATATACGCAGCTTATTGCTCAATCAGTGAAGCTAGAAGAGGTCGCAACCTCCGCTGCATGAAATAATATTGACAGCCTATCGCCGTACTCTTCTGCATGCAGCTCAGTTAATGTGGATATGCGCCGATAAAAAACAAGAACTATTGGTTGAAATATTTGATGTTGAGAATGTGGCATCAAAAATATTTTATGGCGACATCGCCACGCTTCGAACATTATTCTGAGACACCGTTCGTTCACCCGTTATGAAATATCACAGGCTTGGGCCGTCCTCCTCAGCAGGCTCGCGGCGTTTCGCTCACGCCTCTCGCCCTCGCGATGGGTTGTCAGATCCCGTGCCCCCCAGCGATAATGGGCTTTAGTGTAGAAGCGGTTTGCCTGCCATTACCACCCGTGGACTGCCTTTTTTAAGCTTAGTCTGCTTATGTTTTAAAAAGGGCTTTTTAATAGACCCTTGTCTTATCGTTGCTCCATCCCGATATATGGGAAGCGATAAATTTAGAATAGGCCTTGTTCTAACAAGAACCAGTTACACAATCAGGTATAATTATTTCACTCACGGAAAGTACTTGGTGATATGAATCTTGCCCCAAAATTGGCTACCGCCAATACCCCAGACATCGTGGACATAATACAAAGTAACAGATCATACTCCAGGTTCCTGGTGGCGCTAAAAGCTGCCGGACTTGCTGAAAACTTAAGGGCGGCTGGACCGTTTACTGTCTTCGCGCCATCTAACGAAGCGTTCAAAAAGCTTCCTACCGGTGCGTTCGACGGCCTGCTTAAGCCAGAAAATAGGGACGACCTCGTCCACATTTTGAAGTATCACGCGATCGCCGGATGGCTCAGTCTGGACGAGTTGGCCGGTAAGAAGTTCAAACGGAAATCGGTCGAAGGCGGAGAACTGTCGCTTGATGGAACCGCAGGCGTGACGGTGAACAGGGTGAAAGTGATGGGTTCCGCGATCGAGGCATCGAATGGTGTCATTCACGTCATAGACACGGTCCTCGTGCCTCCAAAGGCATAATTACTAACAAGAAACTGGACGCGATTGCAGGATAGGGCAGGCGTCAGCCAGATCAGTGCCACTAAAACCTTTATCGCGGAACATCTTGTTCAACTTCAACCTGGAGGAGGCAGATTTGTCTCACAAATTCGCTGTCGGTCAAACAGTCCATTTCGCCCCAAGCAGTGTTCATAATGCTATCGCGGGAAATTACGAGGTCCGCCACCTCATGCCAGCAACCGACTATCAAGTAGAGCCGCGTTACCGCATAAAGAACATAGCGGAACAGCACGAACGTGTCGTTACCGAAAGCGATTTGACGCCGCGGCAATAGACCGCGAACTTTCGAGCGCCATTGACCGGGTGCGATGTAATACCAGCACTCTAAATTCGAACGAATTTCATCAACGAGGAAACGCCATGTCGAAAGAAAAAAGACGAGGCAACCGCGAGGCAAAAAAGCCTAAGGCTGCGAAGGCCAAGGAACCAGTAGTTGCGTCATTCCCGGCAAGTCTGACAAAGCCAAAGCCAACTCCGGATTTAACCGGCAAGAAGAAGACTATCTGATACGCTTTATTATCTCGTGCCAGCCGGAAGCTCCGCACGCGAAAAATGGCGTTTGCGCTCACAGATGTGCGCCGCCAATGCGCCGGTTCATTCCTGCGGATGGGGAATGGAGAGATGCAAGCAGCGGCGCGTTACGCCGCGTGTTCAGGGCCGCTTCCGCGCATGTTTCCAGATGAAACAAGCCGTATAGCTGTTTGCGGGAGCTTTCCGTTGATTACGCTCAGGATTCATCATGGGACGGCATATCACTACCGCCAGCCGGTGAGCCTTGGGCCGCATCGTCTGACGCTTCGTCCGCTTCGTACCATCCTTCGCGCTTAACCGGACATCAGTGGGGCGACCTTATGGTCAAATCGATGAGTGCTCATGGACGTGCATCATGCCCGCGTGCGCGGCGCCGCGGAAGATGGGGTCAGAGCATCGCTTACCTTTTCTTGGCTGAAACGGCCATCGTGTCTTACGGCTCTGGCTTGAGGATTTCACCCGCGACCGGATCGGCGGCCTCGGAAGCCGCGGGTTCCTCCGCCTTGGCGGTCTTGCGGCGGCGGCCCTTGGACTGCTTGAGCCGGTAGCTGTCGCCATTCATCTCTAGGATGTGGACGTGATGAGTAAACCGGCCGGGCAGAGCGCCGGTGAGCCGCTCGGACGCCACCATCAAGGCCTCGGACATCACCTCGGGCAAGAACAGCCTTCCCATAAGATCCTGGAAAAATTGTCCCTGAAGTTTGCTGAAAGGCCTCGTCCGCCTTGGGATGGACCGGGCGCGGGGCAAGCCTGCGGAACTTGCGCGCCCGCAAGATGCGCCCAACAGAGCGCCCGGAAATCTCAACGCCGGAGAGCGTCTTGATTTTTGCTTTCAGATCGCAACAGCGCCAGCGCACCACGCCGTCCTTGACCGGGTCTGGCGGCGTGTCCGGGTAGACAGTGCCACTAATGCCCGCTTCCGGATCAAGAAGCAGTATTTCGTTGCCGGGCGCCCCCAGTCGTGCAGTTGCCCCAGTCGCGCGTTCACACGAGCGTTTGGCCTTCTTTCACCATTGTCGATGAAACTGGCCACCGGATCCTCTGCCAGAACCGAGGACGGACGCGGCATGTACAGATTCCCGAAAGTGGCATTTCCGCTCGCCCTTTTGCTGACCGTGCTTCTTTCCCATGCCAAGAGGCCAGAATACCGCGCCATGATCGTGCCCAACCTGGCGGGGATCGCCTGTTACGATGCGGTTAAGCGCGGGGTGGAATAAGCCGGAAAGGAATTGCCGGGGATGGAGGCGATCTGGACTGGCCCGGCGCGGGATGAGGCCGGAAAGCAGATCGAATACATCGCAGCATGTTAGGCATCTGCAGAGAGCTCCTATGGCTGAACGAAACGTGAGTTTCCAACGTATTCTTTGGGGTACTGTCGGCGGTCTTCTGTCCGGCCTAGTAGTATTGATTATCCTTCTAAACGTCGTCCAGAGGTATACCGAATTCAAAGAGCGCGCAGCCTCGATGAGGGCCGCTTTCGTCGAGCAGCAAAAGCAGATGATCAAGCGGGAGGTCGACCGCATTATCGAGCGTATCGAGTTCGAGCGAAGTCAAATCGTTCCAAAAGCAGGCGCCCTGGTGAAGGAGCAAGTCTACGAGGCGTACGCCATACTGGAGAATATCTGGCAAAGGAATACCGGTGCAAAATCGCCCGAAGAGATCAAGCGGATGATTATCGATACCCTTCCGCCAATGCGTCTGTATCATGGGAAGGGCGATTTCTTTATCCTTGACCTCGATGGCAACATCGTTCTCGGTCCCGCCAAATCCAATCTTGAAGGCAGGCCCCGTCCATTTTTCCGCGACGGGAAGAACCACCCGGCCATCGCGGGCATGATCGAACTGGCCCGCAAGAATGGCGAAGGGAGCTATCGTTACTCTTGGAGCAAGCCTGGCGAGAAAGGCGGCGATATTCTCTTTCTCTCTTACGTCAAGCTGTTCAAGCCTTACGGATGGGTCCTCGGAGCAACTATCTCCGTCAAGGCTCTGGAAGCGGATATCCAGAAGGAATTGCTGCACAGTATCGCAGGCGTCCGTTACGGCAAGAACGGGTATATCTTCGTCGATAATTGGCAAGGCGTGGTCCTAGTGCACGGCGCACAGCCGGGACTGGTCGGCACGAACATATGGAACTACCAGGATTCCAAAGGGGTAAAGGTCGTCCAGGACTTGATCGCGGCAGCAAAAACAAAGGATGGTGACTTTGTTTTCTATTCCTGGCGCAAACCCGATACAGGTGAAGAGCGGCCCAAGGTGTCGTTTGCCAGGGGCGTGAGCGACTGGCAATGGATGGTTGGCTCCGGCGTCTATACCGATGACGTGGAAGCGGATATCGCAATTCTCCAACGCGCCCTCGAGGCTGGTTTGCGCAAAGACATACTTTGGATCCTGCTGTTGTCCGGAACGGTGGGCATATTGCTTCTCGTAGTCTTGCGGTGGGTTTTCCGCCGGCTGCTGCGGGACTTTTCCCGGTTCGATGAATTTTTCCATGAGGCCGCATTCGCCGGCCGCGAAATCGAGGCGGCCGACCTGACGTTCAGTGAATTGCGCGGCATGGCCGTGAACGCCAACAAGATGCTGCGGGATAAGGTCGCGGCCCAGGAGCGGTTGCGCAGGCACCGCGACCACCTGGAAGAGGAAGTGGCCGAACGGACCCATGACCTGAAAGAAAAGAACTCTCAGTTGGAACAGGCCAAGGAGGCCGCCGAATCCGCCAACCGGGCGAAGAGCGTCTTCCTGGCCAACATGAGCCACGAACTGCGTACGCCGCTCAACGCCATTCTAGGCTTCTCCAGCATGATGCGGCGCGACCCGCAGTTGACCGCCCACGTCGAGAGCCTGGACATCATCAACCGCAGCGGCGAGCACCTGCTGGACCTGATCAACAACGTGCTCGATATCTCCAAGATCGAGAGCGGCCGCGTGGAACTGGAGGAGACGCATCTCGATCTGCACCAGCTGTTGCTGGAACTGAAATCGTTGATGTACGCGCGGGCGGCCCAAAAAGGTCTGGAGTTTACTCTGGAGCAGGCTCAGAATCTTTCCCGTAATATTACCGCTGACGGGAGCAAGCTGAGGCAGGTATTGATCAATCTGATCGGAAATGCCATCAAGTACACTGAAAGCGGCAGCGTCGTCCTCAAGGCCATGTTAGCGAGCGAGGAGTCTGCCGAAAGAGCGCGGATACGCTTCGAGGTGGTCGATACCGGCCCCGGCATCCGCGTGGAAGACAGGGAGCGGATATTCTTTCCCTTCGTGCAGTTGGGGGATCGGCCGCCGGCGGAAGCTGGGACCGGCCTGGGACTGGCCATCTGCAGGCAGTATGTCGATCTGATGGGCGGGCGAATAGGAGTCGGCGGCGAACCGGGCAAAGGCTCGGTCTTTTATTTCGAGATACCGGTCGCGGTGCTACCGCCAGAGGCGGTTCCCGCTATGCAGCGGCACGGCCGTTTCCTGGGGCCGGCCGAGGGGCAGCCGCGCTATCGCCTCCTCATCGCCGAGGACCAGCCGGAGAACCGGTTGCTGCTACGCAAGCTGCTCGATCCGCTCGGTTTCGAGGTGCGGGAAGCGGTCAACGGGCAGGAGGCGGTCGATCTGACCGGGCAGTGGCATCCCCATTTGGTTTTCATGGACATCCGCATGCCGGTCATGGACGGCCTGGAAGCGACCCGCCGGATCAAGGCTGGTGACGCCGGCGCGCAAACCCAAATCGTCGCCATCACCGCCCACGCCCTGGAAGAGGAACGTAAGGAGATCCTGGCGGCTGGATGTGATGATTTCATCCGCAAGCCATATACTCAGACCGAGATACTCGACGCCTTGACCCGCCACCTCGGTGTAAGCTTCATCTACGAGGAGGACACGGCCTCCGCAATCGGAGGCCGGTTGGATGCGGCAGCCTTGGCGGGCCTGCCCGGCGAATTGCTGAACGGGTTGGAGCAGGCGCTGACCCGGCTTGACGTCGACGCGGTGAGCCGCGCAATCAAAGAAATACGCGCCCATGATTCTCCTTTGGCAGAGGCATTGGCTGCTGAAGCCAAGAATCTCCAATTCGGCCGGATTTTGCAGCTGATTCGCTCCAGTCATGGCGAATCTCAGCCGAAGGACGCGGCTGGGGTGGACAATGAACCTTGAGCGCTTCAACAAGATATTGGTTGTTGATGACAGCACCGCCAGTCTTCAGCTGTTGATGGGCCTGCTGACCGGGCAGGGCTATACAGTCTATCCCGCCTCCGGCGGCGAGTTGGCGCTGGAATTCGTCCAGTCGACCCTCCCCGACCTCATTTTGCTGGACATCAAGATGCCGGGGAAGGATGGCTATGAGGTCTGCCGGCGGCTCAAGGCGGATGAGCGGACCGCTTCCATCCCCGTCATTTTCCTCAGTGCCCTGGAGGATGAACGCGACAAGGTGAAAGGCTTTCAGGCTGGCGGCGTGGACTACATCACCAAGCCATTCCAGGCGTCGGAGATGCTGGCCCGCGTCCGAATTCATCTGCGGATGCGAGAACTCACCGAAGGACTGGAACAGGAGGTCAGTGAGCGGACAAGAGAGCTGACGGCCGCCAATCAACGTCTTCAGGAGGAAATCGTCGAACGCAGGCAGGCAGAGGAGGCGTTGCGCGAAAACCGGCAGCGTTTGGACAACATCGTCGCCAACAGCCCGGGGGTCATCTACCGCTGCGCCAATGATCCTGACTGGACCATGGAGTTCATCAGCGCCGGCATTGCACGGATCTCCGGGTATGCCGCCGGGGATTTCCTCAATAACCGGGTCCGCTCCTACGCTAGCATCATTCATCCAGACGACCGCCAGAGCGTCGCCAATGCAGTGGCAAGGGGTTTGGCGCGCAAGGATCGCTACGAGATGGACTACCGTCTGGTCGCAGCGGACGGCAGCCTGCGTTGGGTGCATGAACAGGGCCGGGGCGTCTTCGATCTCGGGGGGCGATTGCTCTACCTCGATGGCGCCATCTTCGATATCACCGCCCAGCGGGAGGCGGAGCAGACGCTTAAGCTCAACGCCAAGCGCATGGAGGCCCTGCTTCAGTTGAACCAGATGACATCCTCCACGCAGGAGGAGATCTTTAGCTTTGCCTTCGAGGCCGCAGTGCGGCTGACGCGGAGCAAGCTGGGTTATCTGGCCTTGATGAACGAAGATGAAACCATCCTGAACATGCAACTCTGGTCCCGGGAGGCCATGGCCGAATGCAAAGTGCCGGGCATACCGCGGATCCATCCGGTGGAAGCCACCGGGCTGTGGGGGGAAGCCGTGCGCCAGCGCCGCCCGGTCATCACCAACGACTGCAGCGCACCCAATCCTTGGAAGAAGGGCACTCCGGGAGGTCACGTCAAACTTATTCGCCACATGGATCTGCCGGTGATCGTCAGCGGCAAGATCGTCTTGGTGGCCGGCGTGGGGAACAAAGACGAGGACTACAACGAAGGCGATGTACTGCAGCTGAGCCTATTGATGGAAGGCATGTGGCGGCTGATGGAGCGTATGCGAGCCGAGGAGAAAATCAGGTGTTATCACAATCAGTTGGAGGATACCGTCAGGCAACGCACGGAGGAATTGAGGCTATCGCGCGACGCGGCCGAGGCGGCGAACAAGGCGAAGAGCGTCTTCCTGGCCAATATGAGCCACGAACTGCGCACGCCAATGAACGCCATTCTTGGTTTTTCCGCCATGATGCGGCGCGAGCCGCAACTGACAGAGAGCCAGCGGGAGAACCTTGACATCATCAACCGCAGCGGCGAGCATCTACTGACCCTGATCGACGATGTGCTGGAAATAGCCAAAATCGAGGCGGGGCGCATACAACTGGAGAACGCGCCCTTCGATCTCGGCACCATGGTGCGCGATGTCGCGGACATGATGCGGCTGCGCGCCCAGCAGAAAGGGCTGCATCTGCTGCTCGACCAGTCCTCCGCCTTTCCGCGCTACATCAAGGGCGACGAGGCGCGCCTGCGCCAGGTGCTGATCAACCTGACCGGCAACGCGGTGAAATTCACGCGGCATGGTGGCGTGACCATCCGCCTGGGCGTAAAGCACAACGCCCGCGATCACCTGCTGATTGAGGTCGAGGATACCGGCCCCGGTATCGCGTGTGAAGACCAGCAGCGAGTGTTCCAGCCCTTCGTGCAACTGGGAGGGGCGGGCACGCAGAAAGGCACGGGCCTGGGGCTGACCATCTCGCACCAGTATGTGCAACTGATGGGCGGCGCCTTGGACGTCGAAAGCACGGTGGGCAAGGGCTCTATCTTCCGCGTTGAACTGCCAGTGGAACTGGCGGAGGAAGCCGGTACCGGCACCCCGAAAGGTGAGGAGCTGGCTGGAGAGGTGATCGGCCTCGCGCCCGGCCAGCCGGCCTACCGCATCCTCATCGCCGAGGATCAGCCCGAAAACCAGATGCTGCTCGTTAAGCTGATGACCAGCATCGGCCTGGATGCCAAATTGGCGGAAAATGGCGCGGAATGCGTGAGATTGTTCCAGGAGTGGCGCCCGCATCTTATCTGGATGGACCGGCGCATGCCACTGATGGACGGCGTGGAAGCCACGCGGCGCATTCGCGCACTGCCCGGCGGTCAGGCCGTGAAGATCGTCGCCGTGACCGCCTCGGCATTCAAGGAGCAGCGGCAGGAATTACTCGACGCTGGGATGGACGATTGCCTGCGTAAACCCTACCGCTTTCACGAAATTTACGGCTGCGTGGCGAAGCAGCTGGGCGTGAAATACGTTTACCGTGACAGCACCCCTGTGGCCGCGGAAGCGCTCCCCATCGCCGTCACGCCCGCGATGCTGGCCGCACTGCCGGATGCCGCGCGCAAGGAACTTAAGGATGCCGTGGAAAGCCTGGACGGCGTACGCATAGGAGCGGCGATACAGCGGATCGGCGAAGCCGATGCGGAGTTGGGCCGGACGCTGTGCCGTCTGGCGGAAAATTTCGACTATCCGGCCATCCTCAGCGCGCTGACGGCGGAAACGCAACAACGCGAAGCCCCTGGCGGCAGCGGAACATAATAAGATGCGGTGTTCCGCCATGGGGGGAAGCCGGCACCGCGAGCGCCTTTTGGCGGTTTGCGGGGGATATCTCGCCGGTTGAGCGGCAAGGGCCGTCTTGGCGCGCTGATGGCTTTCCTACCGTCCCCAGCATGGCCGGAATGAGAGCGCAAAGCGGTCCCAGCGGCGCAACCTTGCGTGCGGCCCTTGTTTTGTCCGCTGCGCGTTGAGCCCGGAAGAGGCTGGCTGCATCCTTGAAGAGGGCACAATTTCTGGAAGTGGCCCATAGCGTCGAACCATATAAGGATGCTTTCCGGCTTTTGCTGCCGTGGTGGAGGAATTGGCTTTTACAACGCTTTGGCACCGGGCCAAACCAGGCGCAGCGCTACGCTGACGGAAGCGTCAAGATCCCCGGCCCGACCGCGATCCTGCTGCGCATACTCGACCGGCTTCCCGAGTTGATGTCAATGGTCCCCGAGGGTGCCCCTAAAACAACGCGTAGAATGAAAACCAAGCGTAAAGCGGAAATGGCCTGATGGCCGGATGTTGGGCTCGCCTACGCGGGCAGGATGCCTGTTTTCTGGAATGCTGAGAATTCAGTTGGATAGCTTAGTATTTTCAGCGCGACCGACAAAAGCGCCGTTACTCCTTATCCGCCAGCTGCGAGAGCCTAGCGCAAAATCAGCGCTCGGGCGGTACAAAATCTCCTCTGCGATAAATCTCGCTCCGCAGGTCTTGCCGGCCTTTTTTGTGGGACAGAAAGCCACACCTCTACCACTTCGCGGCCCCGGCGCCGGAAGCCAGATCCATCTCGCTGGTAGCTATGTGGTAGCTAGCTTTTCGCGGCTTGGAGCTGCCGTCTTGCAAGCTGCTGTTCTATAAGGGAAATTTGGTGGAGCCAATGAGATTCGAACTCACGACCTCTGCAGTGCGATTGCAGCGCTCTCCCAGCTGAGCTATGGCCCCATTCAGCTGTCATTTAGGCCCGAAGGGGGAGTCCTGTCAAGGCAAGGCCGCGCGGCGTTCACCCGGATTTCTTCCAGGCCCCGCCCGCGTCCTGCTTCCAGTAGCTTACAGCGATGCCCGCCGCCTTCGCGTCCTTCCATTCCTGACGCGCAAGTGCCCTGGCCTCGCCGTCCGCGCCATCGAACAGGCGGATGATGCGCACGAAGCGCTGCGGCTCGCTTTCCGTTGCGGTCTCCAGCAAAAACAACGCGTGCGCGCCGTTCGGGTTGCCGCCGTCGAGCGTCAGAAGTATGGGCTGCCGTTCCGGAGGGCCATCGCGCGTGGTGCCATGCGGCAGGAAGGACTCCTCGCGATAGGTCCAAAGCGCGCCGTCGATAGTCTCAAGCCGCTCCCGCGTCGAGAACCGCAAGATCGCCCGCCAGCCCCGGCCCAGCGTCTTCTCCACCAGCACCGGCAGAACCGCATGCAGCGGCTGACTCTCCAGGTGATAGAACCAATACTCCGGCGCCGTCATCGCCTGCGGTCCTCCTCACCAACGTAAGGGTTTTTGGTCTTGCGGACGTGCAGCCGGATGGGTGAGGGACCGAGGCCGAAGGTCTTCTTCAGGTCGTTGACAAGATAGCGCAGGTAGGAATCCGGCAGCGCCTCGGGCCGTGAGCAGAAGACCACGAAGGCAGGCGGGCGCGCGTTAGCCTGGGTGATGTAGCGCAGCTTGATGCGGCGGCCCGAGACGGCGGGCGGCTGATGCCGCTCAAGGACGGAGGCGAACCAGCGGTTCAGCTCGGCGGTGCCGATGCGCTTGTTCCAAGCCTCGTAGACGGTGAAGGCGGCCTTCATCACCTTATCGAGGCCCTGCCCCGAAAGCGCGCTGACCGGCACCAGCGGCGCGCCGGCGAGTTGCGGCAGCAGCGCTTCGGCTGATTTCCTGAGCTGGGCGAGGCGGCTTTGCGGCTCGGCAACGAGGTCCCACTTGTTGACCGCGAAGACGAGGCCGCGCCCTTCGCGCTCCACCAGGTCCGCGATGGTGAGGTCCTGCTTTTCAAAGGGCGTTTCGGCGTCGAGCAGAAGCACCACCACCTCGGCAAAGCGGATGGCGCGCAGCGCGTCGCCCACCGCCAGCGTTTCGGGCCGCGCGGTGATGCGCGCTTTGCGGCGCAGTCCGGCGGTATCGAACAGCCGCACGCGCTTTCCTTGCCAGGAGAAGCCGGCGGCGATGGCGTCGCGGGTGAGGCCAGCTTCGGGGCCGGTTATCATGCGCTCCTCGCCCAGGAGCGCATTCGCAAGCGTGGATTTGCCCGCATTCGGCCGGCCGGCGATGGCGAGCTTGAGCGGCCGGTCCGGCGCACCTTCCTGCGCTGTCTCTTCCGTCTCCGGCTGCTCCTGCTTGCTCAGCGCGTCCAGCCTTTCCACGACTTCCGACAGCAGATCGTTAACGCCAAGCGCATGTTCGGCCGAAAGCGCCAGCGGCTCGCCCAGGCCCAATTCGTAGGCGTCGTAGTAGCCGGCATCGGAGGCGCGGCTTTCGGCCTTGTTGGCCACAAGAATGAAAGGCTTGCCGGAGGAGCGGACGAGTTGCGCGATGCTCGCGTCGGCGGCGGTCGGGCCGCTTCGCGCGTCGATCATGAACAGAACGAGATCGGCTTCAGCGATGGCTTGCGCGGTCTGCTCCGCCATGCGTGCGGCAATGCTGCCGGGCTCCGCATCCTCGAAACCGGCGGTGTCGGTCAGGATCACGCCGTGCCGGCCAACGCGGATGCGCGTCTCCTTGCGGTCGCGGGTAAGGCCCGGCATGTCGTCCACAAGCGCGAGCTTCTTGCCCGCGAACCTGTTGAACAGAGTCGACTTGCCAACATTTGGGCGGCCTATGATGGCGACGGTGTAAGCCATCGGTCAGAAATCTCGCACATCTTCGCGGGGAGCGCGGGCTCCGAAGCAATCCAGGGACTACCAGTTACGAGGGCTGCGTCCCCAGCCAGCGGTCGCCCCGGCGGTCGAACGTCTTGCCGTGGCGGCTGGAGAAGCGCCGTCTAGTTCATCGCTATCAGCTTGGCCTTGTCGGTCAAGACGTAAAGCCTGCCCTCGGCCACGACAGGCGTGATCATCACGGGACTGCCCAAGTCGGTTTGCGTTGAGATATTTCCCGAAAGCGCATCCACCGCCACGAGCTGCCCGTCCGAGGAGGCAAGCCATAGCCGGTTGCCGGCAAGCACGGGTCCGTTCCAGCGGCCACCGTCTGGCAGCGCCGTCACCCAGCGCACCTTGCCATCCTTACGGGTCAGCGCGATGAGCTTTCCGGTTACGTCCACGACAAATACCGTATCGCCCGCGACCCATGGCGTCTGCGACCCCTGGATTTCACGCGTCCACAACCGCCGGCCTCTGTCGCGCGAGGTGGCGATCAACTGGCCGCTGCGGCTCATGGCGAAAACCGCGTCCCGGTCGACGACCGGCCGGGCAGCCTCGCCAATTGCGGTCGCCGATGTGTTGATCGCGCGCGTCGTCAGCGAATCCGTCCATTTTTGCTGGCCGGTCCTGATGTCGACGGCGGTGATCTCGCCCGAGGTAAAAGGCGCGAACACGAGATTGCCAGCCACCGCCGGGCTTGCGTTGGTGAGCATGGCCGCGCTCTCGGGAAGGCCCTTCTGCATCCAGAGCTGCGATCCATCGTTGCCATCGAGGCAGATAAGCTCGCTTTCCGCGTTCACAACGAAGACGCGCCCCCGGGCGGCGGTCGGCGCCTCGCGGATCGGGATGGCGAGCATTTTCAACCATAGTACCTTGCCCGAGCCTGCATCGAGCGCCAGCACCGTGCCGAAACCGGTCGCGGCGTAGATTTTCCCGCCATCGGCAGCGAGGCCCCCGCCGAAGCCGTTCCTGGACAGGTTATTCGAATTGAATGGGTGCAGGAAATCGAAATCGGCCTTCTGATCGCTTGGCACGGTTTCGACGGCCCAAAGCCTGGAGCCGTCCTGGCCCGAAATGGCCCGGATCGTGCCTTCCGAGTCCATCGTGTAAATCTTGTTGCCGTAAACGATCGGAACAGCCGTCAGCCGCTGGCGCTTGGAGGAGCCTTCGCCGGCATCCGCGGTCCAAAGCGTGTGCAAGGCTTCACCGATGGCAAGATGGCCCGGCGCATTGGAAGGCACGCCGCCAGGCTGGCTCCAGGATGCGTTGGCCATCGCCGGGGGCAGCCTGATCGGCCCGCTCGCTTCGGGTCCGGAGATCGTCCCCTTCTCATCGGCCTTCAAAACCGAAATGCGGCGGCCTGGCAGCGGCTCCTGCTTCTTGTCGAATACCGACGTGACGGAAGAAACCTTCGGCATACCGAGTTCGCCGAGCCCCATGGACTCGCAGCCGCCGAGCCCGGCGGCCAAAACAGCAATGAACGGGACAGATCGAAACAGCACGAGAGAGGCCAAAGGCCTCCGGTTACTGTGTTTTGGCGTCATTTGCCGCGTCCTCTTTCCCCGTTAGTCCTGCCTGCGCGGACTTCTGCTTTTGAAGCAGTAATGTAAGCATGACTTCCGCCCGTTGCCGCATCCCCCGCGGCGCTTCGCCGTCGCTGGCGATTTCTCCAAACAACCGTTCGGCATCGGCCATCTTACCTTCCTTGAAGGCGGAAAGGCCAAGAATTTCTTTCGCGGAAAACCGCCACCGGCTCGTGCCGGACCGCAAGCTTTCCAGCTCGCCGGACAGCTCCTTATAACTAGCCGTGCTCAGCGATAGGGCGGCAAGCTGCACCTTCGCGAAATCGCGCAGCCCCTTGGGCGCCGTCTCATCCAGCGCCACGCCGCGGTATCCAGTGGCAGCCGCCTCCAGATTACCCGCGGCAACCGATTCGCCTGCTTCATGCAAGCGCGCCAATACGCGATAAGAGCCCGGACCGTTTTCGGCAAGCGAATCCAAGATCTTCCGCGCTTCCTCCTGCTTGCTGTTTTCGGCCAGCATCAGGGCTTTCGAAAGCGTATCGCCGCCAGCCGCCGCCTGATAGGCGCGCCGGTTCTGCTGGAAGGTGTAGCCCGCAACCAAAGCTAAAATAATGAAAGCCCCCGCAGCCAAATACGCGCCATAGTCCTGGAAGAACTTCATGGCTTGTTCGCGGCGGTACTCTTCATCGACCTCGCGGAACAGACCTTCGTCGTCGTGGCTCGGTTGGCTCATAGCGCTGGTGCCTTAAGATTTTAATGACGCTTCCGCAACAGAGGGAACGCTGGCTGTTGCAAGTTCAATAAGACCGGTTTCCGGCTCACCTGGATGGCAGGCTTTTTCCCGCTTCAAGCCAGGATGTCAACTGGCCTTCGTTTTAGACATTTTCGTGACTCGCTCCGCGCCATGCCCGGCTTTGTGCATGGCGTAGACATTGTCCGGGCCGGGGAACTGGCCGGCGCGGACTTCCGTTGCGTAGTCCTTCACCGCCTCGTCAATGGCGCGACCCAGCTCCGCGAATTTTTTCACGAATTTCGGCGGCGACGGCGACAGCCCCAGCATATCCTCAAGAACCAGGATCTGGCCGTCGCATTCCGCGGAGGCGCCAATCCCGATCGTTGGAATCGGTATGGCGTGCGTGATCTTGGCTGCGAGCGCTTCGGCCATGCCTTCGAGCACGGCCGCGAAGGCTCCGGCCTCGGCCACGGCCTTGGCGTCGGCCTCGATGGCGGCCCATTCCTCCAGGCGGCGGCCCTGCGTCTTGAAGCCACCCATCGTATTCACCGATTGCGGCGTCAGCCCGATATGGCCCATCACCGGGATGCCGCGCCCGGTGAGGAAGGCGATGGTTTCGGCCATGCGCCGCCCGCCTTCGAGCTTCACCGCACCGCAGCCGGTCTCTTTCATGACGCGCGCGGCGTTGCGGAAGGCCACGGATGGCGATTCCTCGTACGAGCCGAACGGCATATCCACAACCACGAGCGCATGACTGGCGCCGCGCACGACGGCCGCGCCGTGCATGATCATCAGCTCCAGCGGCACGGGCACGGTGGTTTCGTGGCCGTGCATGACCATGCCGAGCGAATCGCCCACTAGAAGGAAATCGCAATGCGGGTCGAGTATGCGCGCCGTGTGGGCGTGATAGGAGGTCAGCGAGACGATCTTCTGGCGGCCCTTGCGTGCGCGGATATCTGGCGCGGTGAGCCGCCGCATTGCTGTGTGCTGTGACATATGCGGGATCCTTGGCGAAAACCTGTACCTTACTTAGCGAATTTGTGCGCCGCGGCAAATATATCTCTTGGTGGAGCTGCCGGCGGTTGGGGGGCGGCGGGCACAGCTAAAAATTAACCAAAATTGAAGAAGCGCCGCGCGCGAAGCTGGGATTTAAGAAAAATCGAACAACTTTTGGGGCAGGGTCGTAACCGGAGGTTACAGATGAAACTTCGCTTTGCTTCTATGCTGTTAGCTTGCGTCCTCTCCGCGATCCCGGGCGCGCGGCCTGCCGCTGCCGGAGCTGCCGTGGCTGGTTTGCAGACGTTCGCGGAGCGCGCGGCCGCACAGCCTTTGCTCCAAATGACCGGCGGGGGCTGCGGCTGGGATTACCCCTGTCCGCCTGAGCCGGAATTCGGCCGCCAGTCCTTTCGCTCGGACCATGTCACCATCCGGAACAACTACGGGCCGGTGAACGTTTATTCCGGCTTTTCGCGGCCCGCCTATTCTCCGCCGCCGGAGGAGCCCGAGTATTGCCGCGACGATCCGTGTCAATATGGCTGCGGCGGCTATCCGTGCACAGAGAAGTGCGGGACGCTATGCTGGCTCCGGCGTTTCAGGAAGGGCTATTGCGGCCATGGCTGCGAGTCTTACGTTGAGCAGGCACGCGTCGAGGCTGAGGAAAAGGCCGCTTGGAAGGCTGAGCAGGCCTGGAAGAAGAAGCGCAAGACTGGCTGGATGTACGAAAAGCGGCTGGAGTGCGCGCCGCCAAGTTGTGTGCGGGACTTCGGCGAGTTGCCACCGCCGTACTATTATGACAGGCGGCGCGCGCGGAATTACCGGTCCCGGCCCCGGCCGCCCCGCCGCAAACTGGCGAAACCCGATCTGACCCCCCGCAAGCGTTTCCGGGGTCCAGAATATCCGCCGAAGTGATGTGACGATGCCGCCACATTCGCGGCTCGCGGTGCAAAACGGTGACACAAAGAAGCGGACTCGCAGCGAACGCTCAATGAGATGCAGGAAGGCCGGATACGCTAATTCGTTCGCTTGCTCATAGGCGGCAACCGGAGCGCTGCTGGACTCGCCGGCCGCAGCAGACGAAGCATTTCTGTCTTAGAAATCACTACGCAAAGCCACAGATACCGACCTGTGGTTGTATATCTGCGCGCCGGCCTCTCTCATCGCGCTATTAAATCGCCTTTTACACAGGGGTGAATTTACAATTTCCGTATAATCTGCTAGAAACTCAAGAAATTAGTTCCAAAATCAATTTTTCGTGCTGATTCAGATCTTTAGCGTCGCTTTTTTTTATGGAACCCCGTGCGGAGTCCCGTTAACAACTTAGTGAATAATGCTCACGCTACTGGATTTCCGCTCACAGTATCGCCCTGACGGGGAAGGCGAATGGCCACTAATAACGCATTGACGCTTTTCGGGAACGTGCTCCGCCAACTTGACGAAGCAGCAAGAACCCTGGAGTCGATTGAGAAAGCCAGCGGGAATCTGTCCTCTGGCGGAAACGCGATTGGCGCCGGTATGGCGCCGCCGGCGGTATTGGCCAAGGCGGCGGAGGCTGCCGCGAAGGCTACGGATGTGGCGAGGGACGCGCTTCAACTCTACGCCCGGCTTGGCGGCGCGCATCAGCCGCGCCCGCGAAGGTGGTGGTGGAGCAGGCGGCACAATTAGGCGGCCACCCTCTTTGGCACAGCCGGGACTGGCGATGGCGGAGGCGCCACCGCGCTGATTGGCGGGCCTATTCCGCCGGCCAAATTATCAAAAACTCAGCCGGATCGAGAGGGGGCGGCGCTTTCGGCGTGCTCGCGGGTGTGCCAATAAAGAGGAAGCCGGCGATCTCGTCCGCTGCCTCCAGCCCAAGCGCCTCTTTCACGCTGGCATCGTAAGCCGCCGGACCGGTCTTCCATACGGCGCCAAAGCCCAAGGCATGGCAAGCCAGCAGGATATTCTGCGCGGCGGCGCCGGCTGCAAGTACCTGCTCCACGGCCGGAATTTTGGGGCTGGGCGTGATGTGCACGGCGGCCACCAGCACCAGCGGCGCGCGCATGGGTTTCTGCCGCTCCCTCTCCAGCTCCGCGCCGGCATCCGGGTCGCGGCGGTTCAGCGCGGCAGCCAGCACGTCGCCCAGGCGCTTGCGGCCCTTGCCCCGGATCGCGATGAAACGCCACGGGCGCAGGCGGCCATGATCGGGGGCGCGCAATGCCGCCGCGATAATCTTGTGCAAGGTGGCTTCGTCTGGCGCGGGCTCGCCGAGTTCCTTGGGGCTGATGCGCGTCACCAGTGCTTCGTAGGCATCCATGTTTCCGCTCCCTTTCCGCTGCACTGGCCATTTTATCACGTTATCACGCCTGCGCGATCCTGCCCAAGGTCCTGGCGGGTTCGCATTGCCGGCGCTGGGCGGAGCCGCCATGCCAAGGGGGCGGTCAAAAATTGGGTTGCATTTGTGGATTGAGTTGTCCTAGCGCTCGCATGGCGCGATCATTGGCACATGGAAACTCGCCGCTACGCAGGGGAGCGCGTGAAACCGAATCCTTACATGGAGCAGGCGCTGATCGAGGCGGAGCTGGCGGTGGAGGCGGGCGAAACGCCTGTGGGCGCGGTGGTGATTTCGCCGGATGGCCGGATCGCGGGGCGCGGGCATAATCTCGTCATCGCCCACAGCGACCCAACGGCCCACGCGGAGATCCTCGCGATCCGGGAAGCTTGCGCGGCCGCGAAGAGCGAGCGGCTGCCCGGCTACGATCTCTACGTCACGCTGGAGCCCTGCGCCATGTGCGCGGCCGCGATCTCGTTCGCGCGCATCCGCCGGCTGTATTTCGGCGCGGGCGATCCGAAGGGTGGCGCGGTGGAGCATGGCGTGCGTTTTTTTGCAGGCTCAACCTGCCATCATGCACCGGAGGTTTACGGCGGTATCGGCGACCGGCGCGCCTCGGCGCTGCTCAAGGAGTTCTTTCGAAAGCTTCGTCCTTGAACTGGCGGCCAACGCGGCTCCAGGGAGCCAGCGCCGTGCCAGCCATTCACTTCACGGCTTGGTTAGAACGGGAAGAAACTGAACCGGGGTCCATTGTAACGCTCGTAGTAATAGTGGCGGTGCCTACGCCGCTTGCGCACAACTCTGGCCCGCCGTCTTTTGTGCCGGACGGCGGCATGTGCCGGCTTTGCGGCGGGGGCTGCGCCTGGCTCGGCCCTGAGCTTGGCCGGTGGCAGGTATGACTTGTCGTCCTGCCCCTCGCTGGCGGCAAACGCCGCTGCAACCGGGATTAGTGCCAGCAACAGCCCGGCCTTGATACTGAGTGAACGCATAACGGCCTCGATATTTCCTACCCTATCGCCGGTAAAGCCGCCCTTGCCGCAAGACCGCTCCAGCAGGGCTCATGCTGGCAGCGCTCATGTTACTAGTTCTTTGCCGGATGCGGCCAAAGCGCCGCATTGGTTAGCTTTGTCCGAAGGCTTTCGCTAGATCGGGAACATCCGGCATTGAGTTTGCGGCTACTATTGGAGGCCGGCCTGCCATCAAGCGCGCCATCTCCAGAGTGGGAGCGATGCACCGGGCTGGCGGTAAGGCAAGCGATCACGTTGTTTTGATTGACTGGGCCGCCGGCTGGAATTAGATACGCATTAACCTCCGTATCGAAAGGGGAGCAGTATGGCGCACTGCCGGTGTGGCCAAAGGCGCCGCTATCCATCCCGCATGTGGCGGGCCCGGCAAAAAAATAGACGCGGGCGGCCCGCAGGCGGGCTGCTCCCATCGAATGAGGCTCCTTCATTTGCCGCTGTCATTGACGATGGCCTTTGCCGCCGCCAAGTGCGTCCAAATGCGGGGGCGGTACGATAACATCTCGTTGTTCAACACTTTTTTGGCAAAGCTTGCGCTAGCGTTAGCCAGTGCTTTGCTGGGGATGCCCCGATGACAGCAGCGGCAAAGGTCAGGGCCTATTCCGGCCCCGCCTTTTTTAGTTACGGTTTCAGGCCGTTTTTCCTGGGTGGCGCGGTTTGGGCCGGCGCGGCGATGGCGCTGTTTTTCTTGATGCTGCAGGGGGATTTGACGCTCCCAACCAGGTTCGAGGTCCTGGACTACCATATCCACGAGCTGCTTTACGGCTACCTTCCCGCCATCGTGGCAGGCTTCCTCCTGACGGCGATACCCAATTGGACGGGCCGCCCGCCTGTTGCCGGGGCGCCGCTTGCCGCCTTGTTCGCGATCTGGCTGGCGGGCCGCGTAGCGGTTGCCACCTCGGCGCTCATTGGACCGGTTCCAACAGCAGCCATCGACCTCTTGTTCCTGGCCGGGGTTGCGGCCATCGCAGCCCGGGAAGTCGCCGCTGGCAACAATTTCCGCAACATGAAGCTCTTGGCCCTCGTGGCGCTGCTTGCCGCCGGCAACCTTGTTTTCCACATAGAGGCCGCCACGTCCGGCGTTAGCGATTACGGCAAGCGTATCGGCATTACCGCCGCGATCCTGCTGATCGCGCTCATCGGCGGCCGGGTCGTGCCGGCCTTCACCCGGAACTGGCTTGCAAGAAGCGGGGCGGATAATCTCCCCGAGCCTTTCGGCAGGTTCGACGCCATCGCCCTGACGGTATCGGCAATCGCTCTGGCCCTCTGGATCGCGGTCCCAGACGGCGTGGCGCCAGCCCTGGCCTGCGCGCTCGCAGGCGTCTTGCAGCTCATCCGCGTGGCGCGCTGGAAGGGATACCGCACCTTCTCCGAACCCTTGGTTACGGTCCTTCACGCGGCTTACGTCTTTGTGCCCATCGGCTTTTTGCTGACGGCGGCCGCAGCCATCTCTCCCGGTACGGTTTCAAAGGTAGCCGGCATCCACGCCTGGACCGCCGGCGCAATCGGGCTGATGACGCTGGCGATCATGACCCGCGCCAGCCTCGGCCATAGCGGGCGGCCGCTTACCGCGTCGCACCCAATCGTGGCGATTTATTTTTGCGCGGCAGCGGCCGCCGCCGCGAGAATCCTGGCTGGAATGGGTGTGCAGCCGTCAATCATGCTCTACGCCGCCGCGGCTCTCTGGATACTGGCGTTTTGGGGATTTTCCGCCGTGTTCGCGCCGCTACTGCTTAAGTCCCGCGTTTGAGGCATCGAGGAGGCCGTCATGATCACGAAATCACTGCAGGGGCGGGTTGCCGTTGTAACGGGCTCGACAAGCGGCATCGGCCTTGGCGTCGCCAGGGCGCTAGCCCGGGCCGGCGCGGACATCATGCTGAACGGCTTCGGCGAGCCGGCCGATGTCGAGGCGCTGCGGGAGGAGATTTCCGCTCTAAGCCATGTGCGCGCCAGCTATAATAACGCAGACATGTCCAAGCCGGCGGAAATTGCGGGCCTGATCGAAGCCGCCACAAGCGAGCTGGGCAAGGTCGATATTCTCGTCAATAACGCCGGGATTCAGCATGTCGCGCCGGTTGGAGAATTCCCGGTGGAGCGCTGGGACGCCATCATCGCGGTCAACCTCTCGGCCGCCTTTCACGCAACCCAAGCCGTCGTCGCTCAGATGCGCGAGCGGAACTGGGGCCGCATCGTCAACATCGCTTCCGCGCATGGGCTCGTGGCTTCCGCGAACAAATCCGCTTACGTCGCTGCGAAGCATGGCCTCGTGGGTTTGACCAAGGTGATCGCGCTTGAGACCGCGAAGACGGGCATCACCTGCAACGCCATCTGCCCCGGCTGGGTGTTGACGCCGCTTGTCCAGAAGCAGATCGACGCCTGGGCCGCGCAGGACCATATCACGCCGTCGAAGGCCAAGGAGCTGCTGCTGGACGAGAAGCAGCCTTCGGGAGAGTTCGTGACGCCGCAGCAAATTGGGGCGTTGGCCGCGTTCCTGTGCTCGGAGCAGGCGGCGCAGATCCGCGGCGCATCGCTCTCCATCGACGGTGGCTGGACCGCGCAATAGCCTTGGCCGTGCGTGGCGAGGCCGGCTTCCGGCTTCCGTCTACGGAAACCTATGTTCTCGCGGGACAATGATGCCAGCCGTCAAAAGTGTTGGCCGCTTTGGCGTCGTCCCCGCGAAGGCGGGGACTCATCTATCCACAGGGTAATGCGTTGTTTTGGCATAGATTCCCGCTTTCGCGGGAATGACAGTAAAGCGGTCAATACTTGGCGGCTGGTATAATAGTTTTTTGCGAAAGGGGCGCGGATGCCGTCATTGCTGGCTGTGGGCGCGGCGATCCTGGATCTGGTCTACGTCCTGGACGAGCTACCCGTCATCCCGCAGAAATACCGGGCGAAAAGCCTGTCCCTTCAGGGGGGCGGCATGGCTGCAACGGCTGCGGTTACAGCGCGCCGGCTCGGCCTTGAGGCCGCGCTGGCCGCCCGCGTCGGCGACGATGCTTTCGGCGCTGCCATCGTGGCCGGACTTGAAGATGAGGGCGTGGATTGCGCGCTCGTGCGGCGCTGGCCGGGCCGCCGCTCCGCTGTTTCGGCCGTGATGGTCAACAGCGCTGGTGAGCGGATGCTGGTGAACTACAAAGACCCGGACATGGAGAGCGGCACGGATTGGCTTCCGGCGGAGCTGCCCGCCGGCATATGTGGCGTTCTGGGCGACAGCCATTGGGAAGCCGGAACCAGCCATTTCTTCCGGCTCGCCCGCGCGGCAGGCAGGCCCGCTATTCTCGATGCCGACCGCTGGATGGCCTCGCGCGATATCCTCGCGAACGCGACGCATATTGGCTTTTCCGCCCGCGCTTTGCGTGAATATACCGGGATCGGAAACCTGCCCGAAGCGCTGGCCCGGTTTCACGGGCAATTGGACGGCTGGCTTGCGGTCACGGACGGCGGGAACGGCGTGTGGTTCATGGACAATGGCGGCATTTGCCACGAGCCTGCATTCAAGGTCGAAGCGGTCGAGACAAACGGTGCCGGCGACGTCTGGCACGGTGCTCTGGCGGTTGCGATCCTGGAAGGGCAGGCGCCCCGGGCCGCCGTGCGCTTCGCCAACGCCGCCGCCTCGATCAAGTGCTCGCGCCTGGGCGGCCGCGCCGGCATCCCGGACAAAAGTGAAATCGTGCCACTGGTGTCCCAGCGTTTTCCAATTGTGACGCTACAAGCCACTGATCTATAGTATTAAACAGCCTTTTCGAGCGTTATCGGAATTGAAACGGTGCAGCTTTTGCCCGACCTTCGCGAGCCAATTTCGCGGACTGGCCATGTACGCGGGGCAGTTTGTTCATTAAAAAAATACCTATACGGTAACAGCAGTGAGCGCCGCCAGAAAAATGAACGTGAACCTTATCAGCCTTCTCATCTCCGTCAAAATCGTATGAGTTATACCAGTTCGTATTTAAGTCATCACGTAAATCCGGTTTCGCATAACATTCAACGATATCAACCCAAAAAACACTTAAGCCTAATACGATGAATGCCACAAGGTACATATCCTTCATCCTTATTGGCGAGTTTGAAGGCGAGTAAGACAGGTCTGTTCTCCTCACGATACAGATTCTTACATGGTTCCCCGCCTTCGCGGAGATGACACTGTGGCCAACTTCCCAGCGTTGCATCGCCCGCAACCACCGGCATGTGTTCAGCCACTTTTCTTGCAATGCGGTCGGTGAACTGTAAAGATGCCTCCACAAAGGCGGATTTTCGCTCGCCCGCTGTAGCGCGATTGCCCGGCCTACGCCTTTATGCGTAGGCCACCGTCAGGGGGTTTGTTATTGAAGCCTTTACTGCGCTGCGGTAAGAATCGCTAAATGCAACTGCACCCCATATTAAGAGGGATTGAATAATGGCGAACGCGAAGCAGGACGCGGCGAGGCCCGGCGCCCGGCCCATGGCGCGGCCTCTCTCTCCCCATCTGACGATTTTCCGGCCCTACATGAACATGACGATGTCGATCCTGCACCGCATGACGGGCGCGGCCAGCTACTTCGGCAGCGTGCTTCTAGCGGCGTGGCTGCTTGCGGCGGCCACGAGCGACGCGTGGTTCGATTGGGTGAGCGGGCTTTTAGCCACGCCCATCGGCCTGATCGTGCTGTTCGGCTTTAGCTGGTCTGTCATGCACCATCTGCTGGGCGGCATCCGGCACTTCATCTGGGACACGATCCACGGCTTCGGCAAAGACAGCGTGAGGCTGCTTTCCTGGCTGAGCATCATCCTGTCGCTCGCGATTACCGCCGCGATCTGGATGGCAGGTGTCTCTATTTGGGGGAAACTCATATGACAGCTTTGCGCACTCCCCTCAAAAAGGTCCGCGGCCTGGGCGCAGCCAAAGGCGGGACGGAGCACTTTATTGCGCAGCGCGTCACCAGCGCGGCGAATATCGTTCTGATCGCCTTCCTCATTTACGCGGCTCTGCATCTTGTTGGCGCCTCCCGTGCAGAGGTTAAAGAGTTCTTCTCCCAGCCATGGGCCGCCATCATGGGCATTCTGCTTGCGTTCTCCACCAGCATCCACATGCGCATTGGAATGCAGGTGATCATCGAGGATTACGTCCACGGCGGCAGCAAGGTGCTGTTTCTGCTTCTGAACACGTTCTTCTCCCTGTCCGTGGGCGCGGCCATCTTCCTCGCCGTAACCAAGCTATATCTCGGGGTCTAGCCGATGCCTGAACGTTCAATACCGCGCCACACCAGCGCCGGGGTGCTTCCCGTCTTTAACGTTGGCGCCAGGACCTATCCCTTCATCGATCACATCTTCGACGTTGTTGTGGTAGGGGCAGGGGGCGCCGGCCTGCGCGCCACGCTGGGCTGCGCCGAGGCCGGCCTTAAGACCGCTTGCATCAGCAAGGTGTTTCCGACGCGCTCGCACACGGTCGCGGCGCAAGGCGGCATTGCCGCGGCGCTGGGCAATATGGGCCACGACGACTGGCGCTGGCACATGTACGATACCGTCAAGGGCTCGGACTGGCTCGGCGACCAGGATGCCATCGAATATCTGTGCCGCAACGCGCCCGCCGCCGTGTACGAGCTTGAGCATTACGGTATGCCCTTCAGCCGCACCGAGGACGGCCGCGTCT
The DNA here is from genome assembly GCA_050298295.1 of Rhodomicrobiaceae bacterium. GTDB lineage: Bacteria > Pseudomonadota > Alphaproteobacteria > Rhizobiales > Rhodomicrobiaceae > Rhodomicrobium. The sequence continues at coordinate 97,457 of JBNKTW010000150.1, forward strand.
ATCAGCGCCCGTTCGGTGGCATGACCACCGATTTCGGCGAAGGCCCGCCCGCCCAGCGCACCTGCGCCGCCGCCGACCGCACCGGCCACGCCATGCTACATACGCTCTACGGCCAGTCGCTGCGGCATTCGGCCGAGTTCTTCGTCGAATATTTCGCGCTCGACCTCATCATGGACGAGGGCGTGTGCCGCGGCGTGGTGGCCCTGTGCCTCGAAGACGGCAGCATCCACCGCTTCCGCGCCAAGAAGACCATCGTCGCCACCGGCGGTTACGGCCGCATCTATTTCTCCTGTACCGGAGCGCACACCTGCACCGGCGACGGCGATGCGCTCGTGCTGCGGGCGGGCCTGCCGCTTCAGGACATGGAATTCGTGCAATTCCATCCGACCGGCGTTTACGGCGCCGGCGTGCTCATCACCGAGGGCGCGCGCGGCGAAGGCGGCTATCTCACCAATTCCGAGGGCGAGCGCTTCATGGAGCGCTACGCGCCGCACGCGAAGGATCTCGCCAGCCGTGATGTGGTTTCCCGCGCCATTACGGTCGAGATCCGCGAGGGCCGCGGCGTCGGCCCGAAGAAGGATCACATCTATCTTCACCTCGACCATCTGGACCCGAAGATCCTGGCCGAGCGCTTGCCCGGCATCACCGAGAGCGCGCACATTTTCGCTGGCGTGGACCTGCGCCGCCAGCCGATCCCGATTCTGCCCACGGTGCACTACAACATGGGCGGCATCCCGACGAATTACATGAGCGAGGCGCTGAACCCGAGGCGCGACGATTTCGACGCGGCCGTGCCCGGTTTGATGGCGCTTGGCGAGGCGGCCTGCGCGAGCGTGCACGGCGCCAACCGCCTGGGCTCGAACTCGCTGATCGACCTCGTGGTGTTCGGCCGGGCGGCGGGCCATCGCTGCGCGCAGACCATTGAGGCCGCCGCCCCTCAGCCCAACCTGCCGCCGGACGCCGGCGAGCAGGCCGTTGCCCGCCTCGACCGCCTGCGCTACGCCAATGGCGGCACGTCCACGGCGGAGCTGCGCAGCCGTATGCAGCACGCCATGCAGAGCCACTGTGCGGTATTCCGCAACGCCCAGGTGCTTGAGGAAGGCTGCCATCTGATTCAGCAAGTGTGGGAAGCGGCGGACGACCTGCGCGTAACCGACCGCTCGCTGATCTGGAACACCGACCTCGTCGAGACGCTGGAGTTCGACAACCTGATCACGCTGGCCGCCGTTACCATTCACAGCGCCTTCGCCCGCCAGGAGAGCCGCGGCGCGCACGCCCGCGAGGACTTCCCCCATCGCGACGACGCGAACTGGATGAAGCATACGCTTTCCTGGGCCGACGTGGAGAAAAAGGCCGTGTTCCTCGACTACCGCCCCGTTCATTCGCATACGCTCACGAACGAGGTGCAGTATATCGAGCCCAAGGCGCGGGTGTACTAAGGCGTATTAACATTCACGTCAGGCGGAACCAGAGCGCCGTGTAGCTTGCGGTTTCGCACATAGGGGCGCACCCGTCGCGCCCGCTTATGCCTGCTGTCAGAAGCTTTGACTGGACCAATTTCATTCCCGCGCAAGAGCGCGTGAATAAATTGGCGCGACTGCCCAACATCGGGTTTGCCAGGGTCAAGCCATGGAAGAAATTCAGGACCAAGTGAAATCGGCCCGTCACCGCGTGTATGAGGCGCTCGAAAATCCGAAGTCCGCGCTGGAGCGGTCTCTCGCTTGGGCTATCATGGCGCTCATATTTGCGTCCGTCTGCGCAATCGTGGCCGAGGTGCGTTTCCCAACCTTATTTGAGCGTTACCGGGCCTCTTTCGACGCCTTCGATCTGTTCGTCGGTCAATGAGCGGCAAAGACAATTGCTACGATAACGCGATAGTGGGAGCGGTGTTCAAGACGGCCAAGAATGAGCCGGGAGCTTGGCTGCGTCCGGCTTTGCCGCAATACCGGCGGTCAACAAAATGCTGAAGCTCGAACTGGCCCGCTGCGAGTCCGCCCTCAGACAATAGCGCCATTATGCGCTCCGCACGCGCCGCGCCTCCTCCGTGCCGCCATTCCGCGCCCTGAGCGTCTCGCGGAACGGGCTCTGCGGATAGGTGCCGAGCAGGATCAACTCCGCCGTGTGGAACTCAAGCTCCTCAAGCGCCAGCTTCAGCGGCCTGCCGTCCGGATGCCCCTCGACGTCGGCGTAAAACATGGTGGCGTTGAAGCTGCCTTCGAGCTGATAGGATTCGAGCTTGGTCATATTCACGCCGTTGGTGGCGAACCCGCCCAGCGCCTTATACAGCGCGGCCGGCACGTTGCGCACCCGGAAGATGAACGTGGTCAGCACCGGGCCATTGTCCACCGGCGGAACCTCGGGCTTCTTCGCGAGCACCAGGAAGCGCGTGGTGTTGTGCGCCGCGTCCTCGATATCGCCTTTCAGGATCTTGAGGCCGTAAATCTCGGCGGCGAGCTTGGACGCGATGGCCGACTGGGTAACATCGCCTTCCGCCGCGATCATGCGGGCGGCGCCGGCGGTGTCCGCTTCCACGATGGGCTTCAGCCCGAGCTCGCGGATTGCGGTGCGGCACTGTCCCAGCGCATGGGTATGGCTGTGCACCGTCTTGACGGTCTTGAGCGTGGCCTCCGGCAGCGCCATGAGCTGATGGCTGATCCGCTCGAAATGCTCGCCCACGATATGCAGGCCGGAATTCGGCAGAAGGTGATGCACATCCGCGACACGCCCCGCGACCGAGTTTTCAACCGGGATCATGGCGTAGCGCGCGGTCCCGCCGCGCACGGCGGCGATGGCGTCCTCAAAGGTCGCGCAAGCCTGCGGCGCCAGTTCCTTGGCGAAACCGATGCAAGCAATGTGGGAATTGGCGCCTGGCTCGCCCTGATAGGCGATGCCCGCCTTGGGCGCTTTCGATCTGGTCTTTGGGGATGTCATACGGAAACCTGCTCAAACCCGCGGAGGCGGGGCAGCGGTCACATTGCAGGCTTTGCGCGCTTTTTCAAGAGGCGCATCGCCATCGCCTGTTGAGCCATGCGCATAACGGTGCGGCCGTGCATCCCGGGCACGCGCCCCTCGCCCTGCTCCTCTCGCGCCAGTTCGCTTTGGCGGGCTCGCGTCTCAAAAAGACCGCATCCGCAAGCAGCTTCTCCGGCGCCTCGCGCAAGCGGCCCCTGGCGGTGACTTTCCTCAACGTCCCTCTATAATAGACATGCTGCCGCCCCGCCGCTTGCCCGCTTATGCAATCCGCCAGCCGGGCGGCCAAATTTCAGGGCAGGAGTTGCGCTTGCCCGCCCCTTCTGGAGAAAAGCCATGCCCACGGAACTCCTGATCGTCCTGAAAGCGGCGGAGGCCGCCGCGAGCTGGCACAGCGGCCAAAGGCGCAAGGGCGCGGCCGGCGAGCCCTATATCAATCATTTGATCGAGGTCGCAAAGCTTGTCACGGAAGCGACGGACGGGCAAGATCCGAACCTTGCCGCCGCGGCCTTGCTGCACGACGCCGTGGAGGACCAGGGCATTCCGCTGAGCCGGATTGCCGCGATGTTCGGGGACGATGTCGCCTCGCTTGTCGGCGAAGTAACGGACGACAAGTCGCTGCCCAGGCACGAGCGGAAGCGGCTACAGGTGGAGCGCGCGCCGCACAAGTCTCCCCGCGCGAAGATCCTGAAGCTTGCCGACAAGACCAGCAACGTGCGCGCCCTCACCATGAGCCCTCCGGATTGGACGCTGGAGCGGCGGCGCGAATATATACGCTGGGCCTGCGAGGTCGTTGCCGGCCTCGGCGAGGTAAGCCCCTGCCTCCAGGAGCAGTTTAGGGCCGCCGTCCAGCAGGTGGAACGCGCTTTGGACGGTACGGCATAAGAGGGGCACAATCCGAACCCTCCGCTGTCATGGCCGGGCTTGACCCACGGGTCTTTGCCCGAAGGCAAGCTCCGGCCATCCATTGCCATGCTGAATTCATTGGATTTTTCATGGATGGCCTGGTTAAGCCGGGCCATGACAACCGGGTATCGGGCAGCAACGCCATCATATCAGAAGTTGTGGACCAGACCTGCTTTTCAGCAAATTAGATTATTTTCTTCCGTAGCAACTTGAGGTAGTGTCACTTCACCTCAGCAGAGAGACGGGGGTGACAGGCAATGGCAGCAACAGGCCCGGGTCTTGAGGATGTCCTCGCGCTGGCGCTGAAAGGCGCGCCGTCTGCCAGCGAAAGGGGCAGCCCGCATTTCGGAGCAGCCGGGCGGCGCGGGCTCATGTTCGATACCGAGCTAAGCCGTTGTTTGCAGCCTGCTCCGGAACTGCTGAAGCCGCTGGAAGCTTCGCGGGCCTCGGCCGGTCCGGTTGGGCGGATGTTTGGTACGCGGATCGGTCAGCAAGCCGCCAATGCAGCGGGCAGCGAGCCGGCGGCGCTCGCGATTGTGGAACGGCTGTGCGTTGAGACCATGGCCGGATCGCTGCGCCTCACCGGCCAGGCGCGCGAGGACGACCGGCTGCTCGTGATGCCCAGCCGGCATGGAAGGCCTCCAATCCTGATGCTGATGTCGCCGGAAGTGGCCGGCGTGCAAGAGAGCCGCGCTATTTCGCGGGATGTGGATCTTCCGCTCGATGTTTTGGCGCGGGGACTGCAAGACGCCGCGGACCCGCACGAGAATACGCCGGAAGCCGCCGTTTTCCGGGAAATGCTGGCCGGCGGCCCACAAGCGCTTGCGGAGGCTTTTTCAATCGCCCAGCCGGAGGCCGTGCTCACACGCCGGCCGGCGATGATGCGGTTGTGCGTGCCCTCGCCGCTTATGCGAATTCAATGCGGGGAAACGCTCTCCACGGCCGGCGTGTTTTGCCGCGACGCTGACGGCGAACTGGGCGTGACAGGCTGCTATCATGGCACCGGGCCTGCCGGCACCGAAGTCGTCACCGGTAAGCAAAAGAGCAAGGTCAAGCGCGCGAGCGAGGTGCAAGACCTGGTGTTCATACCGCTTCCTGGTCAATTCGAGATTCCGCAAATGGCCGGGCTCGGCGGCGTACAGGATGACCGTGAGCCCGCAAGGTCCGACCGCGTGCACTTCAGCGGAATAATCAACCAGAACCGCGAGACGCGCATCTTCGGCACCGATGCCGGCCTGTTGCGCGCCCGCCCAACCATAATGCTCAAGCTTCAGACCGATCCCGACACCGATCAGGGCGACAGCGGCAGCGCGCTGCTCGACCGGCACGACAAGGTTCTCGGCTTTGCTTTCGAGCGGACCGCTTACGAGGATTATCCTCAGTTCACCGACTGGATCTGGGCAGCCAACGCGCTGCGTGCCCTCGAATTGGTTCCATTCAAGTAGGAGATAAAGCCATGGGCTGGTTGAATGATCTCATCGGTAACGTCGCTGGCGCCGCGCCCACGGATTGGACGCTATTCGACAATATGCCCGACCCCGGACTGGGGATCGCCGGCAAGCCGTTGGCGCCGGATCAGTGCTACATTGAAGTCTACGTGGAATCGTTGAGACTGGAAAAAGCACGCCGCTTCGCCTCCACCTTCAACGGCGTGATTTATTCGTTCACTTCGATGGCGCGGCAGGGCTCTGACAGGGCTGAACTTGCTTCCGTCACGAAGCCGCAACACCTCGCAACGCTGGACGCGAACAATCTGGATCGTGTCATCACCGTGTCGAAGCGGATCATGAAAGCGATGCCGTGGAGGGGCGATCCGTTCGGGATAGAGCTTGGGCTGTTCTCGGTCAAATCCGGTAACCTGCTCACACCGCTGATCGATTTCGTTGCCAAGGTTTCCGGTAAGGCTGGCATCAGCATGGTGACGAAAATCGATCCGTTCCTGCCGTTGATTACCGAAGGCCTCGATATCATTGCAGGCCAAAAAGAGGACACGGAGATCGAACTGGCCATCGATACCGACTTGTCGCTGAGTGATAGCCGGCTCTGCGCGCTAATCGCCGAACCGAAAGGCACGATCAGCCCCGCCGGTCTGGCTATCGATCCGGAGGACCGCAAGCTGTTGCAGAACGGCAGGCCGCTCCAGGTCGGCTATTGCGTATTCTCCATCCGCAGCAGCGGCCGCAATCCCGACTGGGGCGCGATTCCGGCGTTGCAGGCATCCTATGCGGATTTCACCAGGGCCATCGTTTCGGGTAAACACAAGGACGCGGAGGAGGCGCTGGCCGCATTCAACCGGCAGCTCATTGTCTGTCCGGACCTGATTTCGGCAGACAAAAAGCGGCTGAAAGAGAAGGCCGGGGCGGACCTGGAGGCTGCTTTTCCGGGTGGAGGCCAGGCGGCCACGCTGGAAGCCACGCGGCAGCGCTTCGAAAACCGCCAGCTCGCCGATCTCGATCTCTACGGCGATTGATTGTCCCTTTCCGGGATTCGCCCCCTCGCCTTCAGGCGAAGGACAGAGTAGCTGAAGCCACAAAATGCGGGCGAAGCAGGCCAGCATCCAGCCTCACAGGCGCCCCCGCCAGATTGCTGGGCGCAACCGCTGCGCTGGCCTTTAAAATCCCGTCATTCGCCCTAAGGTAAGGGCGAGCAACCTTCGGCGGCAGCGGCCGGGCGGGGCCTGGCGTTGCGTTCTGGGCGGGTAAGCCTTTGACACCATCTACGCCGAGGGCCAGCGCCGCTATGTTGAGAGCCTGCCGGCCTACGCGCGGCAGTTCCTGGAACTGATGCAGAAGCCCGATGTGGACCATATCGACGGGCTGTCGCCGGCATCTATGTTAAGTGTCAATTGACAGCTAACGCATCACTGCTATTCTTATATGAAGGTGAAATGCCGATCCGCACGATACGCCACAAAGCCTTGTCCCGGTTTTTTCATGACGGCGAAAGACGTGGCTTGCCGGCCGATCAAGTTCCAAGACTTCAGAGGATTCTGGCCGCGCTTGATGCCGCTGCCGATATCGAAGAAATGAAGACATATCCTGGCTGGCGGCTGCACGCGTTGAAAGGCGATCTCGACGGTTTTTGGTCTCTCTCTATCACTGGAAATTGGCGTCTGATTTTCCGCTTCGAGGATGGAGACGCCTTCGATCTCGATTTGATCGACTACCACTGAGGATATGAAATGCCGATGAAGAACCCCTGCCACCCCGGCGAAATCATCCGCGAGGACGTTCTGGCGCCGCTCGGCCTTAATGTCACGCAGGCGGCGAAGGTGCTTGGCGTCACGCGGCAGGCGCTGTCCAATATGCTGAATGGCCGGACCTCGCTCACAGCGGAGATGGCGCTGCGAGTCGAGAAGGCGTTCGGCCCGAAGATGGAGCACCTGATGCGGATGCAGCTCAACTACGATCTGGCGCAGGCTCGCGCCCACGCCGGCAGCGTGCATGTGGAGGCGTACCGCGCATCTTAACTGGGCGTAATCCCGCTACCGGCCTTTAAAATCCCGCCATCCGGCCTAAGGTAAGGGCCAGCAACCTTCGGCGGCAGCGGCCGGGCGGGGCCTGGCGTTGCGTTCTGGGCGGGTAAGCCTTTGACACAGAAATACATTTCGGTGCGCGGCGCGCGCGAGCACAACCTCAAGAACGTCTCGCTCGACATTCCGCGCGAAAAGCTCGTGGTCATCACGGGGCTGTCCGGTTCGGGCAAGTCGAGCCTCGCCTTCGACACCATCTACGCCGAGGGCCAGCGCCGCTATGTCGAGAGCCTGTCGGCCTATGCGCGGCAGTTTCTGGAGCTGATGCAGAAGCCCGACGTGGACCATATCGACGGGCTGTCGCCGGCCATTTCCATCGAGCAGAAGACGACGAGCCGCAACCCGCGCTCGACCGTGGCGACCGTCACCGAGATTTACGACTATATGCGCCTGCTCTGGGCGCGCGCGGGCGTGCCGTATTCGCCGGCGACGGGCCTGCCCATCGAGAGCCAGACCGTGAGCCAGATGGTGGACCGCGTGCTGGCGCTGCCGGAGGGGACGCGGCTTTATCTGCTGGCACCCATGGTTCGCGGACGGAAGGGAGAATACCGCAAGGAATTCATTGACTTGCAGAAGCGCGGCTTCCAGCGCGTGAAGGTGGACGGCGCGTTCCACGAGATCGCCGATGTGCCCGCGCTCGACAAGAAGTTCAAGCACGACATCGACGTGGTGGTGGACCGCATCGTGGTGCGCGGCGATATAGCGGCGCGGCTCGCGGACAGCTTCGAAACCGCGCTGGAACTGGCGGACGGTATCGCTGTTGTAGAATTTGCGGATAAACCTCCGTTGTCATTGCCGGGCTCGACCCGGCAATCCAGAAACGGAAAGCAAACCGCCGTGGATGGCCCGGTCAAGCCGGGCCATGACAAAGATGGGCCAGAGCGTATTGTTTTTTCCCAGCGTTTTGCCTGTCCCGTCTCCGGCTTCACCATCGATGAAATCGAGCCGCGGCTGTTCTCCTTCAACAACCCGTTCGGCGCCTGCCCGAAATGCGATGGTCTCGGCACGGAACTGAAGTTCGAGCCGGCGCTGACCGTCCCCGACGCCTCGCTGTCGCTTGCCAAGGGCGCCATCGTCCCTTGGGCGCGCACCGGCAACACCTCGCCCTATTACACCCAGACGCTGCAAGCCCTTGCGGCGCATTACAATTTCTCGATGGAGACGCCCTGGAGCAAGCTCTCCAAGAAGATCCAGGACGCCATCCTGTTCGGCACCGGCGGCGAGGCGATTTCGTTCACCTACGATGACGGTATGCGCACCTACACCACCAGGAAGCCCTTCGAAGGCGTCATCACCAACATTGAGCGGCGCTGGAAGGAGACCGACAGCCAGTGGGTGCGCGAGGAACTGTCGCGCTACCAGTCCAACGCGCCTTGCGAGGAATGCCAGGGTTTCCGGCTGAAGCCTCAGGCGCTGGCGGTGAAGGTTGGCGGGCTGCATATCGGCGAGGCGGCGCGCCTGTCGATCCGCGCCGCCAACGACTGGTTCGCCACGCTGCCCGGCGCACTCACCGCCAAGCAGAACGAGATCGCCGCGCGCATCCTCAAGGAAATCCGCGAGCGCCTGCGCTTCCTCAACGATGTCGGCCTCGACTACCTCGCGCTTTCCCGCAATTCCGGCACGCTGTCCGGCGGCGAAAGCCAGCGCATCCGGCTTGCCTCGCAGATCGGCTCGGGGCTGACCGGCGTGCTCTACGTGCTGGACGAACCCTCCATCGGCTTGCACCAGCGCGATAACGCGCGCTTGCTCGCCACGCTTAAGCACTTGCGCGGCCTCGGTAATTCCGTAATCGTCGTCGAGCACGACGAGGACGCGATCCTGCACGCAGACCATGTCGTCGACATCGGCCCGGCCGCGGGCGTCCATGGCGGCGAGATCATCGCGCAAGGCACGCCCGCCGAGATCATGGCGCACCCGGAAAGCCTCACCGGCCAATATCTTACCGGTACGCGCGCCATCCCGCTGCCCACGGAGCGGCGCAAGATCAGCAAAACCCGCCATCTCACGGTGCGCGGCGCACGCGGCAACAACCTCAAGAACCTCACCGCCTCGATTCCGCTCGGCTGCTTCACCTGCGTGACCGGCGTCTCCGGCGGCGGCAAGTCCACCCTCCTGATCGAAACCATACGGAAAGCCGCCTCGCGCCGTCTCAACGGCGGCGGCGACGCGCCCGGCCCCTTCGACGCGCTCGACGGGCTGGAGTTCCTCGACAAGGTCATCGACATCGACCAGTCGCCCATCGGCCGCACGCCGCGCTCCAACCCCGCCACCTACACCGGCGCATTCGGCCCCATCCGCGACTGGTTCGCCGGCCTCCCCGAAGCCAAGGCGCGCGGCTACATGCCCGGACGCTTTTCCTTCAACGTCAAGGGCGGCCGCTGCGAGGCCTGCCAGGGCGACGGCGTCATCAAGATCGAGATGCACTTCCTGCCCGACGTTTACGTCACCTGCGACATTTGCAAGGGCCACCGCTACAATCGCGAGACGCTGGAGATCAAGTTCCGCGGCAAGTCCATCGCCGATGTGCTGGAAATGACGGTGGACGAGGCGGCGGAGTTCTTCAAGGCCGTGCCCGCCGTGCGCGACAAGATGGAGACGCTGCAGCGCGTGGGGCTGGGCTATATCAAGGTGGGGCAGCAGGCGACCACGCTGTCGGGCGGCGAGGCGCAGCGTGTGAAGCTGTCCAAGGAGCTGTCGCGGCGGGCGACCGGGCGGACGCTGTATATCCTCGACGAGCCCACCACGGGGCTGCATTTCCACGATGTCGCGAAGCTGCTGGAGGTGCTGCACCAGCTTGTGGACGCGGGGAATACGGTGGCGGTGATCGAGCACAATCTGGAGGTCATCAAGACGGCGGACTGGATTATCGACCTCGGCCCCGAAGGCGGCGATGGCGGCGGGCACATCGTCGCCGAAGGCCGCCCGGAGGATGTGGCAAAGGTGAAGGAGAGCTACACGGGGCAGTTTCTGGCGGGGCTGTTGAAGCGCCGCCCGGCAAAGCGGGTGGCGGCGGCGAAGGCGGCGGAGTGATTAAATGACTCGCTATATGTTGGATACAAACATCTTCAATCTACTACTCGATGACTGCACCAACTGTCCGTGTTTCGAGGGCCTAGAGCTGGTGGGAACATATGTCCAAAGATTAGAGATCGAAGACACGCCGCACGAATATCAAACAAGAAGGGAAGCGCTTCTGGAACGATTTGCAGCTTTCACTCCTAAGACAGAGTTACCGTATACAACTCGATGGGATGATCCCTGGGATGGAAGATGGAGTGATAATGACGGTTTTTACGAGCAAATTCTTGCCGAAGTTAAACGGTTAGATAAGGTAGCAGGGAAGAAGAAAAAGAAAGGAAATCAGGAGCGTGATGCTCAAATAGGAGAGACAGCGATCAAAGCCAATTTGACGCTTGTCAGTAACGACGAAAATCTCCGGAATGCTGTAATAGCGTTTGGCGGTAGTGCTCTGAGCATGGAGGAACTGAAACTTGCGCTCCAATCAGCATCAAAAAATAGCTCAGTTCTAACCGAATAAGTACAAACAATTGCAAGCGGGGGAAAGTCGGCGGGAAGTGCTCGGGCAGTTCCCATGCTTGAGCCGGAAGACATAAGCACGTGCCGCCGCCCGACAAAAAAGGTCATAATGCCGGCGCCAACTGGGAACACGCGAATGAAGCTCACCATCGAAACGGATCGCGAAGAAGACGGGCGCTGGATTGCGGAGGTGCCGGAGCTTCCGGGCGTGCTGTACTATGGAACGACGCAGCAGGAGGCCATGGCGAAGGCGGAGGCGCTTGCGCTACGCGTGATAGCCGAACAGCTCGAACATGGAGAGGCGCAGCCATCCTTCAAACGATGAGGTTGGGCCAAGGTTTCAAAATTCGCTACCGCGCGCTATATTCATGTAATGACACAAGACCGCATCACAATCGATCCTGCCGTCTGCAACGGCAAGCCCACCATCCGCGGCATGCGTATCACCGTGCAAACCGTGCTGGAATATCTGAGCGCGGGCGAGAGCCAGGATGAAATTCTGCGGCAGTTCCCCATGCTTGAACCGGAAGACATAAGCGCCTGCCTCAGCTTTGCGGGCAAACTCATGGCGCACAGCTACAGCGTCAAAGAAATCGCCTGATGGCGCGCTATATCATCGACGCCAATTTGCCGCGCCATACCAGTGTGTGGAGAGGTGGCGGCTATGTGTTCGTGCTGGATATTGATCCTGCGCTGAGCGACGTGAATATTTGGAAATATGCCAGCGGCCACGGCCTGACCATCGTTTCGAAAGACACCGATTTCGCCAACATGGTGTTCGCCGATGAAACCGGCCCTTCCGTCATTCAGCTCCGTATTGGCAACATGAAGTTCCGTGAACTAGATGCGTTTTTAGCGCGGACCTGGTCTACCATTTGCGATCTGAGTGCGGGGCATCGCCTAGTCCTGGTCTTTGCGGATCGCATTGAGGCTGTGAGCTGAGGTGGTGGCGCCTCACTTGCCCGCACGCGCACCGAAAATCGCGGCGTGCGTCTGGAGCGCGAACATATCCGTCATGCCGGCGACGAAATCGCCCACCGCCCGCTGCCGCGCCGCCGCATCGCCCGCGCTGGACGCCACGCTCAGCCCCGCATCTGCGCTCATCGCCTCCGGATGCTCCGAGAAATAGCCGTAAAGCTCCCGCAGCATAGCCTGCGTGGCCGCCATTTTCTCCACAATGGCCGGATGCATGTAGACCCGCTCCATCAGGAAGGCCCGAAGCTCCGCGATCCCGGCCGCCATCCCCGGCGAGAAGTCCACCAGCGGCCCATTCAACGCCCGCACATCGTCGATCCACAGCGGCGCGGCGTCCGCGATCCGGGCCAGGGCCTCGGTCCGCACATCCTCCACCATGGCCCCGATCATGCGCCGGATCGTCTCCCAGATCAGCACGGAGCCCTCAATATCGCCATAAGCCGCGCGCACGGCGGCAATCGCGCGGCCCGCCAGCGGCACCTCCTCAAGCTCCCCGGCGGTGATGTAGCCCGCGCGGAATCCGTCATCGATGTCGTGGTTGTTGTAGGCGATGTCGTCGGCCACCGCCGCAACCTGGCCCTCCAGCGAGCAATAGGTGCCAAGGCCAAGGTCCTGGAACTTCGCGAACTCGCGGATGGCGTGCGGCAGGCCCTTCTCCGCATAGCGCCCGGTGGGCTCGCCGGCAACATCGGTCAGCGGGCCGTTGTGCTTGACGATGCCCTCCAGCGTCTCCCAGGTCAGGTTCAGCCCGCGGAACGAGGCGTAGCGGTGCTCCAGATGCGTGACGATGCGCAGGCTCTGCGCATTATGGTCGAAGCCGCCAACCGCCTGCATGGCCCCGTTCAGCGCATCCTCGCCGGCATGGCCGAACGGCGTGTGGCCGAGGTCGTGGGCCAGCGCGACGGTCTCGACCAAATCCTCGTTCAGCGCCAGCGCCCGCGCCAGCGTCCGCGCGATCTGCGCCACCTCCAGGCTGTGCGTCAGCCGCGTGCGGTAATGGTCGCCCTCGTGATAGATGAATACCTGGGTCTTATGGATCAGCCGGCGGAACGAGGTCGAATGCACGATGCGGTCGCGGTCGCGCTGATAGACCGTGCGCGTGGCACAGGGCGCTTCCTCGTAGAGCCGGCCGCGGCTTTCTTCAGGGTGCGCGGCGTAGCTGGCAAGCGTGGACATGCGCGGTCTCCTTGGTTTGCACCGGTTGACAACGGCGCGCGGACATCCAAACTCTTTTGACAAAGGTTCAAGAAAGGCGAACGGACAGCGATGCCGGACGAGGCGAACATAAGGTTGAGCGATGCCGCCGCCAACCGTATCCGCGAAATTATGGCGCGGGAACCGGGGCAAGGCGCGCTGCGCGTCAGCGTGGCGGGCGGCGGTTGCTCGGGATTCCGCTACGATTTCGAGATCGTGGCCGGCCCGGACGCAGACGATCTGGTGATCGAGAAGAACGGCGCGCGCGTGGCCATCGACCCGGTCTCCGCGCCTTATATGGCCGGCTCCGAGATCGACTATGTGGACGAGCTGATCGGCGCCTCGTTCAAAATCCACAACCCGAATGCAACCGCGTCCTGCGGCTGCGGCACCTCCTTCTCAATCTAGCCCGGATATCTCATGCCGGCCGCTGGGTGCCGCGCAACAGTTGTTGAGATAAAGTAAAAATACGTGGATGTCGCGTTACGGTTAATGCGCGCATGGTTAACGCGCCTATGCGTTGGGTCTTTTTGGCGTATTCCGGCGAAATTTTCCGTGTTTTGTCCCGTTTTTCACGCTTGCAAAATCCCTTTAAATATATTTGCAGCCTGTGTGTTAACGGGAAAACGGTGCTTTTCTTCTCGCGGACATTGCAGGCGCGAAGCAGAATTGCTGTGTAATATCATAAACTTATACATACATTAAACCTTCCGCAAAGAATCCCGGTTATCGTCGGGGCCACTTTAAAGACGCCGGAAATGGCCCAAAACGATCGGTACACGGAAGAAGCAGAATAAGCGATGACTTAATAAGTGACAGCTGTGCTTGGCGCGGCTACGCGGCGAAACGGCGGCGCGGGGAGGGGTTTCGTTTGACCCGGCGGGGCTCTGGCTCTAATAGGCTGCCTCTAAGCCCCTCAACCAGGATTCCCCACAATGTCTCTGATCCGCCCCTTCCTGGGCCTGCGCCCTCATCCCGGCAAAGCCGCCGAAGTGGCAGCACCCCCCTATGACGTTCTCGACAGCAGCGAGGCCCGCGACCGCGCCGCGGGCAAGCCCTGGAGCTTCCTCCACATCTCCAAGCCCGAAATTGATTTGCCCGCCGGCACCGATCCTTACAGCCCGGAGGTTTACGCCAAGGGCAAGGAGAATTTCGAGCGTATGCTGGCGGAAGGGGTGCTGCGGCAGGACAACGCCCCCTGCTACTACCTCTACCGGCTAATCATGGGAGATCACCAGCAGACCGGCCTGGTGGCCGCCGCCAGCGTGGCTGACTACAATGCCAACCGCATCCGCAAACACGAGTTCACCCGCCCCGACAAAGAAGACGACCGGGTGCGCCAGGTGGACGCGCTCAACGCCCAGACCGGGCCGGTGTTCCTCACCTACAAGCACAACGCCGTAATCGACGAACTGGCGGCGAGCATCACCGCGGCCATGCCCGAGACCGATATCGTCGCCGACACCGGTGTGCGCCACTCGCTTTGGGTGGTGCGCGATGCGGCGCAACTCGATCTCATCACCCGCACCTTCGACGCCATGGATTGCCTCTACATCGCGGACGGCCATCACCGCTCCGCCGCCGCCTCGCGCGTGGCCGCAGCGCGCAAGGCCGCCAACCCGCAGCATACGGGAGAGGAGGCTTACAACTATTTCCTCTCGGTGATTTTCCCCGATAACCAGATGCAGATCCTCGATTACAACCGCGTGCTCAAGGATCTCCACGGCAACAGCCCTGAGCAGTTCCTGGCGAAACTTGAGGCCGCCTTCACGGTGGAGAAGGCGGCCGCCAAGTGCAAGCCGGGCAAGGCCAGCGAATTTGGCATGTATCTGGGCCGCCAGTGGTACCGGCTCACCATCAAACCGGACCTGATCCCCCAGCACGATCCGGTGAGGTGCCTGGATGTGAGCCTGCTGCAGGATAACCTCATCGGCCCCATTCTCGGCATCGCCGATCAACGGCGCGACAAGCGCATCGATTTCGTGGGCGGCATCCGGGGCCTGGCGGAGCTGGAGCGGCGCGTGGATAGCGGTGAAATGGTGGTGGCCTTCGCGCTCTTTCCAACCTCCATGGCACAGCTGATGGCGGTGGCGGATGCGGGCGAGGTGATGCCGCCCAAGTCCACGTGGTTCGAACCCAAGCTGGCCGACGGCTTGGTTTCCCACTTGCTTTGAGTAGAAGGCTCGCGGCGCGCCTTTGTCCGTTCGTAGTTAAATAAGCAAACAATGAGGCTTAAAAAATTTGCCAGGCATTGTAACAATGGATGCTGGGCGCGCGTACTCCTTGGTATGAACCGATGACGGTTCCATAACAAACGGAGATGAAGACTATGCGTAAGCTGTCTATTACGGTCGTTGTTGCTGGCGCCATCGCCGCAACCTTTGCTTTTACTGCTGTAACGTCACAGGTTATTACGGCTTCGAGTGCGAGCGCGTACCAAAGCAGCCAGGGCGGAACGGGTAATGCCGTCTACTGGTTCCGTAACCCAGCTCATCAAAACGGCGCGCCGCGCAGGCTCGATTTCTGGGGGCACACGTCCCATAGCTAAGACATTTTGGAGGGAAGGCCGGAATTTCAACTGACCTTCCCACCCATCCTAGGTTTGGTAGTTAAGGCGCGCCGCAGCGTCATTCCCGCGCAGGCGGGAATCCATTTCTGACGCTGGAACAAGATTTTACATGGGTCTCCGCCTTCGGGGCCGGCGCTGCGGATCGCCGCCGCCGCTTCACCCTGCGGGTGCGCCGCAATGACGGCTCGGATCGCACATGCGGATCAGTACTTCCGGCGGCTTGTGCTCGCGGATTGTGTGCCTGCTGCCGCGCCAAACATCTTTTGGTCCGCGTACTTTTACATCGGGTGGTTGGATTTCTGGTACGCCTGGCAGGACTCGAACCTGCATCGTGCGCTAATCTGGCGCTTACGGAGTATAAGTCCGCCGCTCTGCCAATTGAGCTACAGGCGCAAAGCTGCTTAAGTTGCCAGAAAAAGATGACGGCAACGCTGAGTGTGTCAGCGATTTATAAGGCCCGGACGTATTCGGAGCGCGGTCATCATGGATTCATGCAATAAACCGGTCTGGCAATACAGTCAACCCGGTTTTTGTTCCTTGCCGGCATGGTGTGCGGAGCATCCGCGCGGGGATTGCAAACCGTGCTGGCAAATACCGGATAATGGCGAGGCCATATGCCGGAGGCTGGGCGGCTTGTCCGCCTTCAGCATCGGGCACGCGTAAAACGGACGGTTACGCTCTGCCGCCAGCGGGCAGGTTTGCTCATCACCCGTCCTATGTTGAAGAGCTGGCAGGCAACGATTTTTGTTTGAGAAGGCGCCAACGGCAATCCGGCTGAAAGCCCGCCCGGGGGCATTCCTTATTGTCTTGCAGTGCCGTCAGCGTTTTTTCCTGGATACGGATAAGAACGCCGGCGCGGAACAGCTCCGCGCCGGCGGTATGGACCGGGTTACGCTAGCGCCAGCTCCCTTGCACCTGGCAGTCCTTTGCCTTCGGGCATCTCGATCTCCAGGATCCAAATATCCGGATCGCGGGCTGCTTGGCGCGCGAGATAGGTATCCGCCTCACCTTCGAGGGCGCCGGGCGTATAAACCGGCTGCCACGCGCGGCCCTCGTCGAGGACAAGCGCCTCTTCTGGCATTATCGCTTCGGCGAGATGCGCGGAAATCGGCGCGTACACCTGGCACGAGCCATCCAGGTACGCGACCTTGATATAGATCGCGCCCGCATCGGAGTCGCCACGCCTGACGAGCGCAGCGGAAATGAAGCTGCCATTAAGACGGCGCAAGTAAGCGCTCACCCAAATATGTGACTTAAGACGCATTTATTCCCTCTTCAATGAAAGCGAATGCAGTTCGCCCGCCAGCGTCCGGCCTTCGCTGGGTCATATGTTGACCTGCCCTTCCTCACAGTCAATGGCTGGCGCCGCCGCCGTTTCGAAAAGGCGGAAAAACCTCTCACCTGAAATCGCGGCTTTTTAAGGAATTTGTCCATAGAGGATGAACACTTTTTCTTGTCTGGAAGGTAGGGCGGGAGCTGTGGATAGCCTGCCCATCCCGGTCAAGTTGCATTTTTGCGGCGTCCGATGGGCTTGGCTGAAGGTTTTTGAGCATGGGCGTCCAGTCAGTGAGGCGGCGGCTAACCACATGGATGACATTGCTTTCCTTTTGTAAAACGCCCTCGCAGAGAAGGGCCTTGGCGCCATAAACGGCGCGGCGGTATTGAGCTGCCGTTTTCGGCCAGACGATCAGATTGGCGGTGCCGGTCTCATCTTCGAGGGTGATGAATATCGTGCCCTTGGCGGTTCCCGGCCGCTGGCGGAAAAGCACAAGCCCGGCGATTTTTACCGGTCGGCCATCCCGCAGGTTTTTCAGGTCCGCCGCCGTATTTGCCCCCTTCGCCCGCAAGGCGCCGCGCACGAACGCCATCGGATGATTGCGAAGCGAAAGCCCGAAGACGGAGTAATCTTCCGTGACCGCCTCGTCCTCCCGGAGTGGGGGTAACTCCACATCATTTTGCGCGGGAGGTGGCGTCATTCCCGCGAAAGCGGGAATCCATGTCTGATGCTGGTGCAAACTCTCATATGGGGCCCCGCTTTCGCGGGGATGGCGCTGCGGCAAAACCGGTCCAGTTTGTTCCATAAGCGGCAAATTATCTGCCTCAAGCCCCGCCACATCCCAAAGCGTTTCGCGCCGGCCGAGGCCGAGCGAGCCGAAAGCATCGGCCCGCGCCAGGGTACGCATGGCGGCGGGCTTAAGCTTTGCCCGGCGCATAAGGTCTTCCGGCGTGAGGAACGGCCCGCCCTGCCGCCGCGCCTCAACCAGGCGATTGGCATCGTTCCCGCCAAGGCCCGCGACAAGACGCAGGCCAAGGCGCAAAGCGTGGCGGTTTCCGGGAAGCTCCCTCTCATCCGGCCAGCTTCGCTGTCCACCCTCTCCCGCAAGGGGAGAGGGTGCGTGCCCGTTGAGAGGGCGTTCCCCTCTCCCCTCGCGGGAGAGGGGTGAGGGGTGAGGGCGCTTTTCCGCAGGCTCCAGCGTATGATCCCACGCGCTGGCGTTCACATCGATGGGCCGCACCTCGACGCCATGCTGCCTCGCATCGCGCACGAGTTGGGCGGGCGCGTAGAAGCCCATGGGCTGGCTGTTCAGGATCGCGGCGGCGAACACATCGGGGTAATAGCGCTTGAGCCAGGCCGAGCAGTAGACGAGCAGCGCGAACGAGGCCGCATGGCTTTCGGGAAAGCCATAGGTGCCAAAGCCCTGGATCTGGCTGAAACAGCGTTCGGCGAAATCGCGTTCGTAGTTCCTGGCGAGCATACCCCTGATGAACTCGTCCTTAAAAGTATGGATGGTGCCAACCTTCTTGAAAGTGGCCATCGCGCGCCGCAACTCATCGGCCCGCGCCGGTTTAAATCCCGCTGCTACAATGGCTATGCGCATACATTGTTCCTGGAAAAGCGGAACGCCGAGCGTTTTTTCTAGAATTTTTTCAAGCTCCTCGCTCGGATAGCGGACCTTCTCCACGCCCTGGCGGCGGCGCAGGTAGGGATGCACCATATCGCCCTGGATCGGGCCGGGCCGCACGATGGCGACCTCGATGACGAGATCGTAGAAGCAGCGCGGCTTGAGGCGCGGCAGCATGGTCTGCTGGGCGCGGCTTTCGACCTGGAACACGCCAACGGAATCGGCGCGCGACAGCATTTCATAGACGCCAGCGTCCTCGGGCGGCACGGTTGCGGGCTTGAGGTCCATGCCGTAATGCTGGCGCAGCAGCGAGAAGCCCTTGGCGAGGCAGGTGAGCATGCCGAGTGCCAGTATGTCCACTTTGAGCATGCCCAGCGCTTCGATATCGTCCTTGTCCCAGGAGATGACGGTGCGATCCTTCATCGAGGCGTTCTCGATGGGCACAAGTTCGTCGAGGCGGCCGCGCGCGATGAGGAAGCCGCCCGGGTGCTGTGAGAGGTGGCGCGGGAAGCCTACAAGCGCGCGAGTCAGCTCAATGCAAAGCGCCAGCCGCCGGTCTCTTGGATTGAGGCCAAGCTCGCGCAGCTCATCGGGGCCGATCACATCCTCGCTCCAGCTTGAGACCGAACCGGCAAGCGCCGCGGTGACATCCGGCGAAAGGCCAAGCGCCTTGCCCACCTCGCGCACGGCGCCGCGCGTGCGGTAGCAGATGACGGTAGCGCAGAGCCCCGCGCGGTGCCGGCCGAAGCGGCGGTAGACATATTGGATCACCTCCTCGCGCCGCTCGTGCTCGAAATCCACGTCGATATCGGGCGGCTCGTCGCGCGCGTCCGAAATGAAGCGCTCGAACAAAAGGTTGGAGCGGGCGGGATCGACGCCGGTGATGCCGAGCGCGTAGCAGACGGCGGAGTTGGCGGCCGAACCGCGGCCCTGGTGCAGGATGCCCTGCTCGCGGGCGTAGCGCACAATGTCCTCGACCGTGAGGAAGAACGGCGCGTATTTAAGCCGCGCGATCAGTTCGAACTCGCGCTGAACTTGCGTGACAACCTGGGCCGGCGTGCCATCGGGATAGCGGCGCTTGAGCCCTTCCCAGGTCAGCCGTTCGAGGCGCGCCTGCGGATTTTCGCCATCGGGCGCGATCTCGCTGGGATATTCGTAGGTCAGCTCCCTGAGGCTGAAATTGCAGCGGCTGGCCAGCTCGATGGTGTTGGCGATCGCCTCGGGATAGGCGGCGAAGAGCCGGACCATCTCTCCGGGGCTTTTGAGATGCCGCTCGGCGTTGCGGGCAAGGCGGAAGCCTGCTTCGTCGATGGTGCAGGTGTCGCTGATGCAGGTGAGCACATCCTGGAGGCGGCGGCGGGCGGGGTCGTGGTAGAGCACATCGTTGGTGGCGATAAGGGGTACACGCACCGCCTGGGCAAGCGCGGCGAGCCGGTGCAGCCGCTTGGCGTCGTCTCCATGAAAACGGCAGGAGGCGGCCAGATAGACGCGGCCTTTGAGCCGCTCCGCCAGACGGGCCAAATGCGCCTGAAACGCCTGCGCCTTCTCCTCGCTTTGAAACACATCGTCCGGCGGGATCAGCACCGCGATCTGCCCTTCCGAGAATTCCAGGAAATCCTCGAAGGTAAGGTGACACTCGCCTTTCGGGATTTCTTCTTCCTTGGCTGAAGACTCCCTCACCCCAGCCCTCTCCCCAAGGGGAGAGGGGGAAGAGGCTGCGGTCCTTTCCACAAGTCGAAGGACAGTTTGGGCGTCCTCTCTCCCCTTGGGGAGAGAGACAGAGTGAGGGGGAACTTCCCCCTTCAGCTTAAAAACCCGGTCCGACTTCCCCACCGTTAGCAGGCGGCAGAGCCTGCCATAGGCCGCGCGGTCCCGCGGGTAGCTGAGCAGGTCCGGCGCGCCGTCCTGGAAGGAGAGCCGGCAGCCCACGATCAGCTTCACGTCCAAATCTTCAGCCGCGCTATCGCGCTTTGCGCTACTTGAGCGCAAGTCACGCGCGGCCAGATGCGCCCGCACGATGCCCGCCAGCGAGTTGCGGTCGGTGATGGCGATGGCGCCGAGCCCAAGCTCAGCCGCCCGCGCCACCAGCTCATGCGGGTGCGAGCCCCCTTCGAGGAAGGAGAAATTCGTCGTCACCTGCAACTCGGCATAGCGGGCGCTCATGCAAACATCCCGTGCACATACCAGCGGGGCAGGTACTCGCCGCCATAGGTGCCCTCGCGGAAGACCCAGAAGCGCAAGCCTGTCTCGCTCTCGACGCGGTAATAATCGCGGACCTCGCCTTCACCGGCGCTGTGCCACCACTCGGGCTCGATGCGTTCCGGCCCTTCGGCGCGGACGATGCGGTGCAGCACCTTCCGCCAGCGGAACAGCACGGGTGGCGCATCGGGCAGCGCGGCCGTCACGTCGATGGGCTGCGGCTGGGCGAAAAGCCGGACGGGGCGCTCGCCGATGAAGGGCCACGCAGCGTCACAACCCCTCACCCTGTCCCTCTCCCTCTGGGAGAGGGGACGCTGTTGCAACGGGCACGCCCCGCCCCCTCTCCCATGGGGAGAGGGTTGGGGTGAGGGGAGATTCCCCATCTGCTTCACCGCAGCCTCGAACCCTACGGCAGCCACAGGCAAAGCCGGTGTTTTCTTAGCGGCTGGCGTGGATTCCTGCTTGCGCGGGGATGACGCTGCCACTTGCGGGAAGACAGCTTCCTTTCTCACCGCGCGCTCGGGGATGTAGCTCTCCCGCGCCGCAAGCCGGTAGACGCGGCCCCTGCCCAGCCGGTTTTCGAGCGTGCCGATCAGCACGGCAAGCTCTTCCACGCAAGCGGCATACTGCCCGTCCTCCAGGACGCTCGCCTGTAGCTCATCCAAGGGCTCGGTGTGCGTCGCGGCCAGCATCGCCAGATCCACGCCGAAGCCTGGGTCGATCAGCGCGAGCTTCTCACGGAACAGGCGCATGATCCGGCTGGCGTCGCGCGTGGGCAGCGCGGCCGTAACGGCCTGCGTTTCAACGCCGCCATCGGAGCGGAAAAAATTCAGCTCGAAGCGTAAGCCCCCTTGCCGCCCGGTTTCCAGGCGTGCGCAAAGCATTTCCAGGAGCTTGGCTGCAACACGCTCCAGGTCTTCGGGCGCGGCGATAGGCTCGGCAAAGCGCAGCCGCTCGATCCAGGGCGAGGGCGGGCGCAGGAAGGCGATGGCCTCCTGGACAAGCCCCATAGCCTTGTCGAGCTGCGGTAAGAGGCCGGGGAAGCGATGCGGGAGGCTGGCGCGTGGCAGATCCTGCACCGCGCCGATGGTGAAAAGCCCGAGCTTTTTAAGGAGGCTCAGCGTTTCCCCGCCGATGCGCAGCCGCTCCACGGGCAAGGGGGCAAGCAGGGCCTTATAGGTGTTCTTGTCCACGATGACGTAGCGCTTGGCGTGATGGGCGAGCGCGTAGGCCGCGCCGTAAGTGGGTGCGATGGCGGCGCGGGCGGGGATGCCGCGCGCTGCGAGCCGGCCGAGCAGGTCTTCGGCAAGCCCGGCCTCGCCGCCCCAGAGATGAGCGCAGCCGGCGATGTCGAGCCAGAGGCCGCCGCCGTATGCTGATGCGGTGAAGGGGCTATAACGCTGCGCCCAGGCGGCGAGCGCCGCCAGCACGGTTTCGCAAAGCTCGGGTTCGGTATCGGCAATGGCGAGATTCGGGCAAATCGCGAACGCGTCCGCCAAGGGCTGATGCAGGTAAAGCCCGGCCTCAAGGGCAGGACCATCGAGAGCCGCGATCCGGCGGATGTTGCCGGACTTCTCAATAAGCACGAGCGGCTCGCCGGCCTTGGCAAGCGGGGGCTTCCTCAGGCGCGCAAGCGTCATCGCGAAGTCCGGCAACCACACGAACATGGCCCGCTTCTGTGCCGTTCCACCTTGCGCCATCGGACACCTCCACAATCCACGAGGCCGTTCTGCCATTGCGGCAATATTCCAAGCCGAGCCGGAAGCGCGGGGGGCCAAGGCCTAGCCCGGAATTCCCTCCCAGCTTCAGGTCCCCCCTCACCCCAACCCTCTCCCCGAGGGGAGAGGGAGCTACGCCGTGGCCAGTTCGGACGTTCCCTCTCCCCTCGGGGAGAGGGACAGGGTGAGGGGGCCTTAATGGTTCACTAGGTACAGCACTGACACGCCAGCGCGTGGCCGCCGCGCCGCAGCCAAGCACATCCGCGCCCGAAGGCTTGGAGCGGTGCCGCCGCAAAAGTAGCGCGGTGACGCCGGATTGCCGGGCGGCGGCATCGAGCCTGCGCGCGGTCTTGAGGCTCAGCGCCCCCGCCTCGCCCAGCACCGCCGCCAGCGTGCGGGAATGCAGGGCCTCCTCCATGACGCCCAGCACCTCGTCATCCTTCGCGCATTCAGCCCAAACGATGCGGGAGGGATCGAGGCCCAGGCAGGCCAAGCCCGGCGCATAGCAATCGGCCTGGCTCGCCGCCCACAAAAGAAAGCCGTTTCGCTTGTGTAAAACTTTCGCCGCCACCAGCGCCGCGAATGCCGTCACCGCCGGCGCCAGTTCGCCCTCCAGGCCGCCCGCGCAGAATTCGTGGAGCGCGCCAAGCGCCAAGCCGCCGCCCGGCAGCGGTGCATTCAGCCGGGCGTCCGCGAATGGCAAAACGCGGGTGTTTGCCTCCAGGTGGTGGCCTTCGAGCGCGCGGATTTGCAGCCGCAAGGCTTCGAGCTTAGAATTTGTGCTCATGACACGCTTGGTTCTCTATTTGTTCCTGTTTTGGACCAAAATTTGACAGCGGTCAATCAACTTGTTCCGGCTATGGGGTGCATGAGAACAATTTCGAAGGAAACTCGATGGCACGGAATCCCGATCAACTCAGCTTTGGCTTCACCGCGACCGCGGCTTTCGATGACGCCAAACGCGCCGCGCACGGCTGCCAGGCCTGCCCGCTCTGGGAGCCGGCCACGCAAACCGTGTTCGGCGAGGGGCCGGTGCCCGCGGCCGTGATGCTGATCGGCGAGCAGCCGGGCGATAAGGAAGATCTCGCGGGCAGGCCCTTCGTGGGGCCGGCCGGGCAGAAGCTGAACGAGGCGCTGGCGGAGGCCGGCATTCCCCGCGCCGTGCTCTACGTCACCAACGCGGTTAAGCACTTCAAATATGTACCGCGCGGGAAAATCCGGCTGCACCAGAAGCCCGTGACGGCCGAGATCAAGGCCTGCCGGCAGTGGCTTGAGAAGGAGCTTGATTTCGTGCAGCCAAAGGTGGCGGTGGCGCTGGGGGCCACGGCGGCGCAGGCGCTCTTCGGCAAAGCGATGCCGGTGAACAAGAATCGCGGGGTATTTTTCGATTTGGCCGGAACCAAGGGGTTTATCACTATCCACCCCTCTTATCTGCTGCGCATCGAGGACCAGGCGGCGGCACAGGCGGAATACAAGCGCTTCGTCGCGGATTTGAGCTTGCTGAAACCTTATCTCGGTTAGAAGCGGCGCGAAAATCGAGGACGCAGTCTTTTTGCCTGCGCGCCGCCATCAATTACCGATGAAACGGCGGCTGTCTTTTTGCGCCGCGCGATCTTGACGGTCCAACGGCGCAGGTTTACCGTAGTTCATACGAATTTCTTATTCTTCCTACTATTTCTTAAACCGGAGTCCCGGCGATGCACATGGCTGACGCACTTCTTTCTCCAGCCGTTGGCGGCGTGATGTGGGCGGTGACGGGAACCGCCATCGCGGTTTCCTCCCGGGCGATGACACGCTCCATGGATCACCGGCAGGTGCCCCTCATGGGCGTGATGGGAGCCTTCGTCTTCGCGGCGCAGATGATCAATTTCAGCATACCGGGCACGGGTTCCAGCGGTCATTTCGCGGGCGGTGTGCTTCTGGCGGCGCTGCTGGGGCCGTATGCCGCCTTTCTCACGATGGCGTCAATCCTCATTGTTCAAGCGCTATTTTTCGCTGATGGAGGGCTGCTGGCGCTCGGCGCCAACGTGTTCAACATGGGCTTCGTGCCCTGCTTCATTGTCTATCCGCTCGTGCTGGCTCCCTTTGCACGCGCGAATGCCAGTCCTTTCTGGCGAAGAGTAGCGATTTTGTTTGGCGCGATCCTTGCGCTGCAACTGGGCGCGTTCGGTGTTGTTCTGGAAACGTCGATCTCCGGTATCACCGAATTGCCGTTCTCAACTTTCGTCCTGGCGATGCTGCCCATCCACCTCGCCATCGGCATTGTCGAAGGGCTGATCACGCTTGCGGTATTGGAGTTCGTCTGGAAGGCCGAGCCGGAAATAGCCGCCGCCGCGCAATCCCGCGCCAGCATGGGTGCTACGGTTTCGCGGCGCACCCTGGGTATCCTGGGGGTGCTTGCGCTGCTAGTCGCGGGATCGCTGTCGTGGTTCGCCTCGTCAAACCCTGATGGGCTTGAGTGGTCCGTTGCGCAAGTCACCGGCAAGAGCGAGATCGCCGGCCAAGCCGGCAGCGTCCACGCCGCCGCCGCCGGGATTCAGTCGAAAACCGCCATCCTGCCGGATTATGGCTTCGCCGCGCCGGAAGGAACAGAAGAACAGAAGAGCGAAGGAGCAGACTCTGCCTGGGGTACGCCAAATGCGGGAACCACCGTTTCCGGCCTGGCTGGCGGAGGTCTTACCTTGCTGATCGCGGGCTTTGCCGGATGGCTGTTCCGCCGCCGCCAGCCTATCAATGATAATTCATCGGCATGAGCGCGGGCTGCGGAGCATCCACCATCACTCTCGATGCCATCGACCGGCTGAGCCAGGGCGATTCCCCGGTTCACCGGCTCGATCCGCGCGCCAAATTAGTGGTGTCGCTCGCGTTCGCCATCGTAGTGATGTCGCTGCCCAAATACGCCCTTAACGATACGCTGCCGTTCTTCATCTTCCCCTTTTTCATGCTGGCGCAATCGGGCATCCCGCCGGCCTTCATCGCAAGGCGGATCGCCGTCGTCGCGCCGTTCGCCTTCATGCTTGGCGCCGTCAATCCATTTCTGGATACTGAAATCGCTCTGCGCATCGGCGGCGTGGGCGTCAGCGGCGGCTGGCTGTCGTTCATCTCCATCCTTTTGCGCTTTGCCCTTACGATCGGCGCGCTCCTGATTTTGGTGGCGACGACAAGCGTTCCCGCCCTGGCGCAAGCCGCGAACAAACTCGGCGCGCCGAAAGTACTGGCCGCGCAAATCCTGGGGCTTTACCGTTATCTGTTCCTTGCTGTCGAAGAGACTCAAAGAATGCTGCTAGCCTGGCGGCTACGCACCGCCGGCGGCAAATATCCTTCCTGGCGGATATTCGCCCAGATGCTGGGACAATTGCTGCTGCGTTCGCTGGCGCGCGCGCGGCGCGTGCATACCGCCATGCTTTGC
Source organism: Rhodomicrobiaceae bacterium (assembly GCA_050298295.1). GTDB lineage: Bacteria > Pseudomonadota > Alphaproteobacteria > Rhizobiales > Rhodomicrobiaceae > Rhodomicrobium. Next base: position 123,369 of record JBNKTW010000150.1, read on the forward strand.
CGCGGCTTCGATGGCGAGATCCGCAGTTGCACGGCGCTGCAATTCTCCGCCCGTGACGGCGTCTTTATCGCCGGCTGGCTGGCCGCGTTCGCGGTGCTCCGCTTCGGCCACCCCGCAAGTGTAATCGGCGCACTGGTTCTGGGGGCCGGATGAGCCAGCATCACCTCGCCGCCGCCGCCCTTTCGTATACTTATCCCGACGGCACCCCGGCATTGCGCAACGTCTCGCTCGATATTCACCCCGGAGAGAGCGTTGCCATCGTCGGCGCGAACGGTGCGGGAAAATCGACCTTGCTGGCACAGTTCGGCGGTGTGCTGACCCCCTCTTCCGGCAGTGTGACGGTGGGCGATACCGCCGTCACGCAGAGCACTCTGCCGCAAATCAGGCGGCTGGTGGGGATGATATTTCAAGACGCCGACGACCAGCTCTTCATGCCATCCGTTTTCGACGATGTCGCATTCGGCCCGCTCAATCTGGGGCTGACGCTGAAAGAATGCCACCAGCGTGCCCAGCACTGCCTGGAGCAGGTTGGGGCGTGGCATTTGCGCAGCCGCCCGCCGCACCGGCTGTCGGGCGGAGAAAAACGGCGCGTGGCGATTGCGGCGGTGCTGGCGATGTCGCCTTCGATTCTGCTCCTCGACGAACCGACCGCCGGTCTCGATCCCCGCGCCCGGCGGCAGGCTATCGGACTTCTGAGAGCCTTGCGGCAGACCAGGATCGTCGCCACGCACGATCTGGAAATGGTGCTGGAGCTTTGCCCGCGTACAATTTGCCTGCACAAGGGCGAGGCCGTGGCCGATGGCCCTTCGCCTGGAATTCTGCGCCGCTCCGATCTTCTGGAGGCGTGCGGCCTGGAGATGCCGCCAAGTCTCGGTGCCTGCCCCCAATGCGGCTATGCAAAGCCGTGAGTTTTGGAAAGACTCCCGTTAAGCGGCGGGTTTGAGCGCATTGGATATATGTCATCGCGTAAGATTCTCATGCCCTTGCGCCTATTGTTTCGGCTGGTGCGTTGGGAATAAAAAGGACTGCGTTCGGCCTGAACGCATCGCACCGCCTTGAAGGGGATTATTCGTGGCTACAGACCGGATCACTATTTCGCTCGACGAAGACCTGCTCGCCGAATTCGATAAAGTCACCCAAGCGCAAGGCTACACCAACCGCTCGGAAGCGTTCCGGGATCTGATCCGCGAGCGGCTCCAATCCGAACGTCTTGCCGCCGGCGCCGAAATGCCCGCCGTCGCCGCGCTGACCTATGTCTACGATCACCGCGAGCGTATGCTCGGTATGCGCCTCATGGATACGCAGCACGAGCACCACGATCTGTCCCAGTCGACGCTGCATCTGCATATTTCGCATGAAAGCTGTCTCGAAACCTCGATCCTTCGCGGGTCATTGCGCGAGGTGCGCGCGCTGGCCAATCGCATTCTCGCGGAGCCGGGCGTCCGTTATGGGCACCTTCATGTCATCCCGGCGGAATTGACCGGACGGTGCGCGCCTCCGGCAAGCGGCCATGGCGGCCACGGCTGACGGTGTAACAAAGCCACGCGCCCTCCTTGAAACCGGTGCGCGGACTTTCGGCGCTTGACGGTGCAGGGGGACATTACTAGCATCGATCATACGATTTTCGCTTTTGTAATATCGTGATCCTTGGGGGTAATCATGAATGGTGGAAATGTAGCGCTTACCACCAGCTTTGGCTGTGCGATGATGGCGTTATTAATCTGCGCCCCAGTGGCGGCAGCGGAAGAAAACGGCATTCCCGATCCATCCATAGCCACCAGCCTGCCCCGGAACGGCGATCCGGACGGCATCCGGCGGCACCTCGCCGCTCAAGGCGTCACCTTCGGCATCAACTATATTGGCGAGGCACTGGGGAATGGCTCCGGCGGCTGGAGCCAGGGAACGGCTTTCGATGGCCGCGCCGAACTCGTGGTGGACGCGGACCTCGAAAAGCTCGCGAACTGGAAGGGCGGCAGCTTCCACTTCAACGTCTATCAAATTCACGGCGTTGGGCTTTCAAGCTGGCACATCGGCAATATAATGGCGGTCAGCAATATCGAGGCGATGCCAACCACGCGCCTGTTCGAACTCTGGTTCGAGCAGAAGCTTGCTGACGGCAAGGCTTCGCTGCGGCTTGGGCAAATCGCCGCCGATAGCGAATTCATAACCAGCACCTATGCCGGCCAGTTTATCAACGGCACTTTTGGATGGCCCGCCATCGCCGCCGCCGATCTGCCCGGTGGCGGCCCAGCCTATCCGCTTGCGGTGCCGGGCGCACGGCTGAAGCTCGACCCCGATCCAGACTTTACGTTCATGGCCGCCATCTTTAGCGGCGATCCGGGCGGACCGGGCAGCGAGGAAGATCCCCAGAAACGCAATCCATATGGCCTCAATTTCGGCTTCGTGGACAGGCCGCTGCTGATGCTCGAAGCCCAGTACCGTTACAATCAGGGTAAGCAGGCGCAGGGCCTGCCAGGCAGCATTAAGGTTGGCGGCTGGGAGCATTTTGGCGGTCACGATGACCTGCTCACGGGCGCGCGGCTGTCTACCAATTACGGCCTGTACGCGGTTTGGGATCAGCAGATTTACGCCCTGCCAAACAGTGATGGCAAGGGCATCGGCCTTTTCGCCCGTGTGGCCGGCGCGCCCGCGGACCGCAACCTGATGGATTTTTACGTGGACGGCGGTTTGCAGTTCTCAGGTTTTATCGCCTCCCGGCCCGATGACACATTCGGCGCCGCAGTTGGCTACGGGCGCATTTCGAACAGAGTTGCCGATGCAGACATCGTGGCTGGCTTGCTGACCCGCGATTACGAGGCGGTGCTGGAAGTCAACTATACCGCACAGATCATGCCGGGCTGGACCCTGCAGCCGGAGTTCCAATACATCTGGCATCCGGGTGGCAGCGTCCTCCACGAAGGCGGTGCGAGAGTCAAGGACGCAGCGGTTTTTGGCCTGCGCACGGCGATCAGCTACTGATGAAGCGGCGGCGGTCTTTTCGCGTCGCGCGATTCTGACGGCTGACGGTCAATACAAGCCGCCAGAAATTACGATTACTCCAGCGCCATCCCCGCTTTCGAGCGTGTGAAAAAAACTGGCAGCGCCCACCGCTGTCATGGCCGGGCTTGACCCGGCCATCCAGAGCTATACTGAATTCATTGGATTTTTCATGGATGGCCCGGTCAAGCCGGGCCATGACAACCGGGTGCCGGCTGGCCGCGCCAATTTTTTCACATGCTCTTTCACGGGGACGGCGCCAGTGCGGTCATTCTTTCTGGCGGCTTGCATAATTCAGCAACGCGTGTCGCAGGGGACTTCCTCGCTCTTCTCGATGCCCCCCTTCAGCGGCGAGACGGTTTCACGGACGCATTTGCCGCCGTCCTTGATGACACGAACGATCTTGTCGCCATGCTTCGCCTGGCACAAAACCTCCATGCCGCTCTCTTGCACCAGCCGCGTGGCACTGGTTCCCGCCGTGCTTCTAAGCTGTCCAAAGCCGCCAGCGTTTGCCGCCGGAACCAGGAACTCCAGGACCGATGCGGTTTTGGTACCCGGCTTCTGGAGCTGATCGAACGCAATCCATTCATAGGCGCTGCGCCCCTCGTTTCCGGTAATCTTGATGGCGATATCGCCCGTCTTGTGGCACGCGCCGGCTTGCACCTTGTTGCCGTTGGCGGTGTGCAAGGACCGGTATTTGATCCTGCATTCGAGGTTTTTCATCCAAAGATCGTACTGCGCCAGCCGGTGAGGCACTTCGCTAAACGGGATGCCGTTGACCCAGGAATAATAGAGGTTTTGCGCGGTCGGGATCGCCGCCGCAACCGAAACGATCAGCACGGCCGCTTTGATGGCCGGCAGCACCCTTTTCACCGCATGTCCCACGCGTTCGTGCGCTGCAATTCCATCTGATTGTGCGTTCATGACATCCCCTTCTTCGAATGGCTTGCGGCGCGCTGGCCGCCCATAACACCGCGGCCAGGCAAAATCCACTCCCGGCCTTGAAAAAACATATCCGCCCGTTTGTGTGCTAAACGTGGCGGCTTCTCGCCAAAATCTTGAGGAACTTTCACCACATTGCTCGACATAAACTCACCGTCCCGGGGAAGGGACTGCAAATGCGAAGGAAATACTTATGAAGAAAACTTTAGGCGCGATATTTGCGCTTGGCATACTGGCTGTACTGCCTGCTAGCGCTGGGGCCGCTCCTTTAATGCCGCCGCTTGGCGCGGAAACCGCAAGCGCGGCTGTACAGGTTGAGTGGGACTACCACGGCCGCTGGCGCAGCCATTCCCGCTACGGATCGCGCGGTTCCGGCCGCAGCTACGCACACTACCGCTGGCGAAGCCACCGGCGCTACGGTTCGGACGGGTACGGCTCTGACGGCGGGCATCACCGCCGGTACAGCCACAGGCGCTACGGTTCGGGCGGATTCGGCTACGGCCCGAAAGAGCATCGCCGCAAGCACAGCCACCGCCGCTACGGTTCCGAAAGCGGCTTCGGTTATTAGCAAGGTCAAAGTGCTGGCCTGCTGGCGATGTTGAAGTTGAAGCGGCCCTTCGTGGCTGCTTTTTAAGTCTGGCGTGTCCTGCGCTGGGCCTCTGGGGCAATTTCCCGGAAGCAGCCCCCCCCGCCGCCAGGATCTATTCCAAGGGCGGCGGCGGTGGATTTTCGCTGGTGCTGGATTCAGCAAGCATCGCTGCTTTTCGCCGGGCGGCGTTGCGGGCAGCGGCGATAGCGGCTTCCAGCACTTCGAGCCCGGCGCCGGGCTTGACGCTTTCCTCCGTCAAGAGCCTGCGGAAGGCGCGGGCGCCAGGCTTTCCATTTATGAGGCCGGTCATGTGCCGCGTTATGCAGGAAAGCTTCGTGCCATGCTCCAGCTCGCGCGCCACGTAAGCGAGCATCCGCTCAAGAACCGTGCAGGCGTCCAGCGGCGGCGTCTCCTCGCCGAACAGAACGCGGTCCACGCCGGCGAGAATTGCTGGCGATTTGTAAGCCGCGCGCCCGAGCATCACGCCGTCCACCGCCTCAAGATGCGCGAGCGCCTCTTCAAGCGTGGCGATGCCGCCATTGATGACGATTGTAAGCTCGGGGAAGGCGGCCTTGAGCCGGTAAACGCGCTCGTAGTCGAGCGGCGGAACATCGCGGTTTTCCTTGGGGCTCAGGCCTTGCAGCCAGGCCTTGCGGGCGTGCACGATGAATATGCGGCAACCTGCGCCGGCCACGGCATCGGCGAACCTCGAAAGGTCCGCCTCGCTATCCTGATCGTCAATACCGATGCGGCACTTTACGGTCACGGGCAAGTCGGCGCCAACCGCGCTTTGCATGGCCGAAACGCATTGGCCCACAAGCCGGGGCTCAGCCATCAGGCAGGCGCCAAAGCGGCCGGATTGCACCCGGTCCGACGGGCAGCCGCAATTGAGGTTGATCTCATCATAGCCAAAGGCCGCGCCCACTTCAGCCGCGCGCGCCAGTTCGTCCGGCTCCGAGCCGCCCACTTGCAGCGCCACCGGGTGCTCCGCCGGATCGAATCCCAAAAGCCGCTGCCGGTCGCCATGCGCGATGGCGGCGGACGTAACCATCTCTGTGTAAAGGCGCGCGCGCCTGCTCAATTGCCGGTGGAAGTAGCGGCAATGGCGATCCGTCCACTCCATCATCGGGGCGACGCAGAATCTAAACCCATTGAATTTACTTATCTTTTTTGTGTCCATACCCGTTTTTCCGCCTGAAATACTTTACGCATTTTCCACGCAAATACAGTGGCTTGCGACTATCGGCTCAAAGCCAGTACAACATTATTGTACTGCAAGCGCGGATGCTGCACTGGATTGCCCGTTCCGGCATCCAGGAGGGGTATAGGGGCACAATCACACCGCGCAAGAGGAGTGATGGCAGGATAGCGTATCGGGCTGTTTTCTGGGGTGCGCCGGAGTCGGCGGGCAGGCCGCGCCAGGGGGGCCAGTGCGCGCGATCCAGAGAACTGCTTCGATAAACTCACGATTATCCTGTCCGCTCCGGCCGCAAGGCTGTCCGGGGAAGTATGGGGTGAATCAATAAGCCGCGGCTTAGCCGTCAATTATCGGGTGC
>JBNKTW010000151.1:0-54417 GCA_050298295.1 Rhodomicrobiaceae bacterium
TTCCAGGTGAGCTTCGCCGCCGCGAGCTGATCCATCAGGCTTGGCGCGGCAATCGAATGCGAGGCGTAGCCCGGAAGTATCGCGCGCGGGCAGCTCGTGTTTATCGTCAAGGGCTCGCAAAACCAGGCATCGTCGTCATGGATGCCGAAAGTGTCTCCGCCCAGCAGCGCGACATAGTTGCCCTCGCTTGGGTGGACCACGCCGTAGTACCTCGTGGCAAGGCCATACTCCTTGGCAAGACCGTTCAACGTTGGCGCATCCGGGCTGCCGATTATCTGATCGAAGCCTTTGTTCTCTGCGATGATAACGAAGATGTGCCCGTAACGGGGCATGGAGCCCGCTACGGCAGAGAAAGCGGCGCAACAGATCAGCATGGCCGGAAAGCCCAAGCGTATCCAGCTCATGTATCTTTCCTTCCTTCTAAAGCCGCGGGTGAGCGGAACCCATACCAGATTTCTCAACCTTGATCCCGGAAAGCTCCACTTCGCAAGCGCGCGGCGCATCTTTGCTTGCTGCGCAGGTTGCGGATATGCTGATAGCACCACTTATGCGCGAAAAATATCGAGGGATAAGGCACCCCGCGTCCCCCGTTTGTCTTGAAGTCGCCTTTTACCGCAATTAAGACACCGCTAATGCCCAACCATTGGGAGTAGCCGTGATTACAAGAACCGTTCTGATCTGTTTTGCGCTCTTGGCATCGTCCGTGATCGTGCCAGGGCTTTCACATGCTCAGTTTGTGCTTCCTACGCCGTTGCAAGCGCAAGGGCCGGCAACCCCGCCCCCTGATGTTCCCGACGAAACCCGCATTATTCTTATGGTTCGCAATGCAGTCATTGCGCTCAATCAGGCGAACCTGACTGGGAATTACGCTGTGCTGCGCGGGATGGGTACGGCTAATTTCCAGATGACCAACAGCCCAACGCGCCTTGCCGAGGTTTTCGCCACCTTGCGTTCGCGCAAAATCGATCTGTCGCCGATTATGGTCTTCACTCCCAAGATGACCAGCAAGCCGGCGCTCGATGGGCAGGTGCTGCGGCTGACCGGATACTTCCCAACCACGCCGGAGCAGGTCCAGTTCGATCTCGCCTACCAGTATGCGGGCGAACAATGGCTCCTGGCAGGCATCGCGATCAGCGTAGCGCCGCCAGGAGATGATCAGGCGTCTGCGGATTCCGGGCAGCTTATGCAAGCCAGTACGGATGCGGGTCCGTCTGCTAGAAAGCCGGGCGAGGCGGAGCCGGTTCATATCGAACTGGACCTGCCCGCAAAAAAACGGGGCCGCGCCGCACGCAAGAAGTCTGCCGTAAAGAAGAAGCCCGCACCGAAAAAGCCGAAGCATGCGGCCGCCGCAACTCCGAAACCGGCGCCAAAACCGGCTCCGGAGCCCGTCCGCCCACAGGAGGCGTTAGCTCCGCCGCCGCCGCCCCCGGCCGAGTCTTCTTCGACTTCCACCTTCGGTTCAAGCTGGAATCCCTTTGGCCGCTAATCTGAAATATTGGCTTCTCGCCATTGCGTTGACGGGAAGCGGGTGCGGGGCATTTTGCGGGCAAAGCCGCGCGGCCGGGGCGGCTGCTGATACACGTAACGCAAAGAAGGTGTTCAGCGCCGTGAAAGCGCCCGTCGGGCAGATGGCACCGCGAGCGATCGGGAAGTACAACCACGGCTGCGTCGCGGGTGCGGTGAAGATGCAGGCGAACGGTCCCGGCTGGCAGGTCATGCGCTTGTCCCGCAACCGGTTCTGGGGCCATCCGGCGCTGCTTGGCTATCTTGGCAAGCTCGCCGCCGATTACCAGCGGCTCGACGGCGCCCCTGGCATCCTCGTTGGAGATATGGCGCAACCCATCGGCGGCCCGCTGCCCGGCAGGCACGCAAGCCACGAGAATGGCCTCGATGTTGATCTTTGGTACCAGCCCATGCCGGATCACACGCTATCCGCGAAAGAGCGGGAGCGTACGTCAGCCCGCAGCGTGGTGAACCGCAAGACGCTGACCGCCGATAAGAACTTGTGGACCCGGACACAGGTCAAGCTGCTACGCCGTGCGGCTTCCTATCCGGAAGTGGCACGCATCTTCGTGCATCCGGCGGTGAAGAAGGCGTTGTGTGGCGCCGCTGGCGCGGATAGGGCTTGGCTGCAAAAGATCAGGCCTTGGTACGGGCACAGCGATCATTTCCATATCCGCTTGAAATGCCCGCCCGGCAGCCCGGCCTGCGTGGCCCAGGCTCCTGTTCCCGCCGGGAGCGATGGCTGCGGCAAGGAACTCGACTATTGGTTCAAGAAGCTGCGCGCGAAGCCGAAACACCCCAAAAAGCCGCGGCCGCCAGCCATGCCGGTGCTGGTCTCCAGCCTTCCGCCCGAGTGCCAGAAGCTGCTCGCCGCGACTGAGCGGGCAGAGAAAGCAAAGGCTGCGCGCCCGGATCGGTAACCCGGATATCTCGCAAGATCGCGCGATGATGGCGGCCGCTGCAGGTTCCCTTTTGGCTATGCCAGATCCTGAGACTACCCCGGCACCGGCAGGTCACGTCCTTCCAGCCGTCCCTTGGCAACGGTTTGTCAGCACAGGCGGCTGACAATGCGCTCCATCACTTTGGCGCGGCTGGTGTGCCAGTCCTTGGCGAGGACTGTCATCGCTTCCCAGCCGAACGCCGGCAAAATGCCTGGCTTCACCACGTAGCGCGTAGCGAGATCGGCATCGCCATAGTGGGCGCGGTCATCGATCTGGATGGCCAGATGAAAATCTCCGGCGTCACCATGGCCGGCCCGCTTCACCGCGATGTGGCACTTAAGCGCCGATTGCCCATAGTTGCGCACTGCTATATAGCCGCGCACCCGCAATTCCTCCGCAATCTGATCCGCAACGAGCTGGCCATCGCCGTCCGCCTCGTGTGCATCCGTGCCGCTATACTCGGCCAGCGCCGCAGCCATCGAAGCGGTATCTCCAACCGAGGCAGCCTGCGCGTAAGTGAGGTATTTGCGCAGTGCATTGGCGCCGGAATTGTAGGTGTTGGTGATTTGCGCGCCGTCGATGGACGACACCACCATCATATGCCGCTTCGCCCGCGAAAAGATCACGTTCAGCCGCTTTTCGCCGCCATTCTGGTTGATCGGGCCGAAATTCATGAGCATCCGGCCGTTGGCGCCTGGGCCGTAACAGACGCTCAGGATGATGACATCGCGCTCGTCGCCCTGCACATTTTCCAGGTTCTTCACGAACAGGCCCACGAACTGGCCATCCTCCTCCCGCTCCTCCTCCTGATCGAGAGCCGCGCGGAAATCGCGGTCGGCGGCGGCGAGCGCGTTCAGCGCAGCTTCGATGCCGGACTGCTGGGCTTGCGAGAAGGCCACCACGCCAATGCTCAAGCCCTTCCGCGCATTCAGGATCTCGCGCACGAGCTCAGCGATGTAGGCCGCTTCGCCCGGATTGCGCTGGCTGTCGTAGGGCGAGTTCTCCATCCGGTGAAAGGATAGCGGCTGCTCAAGTGCGGCGTCGGCCAATGTCCTTGCGTCCTCCGCCGCCGTGACGCGGATCGGCTCCCGCTCCGGCAGTTCGGCGGTGCTGGGGATGGTCTGCAGTTCGCCCTTGTAGAACGCCTTGTTGCAGAACTGGATCAGCGCTTCGTGCTGGCTGCGGTAATGCCAGGCGAGCAGCACATGCGGCAGTGCGGCGGCGGCGCGATTCAAGAAGCTGTCGGCATTGAGGTCGTAAACGAACAGCTCTTCGCCGCCGTCTTCCTCTTCGCCATTGCGCGAAGCGAAAAACTGCGATGGCGGCAATTGCATTTCGTCGCCAACCACGATCATTTGCCGCGAACGGTAGAGCGCCGGAATGGCGTCTTCCAGGGGGATCTGGCTTGCTTCATCGAAAATCACGGCGTCGAACAAGCCTTCCTCCAGGGGCAGGATATCGGCGACACTCAAGGGACTCATCAGCCAGACCGGCTTCAGGCGCCTGAGCGCGCGGCCAGCCTCGCCCGCAAACAGCTCGCGGATAGACTTGTGGGCGCGCGACTTCTGGAACTCGTTCTCCAGCGTCTTGCGCCCGCGCCGGAAATCGCGCCGCCAATCGCCCTCCTGCCTTGTCAGGCCAACAGTCGGCTCGTTCGATTTGGTAAGGTCGGCGTGAAACTCCTGGTGGCTGGAATTCACCGCGAATTGGCTGTTGAGGCGCCGCAAATCTCCGTGACGTTTTTTCAAGCCGGCCACGATCTCTTCGAGCCTGGCGCTGTCGAAGCGATCGAGCGCGCGATTGCGGCGGAACACGGCACCGATGGCGTTGTCGAGCACGGCCACCTCGATTTGTTCGAGCGGCATATCGAGAGCGCGCAGCGTCTGCGAGACCTTGGCGCCGGTCTTGTCCAACTCGCCGAGCAGACTGGCGAATTCGGCGATCTGGCCGGTATTGTCTTCAAGCTCCTCGACGGCTGCCGCAATGGCATCGTGCGTCAGGCCGGCGTGTCCGGCAAGAATGGCGCCAAGCTCGTCCTCCACGCGCTTGAGCCCCGATGCTTGACGCGCAAGCTGCTGCACCGTACCGCCCGCATCAGGGCCGGCGAGACAAACCCGGATCGCATCGCGCTCGATGTCCGTCAGTTCCGAACCCGCCGTCCAGGCCCGCTCCAGCGCAGCCTGAATCCCAGGCGTAATCTCAAAGCCGCAATCCTTCTCCATGGCGGCGCGCGCCTGGTCGCGGATGACGGCCGCGCGCCGCATCTCCGCCAGTTGGAGCAGCGCCCTGGTGACGGTTTGCTGCTTGCCATTATAGTGTGTACGGACAGCGCGCTTGGCGCGGCGCCAATCGCCGTACAGGAAGGCGAAGAACTTGCCTTCGTGCTTCAGCGCAGCGGCAATCAAGCCCGGCAGATCCGGAATGTCAGCGTCCTTCGGCCAGCCGGAAGTAGCTTCGCAGGCAGCCGCCGCGGCTTCCAGCTTGGAGAATTTCTGCAACGCCGTCACCAGCTTCTCCGCCGATGGATCGCCAGCGTCCAGGATGGCAAGCCGTCCCGCCGCAGCGATGGGCTGGATGACGCGGCAAAAGGCGCCAAGTTGCAGCATCTCGTCCCAGGCCATTGCCTTGGCGCCGAGGAAGGCTTGCATATCGGCGGCTGCGGCTGCGATGCCGGCGAGCACGGTCTTCAGGCGCGGCAAGGCGCGTTCAACGCGTCCCACGGCGTCCCCGGCGCCGGCGAGATCGCCGCGCAGCAGCCGGACCGGCGCGCGCGCCAGAATGCCATCGTAGCCGCTGGCAATCAGTGCATCGCGCAGCATCCACAGTGTGGGCTTCGCGGACTGGAATGCCTGCCAGCCCGGCAGTGCCAACTTTAGTCCCGCTGGCACATTCGCGGCGGCGTCCTGAGCGTATTTCAAGCGCTCCTCGATGAGATCGCGCAAGGACGGGCCGTCTGGCTCAACAGATGCGGTCATTGCCGAGGAGAAGCGCTCCAGCTCGGTCAACCGGCTGGCTATTTCGCGGGTCAGCGCCTGCCGCTGCTTGGCAAGATCCTCGCGTGGCTTCTTCGAGGTCCACGCCTCGTAGATGGTCTTCAGCTCTTCGATGAAATCCTTCTTGTCGCCCTGGCTGTCATGAATAAGCGTGGAGACATCGCCAAGGCCGCTCTGTTTCAGCCGGTGGTACACGACATCGAGGGCCGCGCGCTTCTCGCAGACGAACAGCACGCCCTTTCCGCGCGCCACATAGTCAGCGATGAGGTTTGTAATGGTCTGCGATTTGCCGGTGCCTGGCGGCCCCTGGATGACATAGCTTTCGCCGGTATTTGCCCTTGCCACTGCCTCCGCTTGGCTTGGATCGGCAGGCAGGACCATGTAATCGCTGTTTGCAGCCGGATTGGGCTGGAATGCGCGCCGGCCTTCATCGGAAAACAGCAGGTCGAAATTGGTATGCGCGTATGCGAAGCTGCCGGTCAGCTCGGCGTAATCGCGAACCAGCGTCATCTTGCGATAGTTGAAGTTCGCCAGCGTCACGGAGCAAAGATCCAGCTCCCAAGCGTGCGAGCCGGCACCCGAACCGCGGTCAACCGCATAGAAGGTCCGGTCCAGCTCCCTGGCTTCGCCTTCCGCCGGCGGCGCGGCAACGGCTTCGTCAAGCTCCGCCACCATCCGGCTGAACCGGGGCTTGACATCGGTCTCCGCAAGTTCGCGCGCGGGCGCGCGGGCAGCGCGAATGTCGCGCTCGAAAATCTGCACACCCAGCGGCTCGTAGTTCGGCCGCGCGTAGCTGTATGCGATACCGCCGTAATCCTTGATCCCGCCTCCAGTCCGCGCGGCGCGGCGCCGGAAGTCGTCAAGCTTGCGGCGGGCCGTCCGCTGGATGAGCATGATGCGCGGCGTTTCAACCAGCGCCAGCTCCACGCCCTTCGCGGATTGCTCCAACTGGCGCACCAAATCGGCGTGCAGGCCGCGGATCGCGTCCATGCTGGACGCATCCACCGTTTCAGGCAGGCGGATGTCGTAGAGCTTGCGCAGATAGTAGCGAAGCGCGGGATTGATTTCCGCTTCCGCCGGGCTGGCATCGAGCCGGAAGCTGTCGTTCACGCCCTTGCGCCTCATCAGCGTGGCAGGCACCAGGATCAGCGGGCTATTGATACGCTCGTCCGGCGCTTCCTTGAGGTTGGTCCAGCGCAGGAACGCCAGCACGAGGCGCAATTGCGAGAAGCCATATTCGCGCGCATCGTGCTGTGCGTCGAGCCGGATGCGATCGAGACTGGGGGCGAGGAAGCCGTAATCCTGAAATTGCAGCCACGCGTTCAGATCGATGGGACGCTTCAGATCAATCCGCCCGTTCAGGTAAAAGAGCTGCGCGGGCTTGATCGTCTTGCAGTCGATGACGTTCGGCATCGAGCCCACGGTCAGATTGACGGTGGCGCTGGTTTCACGGAAATAAATGAGCCGGTTGCGGCGGTTGATCTCGAAAAGCCGGTCGCGAAGCTGTTCGTGCAGGTACCTGCGCACCTTGCCGCGATCCGACAGATCGAGCTGTTCCTCTTCCGTCTCGTGTGCCGTGATGTCCTGCTCGCGGTAATGGGCGAGCGCATTGGCGACCTGGCGCAAATCCTGCGGGCGCTTGCGCCGGTCGAGTTCTGTCATCCTCCCGGCGATCTGCGAGAGCACGGGATGTAGGCGCGGATTATGCCGCATCATGTCGCGGCGCGCGTGCGCGAAAACGTGGAGGTCTTCGGCAGAGGTAAGATCGCGCCGCAAGGCGAGGCTGCCAAGGATCAGCCCAAGCACGAAGATATCGGAAAGCTGGTCGTGATGGCCCGCCTGCTGCTCCCAGGCAACGTAGCCGGGATAATAGGCTTGGCGCGGCTCCGCCTCGCCGGCCTTGGCGACGGCTTCATCGGCAACCTGCACGCCGCAGCCATCCCGGCGCTCGCTGTAACGTCCGGTCACGTCGAGGCGGGAAGCCTGTTCTCCTCCAGCGGCCCGCAAAGCTGCTTCATCTGTCTGCGGCTCGCGGGCGAGGCTGTTTGGGAACCACAGATGCCCCATCGAGACGCGCAGGGCATCCACGCCATTCAGCGGCGCAATCAGTCCCTGTTCATGCAACGCTGCGACCTGTTCAATCAGCGGCAGCGCGGCTCCAAGCACATCCTCCGTTCCAACGGTGCCAGCATCGCGCCATCCGGCGAGAAGATCGCGGAATGTCCCGGTATCTTCCGGTGCACTGTCCTCAAGCATGGCCGGCTTTCCCATCGGATTGCGCGCTGCTCCTGAGCTTGGCGATGGCGTTCTTCTTGCGTTTCAGCTCTTTGCGGACGGCCAGCTCGTACACGCCATAAAGGCCGAGCCTGTCCGCCACATCCAGCGTCCAGGTCAGCGTAAAATCGCCGCCATCGGGATCGGCGGTGGCGAAGTCCAGCAGCACGTAGGCGAATACCTCATGGCAGGACTTCGCGAACGGCGCGATTTCGGCCGCAAGCCGGCCTAGACCTTCGGGACCGGCCTCCGGCATTTCGTAATCCTCAAAATAGCGCTTGGCGAGGTTTATGTTATATTCGCCGCGCATGAAATCCGGCGCCAGCACGGCGTCCACCAGCCGCCGCACGATGCTGCTGAGACTGTGCTGGCCAGGCAGGTCGAGGCGCTTCGCATCCAGCGGACCGCGCACCAGTTCCGTCAGCCCACCCAGATCCGGCTCTTCGCCGCTGAGAAGATCGGCTGCCTTGGCGCGGATGTAGAGTTCCGGATGCGTGAGCCCGGCGGAGCCTTCCCGGTGCTTCTCCAAAATCTCTTCTGTCTGCTCCAAATAGGAAAGTGGATTGACGGACTTGAGGCCTGTGGAAACCTTGATAAGCGAGGAGATCACCGCATCCCGGTTTCCGGTCACATGCAGCGCGCCCATATCGGCGTAGATTTCGGTGTGAAGCCGGTACAGCCGGCCGGTTTCATGAATGGAATTGTCGCAGCCGGGCTGCGCGGCACACCAGTCCAGCAAGCGATCGGCGGTAAAATACCGCCTGCCGTCGAGCGAATAGAGACGGTGATGGGACAGCTCGTGGCCGAATACAGCGAGCATTTCCTCTTCGCTCAGGAGATCGCCGATGTTGCCATTGAGCACGAGCGTCGCCTCGTCCGGCAGAAAAACCAGCGCCGCGTTCGCCGTGCCATTGCCGCCATGGCTCTGATAGACCGTCACCGGCAGATCGAGGCCGAGCTTCCCGGCGGCTGTGTCAGCATGGGCATAGACGTCCGGCTGATCGGCGCGCGTCAGGCGGTAGGTGGATTTCAGCAGTTCCAGCTTCACCATATCGGCGTAGCGCTGGGAGAATTGGTCCGACTCGAACCAGCACCATAGCGCGGCTTCACCGCTCCGCAGATGGTTGGCCACGTCTTTATGGTAAGGCAATGCACCGGGTTTCATAATTGGCCCCTGCGGAAAAGGCTTCCATCGGCGAAGCCGGAGAGGCGCCAGCCGGCCTCAAAGTGTCAGTGTTTTGCAATGGCGGTGTGTACGCTGTCTTGTGAGATGCCCGGCACGCAGGCTGGGCAAATCCTACCGCCGTTCATGGCGGAACGGTGGCGCGGGCGCTGGCATCCGAAGAACTCTACTCCACTGCCGCCCGCTCACCAACTCAGGACCGGCCCATGGCCAGCATCATGTCTCAGGCAGAGCATGATCTTATGATCTTCACCGCCGCTATCTCCCTGATGGATGCACCGCTATTACCGGCGGTACGGACAAGACGCCGCGGCTTCAAGACGCGGCCAGCGGCCGGCAGCTACGCGTCTTCAGGGGGCATACTACCAAATTTGTTCCCGGCCTGAGTTTGCCGGGACGGCACGCGGCGCGAAGGGAAGCGCCTTGAGCCAGGCAATCAAGTCTTCTGGCTCGCCCGGAACCTTCGCATCTTTCACGATCTTGTCCGCCCCATCCACAGCGCGAACGCTCGAAGCTTCCAATGACACATCAATCCCTGCATAATAATCCCTGGTCATTTCTCGCGATGCTTGGAGCCGCCAGCGCGGACTCCGCGTTTTTGACGCCATCGGTTTGGGGGATGACCGCAAACTTGCCCATGGCCTTGGCCGCGGCCCGTTATACCATCTGACATAAGGACTGCCCGTTGCTAGGTTCCGGCTTGATCGAGGCGTTCAACCCCTCACCCTTTCCCTCTTCCTGTGGGAGAGGGAACGCCTGCACTACGGCCGCAACATCGTCCCTTCTCCAGGGTGAGGACAGATTCCCGCCGTTCAATGCACAGGGAAGCGTTATGTTAACTCTCATACGCATTCATGAGAATGGCGCCGCTGAGGCGGCAAGAAAGGCGGACGCAATGGCCGCGGCGGAAACGTTGGGGTGACTGGGATGTTTTGTTCCGAGCGGTGGTTCGACAAGGAAACCCGCCTCGAAGGCGAGGACATTTTTTATAGAAGCCATGACGACTTATGTCTTTATGCCCGCAAATACGGCGGCGAAAACCTGCCCGGCCGTCCGCTTCTATGCTTGGCGGGGCTGACGCGCAACGGCCGCGACTTCCACGCCCTGGCCACCGCGCTCGCCCAGAACCCGGTGCAGCCGCGCCCCGTCTATTGCATCGACTACCGGGGCAGGGGCCGCTCGGAGTGGGACCAGGACTGGCGCAACTATTCGGCCTACACCGAGCTGCTTGACACGGTTTCGTTCCTGACCCTGAGCGGGCTTACCAATATCGCCGTCGCCGGCACTTCGCGCGGCGGCATCATCGCCATGATGCTCGCGGTCATGCGCCCCGCCGCCATCGGCTGCGCGATCCTGAACGACATCGGCCCCGTCATCCAAACGGCGGGACTCGCGCGCATCATGGGTTATGCGGGTAAAATCCCCGTGCCCCGCGACTGGGACGAAGCCACCTCGATTGTCTACGAAATGTACCGGCGGCAGTTCACCGCGCTCGGCGATCACGAATGGGCGGTTTTCGCGCGCCAGCTATTCAACGAGGAGAACGGTAAGCCCGCCGCCGCCTACGACCCGCTGGTTGGCAAGGCGCTGTCGGAAGTGGATATCGCAAAGCCCGTGCCCACCATGTGGGAGCATTTCGAGGCGCTTCTTAAAGTCCCGCTCATGGTGCTGCGCGGCGAAAACTCCGATATCCTGTCAGCGCCAACCGTCAGGGAGATGCAGGAGCGGCACCAGGACATGGCGCCCGTGCTCATCCGCAACGAAGGGCACGCGCCGCTCCTCAACGACCGCTTCAGCCAGCGCCTGATAGCAGACTTCCTCGCCGATGCCGACAAGAGCTGGCAGGCGCCCAAGCACTCGCCGATGCCAAAATATCGAGAATTGGCTGAAGCATAGCGGAGCGCCCTTGGCCCATCGAAATCCTGGAATAATAGCGGCCGCCAAAAGCGCTGACCGCTTTATTGTCATTCCCGCGAAAGCGGGAATCCATGCTAAAATAACGCACTATGCTGCGGATAGCTGGAACCCCGCGATTCGCCGGGACGACGCCAAAGCGGTCACTTAACTCTGGCAGTTGATATTACTCCGCCGGTGCCAATTGGCGGGACCGCGCAAGCGCATTGCGCACCGCATCCGGGTCGCTCGCGATCACAAGCAGGTATGAGCGCGCTGCTTGATCGGGGGCCTTGCGCCCCTGCTCCCAATCGCGCAGCGTGCCCAACGGGATGCCGAATTGCTCCGAGAATTCCTCCTGCGTCAGCTTCAGCACGCGCCGGATGATCTTGATACGCGGCGTGCGCCTGGCTTTGGCGAGCTGCTCTTCCGTCCAGGGCTGGGCGTCCGGATCGGCCAGGGCGGCCGTGTGGACCTCTTCGTCCGTCAACGCGTCGAAGCGGGACCAGTCGAAACGATCGGATGCTTTGCTAGTCTTCTTGCTCATGGTAGCGGCGGCGTTCCCAGGGTTCAGCCTTCCGGGCGGAGATCAAGCGGATTCTGTCATCCCGCATCGTGTAAGTGACAACGATCAAGCGATCCCGGACCATGCCAGCGATATTGAACCGCTCCTCGCCATAGTCCTCCCGTTCATCGGCCCATTCGCAAGCACAGAAATCTTCGAACACCTCACACGCCACTTCGAAGCTCAGGCCATGATCGCGAATATTGCGGGCGGCCTTGACCTCATCCCACTCGAAATCGCCGTCCATCATATAAGTACTGCTTCGCCGTAGTCAAGCCGAACGGCATTAAAACTTGAATAAAAACCGCAACACAACCGGGCGGCGAAATCGTGGAGCCACATCTGCTGACCGGGATCAATCCAATTGCCTCGCTCTCGCCTTCCGAATCGGGCCATGTTCGCGCGGCATGGACATAACGCACCAGCAGAGTCATGTTAGCGAAGATGCAAGCGCTGCCGCTTTCCAACATCGCGGAATTCACCGTCTCCGAACTCTCCACCGCCATCAAGCGGACGGTGGAGGACGCGTTCGGCCTGGTGCGCCTGCGCGGTGAAATCTCAGGCTACCGTGGCCCGCATAGCTCCGGCCACGTCTATCTTTCGCTGAAGGATGAAAAGGCGAAGATCGACGGCGTCATCTGGCGCGGCGTGTTCGCACACCTGAAATTCAAGCCCGAGGAAGGGCTTGAGGTCATCGTCACCGGGCGCGTCACCACCTTTCCGGGCAAATCGAGCTACCAGATCATCATCGAGCAGCTTGAACCGGCGGGGGCTGGCGCGCTCATGGCGCTGCTGGAGGAGCGCAAGAAGAAGTTCGCCGCCGAAGGGCTGTTCGATCAGGCGCGCAAAAAGCCTCTGCCCTTCTGGCCGCAGGTGGTGGGCGTCGTGACCTCGCCCACGGGCGCGGTGATCCGCGACATGCTGCATGGCTTCACCGAGCGCTGCCCGGCGCATGTGATCGTGTGGCCGGTGCGCGTCCAGGGCGAAACCTGCGCCGCCGAGGTTGCGGCCGGCATCCGGGGCTTCAACGAGGCAGACGCCTTGAGCCCATTCCCAAAGCCGGATCTGCTCATCGTGGCGCGCGGCGGCGGCAGCCTCGAAGATCTCTGGGGCTTCAACGAGGAGGTGGTGGTCCGCGCGGCAGCGGAAAGCGCGATCCCGCTGATTTCAGCGGTGGGGCAC
Organism: Rhodomicrobiaceae bacterium; assembly: GCA_050298295.1. Lineage (GTDB taxonomy): Bacteria > Pseudomonadota > Alphaproteobacteria > Rhizobiales > Rhodomicrobiaceae > Rhodomicrobium. The sequence continues at coordinate 12,535 of JBNKTW010000151.1, forward strand.
GAAACCGACTGGACGCTGATCGACCTCGTTGCGGACGCGCGCGCGCCAACGCCTACCAAAGCCGCGGAATGGGCCGTACCGAAGCACTCCGACCTCGTCCTGCGGCTTTCCGAATGCGTGGACCGCGCCCGGCATTCCGTGCGCCGCCTGCTCGAACAGGCGCGCGCCGAGTTCCGGGGCGCCGAACGCGGACTGCCGCGCCCGCAGAACCTGCTTGCCATCCCGCGCCAGCGCCTCGACATGGCGGGCACGCGGCTGGGGCATTCGCTGCGCCATTTCAGCGGCCTCTCGCGGGCCAGGTTCGAACGCAGCGCCGTGCGGCTTACCCCGCGCCTTATCACCGCGCCCCTGGAGCGCGCGGCCGAACGGCTGATGCGCGCCGGCGATGGCGCAGACCGCGCCTTCCGCCTGACCGTAACCAGCAAGCGCGACTACCTCGACGACCGGGCCACGTGGCTGGCGCAGTCACTGCGCCATTTCAGCGACCACTTGCGGGGCAGCTTCGAGCGTAGCGCCGTGAGACTTACCCCGCGCCTCATCGCAGCGCCCTTGGAGCGCGCGGCCGAGCGGCTGATGCGCGCCGGCGATGGCGCAGACCGCGCCCTCCGCCTAACCATAGCCGGCAAGCGCGAACGCCTCGGCGACCGGGCCACGCGGCTACAGCCCGGCCTGCTGGCTGCGCCGGCGGCGAGGCAGCGCGAGCGGCTTCAATCCCTCATGGCCCGCGCGGAGCAGGGCGCGCGCAATGCGCTCAAACGCAAGGCCATCGAAGCTGGCTCGCTGTCGCAGCTCCTGCGGACCTTGAGCCATAAAAGCGTGCTGGACCGGGGATTTGCGCTGGTAAGGGACGGGGATGGCCACGTCATCCGCCGCGCCGCGCAAGCAAAATTGGCGGCCCGGCTTGACATCGAGTTCGCCGATGGTCACGTTGCAGTCAAGTCTGGCGATGGCGCGGGCGAACGCCGCCCGGCCGAGCGCAAGAGCGCAGCAAGCTCCCGCCGCGCCGGACCAGTGAACAAAGACGACGGCAGCCAAGGCAGCCTGCTGTGACGCGTGGAACTTAGTATGAATCGCATGGAGCGTTCCTTCGCTTTCGGCCAGGAGGCCAAGATCCGGTATATGGACGGCGAGTTCCAGGTGCTGAAGAACGGTTCGTTCGTGCGTTGCGCGGTGACGGGCGAGCCGATCCGCGTCGAGGAGTTGCGCTACTGGAGCGTTGCCCATCAGGAGCCTTACATAGACGCCGCCGCCGCGCTTAAGCGCCACCTCGAACGCGCCGCCAAGGCCGGCCGCTGATTGCCTGTGCGCTTTTGCATCCGCCGGTATTTCCCTAAATTTTGAGAGGCTACGATGGCCGGTTTTTCTGCTGGCGAGCTGAACAAGATCAGGCGCGGCGACCGGGCCAGCTACGATCGCACCGCCATCCACGCCTTGCTGGACGAGGCGCTGGTGGCGCATGTGGGCTTTATCGACGGGGGGCGGCCCATCGTCATTCCGATGATCTACGGGCGCGTGGGGGATCTGCTGTACCTGCATGGCGCGAAAGCCGCGCGCTTCGCCAAGGCGATGGCGCCGGGCCTTCCGGTGTGCTTGACCGTCACTTTGCTCGACGGCATCGTGGTTGGACGGTCCGCGTTCCACATGTCGATGAACTACCGCTCGGCGGTGATCCACGGCCATGCCAGCCTTGTAACGGACGCCGGAGAAGCCGGGCGCGCCCTGGAGGCCATTACGAACCATGCCTTACCGGGCCGCTGGTCCGAAGTGCGCCCCATGCTGGACAAGGAGGCGAAGGCAACCGCCGTCATCCGCCTGACCGTGGAGGCGGCATCGCTCAAATCGCGCGCGGGGCCGCCGGTGGACGATAGCGAGGATTACGCGCTTCCCATCTGGGCCGGGGTTGTTCCGCTCGCTATGCAGGCAGGCCAGCCGCAAGACGATGGAGCGGTTGCCGAAGACGCGCCGGTACCCGAGTCCATTAAGGCGTTCCTGTCACGCCATAAGGGCTGAGCGCCGCCAGGATCGCCCGCAGGAGAGCGGCTTGCCCATCGCCCTTGAACTCGATGCCGATGGGAAGCGCCAAAGCGGAGGCGCGCAGTTCGGCAAGCGCGCCGGATGCGCCTTTGAGCCGGGCGAGATCCTTGGCCGTCGTTATGAGCCCGGCATTCAATGCCTTGGCCCCGGCCAGCAACGCCCGCGCATCCGCCTGCGTATATGGATGGTGGTCGGGAAACGCCCGGCGTCCGGCGGCCGCAATCCCGGCGGCGGCAAGCGTATCGAAAAACTTGGCAGGCCGGCCGATGCCGCAGAAGGCCAGGAAGGGCCGCGCGCGCATCTCTTCCGTAACCTGCGGCGCGATCTGCGCCTCGAATGCGTTCCGGTCCGGAACAAAGGCCCCCTCACCCCAGCCCTCTCCCGCGAGGCGAGAGGGAGCCGGGCGTGCCCATTGAGAAGGCGTACCCCGCTCCCCTTGCGGGAGAGGGGACAGGGGTGAGGGGGGCTTTTTCCACAAACTCAAGTTGATTTGCTCAATTATGCTGGCACCCCTCCCCTCCCCGCCAAGCAGCAAAATCGCGTCCGCCATGCCGGCCTGAAAGGCCAGAGGCGCGCGCAAAGGGCCAAGCGGGAAGACGCGGGCCGAGCCTAACCCTGCGGCGGCGTCGATTACAATGAGGCTGAAGTCCTTGGCAAGCGACGGATTTTGAAAACCATCATCCATGATGATGGCATCAACCGCCAGCGTTTCGAGCAGGCGCGCGCCCGCTGGCCGGTCCCGGCTGACCACGGCGGGCGTGGCCTCAGCCAGCAGCAGCGGCTCATCGCCAACGCGCGCGGCATCGTCCGAAGCTGCAACAAGATGCGGCCCGCGCTCGCGCCCGCCATAGCCGCGCGTAAGGAAGCCGGGCCGGATGCCGCGGCTTTGCAGCAGCGCGGCGAGCTTCAGCGCGACGGGGGTCTTGCCCGCGCCGCCCATGGTGAAATTGCCCACGCAGATGACCGGCAGCTTGCTGCGGTAGGGCTTGGCGCCCCGGAAACGCCTCCGAACCGCCGTGCCGTAGGCCGCCGAGACCGGCAACAGCCCCCAGGCAGCCGCCGGAATCCGCCCCGTGTACCACCAGGAGGGCTGTTCCAGCCGCAACAAGCGCGGAGAGCTTCGTTTTTTGCTGTTCATGTCAGCCGCATAAGCAATTAGGGGCGCGCGCACCTTGCTCTACCCCAAATTTGCGGCCGCCGCCATGCCGCCTCGTATCAACCGCCAGAATAAGCGGCTGTTTCAGCGCCGGCCCCGCGAAGGCGCATGTGCGCCAAGATAACGCTAAGTAGCGGATTACACGTAGCGATTCACCCCTCACATAATCAACGGCCTACCGTTACAGAAGCACCCGCACATGACAGTAAAACGGCGCGGCCCTGGCGCGCCATGGCCGGACGATACGGGCAAAGCTGGAACCCGTTTCTAATCCAGCGGCACAGGCTCGGGGGTGCCTGCGTGCAAGGCAAAGCCAGCGGCGGCCCAGGCCTCGGCGCCTCCTGGGAACCACAGCACCCGCTTGTAGCCGTAGCCGATGGCGCGCTTGGCGGCGTTCCAGCTCATCCAGCAATCCGCCTTGCAGTAGAACGCCACCGTTTTGTTCATGTCCCCGCCCGTGACGGCCTTGAGTCGCGCCTGAAACCATGCGGCGAGCGCTGGGCTGATGGCACCACGACCGACTTCCGGCCACCAGAGGCTGCCGGGTACATCCATGCGCGGCGGGGGCATCCAGGGCCGGTCCGCGGGCAAAGCTGCGGGACGGTGCGGGGCCGGCATCACGTCGATGACGATGGCACCATTCGCCATGGCGGCGGAAAGTTCCTTGGCGTCAACGACTTGCGCCCCCGCAAGCGTCGCCGGCACTGGCGCCCTGTAATTGTCCATCCGGAAGCCGTCAGGCTCGGGAACGTCCGCCGCGGCGGGGAACGGCAGGGCGAAGAGAAGCGCGATGATGGTTTTGCGCATGGCGGCCTCAATTTCCGGACGGCTCGAAATGGTGCGTGAACTTTGCGCCGGAGCTGTCATGCGCCACCACGTCCACGCCGCCATCGCCCGCGGGTATGTAGGTGAAGTTGATCGACGGGTCTTCACTCAGCGAGATATCGCTTTTGAGCTCGAAAACGGTGACGCCGCCCGTCTTTACGGTAACTGTGTCGAGGTAGCGCGCCGGGATGAAGCCACCGCTTGGGTGCGATTGCATACCGTTGTGGTTGGGATGGCTGATGAGCAGTTGCGCCGGGACGCCCGCGCCGCCAGCGGGCTTGGCGCGCCGGAGCTTCATACGGCCCATGCGGGCCTCGGTTTCCGCGTTCTGGCCGGTGGCGGGCGCCGAGCAGCCTCCCGCGGCCTTCACATAACGCTCCGTGGCCAGCAGCGTCCCGTCTTCGGTTTCGGCGACCGCGTGGACTGGCGTGTAGTCGTTGATGCGGACCCGGAATTTGATCCGGTCCGGCGCGAATGCCGGGCCGAAGCGGAACGTGCCCACGACCGGCGCGGGGTTGTTGTCGATGAACACGGTAACGGTCTTGACGCGCTTTTGCGTATGAAGCTCGACCGTCAGCGGTACGAACGCGGCATCCATGGCCCGGCCCGGCGCGATCAGCTTCACCTCTTCGCCTGCCTGCCGGACCGGGCGGTTCTGAAAAACCAGCTCGCGCACGTCCTTCCAGCGCTCCGCCTCCTCCGCCATGTTCCTGCCGCGAGCCTGCGCTCCTTGCGCGATCAGCCCGGCAAGCACAAGAGCCGCGCCCAAAGTCCTTTTCATTGCGCATCCTCCCATTCCAGTTCGTGCACCGCTTGAGCGGCGTTGTGGGCGTTGTACTCATCGAAAAGCAACCAGCGGCCGCGCTCGGACTGGGCCGCCACCTTCGCCGCCTCCTCGATGCCGCCGCCGCGCTTCAGCACTGCGCGGACATCGGCGGCCAGCGTCTTGAGGTAGCGTTCTTCGTCCGCCACGGCGTCCGGCCAGGAAACCGAAGCCGGGCCATGCCCCGGCACGGCGCGCGCCGCCTTGATTTTCTTTAGTTCCACCAGTTCCTTAAGCCAGCCGCGCAGCGAGCCGTCGAGCGAAGGGATGCGCGTCACGAATAGCAGATCCGACACCCAGAACGTGCCCGTGGACGGGTCCATGACCGTGAGGTCCGAGCCCGAATGCCCCCGGCCCCACGCCTGAAGTTCGAGCTTGCGGCCGCCGGGATCTATCGTGGCGGTGGAGGAAACCGTGCGGTTTGGTGTGATCGCGGCGCCGCCTTCCTCGCCCAAAAGATCAAGCATCCCCTTGCGGTAGAACTCGCCGCGCGCGGCGATGGCCTGCGGCAGGGCTGCGTGGCCGATGAATTCCGGATGGTCCCCGGCGAAGGCCGGCGAGCCCAGGATGTGGTCGGGGTGGATGTGCGTCAGGATCACATGGCGGATGGGCAACGCGGTGCGGGCGCGGATCGCCTCGCGAAGGGCGCGGCCATCGGCGAGGCTACCGCCGGGGTCGATCACGGCCACCGCCTCGCGCCCCACTACGAAGCCTGTGTTACATATGGAGTTTTTGTTGGAGGCGGTGGCCATTTCGTGCACGCCGGGGCGCACGAACAGGCCGGGGGCAACCTCCGTGACCTCCGCGGCGGCGGCGGCAAGCGCCGGAAGCCTGCCCCAGGCGGCGGCCAGCATCCCTCCGGCGGCAAGGCGCGCGGCCTCCCGGCGGCTGAAATTCCTCATGCGTTTCCTCGGCTTACTGCCTTCTCATTTTCGCCAACGGCCAGCCCTGGCGGCGTCAGCATTGCCGCGAGTATACCGGTTCGGGCCCCGGCCCGCGCCTCATATCTGCGTGAGACATGCGTAAGATATTGACGGAGATCAAAGAAAGGCCCCCCCGATTGGGGGTGCAATAGGTTGGCGAGAGGAGGTAAATGAGCGAGTTGCTTGGGCTGTTTTCTCTACTGGATGACGAGGTTACAACATGCAGGTTCCACTTCAGGTGGCATTCGACGGCGTACAGCATTCCGATGCGGTTGAGGCGCGTTTAAGGGAAGAAGTGGATAAATTAGAACAGTTTAGCGACCGGATCGTCAGCGTGCGCGTGGTGGTGACCAAGCCGCAGCGCCGCCATAACAAGGGCGATACCTTCCAAATCCGCATTACCCTCGTGGTGCCGGATTCGCCTGCTATCGCGGTGAGCCGCGACCCGGCCGCCGACGGCGCGCACGAGGATATCTATGTAACCATCCGCGATGCGTTCAAGACCGCGCGCCGCCAACTCCAGGACGTGGAGGCCAAGCGCACCGGCGTCTGAGCGGCGGCCCATCCTCCCGTCCGCGCCCGGACCCAGGCCGGACGTGCGCGGCGGGCGGAGCGGCGCTTCTAACTAAATGCTTCATGAGCCGGCGCGGCTTCCGTTAAGCGCGCGTTAACCGCGTTTTCCCGTTTTTGGGGTATTTCTAAGTAATTGCCGCCTCCCTCTTCATGGCGCTCATTATACAAGGCGCTCCTTTCAGGGGGATTAAGTGGCGGATAAGTTTCTGATATTGCTGTATAGTTTTCGATTGCGCGGGCCACGGCGGCGGCGGAAACGCGCCGTTTCATGGTTAACATGAAATCCGCGGATATATTTAACGGGATTTTCGAAGCGTGGATTCGGGCCGGAAATGCGGAAAAATGCGCAAAAATGCGGCGGCAAAAAATACCGCGCCGCGCCGTTTACCATGCCGGCATTTACTATAATCGGCTGCTACCCGAGGCTTGGCGCGGCTGGCTGGCTGATCGCCCGCGATAGGGGTGAAAATCCGCCACTTCAGATGTCTGACAAGTGAGAGAGGTAAGCGTCTTTATAGGCTGTCCTGTGTGTGATGCGGATCGTGCGGCCAGCGTCAGCCGCTGCATTTGACGCCGCGAGGCCGCCAGAATGTATCGATGATTCAGCCGGTTCCGGAAGGCGCGATCGCACCCCCCGGAACCGTATGCGCATCAACCGCGGATGAAGTCCGCGATCACGGCGGGCGCGGCGGCGTCAAAGCCAACCACGTCCATCATGCCGCCGTCCGCCGGGTCCGCGATGGAGAACCCGTTGGACACCATGCCCACGACCACGAGCTTCGCCGCGATGCCGGTCTTCGCCCGGTACTCGCGGAGCGCCTGCACCGGATGGATCTTCCCGGCCCAGGTCTCGCTGTCGGTGTACACCACGAAGGCATCCACCTTGAGCCCCCGCTCCAGCGCGTGGAGCATGGGCAGCGCGCAGTCCGTGCCTCCGAACGGCAGGTTCGACACGGCCTTCACCGCAGCGTCGAGCCGCATGGAGGGCGTGAGCGGCAGTGGCTTCAGCTTCGCGCCCTGCGACCAGTCGCCCCCCGTCGAAGTGAACCCCACGATGTGGTAGTTCTCCTCCGTCGCCGCCGTCATCAGCGCCATCGCCGCCGAGCCCTCGCGGGGCGTCAGCGATGTGCCCGCGATGCCGCCCATGGACATGGAGCCCGAGACGTCGAGCGCAAGCAGGATGCGCTTGCCCGTAGGCTCGACATTCGCGAACGCGGTGTAGAACGCCGCGTTGAGAGCGTCGATAACCTGCGGCACGGGCTCCCAGGCAAGCTTGCCCTTGTCGCCGCGGCCCTGCGCGTAGGTACGCAGCGCAAGCAGGATCGCCAGCGGGTGCAGGCGCGCCTTCTTGATCCGGTCCGCGTCACGCAGCGCCTCAAGCACGGGCGCCAACCCATCGCCAAGCGGCTTCAGCACGCCCACCGCGGACAGCTTGCCGAGGTTGCGCACGAGCGCGGTCATCGGCATCCGCTCAAGCAGCGCCTGCCAGACCTTGGCATCGTTCAGCCACTCCGTCGGCACCGCCTCGCGGGGCAGATCGTGCTCCCGGATGAGAGCCGCAACCTCGTCCGCGCCGCCCGCCTTGGAAACGGCCACGAACGCCCGCACAAGCGCGGGCAAGCCCTCGCCCGCACTTAGCGGCGCGCCACCGCCCGGCGCGCTGCTTGAGCGCGAAGCGTCGCGGCACACCCAGCCGAACAGCTCCTTGCGCGCCATCTCATCCGTGAGCGGGTGAGCAAGCCGCAACAGGTCGCGGTGCGTCCAGCCCCCGCGCTGACGGTACTTCACCGCCTGCAACGCAAGCCGGTCCAGAGGCTGCCCGGTGTACCAGGCCGCGATACCGCGCCGGAGCCCCCGCCCCCAGCCACGCAAGCCCTCGATGGCCTCCGCGAACTGGAAGAGGTGCGTACCGGTGCGGCAGACCTTGGGGATCGCCGCCATGGCGAGCCGCCTGGTCTCATCGCTGCCAACCGACGCCGCCAGCGCCAGCGCGAAAATCGCCGGATCGTTCTTAGGCGCGCGGCCCGAATGGCTGACCTCCACGATGCGCGCAACCGCCCGCGCGCCGTCCTCCTGGATGGCGCGGATGGTGGCTTCCGCGTTCTCGCGCGTCAGCGCCCGCTCTGTTGCGTAATAGCTGCCGCCCTCGGAGCCGAGCACCAGGAAGCGGTCGAGGCGCGCCCAGTCATCAACCGGGAACGCGAAGCCGCCAGCCGAGTTCGCAACCGTGCCGGGTAGCGGCTCGGACTGCGGGGTACGGCGAAGCGAGAAAAGCTTCGTGTAGTTGATCATGACAACGCCTCCTTTCACACAGCGCGCGGGCAGCCCAGGGGGCGTTAGCGCGAACAAAGCAGGCCGGGCGGACGTGTTGTGGCCAAAGGCGTTTTGCCGCTCTACCGCTGAGCTACGCGAGCGCAAAGAATGCTCGCGGCAGGACTCGAACCTGCGACCGGCTCCTGATGAGGGATAACCTTCCTGCCTCCGGCCCGCCCGGGCCAAACTTACAAACTCCATTCCGGCGCGGGCATGTTTTGCACAAGCGCGCTCAGCCAGCTGAGCAATGGCTCCGCAATTGGTGGAGCCAGTGGGAATCGAACCTACGATAACGCTTCCGCTCCGGCCCGCGCCGGAAACTCCAATCCCGCATCCGGCCGGGCGGACATATTCTCCGCACCCACCGGACGCGGCAGCGAGGGAGGGAGCCGATCCCGCACCGCCGAAGCGGCCAACTCCCAGCGGCAATCCTCGCATCCCGGCCCGCCCGGGCCAAACTGCAAACCCAAATCCGGCGCGGACATGCTATGCACAAGCGCGCTCAACCAACTGAGCAGCCGCCCATCAGGCTGGGCGGGGTGGAATCGAACCATCGGTAACGCTCACGCTCCGGCCCGCGCCGGAAACCCAAGTGCTGCGCCGCCTGCCCGCGGCGCTATCGCTGGACGGCTTCCGCCGCCTTTTCGATCCAAAACCGGGCACAGTGCCCACTGCCCTGGGATTGCTTCAGGGCCAAAGCCCGTTTGCAATTGTGGCGGCTTGCGCCCTGCAACCCCAAGGCCGGCCAGACATGTTACGTTCAAAGGCATGTTCGCGCGCACCGTTACCGGCCGCCTTCGCCTCCCCAAAAAGGTAACCTTCAAACTCCGGCCCGCCCGGCCAGTATCAAAGCGGCGCGGTCATGGGATCGCACAAAGGGATTTTCCGGCGCTCTCTTCCCTGAGCTACGGGCCTTGCGGCCCGGCGGGACTTACACCCGCGCCCTCCGGAGTGCGATAACCTTTGTGCTCCGGCCCGCGCCGGAAATCTCATCGGCCCCGGGCGTGCTGCTGCCAATGCGGTCTGGCCTTTATGAGAGGTAACGCAGAGGCTCCGGCCCGGGACCGCACTTATGACGCAAGCAGACCTTTGCGTCAACATGAAACTTTAATTTTCTTTAAGTTTGAGCTGGCAGCCCGGCAGAAGCGCACGGCACAAACGGCGCCGCGCCCAAAAATCCACCAGGCTTCGATTATAAGACGGGGCGGCGCGGGCGTGTTGTGCACGAGGACGGGAACATCTTGCGATGCTGCGGGCCTCCAAGCCCGCGTCCCTTCGGTGGAGGATAATCCTCACGCTCCGGCCCGCGCCGGAATTACGCAGTCCCGGGCATGCTGCTGCCAATGCGCTCGGCTTTGGAGGGGGGTAACGCAGAGGCTCCGGCCCGGATATGGAAATATGAGGGGCGCGGCTGCGGGCGTCAATACCAAGCTTTAAGTTTCTTTCAGTTTGGTGGAGGCTGGCATACCGGGGCGGGCAGCTAATCCCGCCCCGCAATGGCTTTCCCAGCCGCTTAGTGCTTTGCCGCCGGCTTTTTCTCGGGCATGGCCGACGAGTGATGATGTGCGATCCGCCACTTCCCGTCCTTGAACTCGTAAACGAAGCTGTACCGCGCCGGTACTTGGCTGGTCTTGCCATCCGGCCCCGTCACCGTGAACGTGTAAGTGCCTACATCGAATGCTTCGTTGCAGCCCAAACGGATGGTGCGCGAATTGATGACGCCCTTCGGGCTCTTCTCAAGGAAATGCACGAAATAGTCGCGGATCTCCGCGGGCGTTGTGCGCGTCTTGTTGGACATGGTTGGCAGCAGCACCGCATCGGCAGCATAGTTCTCCACGACCTCGTCGGGATTCTTGGTTTGTATCGAGGCGTTCCAGCGGTCGAACAGAGCAGCGATCTGCTCCTTGCTCACGGGCGCGCATTGCTGGGTGTTCTGCGCATAGGCTGCCACGGGAACGCAAACTGCCGCGATGGCTGCTATGAAGACTTTATGCATACTCGACCTGCTTCCAGATAGTGGTTATTTGGACTCTAGCTGCGGCGCGCTGGGCAACAATCCCATTAGCCGCCTCGGGATGGATACGGGACCGGCGCCAAGCTTTGGTTAATTGGGCGCGCGCAAAGCGATCTGGCGGCCATCGAAGTTCCCGGAACTTTAAATTTCTTTTAGCTTGCGCTATAAACGCCGCATGATCACCGCAGCACAAATCCGCGCCGCGCGCGGTCTCCTGAAGTGGACGCAAGCCGCGCTCGCCGCCAAATGCGGCTTGTCCGTTGTCACCCTCAACATGATCGAAAGCGAGGCCGTCAAGCCGCGCAAAGGCTCGCTCGCCGCCATCCGGCAGGCGCTCGAAAGCGGCGGCGTGGAGTTCATCGGCACCGGCGGCGGAGGGCTCGGCGTCCGGTTCGGCAACGCGGCTGGAGATGGGCGGAACATACCGGCGGGCTGACCCGGGAAGCCGGCCTGTAGATTTGACGTATTCAATTTAAAAGACATTTCATAGTGTTTGTGCTAACCTCTTGCATTCATTTTTCCACGCGGGAGGGTGGGGCCTCCGTCTCTCCTTGTTCCATGGGAGGCCGCAAATGGGCAACGGCATGGCCAATACACCGCCTAAACGCAAAGGCTCCGGCAGCCTTTGGCTTGTCCTTTGGCTTGTGATACTCGCGGGCGGCGGAGTCGCCTACTTCCTGCAGCAGAACCCCGAATGGACGGACAAACTGACGGATAAGCTGGCGTCTCTGCAAAAGCCCGGCGAGGTTCAGCCGCAACCGGCGCCAGGGCCAGCTCCGTCCCCCGCCCCGGCGCTGAAAGCTCCAAGCTTCGACGCCGTTTCCGCCGCTGAGGGTATGCTTGTCGTTGCGGGCAAGGCGGAGCCAGGCGCCACGGTCCTGCTTATGAATGGCGGCCAAACGCTCGGCGAGGTGAAAGCGGACGAAAACGGCGAGTGGGTGCTCACGCTGGAGGAGCCGCTCCCCCCCGGCCCCTATAACCTGTCGCTGTTGTCCATCGATCCGAAGACGCAAGTGCGTGTGGCGAGCAAGAGCAGCTACGCGCTGACCATCGCACCGTATGAAAGGAAGGCGCCGGCCGTAGCAGCCGCCGCGCCAGCCGATGCCGCCCTTCCAGGCTCGGCTCCGGCAGCGGAAAAGCCCGCGCCGGTGGCCGCCGTGAAGCGTGGCGATACACTCTGGGGCATAGCCGAGCAATACTATGGCAAGGGCGCAGGGATGCGTTACACCGACATCGCCGGCGCCAACAAGGGCAAGATCAAGAACCCGGATCTGATCTTCCCGCAACAGCAATTCACAATTCCCAAGAAATAAGCCGCGGCTTAGCCGTCAATTGCAGGGTATCATTGAGGAAGTATGCGATCCTCCCCGCGCGGCGGAGGCGGTGAGTCTCCGCCGGCAAGCATGTCTCCGCTACAAAGAGCAGGAAATCGAGAAGCAGCTCCGTAAAGCGAGAGGGAACCCTCAAACCGTCGTCACGATCACTCGGGCGTCCCTTTTCCCATAGGGAGAGGGTGAACCACTTGCCGGAACCGGCGGGCAAACCGCACCAGGGGGAGCCAGTGTGCGCGGGCCGGAGAACTGCTTCGACAAACTTACGATTGTCCTGTCCGCTCCGGCCAAGTCAGCCTTGAATCAAACTTTTTCTGATTTGGGAATCCCTGTGCTGGGGACTGTAAACGGGCATTGGAATACCAGTGCACCCATCCCGCCGGATCTGCTAGAAGCAGCGGAATCCGCCGTTCATGCTTTCCCGCCCGCTCCAGGACGCGCATTTGCTTTTCGAATGAACACAAACACCACCATAAATGCGGTGCTCATCTGCGGTCCAACTGCCAGCGGCAAGTCGGCGCTCGCGCTCGCGCTGGCGCGGGAGCTTGGCGGCGCGGTCATCAACGCCGACTCGATGCAGGTCTATGCGGAGCTGCGTGTCATCACCAGCCGCCCCATGCTGGAAGAGGAGGCGGCGGCCCCCCACCGGCTCTACGGCTTCCGGCCCGCGCGCGAACCCTACTCCACGGCGCTCTGGCTTGCCGATGTGAAGCAGGCGCTGGAGGAGGCCGCCGCGCAAGGCTGGCTGCCGGTGATCGTGGGCGGCACAGGGCTCTATTTCAAAGCGCTGACCGAAGGTCTGTCGGACATCCCCGAAATTCCGGCGGAGATCCGTGAGCGCTACCGGGACGCGGCGCGCGCCCTGCCGGCGGAGGCGCTGCACGCCGAACTCGCCCGCCGCGATGCCGCCACCGCCGCGCGGCTCAGGCCCAGCGATACGCAGCGTATCGTGCGCGCGCTGGAGGTTCTGGAGGCGACGGGCCGGCCGCTCGCCGAGTGGCAGGCCAGCAAGCCGCCGCCGCTCCTGCCGCTCGCGCAGGTCTATCCGGCCGTATTGACGCTGGAGCGCGAAGAGCTGTACCGCCGCTGCGATGCGCGCTTCGATGCGATGCTGGCGGGCGGCGCGCTGGAGGAGGCCCGCGCCATCGCGGCGCTTGGGCTTGACGCTTCGCTGCCCGCCATGCGCGCGGTTGGCCTGCCGCCGCTCTTGGCGCATCTGCGCGGCGAGCTTTCGCTGGCCGAAGCGGTGGCGGCCGCGAAGACCGCGACGCGCAATTATGCGAAAAGGCAGCTTACTTGGATTCGCGGTAATTTTTGTTCGTGGGATGACGTTCACGCGCAACAAACGCAAAGAACAAAAAGCGATATCTTTCGTTTTTTGCAAAATCGCTTGACCAAGCCTCGCTAAAGGCATAGCGCATAAGAGCATAAACAAAGCAGCTATCGTGAACTGGCAGGCGGCTGCATCAGGCCGCCGCATTTTTTGGAGTCCTCCCATGGCACGCGCGATGACAGGCGCCGAAATCGTCATACATGCTTTGGTTGATCAAGGCGTCGATGTAATTTTCGGATACCCTGGGGGCGCCGTACTTCCCATCTATGACGAGCTTTTCAAGCAGAACAGCATAAAGCACTACCTCGTGCGCCACGAGCAGGGCGGGACGCACATGGCGGAGGGTTATGCGCGCTCGACGGGCAAGGTTGGCGTGGTTATGGTCACGTCGGGCCCCGGCTCGACCAACGCCGTCACCGGCCTCGCCGACGCTTTGATGGACTCGATCCCCGTGGTTTGCATCACGGGCCAGGTTTCGACCCCGCTCATCGGCTCGGACGCCTTCCAGGAGTGCGACACCGTCGGCATCACCCGGCCGTGCACCAAGCACAACTACCTCGTGAAGGACGTGAACGATCTCGGCCGCATCCTGCATGAGGCGTTCTACGTCGCGCAGAACGGCCGGCCAGGGCCGGTGCTCATCGACATCCCGAAGGATGTGCAGTTTGCCAAGGGCGTCTATCACGGGGTGAGCAAGACCCCGCACAAGACCTACCGGCCGCAGGTCAAGGGCAGCAGCCAGGCGATCCGCGACGCGGTGGACCTGATGGCCGGGGCCAAACGCCCGATTTTCTACACGGGCGGCGGCATCATCAATTCCGGCCCCGGCGCGTCGAAGCTCCTGCGCGAGCTGGCGGACCTGACCGGTTTCCCGGTTACTTCCACACTGATGGGGCTGGGCGCTTTCCCGGCATCCTCCACCCAGTGGCTCGGTATGCTCGGTATGCACGGCACCTACGAAGCCAACCTCGCCATGCACGGCTGCGATGTCATGATCTGCGTGGGCGCGCGCTTCGACGACCGCATCACCGGGCGGCTGAACGCGTTTTCGCCGCGCTCGAAGAAGATCCACATCGACATCGACCCGTCGTCCATCTCGAAGAACGTACCGGCAGACATCCCGATCATCGGCGATTGCGGCTATGTGCTTGAGGAGATGATCCGCGTCTGGCGCGCCCGCGCGCCGCAGGTCGACAAGAAGGCGCTCAAGGCGTGGTGGGCGCAGATCGACGGCTGGCGCGGGCGCGACTGCCTCAAGTACAAGAACACCAGCGACGTAATCATGCCGCAATACGCGATCCAGCGGCTTTACGAGCTGACCAAGAACCGCGACACCTATATCACGACCGAGGTCGGCCAGCACCAGATGTGGGCCGCGCAATACTACAAGTTCGAGGAACCAAACCGGCTGATGACCTCGGGCGGGCTCGGCACCATGGGCTACGGCCTGCCGGCTGCGGTCGGAGTGCAGGTCGCGCACCCCGAAAGCCTCGTCATCGACATCGCGGGCGAATCCTCGGTGATGATGACCATGCAGGAGATGTCAACGGCGGCACAGTACGACCTGCCCGTCAAGATCTTCATCCTGAACAACGAATATATGGGCATGGTGCGCCAGTGGCAGGAGCTTCTGCATGGCGGCCGCTACTCGCACTCCTACGCGGAGGCACTGCCGGACTTCGTGAAGCTGGCGGAAGCCTATCACGGCGTGGGCTTGCGTGCCACCAAGCCGGATGAGCTGGATGACCTCATCATCCAGATGATCGAAACGCCCAAGCCGGTGATCTTCGATTGCCGCGTCCACAGGACCGCTAATTGCCTGCCGATGATCCCCTCCGGCGAGGCGCACAACAACATGATACTGCCCGGCGAGAATGGCGATATGGACTTCGAGGTTACTGAAGAAGGCAAGATTTTAGTTTAGGACAGTCAATGAGCAAGATGGAATGGGGGCCGGCAATGCCGTCTGGACAGCCGAAAATGGAGAAAGACGAAAGGCACGCCATCGCCGTTCTCGTGGACAACGAGCCAGGCGTGCTCGCGCGGGTCGTCGGCCTTTTCTCGGGCCGCGGCTACAATATCGACAGCCTAACCGTGACCGAGATCAGCCATGAGGAGAACGAGTCGCGCATCACCATCGTGACGCGCGGCTCGCCCGCCATCATCGAGCAGATCAAGAGTCAGCTCGGCCGGCTGGTGCCGGTCCACGCCGTCACGGATTTGACCATGAAGGGCGATCCCGTCGAGCGGGAGCTGGCGCTCATCAAGGTGGCCGGAAAGGGCGAAAAGCGGGTCGAATGCCTGCGGCTGGCGGAAGCTTTCCGCGCGCAGATCGTGGACGCCACCACGGAGCATTTCGTCTTTGAGATCACTGGCAAGAGTTCGAAGCTCGAAACCTTCATCAACCTCATGAAGCCGCTGGGCCTCGTCGAGGTTGCGCGCACCGGCGCCGCCGCGATCGCTCGCGGCCCCGAGCCAATGTGACAGGGGGTTGTAGAAGTGAAAAAGCCCCCTCACCCCTTTCCCACGAGGGGACAGGGGTGAGGGGGCTTCTCATCAAGACACTGCGGTCAGCTCCTTGAGCCCATCGTCGCCCGCGCCGAAGATCAGCTTCACATCCATATAGCGGATGCGGCCGGCGACTTTCGCCTTCTGCACACCGAGATCGCTAAACCGGCGGGTGAAGATCGGCAGGCCAAGCGGCTGCTTCTCCTTGGCCTCGCACCACTGGCAATAGTCATCGTAAAGCGCAAGCGCCGTAACGCTCGAACCGGGCTCCTTGCCGACGCGCTCATCGCAATAGAGTTCGACATCAGTCTTGGGCTCGGCAGGCTGCAGCTCCGGATCGCTGTCCGGGATAGGCGTTAGCCGGATCGAGGGCACGAACGGCGCCGGGGCCGGAGCCACCGCCCGCGCGGGCTGCGGCGCGGGGAGGCCCTTGACATCGAAAATCCGCCAATAGGAGAACGCAGTGTAGAAGCCAAGGCTCGCGCCAAGTTCAACGAGCAGCGCGATCAGCACGGTCAGGCTAAGCTGAATTTCCTCGGTCGTGCGCCCGGTCAGGCCCGCAAGCACCTGGCTCTGCGGATCGGTGGACTTGAAAGCCGCCTGCGGATCGATCGCGCTCAGCTTTGCATTAAGCTGCGCGATCCTGGCCTCATATTTGTCAGCCTTCTCGGCAACCGCCTTTTCCGCCTTGAGCTTGAAGTACTGTTCGCAATACGCCATGCTCTGAGGGATGGTGGCGTTGGCGCACGCCTCGCTTGAGATCCAGCGTGCGTTCTGCTTGTAGGCTTCGATCTCGCCGGCAACCGTTCCAACCGGGCGGTGCGAAGGAAGAGCCTTAAGAGCGCTACGCTGGCGGTTGAGTTCAAGCCGCAAATCCTGGTGCTTTTCGGCCTTGAACGCGCGGGTGCCGGTGGTGTCGGCGCGGTTCAGGGCGGCGAAGCCGAGCGAGGAGGTCAGCGAGTAGGAGAAGCATACGCAGAACAGCAAAGCGCCCCCCAGCGCCTGGCTGTAGCTGCGGTTCCTGAGTGCCGCAAAAATAAAGAACGGCAAAAGCGCCTTGAAGCAGTCGGCTGCGGCACTTGCCGCGCCGTAAAGCTGCGATTCGAAATCCGATTTGCCGAGTGTATAGCCGAACCGCCAGTTCATAGCGGCCGACACGATAAGCAAAACCGCCGCCGCGGCCACCCCCGCAACACCAAGAACGTGTCTCATATTCGCCCCCGTTTGGGGCGCCACCCCGCTGGCGGCGCCGTCTATGTTGGGGGCCAGCGGTTCCAATCGCAAATGCCAACACACACACCGGCACGCAGCCCTGCAGCCGCGGTCAAAACACCCGGGTAGTGACATGCGCCTGTGTGGAGAGGCGGGAGTCGCTCCCGAAGACTGACGGTCCGCCGCAGGCTCGCAGTCCTTCTTCCTCACTCCATCGAGCGCATAGATAGCCCCCGAATCAGCTTTAGGCGATTCGCCGACAGTTAATCTACTGTTAATTTTTGAGCGCAATATCTAGTATCGAAAATCAATGTTCTCATCATCATATTGATCTGGCGGCGAGGAAGCGTTGGTGATACTATATTCTGTACCTGGCGGATGGCGCCCCGATTGCAGGTGCGATGCGTTTGGGAGTAGCGGCTCAGGCGGCCCGCGGCATCCGGTTGCGGGATGTGGTTATGCGTACCCTCTTGCTCGTTATATTCGAAGTCGCCGCAGTGTTCGGCATCCCCCGCGTGATCAATGAGCTTCGGCAAGCCTTCAGAGTGGCGCCGCCTCCGGTTGCCGTTGCCGCGGCGGCAAACCGCGTGAAAGAACGGCCAGCCGCCGCCGTCCTGGCAAAGAGGGCATCGGCGGATGAAGAGACAGAAGCCAAGCTCCTTAAGGATTTGCTGCCGCCCAACGCACGGACCGTAGCGAATTTGCCGGCGGCTCCGGAAACCCCTCTTGCGGCGAAGTTGAAGCCGCCGAAAGAGAAACCCGCGGCCTCGCGGAACGACGATTACCTGCCTCCGTGGATGAGGGGTGACGGAGTGCCCAAGCGTGAGGCAAAGCTTGTTCCAGCCCCTGTTCCTATCGCGAGCGTCCCCAAGCCAGCGGCGGCGAAGACCGTGAGACGGGCAAAGAGGGCTGAGAGGCCAGCAAGGAGGGTCCGGCACAGGCATCGCCGCAGCCAAAGGGGATGGAATACCAGGAGATCGAGGCCCTGGATGAGACACTCACGCCGTGCGTCACGCCGCAGCCAAAGGGGATGGAATACCAGGAGATGGAGGCCCCGGATGAGACATTCACGCCGTGCGTCACGCCGCAACCCGTTTGGGACGGGATTTTAGCAGCACTCCGTGGGTACCCGCCGCCCTTTGAGGTCCATTCCTGGTCCAGGCTTAAAATCCTAGCGTTCAATCCCTCACCCTGTGGGAGAGGGAACGCCAGAAATTCCGCTGCGGTAGTCCGGGCGTCCTTTCTCCATCCGCATCAGTTTGCGGATGCGGACGCTTCAAGACGCAAGCTCGCCAAGGCGAGCTTGCGGGGAGAAGGACAGGATGGGAGATTCGCTTAGTTCAGGGCACCGCCATGCGTCTTGCTAGCGCAAACCGGTTCGCGCCGGACAAGGCGGATACGGTTCCGGTTTCAACGCCGTCTCGCCGCGAACTCGTCGCAATGCGTGCCCAGCAGGCCCCATAGCCGGGCGCGCTTCTCGAAGCTTCTGACCGTGGAGAAGCCCGCCCGGTCGAGAAACACCGTTACCTCGCGCGCGGACGCGGATTCGTATGGATAGCCGCCCAGCCAATCGTGAACATCGTGATGCCAGTCCGTTCCGCGGTTGGAACTAAATGCGCGGATATAGGCGCGCGGATTGCGGCCGGCCGCGGCCAAGCCGGAAACATAAAGCGCCTTGTAGGAAAGCCGGATTGCCGCACAGAGTGCCGGGCTAGACTTTGCGTAAACCCGTTTTTCCCACCTCCAGAAGCCGCATAGGGGCGTTTTGCGGTATATCGCCAATGCGAGGAGGCCGCCCGGCTTCACCAGGGCCGCTGCCTTTTCAATCGCCCGCCACATGTCTCCGGTGTGAGACAGAGCCCCCCAGCTGTAGACGATATCGTGATGGCCGTCGCGCTCAGGGGAAAGATCCAGCACGTTCTTCTGCCTGACGATCCAGTTTTCGCTTGGCAGGTACCGGGTGAGCAAGGTTTCGGCCGTGCGCACCGAATCGGCGCCGAAGCCGATGCCGCGGACTCTTGCTGCTCCGAGCCTCTTCGCCGCCAGCATGGAGAGGCCCGGGCCGCAGCCGATATCGAAGAAGGAAGCCCCCTCCAGCTCGCTGCGGCGAAGCAGCTTGGCCAGGCAGGCGGCCGCTCCTCTAATCTCGCTTTCGGTTATGGTCCCAGCAAAGGAACCGCAGTTCCTTCCAAAGGCAAAATCGGAGGAGATATCGGCAAAGTTTTCATGGAATATTGCGCTTTCCATTTTTACACCTAGTTTCGCAATACATGACAACGCACAACAATATTCAGCCGGGAGCTGGCAGTTGCAGGCGGTCCGGCGTCATCCCCGTGAAGGAGCGTGTGACAAAATTGGCGGCATTCACCGGCGTCATCGCGAGGCGGCACGGCCCTGCGTGGGGCGTCCGATCAATTCACGCGGCGCGCATCGGGGAACTCTTTCCCTGGGCGCAGGCCTGCGCCAAGCCCGCCGCCAACGCCCCCGAAATCAAAGTTGCGGCGTAAGCCGCGTCAAGCGGAGCCAGCAAGCGTGCCGGAGCACCGCTTGCGAAGCATTTACTTGTCGGTTAGGTACACTCCATCTTCCCTAAAACGAGAATAAGTCCCACACTACCATCATCATTCTCAAGCGCTGTTAGCGTTTGATGCTGCTGGTCTGCTAGCGAATAAAGGGAGTGGCAAATAGGGTGATTGTGTAGATAGTAGATACCGTCCAGAACAATATAAACACTCGCCGTATGAGTTTATTGATTACGTCTCTCGTGGATGGTGCTTGTTTACCAGAAGGAGCAGAGCTTTCCTTAAGAGCGAACATTTTTCGCGCGAGAGCTTCATAGCAGCCATCAATTTTCTTTGTAAATACGAATGAACGCATTTGTGATGGCTCAATAAATTTGAATATGGTGTACAAGCAAAAGAAATCATTTGGTCCTTTTTCGATTTTATCGATATCAGCTGAATATTCCTTAAAAAAAGTTCCGTCTTCGATCATTACAAGAAGCCGTTGCGCAAAAGAAACGTTGAGTCCTCGATTCTCAATTATGCCACTCAACTTAATCAGGCTCTCCCAGCCAAGCCAGATAAGCAGAGATAACAAAACCCATTGAAGCGTATCAGTAATCACTAATGTTATTGGTATATCCAGTTTCTTCGAACTGCCAAAAACATTGGACCAATCATGGATGCGTTCCGAAAGGGCTGCCATAAACACGGCGGTACCAGCAGCAAGTAACGCCTGCAGCGTTATCATGTAGCCCCTGTACGTCTGAAGCAGACTCTCTTGAAGAGATAGTATTTTGAATACATCACTTCGCAACTGCTCAACTTTGTCTGTTGACATTGGCCCCCTCCGAGATGTTGGGTGAAAAATGGCTCTCCCAACCACCACTAACACAATCCTATTCCAGATGCGCCAAGAACCTGGATATTCTCCTAGGTCACTGGCAATCAATCATCGAGATAATACCTCCGGTATCAAATGTTGCTAACGGCGGAAAGGAGAAACCTCCGCAAGTTGGCAAGCGGCCGCATGCATTGATCAGGCGGCGGCGAGTTTTTGTTTGACTTCGATGCCGCCGGCGAATTTGACGCCGTTTACCACCTTTGGCAATTGGTTTTGCCCGTCGAACCTGCATCACGAACTCTGCGCGGCCAGTATAAGCTTGAAGCCCGCCGAACCTGTAACCAAAACTTCCATGTCAAAGCTGCCTCTGGCATTGCGCGCGGCGGGCTTCCCTTGAAACAGAACGGGCCGTTTTTCTCCTCCATGTGTGTACGGCACTTCAGCCCCGCACCACCGTTTTGCGCCGCGCGGACCCGCTCGCGATTGCGGCGGACGCTTGAAACAGGCGGCAGGCCGCGCGGGAACCGTTCCACTGGAAGCGAACCGCAATCCCGGATGTCATTTGCGGGCACTGCTAATGCTTGATCTCGACGCCCGCCTCTTTGCACTTGCTGGTAAGGAATGCGTTTATGTTTCTGACGACGCCATTGGCGATCACGCTGAAGGTGGAGTCGGCCACGGTCGCGGACCAGATGGCCGTTTTGGCAAGAACCGGCGCCTCGATATTGCTCCAGCCCATCACCGCTTTGGTCGCCTTGCCGTTTTCAAAGGTCACGGTTGGCTCGATGCTGAGCTTGATATCGTAGACGGCGCCTTTCTTCGGGTCCTTGCGGTCAAGCTTGCAGGCGATGTTGTGCTTCTTGAGCTTCATGGTGGCGGACGGCTTCCGCGCGGCCTCGGCGATGGCCTTCCGGTCGAGGGCGATGCTCGCGTTGCACCGGGCGTGCCCCCAGGGCCAGGTCAGCTTGTCGCCCAGGAAGCCTTTCTGAATCTCGGCCGCGAGCCAGGTTTTGGTCACGTCACAGGTAATATTGGGGCCGTCCCCTGGCTGGGCGAAGGCTTTGCAGATTTCGATCTTGCAGGCCTTGCGATCCTCTTTCTCCTTGGCGATGCGCGCGGCCAGTTCTGGGCTGACAGCGGCATCCTCCGCCATCGCTTGTCCGCCAGACGCAAGAAGACCGGCCACACACACCACACCTGCCGCAAATGCGGCGCAGGCCTTGAAACGCATAACTGAACGCATGTTCCCCCCATGGCGGAATTGACCGCCGCAAGCTACCGCACTCCGGGTGAAACGCAATCACCCAAAGCTGGAGGCAAGCCACGCCATTATGTGTTTTGCACCAAAAGTCAGATGGCCGTGCCTTTGCTTGCCGTAACAGTACAACCATTGCGGACGGGCCAAACGCCGGGCGATACCTCGTCCTCGCAAGAAACGTCCCCGCCCCCGGCAGTTTGTTCGCATCCCGTAAGACCCTGACGCTCCGGCGGCTGCGCCTGACGGGCGGCGGGCTGCTCCCGCGCCAGGAGCGGCCATGGGCCAGCGAAAGACATGTCGCCGCGCAAGATATTGAAAAGCTGCGGCAGCCCGTCCAGGCGCAACCGCCGGAGCAGGCTGCCTGCTATCGTTGCGCGCTCCCCGTCCGCGATGCAGCGCCTACCGGGCGAAACGGCAGTGTGCGCCGTGCTGAACCTGTAAAGGCGGAAGGGTTTGCCGCCGGGTCCCTGCCGCTCCTGCCAGCAGACAATAGGGAAGCCCATGCTCAGGGCGACGCAGGTAGCGGTGACGAGCAGGACTGGAGCGCTTGCGGCAAGCAGGACGGACGCCGCGGCGGCATGGAACACCCGTCCGGCCCGCGAGTAGCGCCGTACTGCGGGCAGGGCAAACCCGGCAGGTGGAACGTCGAAGCCAAGTTTCCGCGGAGCGGCCAGATCGCAGCCGTTCACGGTTGAGCTATGCGGTCCCTTGAAACCCAAATCTTCAGCCAAAAAATGCAGCGGGATGTTGCGGGAGCGTGCGGCCTTAAGCAACGCTTCCCGCGCCTTGGGAGAAAGCGCTTCAAACTGAATAGTAACTACAATGCGATCGGCATGAACCCCGTGTGCTTCAAGCGCGGTCAAAATGTGCTCGATGTCCTCCGAAACGCCCAAAACCGGATAGCTCGCCGCCAGCGGCCCGGCGTGCGGGTTGGAGTAGCCGACAAGGCCGGCGATTCTGATGCGCTGCGGAGCAAGTTCGGCGGCAGCCTGTAAATAAGCCTCGGTCAGTTTCGAAATGCCAACAACGACGACGGTGAGAGCGCGGGGGCCGCGATCAAGCTCAAGCAGGGTTGCCGGGGCTTTGCGGTCGCCGCAACTGGCGTGTCCCAACCCGCGTAGTAGGCGCGCGCCTGAGAGAATCGCTAGCCCCCCCAGGAGTTGAAGAATGGGCAGCGAACGCGGCAGGCCATCGAGACGGTTATAGGCGAACCCCATCGCGGCGGTCGCGCAGACGATTGCCAGGTTGGCGCTCATGACCCGCCAATAACCGGGAAGCGCAAAACCGCGCCACACCGTGCGGTTGAGACCTGCGGCCGGGAGTACAGCAAGGGCCGCCACGGCGGTGGCCGCGAGATAGGGGAGGAATTCCAGGAAACGGCTTTCGGAGACCTCGAAATTTGCGCACAATACGAATGCGGCGAGCGTCGCCAAGACTATAAGGGCTACATCGGCAACTAACGCTACGAACCTGCTCATCCGGAAGCCCACCCGAAAGATATTTTATCCAATACAGAATAATTCCTATCCGTTATGCTACATAGGCGCAATAACCCCTGCAACCTTTTGTACATATTTGTTGCAATTGCGCATCGGGAATTGAACGCGTGCGCCGTCATGAGAAGCGGCGGCGGCACGCCCTCCCCAGGTTCGCGCGGCGCTCGAAAGCTCGCGCCGCAGTGGCCTGAACGGCTCAGGCGCCGGCTTCGGAAAGCAGCCGCAGGACGAGCGGCTTGTAGCCATCGCCGAAAAGCCGGAGGTGGACCAGAGCGGGCCACAGCCGGTAGATGACCAGGCGTGCGTGGTGGCCGGGCTCCAGCGCGCCGTAGGCTTCGTAGAACGCGCGCGGCGGGGAATCGAACATTTCAAGCATCGCGAGATCCACCTCCCCATGCCCGTAATAGCAGGCCGGATCGATCAGCGCGCTGACTTTGCCGCCAGCCGCGAGCACATTGCCGCCCCACAGGTCGCCGTGCAGGAGGGCGGCAGGCGGGTGCGCGGGCAGGCGGTCCGGCAGGTCCGCGGCGAGGGCTTCCACGCGCCGGGCTACGGCGGGCGCGATGTGCGGGCAATGCGTTAGCAGCCTCCGCTCCGCCCAGAAGAGCGGCCACGCATCCGCCCAACCGTTGGGGATGGCGAGCGCGCCAAAGGCGTAGCCCTCCGCCCAGCCATAGGATGGCCCTACGGCGGAATGAAGCGTTGCCGCCACCCGGCCCAAATCCGCCCAGGCTCCGCCAAGCGAGCCGCCCGCCGGCATAACCTCCAGCACCAGCACCCCGGCGCTTGCCGCAAGCACGGCTGGAGCTGGCGCGCCGCTCGCGGCAATCGCTTGCAGCATGGCCGCCTCGGTTTGCGGAGCCGGGCCGCTTTTCACAATGGCCTCGCGCCCATCCTCAAGAACAATGTGCAAGATTTCGGAAAGGCAGCCGCCGCCCAATCCTTTGCTCCGGCGCAGCTTCGCGCCAAGCAGCGCCGCGCCTGTTTCCGCGAGCGTCTTCATTTCCGCTCCGCCAGCAAGCGCGCGAGCGCCTGCGCGCCAAGGGTTACATCCGCCCAGGCCGCTTCGAACCCGTCCATGCCGCCATAATAGGGGTCGGCCACCGCCCGGCCTTTGTGCCCTGGAACGTGGTCCAGCAAAAGGCTGAGCGAGGCCGCCGCGTTCCTGGGCTTCAGAGCACGCAGGTCCGCGAGGTTCTGGGGATCAAGCGCCACGATATGGCTGAAGCGGTGGAAATCTTCATCGTGCACTTGCCGCGCGCGGTAGGCGCTGATGTCAACGCCGTGCCGTTGCGCCACCGCGCGCGCCCTGCGGTCGGGAGGCTCGCCGATGTGCCAGTGGCCGGTGCCCGCCGAGTCGATCCCGATGTCGAGGCCGATCAGCTCCGCCTCGCGCCGGAACGCCGCCTCCGCCAGCGGCGAGCGGCAAATGTTGCCGAGACATACGAACAGTACCGATAGTCTTGCCGTCATGCGCACCCGTCTCCTGGCCGGTGGCGGACCCTGCCCGCGGCCGCAGATTACCAGCCCGCATTATGCAGTGTTTCGGCCCTGGGCAAAAGACCATGTTCGAGACGTATGGCTGATATGAAATCCGGTTGAACGGTTCGCCAAGTCCCCCCTCGTAATCTCTGGCCTGAAGGCGAAGCAGCACGGATCTGCACGAGGATTTCCGGGCTGGAGGAGCAAATCAAACCGGCCGCCTGAAGAGTGTGGCAGGAACTACAGCACTCAAATAACCGCAGCCCGGTGGCCTGAAGTGCGGGCTGCTATCAATGCAACCGGCGGCGCGGCGGCATACCGGCGGTACGCCCCTGCGTTGGATCGCTGAACAGCTCGGCGAGCTTCTCCGTCATGGCGCCGGCCAGTTCCTCCGCGTCGGTGATGGTCACGGCGCGCTTATAGTAACGCGTCACGTCGTGGCCTATGCCGATGGCGATCAGCTCCACGCTCGAATAGGTCTCGATCTCGTGGATGACCTGCCGCAGATGCCGCTCAAGATAAGTGCCGTTGTTCACCGATAGCGTGGAATCGTCCACCGGCGCGCCGTCGGAGATCATCATGATGATGCGCCGCTGCTCGGGCCGCGCCAGCAGGCGCGCGTGCGCCCAGGCCAGCGCCTCGCCGTCGATATTCTCCTTGAGCAGGCCCTCGCGCATCATCAGGCCCAGATTGCGCCGCGCCCGCCGCCAGGGCATATCGGCGGCCTTGTAGACGATGTGGCGCAGATCGTTGAGGCGGCCGGGATTGGATGGTTTGCCCGCCGCGAGCCAGCTCTCTCGCGATTGCCCGCCCTTCCACTGCCGCGTGGTGAAACCCAGGATCTCGACCTTCACGCCGCAGCGCTCCAGCGTGCGCGCGAGAATGTCGGCGCAGCAGGCCGCGACCATGATGGGCCGCCCGCGCATCGAGCCGGAATTGTCGAGCAGCAGCGTCACCACCGTGTCGCGGAAATTGGTGTCGCGCTCGCGCTTGAAAGATAGGGGCTGGAAGGGATCGGTGACGACGCGGGACAGCCGCGCGGTGTCGAGCATACCTTCTTCGAGGTCGAACTCCCAGGCGCGGTTCTGCTGCGCGAGCAGGCGGCGCTGCAGCCGGTTGGCGAGGCGGCTAACCGCGACGTGCAGCGCTGAGAGGTGCTTGTCGAGGAAGCTGCGCAGCCGGTCTAGCTCCTCGCTGTCGCACAGGGCTTCCGCGCCCACCGCCTCGTCGAACTGGCGCGTGAAGGCGTGGTAGCCGAAGGCTTCCGGCGCATCGAGCACCGTAACGTTGGGCCGGCGCGGTGGCGTCCGCGGCTCACCCTCGCCTTCCTCGCCACCGGGCTCGTAATCCCGCTCGGGGCACTGCACCGGCTCGCCTTCCTCGCCGCCCTCGGAGACATCCTGCTGCTCAGACTCGCTCGGCTGGCCGGTTTGTTCCTCCTGCTGCTGCTCGCCGCCCTGCGCCTGCTGTTCCTGCTCCTCCTTGGAGTCCTGATCGTTTTCCTCGGGGTTCTGCTCCGCGGTGCCTTCCATCAGCTCCAGGGCCACCAGAAGCTCGCGCGTGAGCCTCGCGAAGGCAGTCTGGTCGTCCACCACGTCTTCCAGGCGCTCAAGCAGCGGCCCGGCTTTGTCATCGACCCAGGGGCGCCAGACGTCCGCGATGCCATTGGCGCCTCGCGGCGGCTTCTGCCCAGTCAGCTTCTCGCGCACGATCAGCGGCAGCGCCTGTTCGATGGGGGCGTCGTAGCGGTCCATATCGCGCTCGGGCAGCCGCTCGTAGGAGGCCGCGAGTTTTGCGGTGAGGTTTTTGGCGACGCCAAGCATACGCAAGGAGCCCACCGCCTCGACCCGCGCACGCTCGACCGCGTCGAAAACGTCCCGGGCGAGGCCTACCGGCGGAGCTAGGGAGGTATGCGTTTTCTCGTCGTGAGCCGAAACCATCAGCGCTATGGCATCCGCGTAGCCGCGGATAACCGCGGCCTCCTTGCGCGACATCGCCCGGCTTGGCTGCGGCAGCCGCGCGGTTTTGCCGTCGTAGCCCGGCATGTCGGAGCCGAAGACGACGTTCATCGTCTTGCTCCCGGCAAGCGAGCGCGCCGTGAGCGACACCGCGCGCTTGAACGGTGCCAGCGGGTCCGTCTTCTTCTTCGCGCTATTCACCATCGCCACTGCCCAGTATTGCTAAGGGATGAACAGTAATCACAGGGCACAACCTCTCACCCCAGCCCTCTCCCATGGGGAGAGGGAGTCTGGCTGTGCCCGTTGAGAAGGCGTCCCCTCTCCCAGAGGGACAGGGTGAGGGGTAATGCGTTTCGTGCGGA
Organism: Rhodomicrobiaceae bacterium; assembly: GCA_050298295.1. Classification (GTDB taxonomy): domain Bacteria; phylum Pseudomonadota; class Alphaproteobacteria; order Rhizobiales; family Rhodomicrobiaceae; genus Rhodomicrobium. The sequence goes on from JBNKTW010000151.1 coordinate 39,481, forward strand.
TCACGTGTTTTCGTTGCCAGCCATTAGCTGAGGGCGATATTCGCGGTAGAGGAGGGCAGCTCCTCGCCGAAGCAGCGCTGGTAGAACTCGGCCACCACCCCGCGCTCAAGCTCGTCGCATTTGTTGAGGAAGCTCAAGGTGAACGCGAAGCTGACATCACCGAAGATGGTGGCGTTCTCGGCCCAGGTGATAACCGTGCGCGGGCTCATGACGGTCGAAAGATCGCCGTTCACGAAGGCCGCGCGGGTAAGGTCCGCCAAGCGCACCATGTTGGCCACCGTCTTGCGGCCCTTGTCGTTCTGATACTCCTTCACCTTCGCCAGCACGATGTCGACCTCGTCCTGGTGCGGCAGGTAGTTGAGCGTCACCACGATCGACCAGCGGTCCATCTGGCCCTGGTTGATCTGCTGCGTGCCGTGATAGAGGCCGGAGGTGTCGCCGAGGCCGATGGTGTTCGTGGTCGAGAACAGCCGGAAGGCGGGATGCGGCCGGATCACGCGGCTCTGGTCGAGCAGCGTAAGCTTGCCGGAAACCTCAAGCACGCGCTGGATGACGAACATCACGTCCGGCCGGCCCGCGTCGTACTCGTCGAAGACCAGCGCCGTGTTCGATTGCAGCGCCCAGGGCAGGATGCCTTCGCGGAACTCCGTCACCTGCTGGCCGTCGCGCAGCACGATGGCGTCCTTGCCCACGAGGTCGATGCGGCTCACATGGCTGTCGAGGTTGATGCGCACGCAAGGCCAGTTTAGCCGCGCCGCCACCTGCTCGATATGCGTCGATTTGCCGGTGCCGTGATAGCCCTGGATCATGACGCGGCGGTTGTACGCGAACCCCGCCAGGATCGCCAGCGTGGTCTCGCGGTTGAACAGGTAATCGGGATCGTGTTCCGGCACGAATTCGCTCGGTTGCGAGTAGGCCGGAACCTCCATCGGAGTGTCGATGCCGAACACTTGCCGGACGGACACCTTCATATCCGGCAGGCCAGCATGACCCGCTTCACCCTTTTTCATCGAAGTCCCCGGTTTTTCTAACTTGGATTTTGCCCTCTGGCCCAGCGTCATCGCACGAGCCCAGCCTGCTTCAGGTAATTGTAAGCAGTCAGAACCTCGCGGAACCGCTCCTCGGAGCTGCGGTCGCCGCCGTTGTGATCGGGATGGTGCAGTTTTACCAGGGCTTTGAACTGCACCTTGATGTCGGCGGCCGTCGCGTCTTCGTCAAGATTGAGGGCCTGAAGGTGTTTCCTGGCGCCCTTGAGAACGACGCGCCGCCGCTCTTGCACCGGGTTCGGGCGCTGGCACGCTTCGCCGCGCACGGCCTTCAACAGCTCGAATGGATCGCCCGCTCCGCCCCGGTCAACATTCAGCGTATCCCAGGAGGCCCGGTCGGTGCCATGCACGCCCATGGACCATGTGGGGCGGTGCCCGGTTGCCGCGGCCTTCTGGAAATCGACGACCTCTTCATCGCCCATGCCGGCGAAGTAGTTATAAGATTTGTTATACTCGGTGACGTGTTCGCGGCAGAAATAGTAATACTCGCCCTCGGAGGAGCGCCCTTTCGGCGCCCGGTGCAACCCGCGCTTGGTGCAATTGCGCCATTGGCACGTTGGCGCATTGCCCGCCGGAGCTTCGGGCCTTGCCCCCCGCCGCCCCCGGCTGATGCGGATGCTGTCGAAGTATTTCGAGTCGAGTTTCATCTGTCTGGACTGTTCCACGCGCGAGCCCCCAATTTTTGGGCGGCCCGCTCAACGCACAGTATGCTGCGGCGCGGCCTTGCTTACAAGGTCTTGACAACAAGCAAATTCGTGCTCCCAGAATTCAGGGCGCGCGGGACCGCCGTCCTGGCGCCAAAGAGGCAGGAATGACAGTGGAAGAAACGATCCGGGAGAAGCTTGGCAGGGCCTTCGCGCCTTCAAGCCTCATTGTTGAGAATGAATCTGCGAAACATGCGAGCCATACCGGGGCGCGCGATCATCTGGGCCGCGTGACGGGCGAAAGCCACTTCCGCGTGAAGGTGGTTTCCGAGGCCTTCCAGGGAAAAAGCCTGGTCGAGCGGCACCGGCTTGTCAACGCCGCGCTGAAAGACGAACTGGCCGGGCCGGTTCATGCGCTCGCGATCAAAGCGTTAACGCCTGCTGAAGCCAATTGCTAAACTGTGTGCGAGCCAGGCGAAGGCCCCCTCACCCTGTCCCTCCCGCAAGGGGAGAGGGCTGGGGCGGCGGGGCCTTCGCCGGTTCCCGGATGCCAGAAGACGTTTCTGAAACCAAGGACATGAGATGACCGCTAAAATCGATGGACCGAGGCTTGGCCCTGCCGCTGGCGGCGCGCCCCAGCAGCTTGTGATTTTCGTGCATGGCTATGGCGCCGACGGAAACGACCTGATCGGGCTCGGCCGCGAATGGGCGCGGGTCTTGCCGCACGCCGCCTTCGTCTCGCCGCACGCGCCGGAGGAGATGCCCGGCGGCTTCTTCGGCGGCCGTCAGTGGTTCGCGCTTGACACCCGCAGCGAGCATGAGTGGGAGGAAGGCGTGCGCAAGGCGCAGCCGGCGCTGGAGGCGTTCATCCTGGCCGAAGCCGCGCACCATAAGCTGCCGCTGAACTCGATTGCGCTGGTGGGCTTCAGCCAGGGCACGATGATGGTGCTGCAAACGGGCTTGCGGCTCAGCGAAGCGCCCGCCGCCATCGTGGGTTTCTCGGGCCATCTCGCGGGCGCGGCGCGGCTTCCCGCCGAGATCAAATGCAAGCCGCCCGTGCTCCTGATCCACGGCTCCAGCGATGAAGTGATCCCCGTCCATGCGATCCATCACGCCAGGACGAAGCTTGCCGCCGTTGGCGTGCCCGTCGAATGGCATGTCAGGCCCGGCCTCGGTCACGGCATCGACCCCGAAGGCCTGAAAGCGGCGGGCCAGTTCTTGCACTCCGCCTTCAGCCCCGGCTGAAGGGCTTACGTGATCCCAAGGCGCGGTATGCACGGCGGCGATTCAAGGACGGGCGGACGAGCCCTGTCCAGGGATCGTCCAGTTTCGCGCAGCCGCAAATGCTGCCCTATCGCTGCGCCTTTGGCATCGCCGCCAGCCGCGCCTTGAGATGGCTGCGGCTGAAGCCGAAGTAGATCAGCATACCCACCACAAGCCAGGCGACGAGCCGGATCCAGGTGTCGATGTCGAGCGAGACCATCATGATGAGGCAAACCACGATGCCGCCGATCGGCACGAACGGCACGAGTGGCACGCGGTAGCCGCGTTCCATCTCGGGGTGCGTCTTGCGCAGGATCAACACGCCCGCGCACACGATGATGAAGGCAAGCAGCGTGCCGATGGAGGTCATGTGGCCCAAAATCCGGATCGGCACGAAGCCGCCCAGAAGGCCGGTGCCCACCATGAAAATCAGGTTCGAGACCCACGGCGTTTTCCACGTGGGGTGCAGCACCGAAAACACCTGGGGCAGGAAGCCGTCGCGCGACATGGCGTAAAAGACGCGGCTTTGGCCTAGCAGCATGACTAGCATCACGGTGGTGAAGCCGCCGATCACGCCAAGCGTGGTCGCGGTCCTGAGCCACGGGAAGGGCGTCTGGTTGATGGCGGTTACGACGGGCTGCGCGTCGTTTTGCAGGTCTTTGTAATTGACGAGGCCGGTGAGCACGGCGCCAAAGGCCACATAGAGCACCGTGCAGATGACCAGCGAGCCGAGAATGCCGATGGCCATGTTCCTCTGGGGATTCTTGGTTTCCTGCGCCGCGGTCGAGACGGCGTCGAAGCCGATATAGGCGAAGAAGATCACCCCCGCCCCGCGTAGAATTCCCGACCAGCCATAATGGCCGAACTCGCCGGTGTTGTCCGGAATGAACGGCACATAGTTCTGCGCCTTGATGTAGAACACGCCCACGCCAACCACCGCGAGCACCACGGCGACCTTGATCACGACGATCACGGAATTGACGGTCGAGGACTCCTTGATGCCCCGGATCAAGAGCGCGGAAATCACCATGAGAATGAACATGGCCGGCAGGTTGGCGATGCCGTGCACCACGGTGCCGTCCGCGAGCGTCGCCGTTTCGAAGGGCGAAAGCGTCCACTGCGCCGGCAGGTTGATGCCGAAATCGCGCAGAAGCGAAACCACGTAGCGCGACCAGCTCACCGAAACGGTGCCGGCGCCAACGGCGTATTCGAGCACCAAATCCCAGCCGATAACCCAGCCCACGATCTCTCCAAGCGTCGCATAGGCGTAGGTGTAAGCGCTGCCCGAAACCGGGATCATGCTCGCAAGCTCGGAATAGCACATGCCGGCAAAGGCGCAGCCAATCGCGGCGATCATAAAGCTGATCACCACCGCCGGGCCGGCGTTGTCGCCCGCGGCAAGGCCGGTCAGCGAGAAGAGGCCGGCGCCGATGATGGCGCCGATGCCAAGCGCGATGAGACTCCAGGGGCCGAGCGTGCGGTGAAGCTGAACACCGCCGTGGAGGTCATCGGCCAGCCCTGTAATGTCCTTGCGCTGAAACAGCGAGGCAGTCCCAGTTCTGAGCCGCCCTTTGATGTTGTTGCCCTGCGCCATCCGTGCCCTCTTTCTATCCGTCCACCGGGGCTTTACAGAAATATACGAGGCTGTGCAATGTTGTATAGTTCTTCCCATGCAGGGACAGGCTGTGGACTGCTGGCGCGGCCTCATGAGCTGTCCCGTTGCGCCTAGAGTTTGGAACTTGTGCGCCGCAAAAGAAGTTGTGAGCACCTGCGCGTCACGCATGGTTGCAAGAAACAGCCCCCCTGCAATCAAATTGTGAGAACGCTGGAGAACTCCGGACGCGAAAAAATGGGCAAACCCGGTTTTTTTTGCGTTTTTTGCCTTTGCTTTTCGGCAAAGCGTCCGTCTGATATGCAATCTGAGAACAGTTACATAAAACAGCCATTTTCTGCGATACACTTATTTAGTTTTGTCTATCGAGGGTGGTTTATGAGCATTTCTCCAGAGCTATGCAGGGCGGCGCGCGGGCTTTTGGGATGGTCGCAGCAAGAGCTAGCCAGCCGTGCGCAGGTGGCGCGCAAGACCATTGCGGATTTCGAATTGAGTCAGGTCAGGCCTCATCCACGTACGCTACGGGACGTGGTCGCGGCCCTGGAATCGGCCGGCGTCGAATTCCTGCCCGTCGAGACCAACGTATCGAGGGGCGGCATCCGCATCCGGTGGGATGACGGCACGGTGCATAGAAAGCCGCAAGCACAGGCGTAAAATGCGTGTTGCGAAGCCCCCCTCACACTGTCTCTCCCCAAGGGGAGGCACAGTGTGAGGGGGGCTTTTCCGCAATGCGAACTCTTGCGCCTTTCGTGAGGAGGCAGGCGAGCGGGGATGGGCGGGTCAGCAAAGTCCGGCGATGGCCACGCGCAACTCCTCGATGCCGAGCCCTTCCACGGCCGAGGTTGCCAGGACAACCGGATGGGCGGCGGGGTGTTTTTGCAGCTCGGCTTCCGTTTCGCGAATCACCTTGGCGAGATCGCCTGACTTCGGCTTGTCCGCTTTGGTGAGCACGGCCTGGTAGGATACCGCGGCCTTGTCGAGCATGATCATGATCTCGCGATCGGAGGGCTTGAGCCCGTGGCGGCTGTCGATCAGGAGCATCACGCGCTTGAGCTGGGCGCGGCCGCGCAGGTAGTCGTGGATGAGCTTGGTCCAGCCCTGGACCAGCGATTTCGGAGCCTTGGCGTAACCGTAACCTGGCATGTCCACGATATATAGAACGTCGCCAACCGAGAAATAGTTCAGCTCGCGGGTGCGCCCCGGCGTGTTCGAGACGCGCGCAAGGCTGCGCCGGTTCAGAAGGGCGTTCAACAGGCTCGACTTGCCGACATTGGAGCGCCCGGCGAACGCAACCTCGACCCTGCCGCCGGCCGGGAGCCCCTCGACACTCGCGACGCCCAGCGCAAAGCTCGCGGGCGTCTTGAACAGCCCGGCCGCCTTGAGCGCCGCCGCTTCCTGATCATCAACAGCGGACACGGTTGCCTCGCTCTTATTTTGCGCGGTCTGGCGAAGCCCCCCTCACCCTCTCCCCTTGGGGAGAGGGGGCCTTATGCCTCAAATTGCAGCAACAGAACCATCACTCCGCCGGCGTGCGGCGCCTCCCGTTATTCTTCAAACGCGATCGCGCCTGCTGCACCCGGCTGTGCACCGTCTTGACGCCGACATTGTGCAGAATGTCGATCTCCACCCCCTGCCGCTTCATGATGAAGGCCTGCTGGGCGAAGGTCAGAATGTTGTTCCACGTCCAGTAGAGCACGAGGCCCGCCGGGAAATGCGCCAGCATGAAGGTGAAGATGATGGGCATCCAGGTGAAGACCTGCTGCTGCACCGGGTCCGCCGGCGTCGGGTTCAGCCGCATTTGCGCCCACATCGAGATGCCCATCGCCAAGGGCAGGATGCCCAGCATCAGGAATTGCGGCGGTGTCCAGGGAATGAGCCCGAATAGGTTGAAGACGGTTGTCGGATCGGGGGCCGAAAGATCCTTGATCCAGCCGAAGAATGGTGCGTGGCGCATCTCGATGGCGACGAGCAGCACCTTATAAAGTGAGAAGAACACCGGGATCTGGATGAAGATCGGCAGGCACCCGGCCATCGGGTTGACCTTCTCATCCTTGTAGAGCTTCATCAGCGCTTCCTGCTGGCGCACGCGGTCGTCCTTGAAGCGCTCCTGGATCGCCTTCATCTCAGGCTGCAGTTTCTTCATCTTGCTCATCGATTCGAACGACTTGTTCGCGAGCGGGAAGAAGGCGAGCTTCACGACGACGGTTGTAAGCAGAATGGCGACGCCGAAGTTCCCCACGAGCTGATAGAGGAAGTCCATCAGGTAGAACATCGGCTCGGTGAGGAAGAAGAACCATCCCCAGTCCACGAGCTTGTTGAATTTCTCGATCCCGAGAGCGGCCTGGTATTTATCGAGAAGATTGACCTCCTTGGCGCCCGCGAAAAGATGGCTTGTCACGGTTTCCTTGCCGCCCGCGGCGACCGTGACCGGCTTTTGAATGAAGTTGGCGTAAAAGTGCTTCTTCTCATTGCCGAACATCATCCCGTCGAAGGACTTCTCCTGGTTCGGGATGAGCACCGCCGCCCAGTATTGCGAGGTGAAGCCGATCCAGCCGCCTTTAGCGGAGGAGTTGATTTCCTTGGCGTTCTTCGTGGCCGGATCGTAGTTCTTGAGCGCGGCTGAATAAGTGAGTTCCGTGAGGCCGTCGCTGCCGAAGACGCCGAGCGGCCCTTCATGCAGCACCGTATAGCCGAGCGTCTTGGGCTCGGTCAGCTCGGCCACCTGCCCCCAGGGCCTGAGCGTCAGCGGCTTGCCGGTCTTGTTCTCCACCTCGTCGGCGATGGTGAACATGTAATGCTTGTCGATGGAGATCGTGCGCCGGAAGGTGAGGCCCGCGTCGTTGTCGTAGCGCAGCACTACCGGGTGGCCAACCGTCAAGGGCCCCGTGCCTTCCTGTTGCCACAGCGTGTCCTCGCCTGGAAGCTTCACGCCAGGGTCATCCGTCCACCAGCCGGTATAAGTGAAATAGGGATGCGGGCTGCCCGAGGGCGAAAGCAGAACGACCTTGGGGCTCTTCGGATTGACCGTCTCGGTATAGTTGCGCAGGATCACGTCGTCGATGCGCGCGCCCTTCAGGTTGATCGAACCCTGCAAAGCAGGGCTGTTGATCACCACGCGCGGCGAAGCGGCAATCGCGGCCTCGCGGGTGGCGTATCCCGCGACCACTGGCCGCGTGGAGGGTGCGGGCGTACCGGGAGAAACCGCTGGCGCCGGCGGCGCCCCGGTAGCTGCCGTCTTGCCCTGGGCGGGCTTCGGCGCTTTTTGGGCGGCCTCCGTCTGTTGCTGTTTGCGCGCCTGTTCGACCTTCGGCTGCAGATACAAGAGATCCCAGCCGATCACGAAGGCGAAAGAAAGCACAATGGCAAGCCAAAAGTTTCTGTTGTTTTCCATAACCCGCTCTAGGGAGTTTCGTCAAAAACGCGTGCAAGCGCCCGCAAATAGCAGGGCAGCCGATCCGCTTGTAGCCGGCTTATGTCCGCGAGGAAACACAAACCGCGCAACATCTGCGCCGCTACTGCGAGATATGGTGACTGCCCCATCGGGGCGCGCGGCTGCCCACGTTATGGAACGCGATTGTTCCGTCCGCAAGTAGTTGAGCGAAATTTAAGCCTGCCACCTCTTCCGCTCAGGGCACTTAAATATTGAAGCGATTCAGCATAGGAGCTTCAAGAAACCGTTGAATACCTTGCTTGAGCTAACGCACTGATCGTAATGAGTCCTTGCGCAAAACGGGAGGCTCCCCGAGCCAAAGACAGTCCCGGCACCCGTTCTCCGCAATTTTAGGCAAGTCTTACTGTTGTCACGCTTTTTGATTAGGTAAATCCAAGGGGCTGGAAACACAGGGGACAATATGCCGCTCGCACCGTATTGGCGCGCCCGGACTTTGGGCGCGGGGTTGCTTTTGACTTTCCTTACATTGAGCGCTGGGGCTCTGGCCCAGGGCGGCGATGGCGCCAAGCCGGCCGCCGCTTCATGCGAGGCGCGGAAAATCGCCGAAGCGATCCGCGGCTGCACGGCGCTGATCGATGGCGGGAAGGTCAGCGGGGCAAAGCTGGTGCAAGCCCTTCTCAATCGCGGCAAAGCTTACGCCAAGCGGTCGTACTATGCTGAGGCGGCCGCCGATTTTAGCCGCATCATCAAGCTCGATCCCAAGAACGCAGAGGCCTATCTGGAGCGCGGCGGGGCTTACAACGGACTATCGAACCGGTCCCAGGCGGAGAAGGATTTGGCGGAGGCGATGCGCCTGGCCCCCAGCGATCCCAGAGCTTATGCTAGCAGAGGGTGGCTTTACAGGAACGCCGGGGAAAAGGATCGAGCCAAAGCCGATTTCGAGCAAGCGATCAAACTTGCGGACAAGGCGATAGAAGCGAAGAAGGATCTTGCTGACGCCTTTCACGCCCGCGCCGAGGCTTACGCCGGCATCGAGAAATATGACCGGGCCATCGCCGGTTTCAGCGAAGCGATTGCTCTGCGGCCGGACGATGAATCCGCCTTTGCGAATCGGGGGGCAACTTATGGCCTCAAAAAGGAAAAGGACCGGGCCGTCGCCGATCTGACCAAAGCCCTCGAACTTCAACCTGAGTATTGGCATGCACTGAGCGAGCGCGGGAGCATATTCACTGCGAAAAAGGACTATGATCGCGCTATCGCCGACGCAACGGCAGGCATCAAGCTGAATAAGGGTAACGCCCACGCCTACAACAATCGCGGTCACGCCTATCGCAGCAAAGAGGATTACGCCAAGGCCATCACCGATATCAGCGAGGCGATCCGGCTCCAGCCCAAATTCACCGCCGCTTACGCTAACCGGGGCTGGGCCTATTTCGGCCAGAAAGATTACGGGCGGGCACTCGCGGACTTCAAGCAGACACTTGAGTTGAACCCCAAAGCTGTTGGAGCACACAATGCCTTAGGGCTAATTTACATCGCGCAGAAAGATTTCCGGCGCGCCATTGCGGAATACGATGCGTTGATCGCCGCCGATCCCAACTTTGTAAACTATACGATGCGGGGCGAGGCCTATAAGGAGATGGGGGATGACGCCAAGGCGCTTGCCGACTTGAGCGAGGCTGTCCGGCTGAAACCCGATAACATCGGAGCTCTTTCCGCGCGCAATCTGATCTACGGGAGGCAAAACGACTACCACAAACAGATCGCCGACCTGAAGGAACTGGTGAGGCTCCTTCCGGATGAAAAAACATATTATGTCGCTTTATCTCAGGCTTACGATAACGTTGGGGATCATGACCGCGCCATATCCATACTGAATCAACTCATACGCAGGTGGCCGGACGATGTGTTCTCTCGCCAGATCAGGTCGAATTTCTACGCATCCGCAGGAGAAATCGATAAAGCTATTGCAGACGCTAATGAAATTATCCGGCTGAAGCCCGATGATCCTGAGGGCTACAGCTACAGGGCACACTACTATTTCACGAAGAGCGATTTCGGCAATGCGATTGCCGATCTTACGCAAGCGATCCGCCTCAATCCGGATAGCGCCGCCTCCGAATACTGGTACCGCGCCAATGCCCGCAACTACAAGGGCGACTATGTACACGCAATCGAGGATGCGACCCACGCCATCGAACTAGCGCCTAACCTGAAGGTGAAACAAGTGGCGCAGGGTGTGCTGCTGTACGCCTATAAAATCCGGGCGCTTGCCCGCATGAACCTAGGCGACTTCGAAAACGCGCTCGCTGACCACAACAAGGCCATAAAGCTCGCCCCTGACGATGCCGACGTTTATGCGGGCAGGGGCCAGTTCTATCACTGGCGGAAGCAATACGGCCTAGCCATCCTGGACTTCGACAAGGCGCTGCAATTGAACCCCAAGGAATGGGTTTCACGAAGCGGTAAGGCCACGGCGCTTGTCCGCCTGGGCAGGCTCGAAGAAGCCAGCAAAGAGGTAGACATCGGCCTCAAGTCCGGAGAGAATCGCGACGCTTATATCGGTATCCGCGGCGTTATCGCATACGAGCAAGGCAAATACGCCCAAGCCGTCGATGATTTGACCGAGGCGCTGAAATTGTCGATGTTCAAGCTGCCAGTTACCTATATGCGCCGCGGGAAGGCTTACGAAAAGCTTGGGCAAAGGGCGCTGGCCATGGCGGACTATACGGCCGCCATAGGGCTGAACGTGCCGACCCCAGGCCAGCGCGATGCGCGCGTCATCGCACGCGAGCGGCTGGGTGTGCTTCAGGGCGAAGCCATCGCCGAGAAGCAGACCACGCAGCCGCGGCAACACAGAGCGAAGCCCATCGCCCCCGGCCGGCGCATCGCGCTCGTCATCGGCGTGGGCGCTTATAAGAATGCGCCGTCCCTGCGCAATCCGCCGAATGACGCCAAGGCCATGGCCAAGGCCTTCCGCGATCTGGGCTTTTCCGATGTAACCGAGGTCATGGACCCCACCCGCGCGGACCTTGAGGCCGCTTTGATGGCGTTCGGCGACAAGACGCCCGCCTCCGACTGGGCGGTGGTGTTCTATGCGGGCCACGGTATGCAGGTGGATGGGCGCAACTTCCTGATCCCAGCCGGCGCCAGGCTCGCAAGCGACCGCCATGTGGATTACGAGACTGTGGGCCTCGACCGGGTCATCGACAGCATGAACGGCACGAAGAAGCTCGGGCTCGTGATCCTCGACGCCTGCCGCGACAACCCGTTCCTGAAGCGGATGCGGCAGACACGCTCGGCGCGCTCCTTCGGGCAGGGGCTTGCCGCCGTCGAACCGAGCCAGGGGCAGATGATTGTCTATGCCACCAAGGACGGCTCGATCGCCGAGGACGGCGAGGGCGATCACAGCCCGTTCACCAAGGCGCTCCTCCAGCACATCGGCGAGGCGCGGCTAGACATCCGGCTGTTGTTCAGCAAGGTGCGCGATACGGTGCTGCAAGCGACGCAGAACCGGCAGCAGCCTTTCACTTATGGCTCGCTGCCAGGCGAGGGGCTGTTCTTCAAACTTGCGGCAAAATAGTAGTGCTACCAGCCGCCAGAAATAATGACCGCTCCGGTGGATTGCCGCCGCCGCTTCACCCTGCGGGTGCGCCGCGAGAATAGCAAAGCACGCCGTTTTGGCGTGTGTTTCGCGGCGTGGCGCAAACTCAACTGCCGCTTCTAGGATCATGGTTAATTCAGTTATGGTAAACGCGCGGCACGTCCGTTCCAAGCAGGCGAATTTTCGCGAATTTTTACTCACTTTCGCGCGATTTCTACGCTTCAAAAATCCCGTTAAATATAATCGAATATTTGAAATTAACCAAGCGAAAGGCGCCTTTGCACTGGCGTGGTGCGATATAACCATTCTATATCAATGGCATAGCACGTTTAACGGATACTCAAGACAATACTGCTATATTGCGCCTAATTCGAAGCACGCTCTCCCAGCCCTTGTCAGGGCCGGAAAAGCGCCCGGTTGAGCTAATCCGGTATTACACGAAGGCCCGCGCCATCCCCGGCCGGCGCCCGGTCCGGGGATGTCCTCAACGGCGCTTCTACGCCGCCTTGAGCGCGGGGTAGAAGGTCTCGCCCTTCGCCGCCATGTCGCGCAGAAGCTGCGGCGGGGCGAAGCGCTCGCCGTATTTCGCGGCCAGCGCCTCGCATTCCTCGATGAACTTCGGAATGCCCACCGTATCGACCAGGCTGACCGGCCCGCCCGTGTACGGCGCGAAGCCAAGCCCGAAGATGCCGCCCACGTCGCCATCCTCAGGCGCGGTCAGCACGCCTTCCTGCATACAGCGCACGGCGTCGAGCGCCTGAGCGTAGAGCAGCCGCTTCTTCAGTTCCTCAACGGACGGCCACAGGCTCTCGTCCTTAGGCGGATAAAGACCGGCGAGGCCCGGCCAGAGGCTCTTCTGCCCGCTTTCGGGATAGTCGTAGAAGCCCTTGCCGTTCTTCCGGCCCGCGCGGCCGTTATTCACATACATGGTCTCCATCACCGGCACCGCCGCATTGGCCTTGTAGGCATCGCCAAGCGCGGCTTCCGTCGCTTTATGGATTTTCCAGCCGAGGTCGATGGCCACCTCGTCCGCGAGCGCCAGCGGCCCGACCGGCATACCCGCAAGCTTGCCCGCGTTTTCGATCAGCGCCGCCGGAAGCCCCTCCGTCAGCATGATCTCGCCTTCGGCGATGTAGCAGCCGCAGAAGCGCGAGGTGAAGAAGCCGCGCCCGTCATTGACCACGATGGGCGTCTTCTTGAACGCCTGCACGAGGTCGAGCGTCACCGCCAGCGCCTCGTCACTGGTCTCTTTGCCGCGAATGATCTCGACCAGCGGCATCTTCTCGGCGGGCGAGAAGAAGTGGATGCCGATGAAGTTCCGCGGCCGGCCCGACGCCTCGGCAAGGCCAGTGATCGGCATCGTGGAGGTATTTGAACCGAAGATCACGCCGGGACGGATCACGGCCTCGGTACGCTTGGTCACGTCCGCCTTGATGTCCTTGTCCTCGAACACCGCCTCAATGATGTAATCCACATCGGCCAGTGCGGCGAAGTCCACCGCCGGCTGGATGCGCGCAAGCAGCGCCTCGCCCTTGTCATGGGTCATGCGGCGCTTGGCCACCGCGCCTTCCACGAGCTTCCTGGCGTGGCTCTTGCCGCGTTCGGCGGCTTCCATATCGCGGTCGATCAGCACCACCTCGATGCCGTTCGAAGCCGCGACATAGGCGATCGCCGCGCCCATCATGCCCGCGCCCAGCATACCGATCTTCTTGAACTGCGCCTTGGGCACGTCCGTGGGCCGCCGCGCGAGCTTGTCCGCCCTGCCCTTGTTGACGAACAGCGTGCGGATCATGGCCGGCGCGACGTCGCCGCGCAGCAGTGACAGGAAGTATTTCGCCTCGATCTTGAGCCCGAGGTCAATCGGCACGGAGGTGCCTTCGTAGACGCAGGACATGATCGCCTGCGCTGCCGGGTAGTTGCCGTGGGTTTTGTCGCGCAGCATGGCGTTGCCGGCGATGAAGGTCTGCACCGCAACTGGGTGCATACCGCCCGCACCGCCCGGAACCTTGAACGACTTTTCGTCCCAGGGCTGGACCGCTTTCGCGGCGGGCGAGGTGAGCCACTTCTTCGCGGCCGCAAGCAGGTCCGCCGCCGGCACAACCTCATGGATGAGGCCAGAGCCTTTGGCTTTCGCGGGCGTCAGGTTCTTGCCTTCGAGCAGTAGCGGCAGCGCCGGCATGATGCCGATCAGCCGGGGAATGCGCTGCGTGCCGCCGGCGCCTGGGCACAGTCCAACCTGCACCTCGGGCTGGCCGATCTTGATTTTATCGTCATCGGCGGCCACGCGGTAATGGCAGGCGAGCGCGATCTCGAAACCGCCGCCCAGCGCCGTGCCGTTGATGGCGCAAACCACGGGCTTGCCGCCGGTTTCGAGCTGGCGAAGCACCTGCGTGAAGTGCGAGGCGGCCTTCAGCGCCTCGGCCACCGGCGCGGTCTTGGCAGCGGCGATCAGGCTTTCCATCCCGATCAGGTCGGCGCCCGCGACGAAGGCCGGTTTGCCGGAGGTGATGATGACGCCCTTAACTGAGACATCGCCAATGGCGCGCTCGATGGCCGCCTCAAGCTCGGTCACGAATTCCGGCCCGACGACGTTCATCGACTTGCCCGGCTGGTCGATGGTCAAGGTTGCGATGCCATCGCTATCGACGGCGTATGAAATGCTGGTGGTCATGGTTTTCTATCCCCTGGCGAAGTCTCCCCTCATCCTGTCCTTCCCCCCGAGGGGAGAAGGGACGCCTAAAATACCTGCGGCGGCTATTCTGGGGTCCTCTCTCCCCTTGGGGAGAGAGACAGAGTGAGGGGGGCTAATCCGTTAAACCCGCTCGATAATCGTTGCCGTGCCCATGCCCGCGCCGATGCACAGCGTAGCAAGGCCGGTGCCCGCGCCGCGCCGTTCCATCTCGTCCAGCAGCGTGCCCAGGATCATCGCCCCGGTCGCGCCCAGCGGATGGCCCATGGCGATGGCGCCGCCGCACACATTGATCTTGTCATGCGGAATATCGAGCACCTGCATGAAGCGGAGCACGACAGCCGCGAACGCCTCGTTCAGCTCCCAAAGGTCGATGTCGGCTTTCGACATACCGGCCTTCCCAAGCGCCCGCTCGGCGGCATAGCTCGGGCCTGTCAGCATGATGGTCGGCTCCGAGCCGATGGAGGCGCAAGCCCTGATGCGCGCGCGCGGCTTCAGGCCCGCTTTCTCGCCGGCCTCTTTCGTGCCAATCAGGATCGCGGCGGCACCATCCACGATGCCGGAGGAATTGCCGGGCGTATGCACGTGGTTGATGCGCTCGATCTCGGGATATTTCTGTATTGCCACGCCGTCGAAGCCGTAATTCTTGCCCATATCCGCGAAGGAAGGCTTGAGCGCGCCAAGCGAC
>JBNKTW010000152.1:0-16313 GCA_050298295.1 Rhodomicrobiaceae bacterium
CACGCCACCAAACATGTGCAAAAAATAGCGGGTGTTGCCATTCTTGCGGCGCACCCGCTGGGTGAAGCGGTGGCGGTAATCCGCAGCGATGAGGCGCGCGGGCTTTATCAGGGGCTATGCCGGAAGCCGCCTCGCACCCGGCGAAGCGGCCCCGGCGTCTATCTATCTATCTCCGTTCTGCGGCCGCACCACATCCGACGGCGCGAGCTGCCAGTGGTTCGGCGAGCGCCACAGCCTGGAGCGCAGCAGTTCGCGCTCGTAGATGAACTCCTTGGGCAGGCGGTCGAAGAACTTGTCGAACTCCTCTTCATGTGCCCGCGCCTCGGCATGGCCCGCGTCGCGGCCCACGGTCATCAGCTCGTGGAAGGTACCGGCCGGGAACTCCAGGCCCTTCCAGTGCAGGTCTTCGTAGCGCGGCATCCAGCCGATGGGGCTTTCCACGGCGGCGGCGCGGCCGCGCACGCGGTCCACGATCCACTTCAGTACGCGCAGGTTCTCGCCGAAGCCCGGCCACATGAACTTGCCGTCCGCGTCCCGGCGGAACCAGTTCACGCGGAAGATCCGCGGCGGGTTGGAAATGCGCCGGCCGACGTTCAGCCAGTGGCCCCAATAGTCGGCCATGTTGTAGCCGCAGAACGGCAGCATGGCCATCGGGTCGCGGCGCATGGCTGCCTGGCCAATGGCGGCTGCGGTGCCTTCCGAGCCCATGGTGGCGCCCAGATAGACGCCGTGGCTCCAGTTGAACGCCTCGTAGACGAGCGGCGCGTCCTTGCTCATGCGGCCGCCGAAGACGAAGGCGCTCATGGGCACGCCGGCCGGGTTCTCCCAGTCCGGGTCGATGGACGGGCACTGGCTGGCGGGCGCGGTGAAGCGCGCGTTCGGGTGCGCGGCGGGGCGGCCGCAGCCTGCCGTCCAGTCATCGCCCTTCCAGTCGATCAGGTGCGCGGGGGGCTCGCCGTCCATGCCCTCCCACCAGATGTCGCCGTCGTCGGTCAGCGCGCAGTTGGTGAAGATGCAGTTGGCGTGGATGGTGTCCATCGCGTTGGGGTTGGACTTGCGGTTCGTGCCCGGCGCCACGCCGAAGAAGCCGGCTTCCGGGTTGATAGCGCGCAGGGAGCCATCGGGAGCCTTCTTGATCCAGGCGATGTCGTCGCCGACCGTGTGGACCTTCCAGCCATCGAAGCCCTTGGGCGGAACCAGCATGGAGAGGTTGGTCTTGCCGCAGGCGCTCGGGAAGGCGGCGCCGATATAGGTTTTCTCGCCCTCTGGCGATTCGATGCCCATGATCAGCATGTGCTCGGCGAGCCAGCCTTCGTCGCGCGCCACCACCGAGGCGATGCGCAGCGCCAGGCACTTCTTGCCGAGTAGCGCGTTGCCGCCATAGCCCGAGCCGTAGGACCAGATTTCGTAAGTCTCGGGGAAGTGGACGATGTATTTGCGCTGGATATCGGGCTCGCATGGCCAGGGCACGTCCTCCTGGCCGGGGCTAAGCGGAGCGCCGACCGAGTGCATGCAGGGAATGAAGGTGCCGTGTTCGCCCAGCGCGTCGAGGACGGCGGTGCCCATGCGCGTCATGATGCGCATGTTGGTGACAACGTAGGGGCTGTCGGTGATCTGGATGCCGATCTTGGCGATGGGCGAGCCGATGGGGCCCATCGAGAAGGGGATGACGTACATGGTGCGGCCGGCCATGCAGCCGTCGAACAGGCCCCGCAGTGTTTCGCGCATCTCGGCCGGCGGCGCCCAGTTGTTGGTGGGGCCGGCCTCCTCCTTGTTGACGGGGCAGATGAAGGTGCGGTCTTCGACACGGCCGACATCCGAGGGGTGCGAGCGCGTGAGATAGGAGTTGGGCCGCTTTTCGGGATTGAGGCGGATGTACGTGCCCGAATCGACCATCATCTGGCAGAGCTGGTCATATTCCTCTTGCGAGCCGTTCATCCAGGCCACGCTCGCTGGCTTGCAGAGCGCGGCCGCTTCTTCGACCCAGGCGGCGAGTTTTGCGTTGTTCGTTGGGCTGCTCATTGTCTATTCCCTCTCCTGAATGGGCGCGGAGCCCAGGCATACCGGTCCTGGCCATGGGCCTTGCGGAGGCCATGGCCGGCGTTCCTTATGGTCTAAACCGTTGGCATTACTGGCACTTCATGGCGGGATATGCAGCCCCGCTGGCGAGAGCCCGGCGCCAGGTTCAGCATGAAATATCACAAATTCGAACGATTCTTGCTGGGTTTAATTATTCGCGCTCCGGGCGCTTTTCAAGCACCATGCGAGCGGCGGTGGCAGGCTCCAAGCACCAGCCATCCGCTGGGGGCAATCTATCGCGGCGCACAACCGTTTAGAAGCGCTCAATGCGGTGGATAACCCGCATTAAACCCTTAGTGCTTATGCCATCGCCCCACCGGCATCAACATTTTGTAGAAGACAGCCAATCGTCCCAGGCCGCACCTCTATATCTTGTAGCGAACCAGCGTAAGCGGATTCCACAACATAAGCATTTGCCCCTGTTACGCTTTCCGCAACAAATTGCCGCGCCCCCTCCTTCCGCGGCCCCGCTCGCGCCAGCTATTTTCCTAAGCCTTTGCAATGCCGAAGGCCGTTTCTCCAAAGATTTGTAATTACCGTGGCTTGCCGTTCTGGATTTTTCTGCGTAGAGGTATTTCTGCAACAGAACTGCTGCGCTGAACCTGAAACAAGCTGGATCTCTGATGCCAACAATCGCGCTCGTCGACGATGACCGTAACATTCTGACGTCTCTGCGTATGCTGCTTGAGGCGGAAGGCTACAAAATTTTGGCTTATACCGATGGTGTTTCGGCCTACGACGGTATTACCGCCGATCCGCCGGACCTCGCCATTCTCGACATTAAGATGCCGCGTATGGACGGGATGGAGCTTCTAAGGCGGCTGCGCCAGAAGAGCGAGATGCCGGTGATCTTCCTGACCTCCAAGGATGATGAGATCGACGAACTGTTCGGCCTCAAAATGGGCGCGGACGATTTCATCCGGAAGCCGTTCAGCCAAAGGCTCGTGGTGGAGCGTGTCCGCGCGATTCTGAGGCGGAGCCAGCCGCGCGAGGCGTCGGCGCCCCAGGAAGACGCGAAGATCATCGAGCGCGGCAAGCTCAAGCTCGATCCCGAACGCCATACCTGCATCTGGGATGGCAGGCAAGTTACGCTTACCGTGACGGAATTTCTTATCCTGCAGGCGCTTGCGGCGCGGCCAGGCGTGGTCAAGAGCCGCGACGCGCTTATGGACGCCGCCTACGACGACCAGGTCTATGTCGATGACCGGACCATCGACAGCCACATCAAGCGGCTCAGAAAGAAGTTCAAGATTGTCGACAACAATTTCGATGTGATCGAAACTCTTTACGGTGTAGGCTACCGCTTCAAAGAATAGCGGCCCTGGGAAGTTAAGCGTATGGCTCTGGAAATATCCGGATGGCGTGAAGCTGCCTCGTGGCGGGCCGCCCGCGCGATCCGGATCCGGTTCTACCGGTATATTAGAAGATTTTCGAATTATTTAAGATTCAACAGTATTACTTGGCGGATTATCGTCCTGAATCTCGCCGGGGTCACCATCCTCGTTGCCGGTATCTTCTATATCAACCAGTACCGGGTGAAATTCATCGAAACACGGGTCGAAAGCCTGACCACACAAGCGGCTATTATTGCGAGCGCGGTCGGGCAAACCAGCAAGAATACCGCGGATCAGCTGCCAGAGGGCCTCCCGACTGACGACGAAAACAAGATCGTAGTGCCGCACGGCCTGTCGAGTCCCGAATTCTCTTTTCGAATCGACCCTGAGATCGTGTCGCCGATGCTGCGCGATCTTGTCGGCCCTACCGGAACCCGCGCCCGCATCTTCGACACCGAAGGCACGTTAATCTCCGATAGCCGGCAGCTTTACCCGCGCAAGCCACCCGGAGGCATCGGGGCGGCCGCGAAGACCGGAAGCGATATCCTGAGCGAAATCTGGGCCTATCTCAAGGGCGGTTTCTGGACCCAGGATCTGCCCATTTACAAGGACATGGGGCCCTACGGCAAAGCCTATGACGAGGTCCGGGTGGCGCTGACGGGCAGTCCCGCTCAGCTTATCCGCGTCACGGAATCGGGCGAGACCGTAATCTCCATTGCCATGCCAATTCAGCGCGAGGATACCATTCTCGGCGCGCTGCTGATGACCGCGCAGGGCAGCGCCATCGACGGCGTCATCGCTCAGGAGCGGCTTCAGATCATGGCCATCGCCGGGCTGGTCGTGGCTGTGACGGCGCTGCTGTCGCTGTATCTGGCGGGCACCATCGCCGAGCCCATGCGCCGCCTCGCGGTTGCCGCCGGGCGGGTGCGCAAGAACATCAAGAACCGGGAGCAGATCCCGGATTTCAGCGGCCGGCCGGACGAGATTGGCAATCTCTCGCGGGCGCTAAGGGACATGACCAACGCGCTTTACTCGCGGCTCGATGCGATCGAAAGCTTCGCCGCGGATGTCTCCCACGAACTCAAGAACCCGCTTACCTCGCTGCGCAACGCCGCGAGCCTGCTGCCGAGGGTCAAGCAGGAGGAAGACCGGAATAAACTGACGGAAATCATCGTTCACGACGTACGGCGGCTGGACCGGCTCATCACCGATATCTCCGACGCCTCAAGGCTCGACGCCGAACTGGCGCGGGAGACGGCAAGGCCGGTGAATATGGCGAGCCTGCTCGATGCGCTTTGTGAGATCACGCGCGAAAACCGCGCCGCCGGCCTCAGCATCGTGCTTTCCGTGCAAGGCTACGCCACGCCGGATCAGTATGCCAGCGCCAAGGACTACTACGTCAGCGGCCACGATAGCCGGCTGAGCCAGGTCATCGTGAATTTGATCGAGAACGCCATATCGTTTTCGCCGAAGGGCGGCTCGATCTACGTCTCCGCGAAGAAGCTGCGCGAGAACAATCAAATCGAAATCAGCGTCGAGGACGAGGGGCCGGGTATCAGGCAGGAAAATCTCGAAAAGATATTCAGGCGTTTCTATACCGACCGGCCCGAATCGTTCGGCAACAATTCCGGGCTGGGGCTCAACATTTCCACGCAAATCGTCAAGGCGCATGGCGGGGTAATCTGGGCCGAGAACCGGCGGTGTCCTGGGCCGCCGGCGCCAAAACCGCGCAAACCCAAGAAGCAGAAGGGCGCCGTGTCCAAACCCTGTCCGCCCCCGGAATGCGGCAAGGAGGAGAAGTTCGCCTGTGGTGTCATGGAGCGCTACTCCTACGGCGCGCGCTTCGTAATCCGGCTGCCGGCTTGCGCGGGCCGCTAGCCGCGCTATCCTGGACCCGTGGAAACCTTGGTGCATGGAACATGTGTCGCGCTGGGCGGCTCTTGTGCGCTCCTGCGCGGAATGCCGGGCGCGGGCAAGTCCGATCTTGCCTTGCGCTTCCTGTTTCTGCCGGCGGAGGCGATGACGGCGCGGCCGGTTCTCATCGCCGACGACCAGGTCAATTTGCGGCGCGAGGGCGAGTATGTGGTGGCCTCCTGTCCCGCGCCGCTTGAGGGCAGAATCGAGGCGCGCGGCTTAGGGATCGCGCGGATATCCGCGTTCGCCAGGGAAGCCCGGCTAGCGCTCGTCGCCGATCTGGATAGTTCCCCTGGTCAGCCGCGTTTTCCGCAAACATGGCAGTGGGAGGCCGTGCTGGGAGTGTCCATCCGGCGGATCGTTCTCAATCCCTTCGAATTGGCGGCGCCGGTGAAGCTAGCGCTCGCCTTGCAAAACATGTTGGAAGATCCTCAGATTAACTAGCTGTATTCCATGGAGAGTTGATATAGAGCTTGAACCGGGAGGGGATGCGGCTCACAATTGCGGATGGCAGTCTGTGCCTTCCTCCCAAGGACTCATTGCGGCAGGTTCCCGGAAAAACCATGATTGGCCTCATCGTTGTAACACACGGCAACTTGGCAAAGGAGTTTGTCTCCGCGCTCGAACATGTGGTTGGGCCTCAGCAGCAGGTCCAAGCCATATCGATTTTTACGAACGACGATATGGAGGAGCGGCGCGATGCCATTGTCGAAGCAACAAAGTCCGTGGGCGGCCGCGATGGCGTAATTATATTGACCGATATGTTTGGCGGGACGCCGTCCAATCTCTCCATATCGGTCATGAAAGCCGGATCGGTGGAAGTGATCGCGGGAGTGAACCTTCCGATGCTGGTGAAGCTCGCCCGCATCCGGGAGGAAGCCCCGCTGGAAGATGCCGTAAAACAGGCCCAGGATGCCGGGAGGAAATATATACACGTGGCGAGTTTGGTTCTGAATGCCCAGTGAACGGACGCGCGGGGAGAGGCAAAAGGCTGCCTCTGGCCCGGCGGTCAGGGCCGCCAGCGGTATTTACCAGTGTTTGGCGGAGGTAACCGTCGTGAACAAGCGCGGCTTGCACGCCCGCGCGTCGGCGGCTTTCGTGAAACTGGCCGAGCAATTCGATGCGGAAGTATCGGTCACAAAGGACGGCCAGACGGTTAGCGGAGGCTCGATCATGGGCCTTTTGATGCTGGGCGCGAGCCCCGGCAGCGTTATCCTCATTGAAACCGAGGGGTCTGAGGCGGAGGAAGCACTGGAGGCTTTGACCGCCCTGGTGGAGGCGCGTTTCAACGAGGAGGAGTAGGAGGAGGGCCGCTCTCCGGCGCCGTTCCCGCGAAAGAGCGTGTGCGCGAAGGCAGAGACGGCGCGGCAGTGTGCTTCCGCGGCCGTTTCTGGCATAATTCCAGACACTTAAAGCCGCGCGGCGGCGGCCTTGAGCCACTTCAGCGCGCCGCCCTTGAGGCGGGGCGAGAGTTCCTTCAGGACGCGGGCGTGATAGGCGTTGAGCCACGCCAGCTCCTCAGCGGTGAGCATCTCCGGCACGATAAGCCGCCTGTCGAACGGCGCCAGCGTCAGGGTTTCGAAGCCCATCATCAGCGTTTCGCCACCCGCGATGGCCTGCGGCTCCGTGACCGCGCAGAGGTTTTCGAGCCGGATGCCGTAATGACCTTCGCGGTAGTAGCCCGGCTCGTTGGAGACGATCATGCCCGGCTCCAGCGCCACCATGCCGTTGCGCGAGATCGACTGCGGCCCTTCATGCACGGAGAGGAAGCTGCCAACGCCGTGGCCCGTGCCGTGGCCATAATCGAGGCCGGCAGCCCAGAGCGCCCGCCTTGCGAAACCGTCGATATCCACCCCGCGCGTGTCCTTGGGAAAGCGCGCTGTGGCGATGCCGGTGTGGCCCTTGAGCACAAGCGTATAATGCCGGCGCATTTCCTCCGTGGGTTCGCCGATAGCCACGGTGCGCGTCACGTCGGTGGTGCCGTCCCGGTATTGCGCGCCGGAATCGACGAGGTAGAGCGTGCCGGGCAAGAGCCTCTTGCTGGTTGGCGGCGTGGCGCGGTAATGCACGATGGCACCGTTCGAGCCAGCGCCCGAGATGGTGTCGAAGCTCGCATCCTGGAATTCGCCCGTTTCGCGCCGGAACGCCTCCAGCTTGTCCGAAGCGGCCAGCTCGCCGATCGCGCCGGACGCCGCCTCCGCATCGAGCCAGGCCAGAAACCGGCAAAGGGCCGCGCCGTCGCGCAAATGCGCGTTGCGCGCGCCTTGAAGCTCGACAGCGTTCTTCCTCGCCTTGAATGTGGTACAAGGGTCGGACGCCTCGACAGGTTTCGCCTTGCAGGCTTTCAGCGCCAAAACATTGGTAAGCGTTGCACGCGCATAATCGATCATCACCTTTGCATCGGGTTCGACCAAGCCTTGCAGGACTTTCCGCAGTTCCGTCAGGCTGGCGGTCCGCGCGAGTTTTGCGAGTGTCTTTTCGTTTTCTTGCGTGACATGGCCCGGCGCGGTGAACAGAACGGGCTTGCCTGCGGCTGGGACATAGGCGCGGGCCAGCGGCACCGGCGTATGAAGGACGTCGCCTCCGCGAATGTTGAAAAGCCATGCCACGGCATCGGGCGCGCACACAAGCAGCCCCGCGGCATCCTTCTCCTGGATGGCCTTCTGCACCCTTGCGAGTTTGGCGGTGGCGCTTTCGCCGGCGTAGCTCTCGTCTTGGATGAAAACCGGCGCATGCGCTGCAGGCGGACGCCCGCCCCAGACGGGGATTGCGGGATCGCTCTTGCCGGGCTTGCGCTGACGTGTCTGCCAGATGCGATCCACGGGGTTCTTCCGCCAGCGGCGGAGCCTGAACCCACTCTTTTTGGCTTCGTCTTCGAGCGGCTTCAGCGCCGCTAGGGTGAACAGCGCAGGGTCGTAGCCGATAACCGCGCCTTTGGGCGCATTCGCGGCGAGCCAGGCGGAGACCTTGGTCTTCGGGAACAGCTCGACCGCGTAAAGCTTCGCGCTCACCTCGGCCTTGGCCTGAAGCGTATAGCGGCTGTCCACGATAAGGGCGGCCTTGTCTTCGAGGATCACCGCGTGCCCGGCCGAGCCGGTGAAGCCCGTGAGCCAGGCGAGCCGGTCCGCATAGTCTGGCACATACTCATTCTGAAACTCGTCGGCCTTGGGCACGATGAAACCGTTCAGGCCCGAGGACTTGAGAACGGCCCGCAAGGCGCTTAGCCGGGCAGCTGCTTCAGAATCGCGCTTCCGCATCGTTTCGAAATCCCCAACAACACGCTGCGTCAACGCACGCGCTTCAGTGTGAGCGTAGCCCAGCCTTCGAGATCGCGGCGTTCGATCAGGCGGAAGCCCGTTGCGCTATACCGGGCCAGGATTTCGCGTGCCTGACCGCTGAGCAGGCCTGACAGGATGAGAACGCCACCGCGCCTTGTTAGTTCGCGCAGCCGGGGCGCGAGTTTGAGGAGCGGCTTCGCCAGGATGTTCGCCACCACGAGATCGAACGGCGCGCGCGCATAGGCAAGGGCAGGCTTATGGCCATCGCCAACGGCAAGGCTGACGGCGTTCGCCGCGCCGTTCTTGCGGCAATTTTCGCGGGCCACGGCAATGGCGATGGGGTCGATGTCGGCGGCGGCGACGCGGGGCCGGTGCACGAAGGCTTTGGCGGCGGCGATGGCGAGCACGCCGGAGCCTGTGCCGAGATCGAGCACGCTGCGCGGGGCCGTGGCCGCCGGCAACTGGGCGATGGCGAGCAGGCAGCCCTTCGTCGTGCCGTGATGCGCGGTGCCGAAGGCGCGGCCGGCGTCGATCTCGATCGCCCATTGCGAGAACGCGCGGGCGCGGTCATGGCTGCCGTGCACGACGAAGCGGCCGGCGCGCACGGGCGGCAGCGCCTTCTGCGTCTCGGCGACCCAGTCCAAATTGGGTATGGCGGCGACAGCCTCGGAGCGCGGTTCGATGCCGGCGCTGGCGAGCGCCGCTACAAGCGCGCCCGCCTCCAGCGCGCCGCCGTCATAGCATTCGAGGAACCCACGGCCCGCCTCTTCGAGCGTAACCAGCGTAATATCCTCGAAGCCCGGCGTCTCGCTCAAGATCGCGGCGGCGCGGGCCGCCTCGCTTCCGGAGCCGAAGCCTAGAACCGTTTTCTGGGTGATGGTCATATCATGTCAGCTTGAATGCGGCCCGATGGTGCCATGAGCGGAGGGAATGCCCCCTCGCTCCAGCCCTCTCCCCATGGGAGAGGGAGACAGGCTGTGCCCGTTGAAAAGGCGTTCCCTCTCCCAGAGGAACAGGGTGAGCGGTTGAATGTCCAGACCACGCCGGAACCCGCCAGCCTTACCGGGCCAAGCGAGGCACGGCAGCCCACGCGTTGATGAGGTGCTCGCGCGCGTCTTCGAGATCACGGATGCGCAGGGCGCCGTTTTCGTCCTCGACCAAAAGGCCCAGCTTGCGCAAATGCACGCAGCCGTCCTCGATGTCGAAGGCGCAGTCGACGTCGAACTCGTCCTTCAGGAACTTGATAGCCTCGTACTTGACCGCGTCGAGCCCGCGATGGCCGTGCCGCAACAGCAGCGCGTAGGTGATGACGGCCTCGCTGATGTCCTCTTCCTCGGCGTCGTCGTTGAGCTGGGCGAGCACGCTCTGATTGCTGGCGATGCTGTGGAAATAGAGGTTCTTGGCCAGCTTCGCCATGTAGCGCGTGCGCGTATTGAAGAAGTTGGTCACCGACCGGATCACGGCGCCCACCGCGCCCGCGACCGTGACTGCCACGAAGGCGAGACTGACGGCCACAGCCGCCACGAACTTCAGTACCGCCATGACGATGGCGAAAAGCGAGCTGCCGCCCGAGCCGACCCACAGCCAAACCTGGTCGAACATGTTGAATTTGATACGGGCGTTCGGGAACAGGATTTCCAGCTCGCTGCGCGGGATGCGCCGGAAAACCTTGAGGTGAAGCGTGTCCTCGGAGACGCCCTCCAGAAGCTGGCTGCTGCGCGTGCGGCGGACGGTGGCCTTCGCCTTGCGCTTGCTCATGCCCTTTTGCATGAGTTCGGCGATCCGCGTCTCGGCTGGCTTGAGTTTCAGGCCGATGAACAGGCGCCTATACGCATCCACTTCCATGGGGCGCTCGAACAGCCAAAGCGTCCTCCAGGACTTGGTCATGATCTTGTCTTTGATCGCGCCGCGATAGAAAAGCAGGTGAAAATCGTACTCGGAAAGATCGACCTCGGCCCGGAAGCCAATGTCTGATTCGTGCGTAAAAATCCTTTCAAGGGCGGCCTGGTCTATTTCGTTGAAATTGGCGCTTGTAACAAGGGCTATGACCTTTTCCCTGAGTTCATCGAGCTTTACCTGCCTTTCGGCGGAGGAAAACTCGACCAGATTGACAGTTTCGTCGTCTGGATTGAAAGGATCATAAAGCTCGACCAGTTCGTCGAGCATTTTCGCGGATTCGGCTTGGCGCAGCGCGCACATATACCGCACGACTTCTGCGGCGACCGGGCGCTGCCAGCCGTCGAAAAGCCTGTCAAGCGCGCGGCGGACGATGTCGTTCCGGTCGACGGGGATGAATTTCTCCGGGCACAGCGGGGGCATCGGCAGGGTGACATCGAGGCCAACCGTGGATTCCGCCTGCACCGGCCAAGAAGACGCCAAGGATCGCCGGCCGGCCACCGCTTGCTCACTCATGCTGCCCTCCAAATCATGGAACAAAACAGGTTTAGCGGTTTTCCTCAGCGCCGGCAATACAAGCACGCGCACCAACCGCGCGCTTTCCCATACACGCGGAGCTGGCGGAGAATATGGCGTGTTCTTCCGGCGCGTTTGGCCCGCCATCTGATAGTACCGATTGCGGGACGTTCCAACCCGGATACGCGATGCACGCGGTCATTGCGGCGCACTGCAACTGCCGGATTTAGGATGAATGGATCGGCAAAGGCCCAATTCCGGCTCATAGGAAAAACCCGGTATGCCCTACCCCATCACCATCGCCGGCGAAACGGGCCGCGCATTGCGCGAACGGATTGCCAACTCCCCCTATCTTGTCACGTCTTTCCTAACCCAAACGGAGCAAGGCGCGGTATGACAAAGCGTATCTGGGCAGGGCAGGACAGGGTGCCGCAATAGACGAAAAGCGGCGCGCCGCGCTCCGGCAATGGCGTTCACACGCCACAATTTCTCGTGTATCGTCTGGAACTTGCTTTAGCATGGGAGGGGCAGCCATGAGCGGTCAGCTCAAGTACGTTCTCGACGAAACTCAAATCCCAAAATCCTGGTATAACATCGCGGCCGATCTGCCGGCACCGGCACCGCCAGCGCTCCATCCCGGCACCAAGCAGCCCGCCGGCCCAGGCGATTTCGAGCCGCTGTTCCCGATGTCGCTGATCCTCCAGGAAGTTTCGACCGAGCGCTGCATCGATATTCCCGGGCCGGTCCGCGACGTTTATCGTATGTGGCGGCCGTCGCCGCTCTATCGCGCCCGCCGTCTCGAACAGGCGCTCGGCACCCCCGCCAAGATTTACTACAAGAATGAGGGCGTTTCGCCCGCCGGTTCGCACAAGCCGAATACCGCCGTGCCGCAGGCCTGGTACAACAAGGAGGCGGGCGTCAAGCGGCTTTCCACCGAGACCGGCGCCGGCCAATGGGGCTCCGCCCTCGCCTTTGCCGGCTCGCTGTTCGGCATCGATGTAACCGTCTTCCAGGTGCGCGTCTCCTATGACCAGAAGCCCTACCGGCGGGCGCTGATGGAAACCTACGGCGCGCGCTGCCTGCCCTCCCCGTCGTCCGAGACGGAGTCGGGCCGGGCGATCCTCGCGCAGCACCCGGACAGCCCCGGTTCGCTTGGCATCGCGATTTCCGAAGCGGTCGAAGTGGCGGCCAAGGATCCGGCGGTGAAATACTCGCTGGGCTCGGTGCTGAACCACGTTCTGCTGCACCAGACGGTGAACGGCCTGGAAGCGATCAAGCAGTTCGAGATGGCCGGCGACGACCCGGACATCGTCATCGGCTGCGTCGGCGGCGGCTCGAACTTCGCGGGGCTGGCCTTCCCGTTCCTCGGCATGCAACTGCGCGGCGGGCGCAAGCGCCGCTTCATCGGCGTGGAGCCAGCCGCCTGCCCGACGATGACGCGCGGCCAATACGCCTACGACTTCGGCGACACGGCGCACCTGACGCCGCTGGTCAAGATGCACACGCTCGGCTCAACCTTCATCCCGCCGGCGTTCCACGCGGGCGGCCTGCGCTATCACGGCATGGCGCCGCTGGTTTCGCATGTCCACCAGCTCGGGCTGATCGAGGCGCGCGCCTATCAGCAGGTCGCCTGCTTCGACGCCGGCGTGCAGTTCGCGCGCAGCGAAGGCATCGTGCCCGCGCCCGAGGCCACGCACGCCGTGTGCTGCGCCATCGACGAGGCGCTGCGTTGCAAGCGGGAGGGCAAGGCCGAGACCATCGTGTTCAACCTGTCGGGCCACGGCCATTTCGACATGGCCGCCTATATCGCCTATTTCGAGGGCAAGCTCACCGACCAGAGCTACGACGAGGGCGAACTCGCCATGGCGCTCGCGGGACTGCCCAGCGTCGCGGCGTAGGCTTCCGCGCGGGCTCGCGGCCGGGGTGAACGCCATCCCGGCCGGCATCCTTAGGGTCCGTCCAGGCCGCGAATTTTCACTGCATGTTAACCCTCCGGGCCGCTGGGGCCCCTGTTTGGGGACGATTTCGACTTTGAATCAATATAGCAAAGAAGTGTTGAGAAAGCGTTCTGGTGTTATGCTATTGATATTACGCAGATATTTCGTAGCCAACGGAGCGCGGTTTGGTTAACGCGGAATGTTCTTTTATATTTAACGGGATTTCCGGACAGCAAATTTTCGCTCAAAAACACTAAAAATCGCGCGAAACGCGCGGTTTGAAGGCATCGCGTCCTGGCGTTTACCTTGTTTGTATTAATTTACCCGCGCCACGGGATCGTGATTTTTTTTTGCCGCATTTTTGCAAAATTTCTCTGGCTTTTGGCCGGTTTCTGGGCTTGAAGAAGCCCTCTGGATATGCGCGCAATTCTAATATTGACTGTGCCCTGTTCCGTCGACGGATGGTTTTCTGTGCAATTTTTGCGGCGCGGATCAAGCCATGATCTATCCGTACATCCACAAAACCCTCCTCAAGGAGCAGGCGCGGAAGTAGTTCAACATTAAAAGAGATATGTGCGCACACGGGAAAGTGCCGGAGAAGCTGGTTAGCATACTGGATAAGGGCGCGGGCAGGCGGCGGCACTACGGGTAAGCGTCGCAGGAAGCAGGAGCGGTCATGATCGACCATACGGGCGTTGCCGTTAGCAACATTGAGCTGAGCAAGGCGTTCTACGTGAAGGCGCTGGCGCCGCTGGGCTACGAGCCAATCGTCGAACTGCCGGCGCTCGTTGGCGGCGGAACCTTCGCCGTGGGGTTCGGCGTGCCGCCGAAGCCGGATTTCTGGATCGGCGCAGGCCAGCCGCAGTCTTCGAACATACACATCGCCTTCCGGGCGGAGACCCGTGCGCTGGTCGATGCTTTCTACGAGGCGGCCATGGCCGCGGGCGGGCGGGACAACGGTGCGCCGGGCCTGCGCCCGCACTACCACCCCAACTATTACGGCGCCTTTGTGCTCGACCCCGACGGCTATAACATTGAGGCGGTTTGCCATCACTCCCAGTCATAACCAGATAGCAGGTAAGGGGCTTTGACCGGCAGATAAGGGTCCTTAAAATGAGCAGCGGCGCAACGCGGAAACCGCTTGCCATCATGGCGGCGCAGGCTCCGGCGCGGACAAAGCCGCCGAACTATCCCGAACCGTTATTCAGCCGGATGAGCAAGCGGGAAAAGCGGCCCCTGGGCGATCTGTCCGGCCTCAAGAATTTCGGCGTGAACCTGACCAGGCTTGCGCTGGGCGGCGAGTCCGCGCTGCTGCACCGCCACAGCAAGCAGGACGAGTTCGTGTTCATCCTGGAGGGGGAGTCAACGCCCGTCACCGATGCGGGCGAGATGCGGCTTGGCCCAGGCATGTGCGCAGGCTTCCCGGCTCAGGGCGCGGCGCATCAACTGGTCAACCGGACCAGCCAGGACGTTGTTTTCCTGGAAATCGGTGAACGGACAGCCGGAGACGGGGGCAGCTATCCAAGCGGCGATATCAAAGCCGCATTGGGTGCGGATGCCCGCTGGGTTTTCACCCATAAGGACGGCGCGCCCTACTGAGTCCGGCAGGGGGAGGCTGCACACGGATTGGCTACGGAGTGCCACATTGTGCGGGTGTGCCGTTTTTGTTATGCGAACCGGCCTGCCGGAACGGGAAAGATAAGTGCAAAGTTCAGCGAACCTTTTTTCAGAACTCAAGCGCCACTGGCGGGATGCGGAAAAAACGGCAATCGAAACCGCGGACGGCAAGCGCTATCGCTTCGGCGATATCGAGGACCAGACGGCGCGGCTTGCGAACGCGCTTGCGGCGCTGGGCGTGAAGCCCGGCAGCCGGGTTGCCGCCCAGGTCGAAAAGTCCCCCGGGGCATTGTTTCTCTATCTGGCGTGCTTGCGCGCCGGCGCCGCCTATTTGCCGCTCAACACCGCCTACACGCTGGCTGAGCTTGAGTATTTTCTGACGGACGCGGAGCCCTCGCTGTTCGTCTGCCAGCCACGGGACGAGGCTGCCTGCGCGGCGCTTTGTGCGCGTGCCGGCGTAGCCCGCTGCCGCACGCTGGGTGCTGCGGGCGAGGGGAGCCTGATGCCGCTCGCCGCCGCGCAGGCCGCCACCTTTGCGGACGTTCCACGCACGCCCGGCGATCTCGCCGGCATCCTTTACACGTCGGGCACGACCGGCCGCTCCAAGGGCGCGATGCTCACGCACGCCAACCTGTCCTCGAACGCACATGTGCTGACCGGGACTTGGCGGTTCTCCGCCGGCGACGTGCTGCTCCATGCGCTGCCAATCTTCCATACGCATGGGCTGTTCGTGGCCAGCAACGTGGCGCTGATGTCTGGCGCTTCGATGCTGTTCCTGCCCAAGTTCGGCGCGGACGAAGTGTTCCGGCTGATGCCGCGCGCCACCGTGATGATGGGCGTGCCAACATTTTATGTGCGGCTGCTTGCCGATGGACGGCTTACGCACGAGGCGGCGCGGGGAATGCGGCTTTTCATTTCCGGCTCGGCGCCGCTGTTGCCGGAGACATTCCGGCAATTCCGCGAGCGCACGGGCCACACCATTCTCGAACGCTACGGCATGACCGAGACCGGCATGAACACCTCGAACCCCTATGAGGGCGAGCGCGTGGCCGGCACGGTGGGCTTTCCGCTGCCGGATGTCGAGGTGCGCGTAGTGAACCCCAGAACGGGCGCGATCTTGGGAGCGGGCGAAACCGGCATGATCGAGGTGCGCGGCCCCAATGTGTTCAAGGGCTATTGGCGCATGCCGGAGAAGACCAAGGCGGAGTTCCGCGAGGACGGCTTCTTCATCACGGGCGATCTGGGCGCAATTGACGCGCGAGGCTACGTTCACATCGTTGGACGCGAAAAAGACCTCGTGATTTCCGGCGGTTATAACATCTATCCGAAGGAGGTCGAAAGCGAGATCGACCGGCTGGATGGGATCGCGGAGAGCGCGGTGATCGGCGTGCCGCATCCCGATTTCGGCGAAGGCGCCGTTGCGGTGGTGGTGAAAACCGATGCAGCGCTCACCGAGGCGGATATAATGGAACCGCTCAAGATGCGGCTGGCGAATTATAAGCTGCCCAAGCGTATAGTGTTCGTTGACGGCCTTCCGCGTAATTCCATGGGAAAGGTGCAGAAGAATTTGCTTCGCGATGAGTATCGCGGCATTTTTGCTTAGGGCTCGATGCGAAATAAACGCGTCAGATTGCACAGGATTTTTGTCCGCCCGCCAGGCGCGGAAAGGTGCGCATACCCAGGGTATGTAAGCCTTTCCGTAACGCGGCGGACGGGCAAAAAGACACGCAAGGTGGCGCGTT
>JBNKTW010000153.1:0-38946 GCA_050298295.1 Rhodomicrobiaceae bacterium
ATTTTCTACGGAATAGCCGGGGCGCTTTGCGCAGGGGCCAGAAGAAAAATGCGCCACATGGGGGCGCACAGCAGGCTTTTGAGCCGTCATAGCGGTCTACCCTCTCAGATAGTTGCCTCCCGTTGGGGGGAGGTGTCCCGCGTTTGTTCATAAATTTCAAAATCTAGCCTGTCAAGCGGAAGCGCTAAAAAATGTAAAACGGAGCCTCAAAGAATCAGTCATATTAATGATTTAACATCGCAGAATTGTACAACCTTAGGTAACCCCACATTAAAATGTGTGACACATGAGTGGCACAGTATGTTCACCAAGCGTTCTTGGTCAATCTCAACGGGAACAAGGCAAAGCTGCTTGCTCCCAAGCCTCGATTTCGTTCGGGTTGCGTCCGGGTATCCAGCAGCCAAACACCCCCAAGACGGGAAGAGGGAAACCAAATGAATATCTTGTTTTTCGATACGGAAACGACCGGCATCTACAACTTCAAGGCGCCCGCCTCACATCCAAGCCAACCGCACATCGTGCAGCTCGCCGCCATGCTCTGCAATGAGCAGCAGGAAGTCCTGGGCAGCTTCAACTTCATCGTCAATCCTGGCGTTGCGATACCAGAGCAGGCGACGGCAGTGCACGGCATCACGACAGAAAAGGCGCGCGATCTTGGCGTTTCGCCGCGGTTCGCTCTGGACGCATTCGAAATGTTGCTCAGATGCGCCGGGATCACCGTTGCCCATAATGCTAAGTTCGATATCGGCATCATTAACACCGCGGTGGCTCGTGCGGAAATGACCACTTGCTGTCCGTGGCCGCAGTCTTTCTGCACCATGGAAGCCGCCGCCCCTATCGTCGCGATTCCGCCGACCGCGCGGATGCGCGCCGCCGGCTTCAACAAGCCGAAACCGCCACGCCTCGAGGAATGTATCCAGCACTTCTTCGGCGAGAAGCTCGAGGGCGCGCATGACGCCATGACTGACGTGCGCGCCTGCGCCCGCGTCTATTTCCACCTCAAACAGCTAAGAGCCACCAAGGCGGCATAGCAAGGACCGGCTTGCGGATATCGTCATTGAGCGCGAAGGCTTCGATCCTGCCGACCAAGAGACAGTCGCCACGATCCGCCAGCGCTGCACCGTTGCCTTGTACCGCTACTATGACAGGCGGCAGGTGGGGAAGGAGCGGCGGGGGCCAGTTAGGGTGTGGCGGCTGGCTTAGCTGCATCGCTTCCTCACGCAGACACTTTTTTCTTTTTCGGTTTTCGCGGCTTCTCGGCTTCAATAAGGCGGGCTTGCTGGAGTAGCGCTTCCATTTCGACCTTACCCTGCGCTTCCTTTTCCAGGCGCATTCTTGCTTTGTAAACGGCCAATTCTGCGACGGCCTTTTTGTCCGCGGCAGTCTTGGTGATTGAACCGTTGTAGCCAGCCTTTATAAGTGGCCTTCCGTCAAGATTGACCAATTCCCTGAGTTTTGCGGTATATTCCGCTACGGTTGCCAGGCGTCCTTGTTCTGCCTGAGAGGCTAAGAAATCCAAGGCAAGATTGGTCATCATACGCAAGCGGGATATTTCGTCGTGGCCATAGTAATTTTTCGCGATCTTCATGTGATCCGCCTTCGGATCACGGCCCTCTTCGATTCCGTCGAATGTCGTTAATCCAGCAAAAGGTTTGGACGCGTCGGCGCGCTCGTTTATGATTTCGGCGGCAGTGTGAGAAGTTACCGACCAATGGACAATATTCTGGAAGGTGGCGAAATAGTTAGATTTATCCTTTTCAGTCATCATGTGATAATCTGAGCACTTAGAAACAAGCTCAAGCGCCCTCTGCCAAACATTAGCTTCCGACGCTCGAATGTCCGCAATTTCTTCCAGCAGCTCGGCGAGGCGGTCATTGCGCTGCGGGTCTTTCATACGAGGCGAGTCAATTACGAATCCCTTAAGCAGGTACTGCTTAAGAATGCCGTTTGCCCAGCGTCGAAACATAATCGTTTGCTTGGATGACCGGCCGCGAAACCCAACTGCAAGCACCACGTCCAAGCTGTAAATCGCGACAGGCTTTTTGGAGCCAACAATATCGACAAAATCGATATTGTTCTGCTCATCCACCTCTCCTTCTTCGAATATGTTCTTGATATGTCTGGATATTGAGTGTTGCTCCAGCCCAAACAAATCCGCCATTTGCCTTTGCGTTGCCCAAGGCTCCCCGCCTTGGAAACGCAATTCAAGATTGATGCCTTTGGCCGTCGTATAAAGGACGAAACGGTCTCCCGTCTCTGCGTCCTCAATCAGTGATAGGGGCCGAAGTTCTGGCGTTTCTTGCATGGCCTGCTTAACTTCCTTCCGGTCAGTCTGGGCGAATCGCTCCAAGGCCTTTCAGGGAAGGTAACAAACTCCAGCATCATTTTACAGCCGTGCGAGCTTATTGTGCCGCTTTCCAATACCCTTTCCATACCCTGCTAACCGGATGGGCCATCGCAAGGCCAACCTGCCGATAGCTTAGTTCGCCATTTGAAAGCCGGCGGTGCTTCTGACGCGATCAATATCTTCAAATTCGGCAGCACGCTCGCCAAGGGCAGCGACGCTGAACGCGTGCTCGGTGCGCTGGACCGCATCCATGCCACGGTCGAGCGGCTTTCCGATAACATCCTCTATGCGCCAGGCATCGAAGGCTTGAGCCCTGCGGCCAGAACGCCCCCTGGGCGGCCTGCGCGTCCCGCACGGCTGCTACGGGCCGACGGCGCGCAGGGTTCCGGTTTTGGCCGATGCGCAACGCCCTTGGGCTGTATTTATATAGATATGTTTTTATATATTGGGAAGAAAGCCGGCTGCGATTAGCGCTTCTTCGACGGCGTTCGTGGCAACCACCAGAGCGTCGTTGTCATCTGGCGTGTGCCCAGCATTTTCGAGCGAAGTCCCGGCAACCCGCCACAGCATGGCATCATGGCTTTGCGGCAGCTTGACAATGAAGCTCGCGGCGTCGGCAATGGTTTCTAGCTTGGTGCCATCCTTCAAGAACAACGGATAGGCGAGCGGGGCGTGATTAGTAAGAGCCGACGATTTCATTGCGACCTCATAAATGCATGATCCGTAGGCATCATCAGGTACTTTCGCGGGAAGATCAATGCGCGCTTCAACTTAGAGTAAAAGGATCATAAAAGTGCTGCGAGACGCGGGGCGAAGTCGAGGCGATTATGCCGTGGCCAAAAGAGTGGATAGGGGAACATGAAAGCGTTCGCGCTATGGAGCATCAGGCCGGCTGCGGACCAAGTCGGCGTGGAAACAAGGCCTAGCCGCAGTGGCTGCTTTTGGATCTCATAGCGATTGCGATTTGGCGCGGCCATCGGGACCGGCTTTCGTTCATCCAGCCTCATAGCAACTAGTCAAAGGTGCAGCTATCTGCACCATCAGCTCGTCTTCCATCCGCCGAAAATCGGTGGCGAACACATCACGGGTTCTTCGCCAGAATTTCGTCGATCGCAGCCGAGACCCATTGAGTGATGAGCGTGCGGGCTTCCCATAGCTCCATCGGCCGTTTGTGAGGCTTGTTCTTGTTGTTGGGATGATGGCGTTCCCCGGCATTCGCCGTTTGAGTAAACCGATTGATCTCACTTTTCGAAATGGGGCCTTTCGGCATAATAGCCTGGACAGCCTCGTGCGCCTTGTACAACTCGATCCAATCCGGCTTGCCCTGTAGATAGCGCAGTGCGCTGCCGATTGCTGGCTCCAAACCTGCCGCACGCATCCACTGCTGAGTTCGCGATGGTAAAGGTGGCGGCTCGATCACCTTGCCTTGCGAGTCTCTCAATTCCAACGAGGCAATCCCGCCGCGCAGGCGGAACTCGCCGCACTCCGCCTCCAGAAAATGGTGTCTGCGAGGCTGGCTGTTGGGGATGAACTCCACAACCGCCCCATTGGCGACAGGATCGGTGTCTGCGTTCTTTGACATCGCAACATTTAAGGTGCTGAATAACTGCTTGGCCGCCTGATGGACCTCTTGTGAGGTCGCAATCCCATCGAACGCGGATGAACGCAGGGCTAAATAGTTGCCCCGTTCATCCTTGACCTCTTCGACGAAGGGATCGAAAGGCGGTTTTAGCAACAGGCGCCACGCCTTCTGGTCTTCTTCCTGACCGCTTAACTCTATGCCCCACCTATTGGTCGCATTGCTCATTTCTGATCCTCTGAAGTCCACCGAAGTCTGCTGGCTAGTCATAATCTATAGTCGGCTTGCTACTCAGAAGTTGTGTAACAGCACTGTAACAACCTTACTATCACCCCTACCACCAGTAGCGCTCCTTGTTAGTGAGATTGCGAACATCGGTTTTGGGGTAAGGGCGGGATTGGCATGTTCTGAAAAGACCGCATTTGAATCCCAAAGCCACCTCTGCGTGTCCGGAATCGCGAGAGAACTGGCATGTCTGTTCACGACCCGCGGCAGAACAAACCTGGGTTTGGCTGTAGACGCACAAAACAGCCGGACACTGACCCTTCGTTGGCGTAGCCATGAAATGCGGATGTGATTGGTGGTTTGGCGGTAATGACCGCCGCTCAGCGCCGCGGACGCCTGCGCCTTGGTCCATAATGAGCGGGAAGGCTCTTGGATATCACACGGTCAAGCTTCTCTTCGATCTTGTCCAGCCGCGCCAGCACCGCCGACCGCTCCGCCCTCAAATCCTGCACGTAGCTGCTGACTGTCCACGTAACGGTAACGGAGGCCAGAACGATCCCGCACACCACCAAGAGCGGCACATAACCACGCGTCACATCAAAGGCGGAAGAAGGCGCGTGAATTTCCTGCGGCCTCCCCTGGAAAGCTCCGTTTAGCGCGGTCATGGCTCACCCTCTCCAGCGCCGTTTGCGAGCCTGACATTTGGCCGGCACGGGAACCTCTTTCGTCACCACCTTCGTGATGATTTTTGGATGTGCCGTGGCCCAGGCCTTGCCTTCCTCGATGTAATGGTGACGCATCACCAGAAAGCCGATGCCGAGCGCGGCAATCGCGAGAACTACCCGCCCCTCCGGCGATTTCGACAGGGCCACGATGATCTCGAAAACCGCCGTGATCGTCGCGCCGATGGCCTTGGCAATGGCGGTGATGATAGGGGCGAGCGGCCCAATGAACGCCAGCGAAGTGAGCCTGCCAAGCCCCCACGCCGCCAGGCGGCCGGCGGCCCAGGTGCCGATTGATCCAAGCACCGCTAGCATAGCGCGCCCCCTTTTCCGGCCGCGTCCGGCCCCTGGTAGCCAAAGTTGCGGTACGCCTCGAGGTGATCGTTCCGCATGACGCGCACAAGCGCGATTAACGCCACGCAAGCCACGGCAACAATCAGCCAGACATTGCCGCCCAGCCAGCCCATAAGACTCTGCACGGGCTCCAGGATGGACCTAAGACCGTTCACGCTGTCGAGCACGCTTGAACCCTGCAACGTTTGCGCGGCGGCGCTGGCGCCGAATATCCAAGCAAGGATGCGTTGAAGCAGGTTCAGGTTCCGCACAGGCTGGTCGCCCGCCGCGTCCAAATCGCCCTGCGTAGCGTTGGTGCGCCGCGAGAGCATCGGTTTGGCAGACTCCAGCGCGGCGTCATAAGCCGGAAGCCAGATGCCCGTTTCGCCTTCGAGCTCGTTATCGTGCTGGAACAGCACCACAGCCCGGTAAGTCTGCTCGCCGAAGATGCCGTCCACGCCGCCGCACGGATAGCCGAGCGCCCGCAGCCTGGATTGGAGAACGCGCACCGCCGCGCAGCGCATACCGGCATGAAGGGTGAGAGGCTCGGGCTGCACCGTGACGTCACGCCCCGCCATCAGGTGCGCCTTGTTGCGGATATCGGCAACGCGCCGCGTCCAGCCGGTCCCGAACACTCGCCAGAGGCGGCCAAGACGCCGCAGGAAAGCCATGCGTGCGTTGCAGAAATCGTCAATGTCCGTCTCCTGCGCCAGCCATCCCCTTGCCCGGCCCGCGCCGCTATTCACCGCGGCGTCGAACACACAGAGATCCATGCCGGCCGGAAGCTGGTCGCACCCCATCGCATCCCAGTACTCGCTGCGGTAAATCTCCCGAAGCTCGTTCTCCTCGATTTGATGCACTGGACGCGCCCGCTTCCCATGTTTTCCGCGCCAAGCGTCGTATTCGCGCTGAATGACGCCGCGCATGGTTGGCCCGCCAGGATCGTCGGGATGGTTGGAATATCCGCCCTCCCATTTAAGAGTTTGGGCCAGACATTTTTCAAAATTTCCGGCTGCCATATATACCCCGCATGTATTTGAGATATTAACCTCAACTCAGCCGATAGCAGAAACCGTTGACAAACACCAGCAAAAAGTGCAACTGTATTCGATTTTACAGCTTTATTATTTTGCTCACAACAAACGTTGGCTGCAAATTATTATGAGGCGAGCCACTGCCGCTTGGTTGAATATTTGCGTATCCGGTTGCAGTCATTTGTGAGTGCACACCCATGGTGCCTGCACCGGCAGTGCTATAGACATATCCACCAGATGCCCACCAGCTTTCTTCTTGATGCTGATGCCCGCTGTCCACGTGCGTATGCGGACCATTCTGTGCTTCTGTAAGTGCGTGCGTTGGTGCGCCGAACGAGCTGCCAAGGGTCTTTACACTGCCAAGCACCGCCCCGCTCAAATCGGGAGCTACGAGCGCACGGCCCGCGATGCCTGGAAGCGTGATAACCTTGTTTGCCGCAAAGTCCGCCGCCGCGCTGGCGCCGCGCCCGCCCGGCGACACGGTAAGGCTTGGGAATGTAGTCCAAAGCCCGTTGAACAAATTCCAGGTGTCGGCATTCGCCCGCACCGTTGCAGCCGACGCCCCATTACCAATGGTGCCCCCCTCCGCGTGCATGATCCATCCCGATGGCGCGGAGGCAAACATGTAATCTTCAACCACGCCGGTTGGAACTGTCCCAGCGGGATTGGAGATCCCTTCAAGCAGCCACTCTTGCGTTGCGGCGACATAGACAGCCGCGTAAACGCCGCCGGCGTTGAAAAGCGCTGGCGGACACTCGACGCTAGGAGCGATCCGGAGCGGCTTTGCCGTGGAGCCATCCACGGAAAGCGTTACGGCGCCCGTATTCGCCGCGGGCACTTTAAAACTCACACGAAAACCATCGTACAGCGTGCCGCTGGTGTTCTGGTTTGTGGAGACAGTGAAGGCCGACGCCGAACCGCCGCCCGAAAGCATACCCGCGATATCGTCGCGCCATTTTGCCAGCGCGGTCATCATGGCGCGGGCGCTGTCGTTCACCGCGCTCGGGCGCATTCCTTCGCGCCAATCAATCGTTGAGTCGGCGGCATCATTGTTGGAAGGGTTGGATTTGTCCCAAAGAAATACGGTCATACGATCCCCCGAAGCCCGATTAATTGCAGTTGCTGTGAAAGCGTTTGCGGATTGAAGGCGGCGCGCCGCGTTTGCACGCCCGCCATTGAGAGCGGTTGCTGTTCTGGCGCGGCATCGGCTTGCTGCTGGCCGCCCAGGGGGGCGCGCACCGTGCCCGCCCCGAACGTCAACCCGCCCGGCAGTTGCAATCCTTGCGGCCCAACCGCCGCCCCGGTGCCGCCCAAGGCGGCCTGTTGCCCGCCCGTGAGCAGGCCGGCCAAGGAAAGGGGCTGCGCGGAGGTGGCGGGAGGCGATTCGCTCTGAGGCGCTTCCGGCACCCCAGGCCCGGCAGCCGCAACGCTTTGAGGTGATGCCGGGGCGGCGGGGACACCCCCCATGGGCGGCATCTCCTGCGCATTCAGCACCAGGTTGCCTTCTTCGCGCCGCCGCGCAGTCAGCGCATCATTCACCGCGCCGCCAGCGTGGTTGTAGCGCTGCATCTGATTGGCAACCGCCTGCCAATTGCTGGCGTTGATACTCGGTATAAGATCCGACAAACCGCCTTTGCCCGTGCCCAAATTATACCCAAACGACACAAGTGCGGCGCGCTGATTGTCAGTAAGCGGAACGGTGACATTCTTATCAAGAAAGCTAGTTACCGGCGCCATATCGCGGCGCAGGTATGCGTCAGCTTTATTGCGATCAAATACCTCTCCTGGCTTGGCACGCGATCCGTAGCCGCCAGAATACTGCTGGTAATCCCATTTCGCGACCGGCGCGAAACCTTCTTTTTGCTTAATAAAATCGTATGCCGGCGCCCAAAGATCGTTGGCCATGCTCACACCTCCGCGCTCTGCGCCAGGCGCTGCCGCACTTCCAATTCGTCTTGGCCGGTAGCATCGGCGATCATGCGGGCAAGGTTCATCGTTGCAGCTCGAGCTGCCGCCCTTGTGCCCTTATTTGTGGCTGCATCGTGGATAGCGCGTCCATACCAGCCAATCGCCTTTGCGGTGGCGGGCCGCGAAAGGAACTTTGCGCCGGCAGCCGAGAGCGCAATTTGAATGAGCGGCCCAACTGGGCCGGCTGTTACAAGCTCGCCTCCTAGAAAGAGGCCTGTGGCGGCGTGCGCTGTTCCGCTTGGATTTTGAAATTTGCTGATATCGTTGAACTTCTCCGCGATCTTCATGATATTTTCCCAGGACTCGCGCAGCGGTGAGCCGCGCGATCCGAAAACGGCGTTCTTGCCATTTTCAGAGAATTTCCCCCAAAAGGTGCGGGCGCGCGCGGGCGACCAATTCATGGTCATCCCTGGAGTTCCGAGGTTGCTGGACGGCCCTTCGCCCATGCGCCGGATGATTGCCGCCGCCACTTCGTTGCGGGCTTCCGGCGAAGCTTTCTGCATGGCCGTTATTAGCCGCTGCTCGTTTGCCTTTGAGCCCGTGCCCATAAGCCCGATAATGCGGTTTATGACCTGGTG
Source organism: Rhodomicrobiaceae bacterium (assembly GCA_050298295.1). Taxonomy (GTDB): domain Bacteria; phylum Pseudomonadota; class Alphaproteobacteria; order Rhizobiales; family Rhodomicrobiaceae; genus Rhodomicrobium. Next base: position 8,787 of record JBNKTW010000153.1, read on the forward strand.
CGGAGAAGCGGCGCTGGCTGAAAACTCTTTCTCGTTTCCAACGATCTTGGCCATGCTCTTGCGCTCGGCATCGGTTATCGCCGCCGCGCGGTTTGCCGTGTCGAATGCCTGCTTTGCGGGTAAACCGCCGTGAGTATCTATGTGTAATTGAAGGTCTTGTGTAAGCCCCTCTTTGATAGATTTAAGCTCTTGCCCAAGGGTTTGCGCCTCTGGAAGCAAGTGGCCATTCTCTAAGTTGCGAACGTATGTGCGCAACGACTTGATACCATCGTAAGTTAAGCCCTTCGGATTGGTTGCGGCCTCTCCAATTATCCTGAATACTTGCTCGCCAAGCGGCGTTGTGGCCTCGTTCGATCTATCCATTATTTGCTGCAACGCAAACGCTGTGTTCGGCAACTGGGAGCGCGCGTCTTGCGGCAATTGCTGCTCAACCCTGGAATACAGAGTGTTGAGCGCCGCCCGGCTCTTCGGCCCCATCCACTCGCGCAGCGAACTGGCGAAGTCGGCGCCAGCCCCTTCTGCTGCCGCTGCCGAGTCTATGGCGTTCGTCGCGCTGCCGGTGCCTGCTGAACTGTACTCGTTTGCGATTTTGCGGGACGCCGCGCCCAAATCGTCAGCGGCTTGCTGCGCAGCATCGCGCACAATGCCGCCCGTAAGCGGATGCGACGCGGCGATGCTGGCCGCACTGTGAACGGTCTTGCTGTCGCTCGCCAGAAAATCAGGAAGCTGCATCCCCAGCTTGTCCGCCGCTTCAATGACTTGCCCGCGCGGTGTTTGCGCAGCGTTTCGAGCGGCAGCGGGGCTGAAATGTTCAACCGCTTTGCCAACTGCGCCGCCCAGGGCTCCGCCCGCCGCACCCCCTATTGCCGCTTCCGTCGCGGCGCGGCCAAGCCTATCTCCCACGCCCTCGCCTTCGCCGAGACCGTGCACAGCGCCGTATCCAGCCGCCGTGGCCGCTGTGTTTACGGCTGAGGGGACAAACCCGGCCCCCTTCATCAACTGCGCCCCTGGCAGCAAGGCACCGCCAGCAAGCGCGCCCGCCGCCTTCTCGAGCCCGGAGGTGTGCACATCGACATTCACCCCCGGAATTGTAAACAGTTTTTCAGTTTCTCCGCCAGCAGCGTCAATCGCGCGATCACGGGCCCGGTTGAGCGCCAGCGCCGCGTCATAGTCAGAACCCATTGCGGACGAAACGCTTGCCCCCAGTTCATCGGCGAACGAGCCGCCAGGAAGATAGCGCGTGAACCTGTTAGCCGCGTCGGCGATGCGCTGTCCCGTTCCGCCGCCGGCGCGCTGTTTCGCGATTACGGCGTCAGCCCAGGCATTGCGGGCGGCGTCGCGCTGCGGCTCAGGAACGCTGGAAAGCCATTGCTTGAGCTGGCCTTGGTCCATGGAACCAAGGTCCACGCCTTCGGGGGCCCTAAATGATTGCGGCGTGTCGAGCGTGAAGCCAGGTGGAAGCGGCGGAATACCGGCGCTTCCACCTGACGGTTGATCGAGTGTGTAACCTTCTGGAAGCGCGGGAACATTCATTGCATGGGCTCCCATTGTCCATTGCGCAGAACGATTTTTTGACCATTTGGCCCCGTCGCGGTGATCGCCGCCGTTTGCTGCCCAGGCGCGCCGTGCTGCCCTCCCGACGCAAGCGCCTCCAATCTTGCAATTTTTTCGCGGCTCTCCCGGCTCAATACTTCAAGCGGCGCCACTGCCGGCCCCATGCCGTGCACCCAGCGCCGCTCGAGTTCCTGCACCTTTCCCCCCATGGCGCGAGCCATTGTCGCAATTACGCTGTGGAGCTGCTGCGGCGAGCTTGTTGATTGTATCTGTTCAACCATTTCTTGGCGCTCCGCCGCCGCGCCGCCCGTGCCGGTGTAAAATTTGTCGATTTCCTTTACCGCCAGATCGCGCAAAGCGTTGAAACTGTTGGGGCGCTTATCTGCTGTTAGCCACCTAAATGCACCAACTACTTCATTGACTGGCTTGTTAAGTATCCATGCACCGCCAACATTTTCAAGCTTTTCTGCGGCTTCGCTGAGTTCGGATAGATGCTCTATCGCAGTATTCGCCGCAGTTGCTTCCTGACCGCCCTTGCCGTATCCCTCCAGATTTTTGCGCAAGTCTTGACGCATCTTGTATACTGTCGCGTCAAACTTCGGATCGACTTGGTGCGCCAAAGCGAATAACATTTGGTAGCGCGGGCCTGCGCGTTGCGGGTTTGTTAATGGCGTGCGCCCCTCTAAAAGCGCCTGCACTTCTGCGCGCGTTGTCGGGTCAAGTTTTTCAGTAAGTTGCTGCCCGGTAAGGCCGGATTGCATCGTGCGCATTAGCTGGGTAACGTCCTGTACGCCTCCAGACGCACCCGGCTGAGCGCCGCCTAAATTGACAGGCTCCGCAGTGCGTCTGTAGGGATCGACAAACCCCATGATGCCGTTGCCGAATTGATCGTGGCCAACGGTCGTGAATTGCGCGGGCGCAAACATTTTCGGCAGCAGCGCCCGGGCAAGCTGCGGACTTTGCGCTACCGCCAGCGCCATATCCGGTTCCATCCCCCTCGCAGTGAGTACCTTGGCCGTGAGGTTCGGCGTCGGCTCCGCAAATTCGCCAATCGCCCCCAGCGCACCGCCTAAGCCTTTCAGGCGGCCGGCCAGAGAAACGCTTGGCGGCTCGTTTGCAGAAGCCTGCGCCGCGGTAGTGCCCCCCATTCCAAACGGCTCGCCAAGCGGGCCGCCAAGCGAAAGAGGCGCGCCATTAGAGGCTGGCACAGCCTGGGCTGGTTCCGGCGCCGCACCGCTTGCAGGCGGCTGTTCTGGCGCCGTGTATGGCGCCCCCGGCACGCCAGCGTCTTGCACTTGGCGTGTAGGAAGCTCGCCGAGCGCTGGCGCCGCTTCTTTTACCGCTTGCTGCACCATGGCCTGCGCCGCTGCTGGATATCTCGAGGCGGATTGCTCCGGAGCTTGTGCGGCCACCTGTTGCGCGTTTTGGCCTGGCTGCTGGCTTGCGTCCCCGTACCAGATATCGTGAAAGAACCCTTTGACGGCCGGCGAATTCAGCCCGTTGATAATCGCGCCAGTTACCCCGCCACTTGATTGAGGCTGAGCGCCGCCCGGCAGAACTGGCCATTCTGGTGACTCTCCCGGATTGGATTGGCTTTGCCCCGCGCCATCTTGCGGCGCCGGCGCTTGGGATTTACGAGCGGCCATAATCGCCGCATGGTTTTTGGCAATGCGTTGCCAGTCCAGCGGATCGAGACCGATTGTATTGTCAAGCAATGCCATGGCTGCACCTCACCCAATCAGCGGCAACGAGAATTTCCAGCCGTCCGTTTCCGTTTTGTCCGTGCCTTGCGTTTTTGACTGGCCGCCGATGCCGGCAAGCGGAATGAGAAGCTTCGCCAGCAGTCCAAGATTTTGGAACGGGAGCCCTTGTTCTTGCTGCCCGATTTCGAGCATTCGCAACGGCGAATAATCTTGCTGCTGCAATGCGGTGTTGCCCGCGTCGATCCCCAGCATACGCAGGGCCGCGTTTTTGGCTTGCAGGCCGGCGTTGGTTGCCGCGGTGGATTCGCCAGCCGATTGCAACACCTGGGCGGCCCCCGTCTGCGCGCCTACATTTTTGTTATATTGATCGAGCAATAGCCCGCCTTCGCCTTGCGCCAGCCCGCGAGCGAGCGCCTGCGCATGAGCTGGGGAGCCGGATCTTCCCGCCGCCGCAAATTGACCGCTTATATTCTTAGTTATATCGCCATTGAGGGTGTTAAGCATTCCGGCGATGCCTGGCGTTTTCATGGGGTCGTTGTCTTGACCGGCGATGCCAGAAAGCCGGTCTTGCAACATGCCATAAGCGCCGCTCGACAGCGCGAGCTGGCTGGGCGTTGCATAGAGGTCTTTTGCGAGCGCCGCCGTGGAACCAGCGTAAGGATTTCCTGCGCTTGCATTGGCTTTCAGCTTATCGAATGCGCCGGTCATTGCTGGAGACACGGAAGTGTCCGCGCCCTGCAACTTTCCGAGAAGGTCTTTAAGCAATGGAACGGTTGGCGCCCACGGATCGGTTGTTGTGTCCCTGGTTGTGTCTGTTCTTTTTTCGCTATTACCGAAGCCGAAACTCATTAGATCGCCCTTTCGTAGAGCCCAACACCGTGGCGCTCGCCAATTTGCTGAAAATCGGGAAAGAAGCGCAGCCAGGCGCGCCTTCCATGAAAACGCGCCGCCTCGCAGCCGTGCGCCCGGCCATAGTCAATCACCGTGTCGCGCGCCAGGCGCGCCCAGGCCCGGGCGCCATCACCAGCCAGCGCCACCACGCCGACAAAGCGCCGCCCGGCCTCGGACGCATCCAGGACCGTCAGAAAAGCGCCAACAACCCTGCCGGCCATGGCCAGCAACCACATTTCGGCGCGCCCCTGCGCAACCATGTTCAGCGCCTCACCTGCCGTCATTCCAGCCGCCACGGCGCCACGCTCGACATAGGGCGCCAGTTGCGGCCAAAGCCGGGGAATGAGCGGATGCGGTATCATCGAGATTTCAGCCCTGGAGCGCATAACGGAAGCTCCTGGTTGATGCGGATGCCGAGTGCGACACATCAAATTCAGCGCGCCGGACAGCAGAGACAAAGCAATTGCCGCTGGCCAGCTCCGCCGCGGCAGCAGCATTCGCCGCGCTGATTGCCGGAACCGTTCCCTCACCGCAATTCGGCGCCGTCACCGTTGTGATCACAGCCGGGCTCGCCGCAAGATCGAATGAGCCGGTCGCATTCGAGCGCCCCGCCGCCAATTCACGCACTGCGCGAATTACCGGTAACAGCCTTGTCTCGGTGAGCGCTGGGGTAATCATCGTTTGCCCCTCTTGACCAAAAGAGGGTCAATTCCCTGCGCGAAGGTCCAGCCCGTGCCGGCCGGAATGCGAATGCGCCCCCTGGCGTGCCGCGTATTGGCGCGAGCGGGAACAAATCCGCGCGCGTTCATTTGCTGCTCCGCGGTGTAGCCCGGCGCCGCGTTTAGATTTTCACGCCTGGCGATGCTGCCATACACGGTGGCGGCGTCGGTGCGCGGATAGAACCCCTGCACAAACATCCTGCCCGCAATGTCACTCTGCTCGCTAGTTTGCAGGGTCGCTTCGAGGCTTTCGCCATTAAAAAAGCAAAGCTGATTGGAGGTGTCGAACGCCGACAATTTGGGCAGAATGCCATCAATGAACACGTCAAGCGACACTTCCATGGCGTCGATTGAGTTTGACGGAGCAACATCGTCCAATGCGTCTAAAGTAATACCTGGCTGTGCGACCGACGCAATCATTTGACCTTCGAAGTTCACGAGCGTCCATCTATCAAGGACGACATGATAAACTAGCACAAAATCAAAACACGCATTGCTGTTTTGGTTTGTTTTGCATGTCCACATCAGAATACTTGCGTCTGATACGCTGACGCCCTGCATGAGATTTGGCGCGGTTGCGTCGTAATTTTCCCTAAAGGTTCTATCTACTCTTTCCGCTCCAATTGGAGCCATTTCGCCCGATGACATACGCATGAAACCCTTATTAGAATAAAAGTATATATTCGAACTGTCTGCAATTATACTGTAGGGGGCAAGCAATCCAAGCCCCTTTGATATTCTCGAGATATCAAATATAATATCTGAGCCCGGCGCATACACCATGGCGCGTATGGCCAAGTCTTGAAATATATATGAAAAATCCCCGCCAATGCCGCCGCGAACCGTTCCGCCATCGGCAAGGTCTTGAAGGCCGGATGAATTCACCCCCGGCGTCCATTGCGTTGGATCGCCCAAACCGCTCCATTGCACCCTGAATGGATAATCAGCCAGCCCGCCAAGCACGACAAAAGTATTCGTAACCCAAATGTACGAAGCCCTGGGCGGATTTCCCGGCAAGTCGCCGAATTCCGTCGAAGTGGAAACGTTAAAGTATTGCGGGTTTACGCCAGAGTGTACAGCTATAACGTAATTATTGTACTGCTCGAATTGCCAAATCTCGTTCGCCGCAATCGTTGAATACGAAGTGCCGCCCTTTGAGATTTTGGACCATTGCAAGGTTGTGTTGTTTAGAATATACAAATCCGTCGCGGTGGCCGCGAACACAAGCACGCTTGCCTGTTGCGTAAATGCAAAAAAGTAGCCCCGGCACACGTCTGGAAGCGCTTCCAAATAAACAGACAATGACGGGAACGGGCCGTAACCGTCGCCTTGCGGCAAAACATTCAACAATTCATTCGTATGCGCTGCGTTTAGATCGGAACAGTCCGGCCTATACTCGCCAAATGGAATTAATGTTCCCATTAGAACGCCATCGGCACAACCACGCCGCTCCCTACGCGTGTGATTTTGGCCGTGCGCCTATTCAGATTGCTGAGCGCGCTGCCGATGCAGCCGCCTGACGGCTGCCCGTTTGCGTCCAGCATTCCGCCGCCCATGGCTGCCGCCATATCGGCGTCGTATGTTACGTGCGTTGCCAGCTCGAATTTCGCCCTGGCGCGAATGAGCATTTCCGCCTCATTCATCCAGGGATTGTCCATTTCTTCGTCACTGGACGGCGCGGCGACGATGTAAACGCAGCCGACGCGGACAGAGTACCCGCTATCGGGAGGCGCGGGGTAAAGCCTCAACTTTTGCCCGTACCAGCAATAATCGCTTGGAACCCCTTGCGTGACCGGGGAAGAATAGGCCGCCTCCATCCAGTCCGGATCGCGGGGCCGCCCCCTATACGGGCAACCGCCGTAATAAAAGTATAGATAATCAATCTTCAAAATATCCGCGATACCGGCGTAGTCATCTTTTCCATACAAGTCAACGCCTTGTGTCAAGTCAAAAACAATGTCTCTTGTTTCGTTAAAGAAAAACCTATCAACACTATACACGTCTATTGCATCCATGATTGCATATTCGATTTGGCTACCCAAATCGTCGCGCCCGATTTCATCGGCTATGCGCGCCTTCATCAATGCAAGCGTCTTGGATGCCATGTTCAAACCTTAAACGCCGGGCGCCAGGGGGAAGCCCGGCGCCCGGCATCGCGGGGGAGCGGAGCCTTATTGATCGTTGTCGGGCACGTACTCGATGACAATGCACGCCTTGCCGGCCGTCGCCGCGGTGCCGGTCTGCGCGTACTTGACATACGGCATTGCAGCGCCGCCGCTCAGATCCAGAGCCGCGCCAGTTGCAACCGAGGTGACGCCGGTCGCGGCCTCGTTCACGTCCGCCGCTGCGACGATGTTGAGCCTGCTGGCGTCAGTGCCAACCGTGAGAACGTTCGTGGTTCCGGCGTTGAACGCGGTAAGGATGTTGACGGTTGTGCGCAGGATTTGTGCGTTCTCCGGCAGCATATTCGCGAACGGGATGCCATCGGAAATGCCCGCGTCGTCAAAATTGACCGTCTTGCGCAGGTAGTGCACCAGCTCCTTCGGATGTTGCCGCGGAGCCGAGCCGGGAGTAACCGAATTAGTACCCATGTGAACCCTCGTTGAATTCGCGTTGGTGAAGCCGGGCTAGCGCCCGGCTGGCGTTCTTAATCGGCGTAAGTCGAGATCGTGACGGTGCCGAAGTCCTGCCCATTCCAAACGGCCTTCTTCATGCCGAAGATGCTCCAGGCCGAAACCTCGAGCTTGCGCTTATGGTCAAGCAGCTCTTCGTTCCAACGATACCTGGAGGGCGAGCCCTTTTGCCCATAGCCGATGACGGCAGCCTGAGCGCCCAGCAGCACGGCGCGGCGCACGGTCGTAATCGCAGCCGTTGGGCTCGAGCTGTTGCAGCCGGTTGTAACGTCCGCGGACTCGCGAAGGATGCACCCGTTATATTCGCCAAGCGCGCCGCTGTAGATGGGATTGTTTTTGGTATCGACACCGGAAAAGGCAAACTTGGTGATGTCGAGCCACTGCCCGGTGGTGGTGTCCGTGCGCATCTGCTGGACCTGCTTCGTGTGCAGGTAAACCACATACTTGTCCAGCCCGCCTATCTTAAGCGGCCTGACACGCTGCACAGGATCGCCGATCTTGGCCATCGTCTTGGCGCGGTCGATCAAGTCCAGCGTGAACGGATGCGAGCTTGTCAGCCCTTCGTCCGCCGTCACAACTCCTGCCGCGCCGCCGAACACACGCCGGTTTGAGGACGGCGCCGTAACCGCGTTGTTGCCGGTATAGCGCAGATCGGTCGCCGCCGTGTTGCCGCACACATGGTTGAAAAAGGTGACCGACTTGCGGTCAGAGAACCATTCCGAGAGGCCGTCGCGCGCTTCCTCGCGCAGCTCGAACGGCACGCGCTGTGCGTCGATGGTGTTTTCGCTTGGAACGCCGACGACATGCCCAAGCTCGTTGATAACGAACGGAAACGAGTAGATTGCGAGCTGTTCGCCGTTGCCTTCGGCTGTCATGGTTGAGCTGATACCTTGACCTTGCAGGCGGGCGCGCAGGCCAACCGTCATTTGGTCGCCCTTGCCCTTGCTCAATCCCATTTTGCGTTGAATGATGTTGTTTGCGCCGGTGCCAATCAGCGGCGCAATTGCCGTAGCTTCCCGCTCAGCCCTGGCTAGGTCTTTGCTCCAAAGCTTGACGGCCATGGCGTCGTTGACGCCAAAAGTGTTGTAGCCCATAGCTGCTATCCTGGTTGATCGCTAGATTTTCCGCGCTATGTCGCCGCGCTTGCGAAACAACCTGATATGCACCACAGGATGAAAGGTGGGCCTTTTATCGGTGGCCAGCCGAAACATACCGTATATCTCCGGTACGAACGAGCACGCACAAAACAATACCAGCAACTAAACCTTCAAGCCAATCTTGTGGCTGCTAGCTAACCACCGAGTAGCTTTGAGCGCTCGGAAGGTTTTAATTTGCCGACATATGCTTCGAACTCTTCATCCGGCATATCAGCGATTTGCGCGAGTGTCAACGCCGAACTACCGCTTGAGCCTACGCCAGAAAGACTTGGAGTCGCGCCACGCGCTTTTTCCAAATCATCAAGCTTATTTTGTGCTTCGCCATTTTGAGCTTGCTTTTGTTGCGGAACGAATCCGCGCGTCTTCGCAAGCTCGAAAATAGTCGCGGCCGGCGAACGGTTGCCCTTCATCGCCGCCGCCGCTATTTGCATTTCCTCTTGCGCGATGATGCGCTGCCGCTCCGCTTGATCGGTGACGCCCAACAGCTCAAGCTCCTGCGCCCGCACCCCGACTAGATGCCGGTAGGCATCGGCAAAGGCTGGCTCTTGCGCCATGAACCGCTGCGCGTCGCCGCGATAGGCGCCCTCGATACGCTGCGCCTCGGTCTGCGCCTCGAAACGCTGTGTTCCCTCATTGAGCTGCTTTTCGAGCCCCTGATAGCGCCCCATGAGCTGCTTGAATGCCCCAAAGATATCCGTCTCCGGGTCAATCCATTCCTCTTGCTGGTCTTTCTGCTGTTTCTGCTGTGGCGCCAGCAGCTCGTTAATCGTGGCGAGCCGTTCTTCCGCCCGGACCTGCTTTGCCGTTAGGTCCGCAAGCTGCTTTTCTACCGCCTTTCTTTTGGTCCTTTCCTCAACAAATACATTAACCGGAACATGTTTTGGCGCGCCATCCTGGTCCTGCTGCTGCCCCGCTTGCTGGTCCTGCCGCTCGCGCTGCTGGTCTGCCCCCTGACCGGCACCCGCTTCACCGTCTTGGCCGCCCAGGGCTGGCGCTTGACCGGGCTGGGCACCGTCTCCGGCGCCACCGCCTTGGCCATCGCCCGCCCCGCCCTCGAGCCCTTCCGTATTGGCCCCGCGGCTTTCAAAAAACGCACGTTCACCGGCTGTAAAATCTTCGTCGCTCATGTTGTCCCCCGCTGTCTTAGAAAGCTTGCCGCTGCCCATCTGGTCCAGCCTCTGGACCGGGCAGGGCGGCAACTGGTCCGGACAGCGCCCCCGCGTTCCGGATCAACTCCAACGCCGTACCAGAGTGCAATTGCTCCGCCTGCGCCGCGGCATGGGCGGCCCTGGCATTCTTTTCGTTGATTTCGGCTTTTGTTTTTTCCGGCGCCAGCATCGCGCTTTGCTGGGCAATCATCGCTTGTGGAGATTGCTGCGATTGCTGCACCAGTTGCCGCATACGCTCAAGAATTTGAGACGGCAGCGGGCTGTATTCCAATATAATCAGCGCCAGCTCAGGGTTTTGCTGAATAAACGGCGCAAACAGCGGCATGAGCTGCTGTATGGCTGCAAAAGTCTGCTCTTTTTGCGTCGGGCTTGTCGGGGCATCTTCCACGACAATTTCGTACTCGCCCGCCGTCTTATCCTTGAGCAGGCGCATCCCCTTCATGACGCCATCGGCCCCTTTGATGCGGATCAAACGGCCATTGCTGAAATAATCCTGAATAAAGCTAAGCTTGCACCGCCCAACAAGTTTGCGGAACCTGCGCAGGCTGTCGAACGTGGTTGCCAGGATCGTCATCGCCGCTTGCTTGCGCTGGGCCTCGAGAATGCCGGGCTGTTCGGCGTCGCGGAGCCCAAGAAGCTCCATGTTCAGCCCGGTCGTGTCGCGGATTGACGAAATCGCGAACTCAAGCATTTGCTGGTATCCAGCGGTGAAGCCGCCGCCAGGCTTTGGCATGATTTTGTTTTGAGAAATTGCTTTCGGCGCCACCTCGGTGATGTGATCCGGCCTGGCGTATGTCTCTTGCGCCTCGCGAATGTCCGGGAACGCGTCGGATTCCGCCAGGATGCCGCCCTTTGCGGTGGAGTTAAGGATGTGCAGGGTTTGGCTTAGCCACTTATTCGCCCACATCTGCGGATCGCGCAGGCTGGCGACGATCCCAAACCAAAGCCCCTTTTCGCTGTTGCGGTCGCCGGTAATGAAATGAAACGTCGGCCCGGCCCGGTTTGCGCAATCTTTCACCAGCAGCACGCGGGAGCCCAGGAAGGCTTCTTTCCAAACCTTCCGCTGTATCGGCACGCTGCGAAGTCCCGGCAGCCCTGCGGCCTTTGCCGCGGCTTGCAGTGCCTCGTGCCGGCTGGCCTCAATGTCAACAAGCCCGCCTGTCTCAGGATCAGCCATTTTGAAGTAGGCTTGCGTCTCAACCCATTGCGCGTGCACGAGGTATACGGTTGCGCGCGGATCGAATGGGGCCGCGTTCTCTTCTCTGTCGCGCCTCACCTCAACCGGGCGCGGCCCTTGCGTGCTGGTATCGCTTCCGCTTGCCCAGTCCGCGTTTAAATCTTCATCGGCGGCACCTTGGACGCCAAGCCCCTCGATGAAATCGCGTGCTTGCCCCAAAGTCATCTTGCGCAAGCGGAAGAAGCGCCGCGAATCAACCAAGTTCTTTTTGCGCGCGTCGCGATCCCAGTACATCTCTAATGGGTAAACGCGATCCTGCACATAGAGCCCCATCCAATCTTCATCGAATGCAATCCGGGACTCGGTGCAGCCGATGCCGCAAATCAGGCAATCCTGGAAAGACTCGCTTTGTTCGTCCTCGGCATCGCAATTGTCATCCATCCACTTTGATGCAGCGGAAAGCGTCTCGTTCGCGGCTACTTGCTCGCCGTCCTCAGCGATGCGCGGAACGAATGCCGTCTCGTGTCTGCTGTTTATTTCGATACCAGCGACGCTTTTAAGCATTGGCAGCGTGCGATTGAACGTAATCACTGGCCGCCCTTGAGCCTCCAGAATGCGCCGGTCTTCTTCGCTCCATTGCTCATGGGCAACGAATTTGAAATCTTCCGCTGCTTGCTTGCGCCATTCTTGGCTGTGGGTACGGTCAAGCGCGAACCAGTCAGTCAGCACTTGAAAGAGCGCGGCATCGTCAAGCCCGGATGGCGTGCGCACAGAATTTGCAAATCCGCTTCCGTCTGTCCCGCCCTGCGCCGATAGCATTGCTCAGTGTCCCCGCGCCATCCTCTATAATATTTTTTCCGTATATTTACGCGAGCGGCTTTCTTCTATCGCCTCTACTTTTTGCAGGTTTCGATGCAGAGCATATCTGTGCCTGATTGTCAAGCACTTCTTTGCAGTAATTAAACAATAACGAGTGAAGGAATTCTTTCGCCGTTTTGTCAATTGGGCCATCAATATGCGTTGTGGCCGTCATCTCACGTTCCCAATGGCTGACAAGCTCCCGCAAATCGCCGCTAAGTTCATTTTCATCTATGCCGCCCATGGGGTTCCCCTTCCAGTAAAGCTTTCAAACCTGCGGCGCTCCTTCTTTATTTGGTCGGGGCGCGCAAACGTATTTAAGAACGCATCCGCTTGATTTGGAGAGCGGTGCAGCTCTTTCTTGGTGTCCTCTTTTTTCTCAACAACGACTTGCCCGTTAGCGTTGAAATCGTATTTCGGGGCCGCCAGCTCGGCTATCAGCCGCTCGCAATCAGCCGGGATGCACACGTTGCGCCCGGCAAACCAAGCCCGGCCCTTGCCGTGCCAAAGCTCCGAGCGCAGGCGCGCGTATTGATCGCTGTTCGCCGCGGTTTCGCTCACATTGACGCCAAACACCGGCAGCCCGAAACGGCGCATCGCATCCACGACGCTGGCGCCCACGCCGATTTCATCAACCATGATCGCGGCCGGCCGCGAATCCTCATGCGTGCGGTTGTATTCCTCGAGCACCCAGCCAGCCACCTGGAAGCCGTCAAGCCCAAGGCGTTCCCGCACGGGCTCGAGAAGGTGATTGCCCTGCCGCTTGGCTAGCGCTGACGGATCGCCGCCAAAGCGCCCAACGTCAACACCCCAAACCGGCAACACATTAAGCTTCTGCACGTCTCGATTTACGGCAGCTTCAATCAAGTCAAGAGGAATTACAGTGTCGTCTTCGCTGGTTGGGAATTCCCCTTTGACGCGAACACGATACTTGTTCGAGTTTTTGCCATAAGTCGCGATAACGTCTTCGATGTGGCCCCGGGCGCGCGGCACTTCTTCGGAACTAACCCGGAGCGTCCACCAGCGATCACGCAATTTATTGTGCGTGTCGAAGAAAAATCCTGATTTACGCGTTGGGTTGGACGTAAGAACGCAAATTGCTCCGGGCGTCGAAAGCGCGCCTTGCCCAGTCTCAAACACTTCTTCCGGTATGCCGGACGCTTCGTCCGCAATAATAAGCAGAAAACTTGCATGAAAACCAGCAATCGCTTCCGGCTTTTCTTTGGTAGCCGTGCGCCGCACCGCAAAAGACGCGTCAGGAGCCGCTTTGATTACGATACGCTCCGCCTGGCAGTCAATCTGTTCTTGCAGTTCTTCCGGCAAATACCGGGCTTGCTTTTTGATCTCCGGCCAGATGATATCGCGAAGTTGATCTTGAGAGGCTGCCGTTACCGGCACCTTGCAATCATCGTGCGTGAGAATGGCCCAGAGCACCAGCCATGCCAGGAACGTGGTTTTGCCCACGCCGTGACCGCTGCGGATTGAAATGCGCTTGTGGCCATCCCTGATAGCTCGCAGCGCTTCATCCTGCCACACCTCGAGCTGGCGCTGGCCGCCGGGGTTTGGGGTGCCGGCGGGCAGGTAGCCAAGCACGCCCGTAACAAGCAAATACGGATCGTCGCGGCTACCCAGCCAGGCGCGTTGCCAGGGCTCAAGATTGTCGAGCGCTGACGGCATACGTTACGCCGCGGCCTTCATCCCCGGCGCGGCGAAGTCTTTCGGCTTCCTGGTGCGCTTTGGCTTGGCCGCCGCCTTCGCTTCCAGAGCAAGCTTCTCCTCCCGCCGCTTATCGTTGTAAGCCTTGACGTACTCACGGGCGCAGTGCACGCAAGCCTTGCCCTTCTTGTAACGCGTGGTGGAGCCGTCCGCGTCAACGTGATCCGGGTTCTTCTTGCACGGCAATCCCTGATAACGATTGTCCGGGTTAACTTTTCTGCTCATATTCCAAATTCTCCCCGCAGAGTTGCGCGCGGCTATGAGTTGCCAGACTTCGGCACCGCGCCCGCCGAAATCGCCTTCCACATCGCAAGAAAAGCTTCCGAGCCGGTAAGCTCCACTTCCTGCTTCTCCCGCCATTCTTTTGGCCGGCGATTTGCCAGCCAATGCTTGCACGCGCCAACGTCTGGCGGCACATGCTCAACAATCGGAACGATGGTAACGATGCCCTCACTACAGAATACTTTTTCGCTATGATATGAATAACCTACAGCGCGTTGCGCAAGCGAGCGTTCAACGCGGTCGTCAAATTCTTCTTTCCCTTTCTTTAACGCGTCGGAAAAGTCTTTGTGACGCGAGCGCCAATACCAAATAGTTGACGTATTCACTCCAATGGCCTGGGCAAGCTCGAAATCTGTTGCGCCCATGCTTGCCATACCAGACGCAACTATCGCATATTCTTGTTTGTACTCAGAGGGACGGCCAAACGGCTTCTGTCCGGCTTGCTCTGAAGTCTCTTCGGACGGAACGCCCAGCGAGACAATAGGCGGAAGCGGCTTCATGTCCGCGCGCGCGGGCTTTTTGGGCCGCCCGCGTTTTGGCTTTTCTGCCGCCGCTTCCGCCTTACGCCCCCTCACCATCTCAGCCCCCGTCACTAAATTCCAAGTTTAAGGAAGTAACCATAGCTTACTGCTGCGATGCTTCCGCGAACGACAAAGACCAGCCAGGGCCGAAATTTATTACAGCCGTGCCGGAAAGCCGCGGACTCCCAGCATCGGCGGACACCTTACGATTTTGCGGGTTGACCTCGAAGTGCACGGATTTGCCAGCTTCCACTTCGATCCTAGCCAACATTGTGCCAGGTCCAGCACGCTGGGAATCAGTACACGCAGGTTCAACACCGGAGCACTCCACGCACTCTCTTGAAAGGTAAGGATACTGCACAGCCGCCACGCTATCAGACGCAACACTTGCGGTCTGCGCCGCCGTGCAAGCCCTGGACCATCCCTCGTGATGGTAAACGTTGACCTTGACTGGCATTCCATTGCCCTTCGAATCAGTTGTACTATGTCATACATGCAACCTTGGCAAGGCGCAACATTTTTCTTGACTCCTTCCTTGGGTGCGATTCGCCGGGAAATAATTTTCTAAGGCGCGCCCGCGTTAGCTCTCCGTTTACGTTTTACGTGTATAACACGTATAACAAAACAAGCGCAACGGGAAATTTCGAGATGGCCAAAGCTCAACTCTATATCGTGACCGTGATTGATGGTGATGGTGGTGACGGAGAATATTGGGTGAACGCGGTTGATGTCCGCTACGCCCGCCGCTTTGCGGTGCGTTCACACAGCCAGGAAGCCGGCGGCGCTTACGTTGAGGTTCACAACGTACAGGGGCCATACGAGTACGACCCCGACCAGCCCACAGCGAGCGCCAAGCAGTTCACACGCCGCAGCGATAAGCGAAACACGAAACCCTGGATGCTTGGGTATTGCGAGGCGTGCTAAGCGCCTACATTCCAATTCATTTTAAGCAGGAGACAGCAAAATGCGCATGATGGGATCGGTAAAGACCACAAAATATGAGATAGCCCTTCGCGGCCCGGCAGGATTCTATTTGCCCCTTGGCTGGACTGCCAAGAAAACCAAACGATCACTTTGGATAGCTATGCTAGACAATGGCCCCACGATACTCGAGCGTGTTCCACTCCCTAAAGGCGACGATGGATTTGTTTGGAGCACGAAGCACCAAGCTTGGGAATGGAATGACTACCAAATTGCCTTCACGGGCAACACAAAAGCGCGCTAAGCGCCCGCCCTCTTCCACTTCTCCAGAGCCGCGCCCAGTGCGCGGCTTTTGCGTTTCTGCGGCTCGCGCGCGACCGCTGGCTGCCGCTCTTCCTCGCCGGCAGGATCGCTCGCGCTGTCGATAAGCGCCCGCATGGCGTCCGATGCCGTGGCCATGCGCCCCATTGCAACGGCAAGCCTGTTCAGCTTCTCCCATTGCGCTTCGCTCATCCTGACAGCTCTGGCCTTAAGCTGCTCATCTTTCATGTTTGACATAAATGCAACACTGCACTGCTTCGTTTAACGTGTCAAACATTTTGTTCTTGGGTGTCCCCACGTTTATGCAACTTTAACTTGCTGCACTGTATAACGAGTTTAACACGTTAAACGAGCTAGTGGAGATTTTGATATGACACATCAAGCCGCCATCAAAGCAACAGCCACCATCACAGCCGCGACTGTCGCGCATATGGCCGAACAGGAAGGAATTCCGATAGATACGGTTTTGCATTGCCTCGCCGCTGGCGATGCGAACACCTGGAAACGTCTGCGCGATTATCTGGCGACAGCCGTTGAATACGCAAAAAAGTAATTGAGGTGAAGCCATGCCATTCGAAATTCACGTTCGCAA
Source organism: Rhodomicrobiaceae bacterium (assembly GCA_050298295.1). GTDB lineage: Bacteria > Pseudomonadota > Alphaproteobacteria > Rhizobiales > Rhodomicrobiaceae > Rhodomicrobium. The sequence continues at coordinate 25,001 of JBNKTW010000153.1, forward strand.
TGATCACGCCAAGGTCGTCGACAGCAACACGGGAGCAGTCCGTTACGAAGGGACATTTGACCGCGCCCGCCGCGCCTGGGAGCACCTGACAGCCAAGGAAGCCGGGCAAAGCATCGCAAGCCGGTGCTATCTCGTGACAACGCGCACGAGCCACACCTTCGAAATCGCCGCCACAGATCGGCAGCAAGCCCGCCGGCGCGCTCAGTTGTGGATCTGGGAAAACCTGGCGATAGCGGATCACCCCGTTACAATCGAAGAAATCAGAATTGAAAAAGGCGCCGCTTAGGCGCCTTATCATATTGAAATCCCCGCGAATGTGCTGGCTTATGCTGCAATGGCGGCCGCGGGACTGGCGCCCAGCGCGAAAATTGCATTGTCGATTGCGCGGATGACTTTTTCGCTTAGCGAATGCCTGCCTTCGGAATTATCGTCGCTGGCAACAAATTCAATGTGCGTCTTGACGGTTTCGAGAATGTGCACGGCCTCGCTCATATTGGAAGGCTGCGAATTCAGCAGCAAATTTTCGATGCTGTAATTTTCGTCTTCAAAGCAAGCCTTTTGGCGCTCAAGCCTATAAATGCGTGCCTGCGCCTCTTTACTGCTTTTGCCGTGCAATTCGTTAATGGCGCCTTCCGTTTGCTCATGATCGATCCACAAGGCTTGGCGGCGCCTAACGAGCATTTCGATCATGCTCACCTGGATGGCGCGCGCGCCCCGCTGTGGAGTGCGGATGCGGCTGGCTTGGTTTTTGGGGGGAATCAAAATAGCTTGGGTCATGCAATTCGGCCCTCCTATGGCCTAATTGTGGGCTTGGGCGCGGCGGCAACTGCGCTCAAGCCATTTTTTATGAAATCATTGTTTATAAATAGTTAAAAGCAGCCAGTTCACGATCACATGCGCGCTCTATCTTGGCCGCCCAGGGGGGGGCTCCTGGCTGCCCTGGGCGGCCGTCTACAGGCTTACCGTCTCTGGGTGCCATCTGGGGGTTGGGGTGACTTTTGAGGTATCGTCTGTCCAGCTACACCAACAGCATCGCGATGGCGACATAAGCCGCCACGATCAAAATGTAAGTTTCTAAGTTTGCAATCATTTTATCGCCCCCGCATAGCTTTTTTGACAGATTGAATTTTTTGTGAATAAATTCAAGTGTTTTTCTTAAATGTTAAAACTTTAATAATGTGCGCGCTCGCGCGCCGGAAGGTAGGACGAATAAACGCCCGGAATGGACGGGGGATGATACGCTTTAGCTATCCCCCGTCCATTCCGGGCGTTTATTCTCCTTCCGATACCCATTCCCGGAAAAATTTTCCCCTTAAGACCGAAAATTGATGTGTTTCACGCAAAAATATTCTACATTTCACAGGCGCCGGAATGAAAAAAATCTGTGGATATTCCGGTGTTTTTGATCCATATCAATGCTCTTCCAGAAAGTGCGCAAAATAGCCCATTCAAATGATTCGGAATGGAACGGAATATTCCGGAATATTCCGGTCCATTCCAAGGTTGCGGGCAATAAAAAAGGGCGCCGGAGCGCCCTTTTTTTATCGTATTTTAATTTCCGGCGCATCACGCAGGCCAGTAGACGATTCCATCCAGGGTATTCGCTGTCATGGCCAGACCATAATTTATAGCTGCGCTGCGCCCGTTGGCGAACTGCTTGCGCAGGTTCTCCTCCACTTCAGCAGGCCCGCCCTCCTTGTTTGGATAGAATTCTTTGAACCTGAACTTTATCGCATTCTCCGCTGCCGCTCGCACAATCTCACCATCTCCAATATTGCAATCGAACGCTGCTTCTTTCATTGCCGATTTGAGGGATTGTAGGAAAGTTTTTTCCGCTTGCGACGTTCTGCGAGATTTTTTTTGCTCGACAGCAACGCCTACTGCAACCATCTTGATTGCCGCCGACAGAATGTCTTCACCGTCCTCGTCAATGCCGACCTTAACGGAGGCTAGTTCAAATCCGATAGGGTCCAATTCCTCGCCTTCCTTATTCTTTATTAACGCGATATCCCGGCTTAACACCTTGTCTGTCTCCTCATCGCGGTGCGCCACTATTTTAAATACCTGCTCGTAATTATCCATGAACCCAGATGAGCCGCGCAGGCCGCGTGTATGGTCTTTGCCGATGTGGTGGAGTGTCAAAACAAAGGCGTCCATTTCCCGTTCAATTTCCTCCTTCACATCCGCGACCCGGCGCGCCTCGCGCGAATCGTTTTCGTTCTCAATTCCGAATGCCGCAGAAAGCGTGTCGATAATGACAAGGCCGATTGGATAGCCGAAACGGCGCTCCATGATGGCGCTGGCCCGCTTCATGTCCGCAATTACTTCCGCGCGGTTTTTATCGTCCAGAAGGTCGCCGATGTTGGTTGCCCATGTGATCGGCAGTAACTCGTTAATTCCGCGCCATTGCGCCGCCGCGTCAAGACGGCGGTTGATAGCTCCGCCCCCTTCAGCGGCGAGATAAGCCACCCCAATCCGTGTCCTCACCTTATATCCAAGCCAATCCTGACCGGATGAAATCGCCGTAGCAAGATCAACAGCAATGAAGCTTTTTCCTGCCCTGCTTTGGCCGCCCATAAGGCCGATCCCGTTTCGCGGAAGCACATGCTTTATGATTGGCGTGCGGTATGCCGGCACAGGATCGTCCCTGAACCTGAAAAAACGCAAAGCCTCTTCTATGTCGTCTGGCGTTATTGCTGCCGCTGACGCCGCTTGCGTGGCGAAGGTGCGTTCGGTCACGCGCGGCTTTGGCGCCTGCCTGGGCTTGCGCTGTGCGCCACCCCAGGCGCTATTGCAGGTGGCGCGGAATGATCCAATCCCATCATCCTTAATATAGCCGTTGCTGGTGCAGGCCTCGCGCAGCGCGGCATCAACGGCGCCGCGATCAAGCTGGCCTTGCTGCACAAGCCCATAGAGCCGCAGCGCCGCGGTGTTGAGCGCCTGGTTGCGCCCTCCCCTCGCTGTGCTGGCGAGATCCGCGATTTCCCTGTCAAACGCGGTGAACGCATAGCTGCCGGATGCCTGTGCGTGCGACACGCCGGAAAGGTGAAGCTGTTGTGCCGGTTCATCCTGCTTGTCTTCGATCATCTCGACAAGCCATCCCGGCAGCTCGGGAGCCTCTGAAAGCGGCGGCGATCCGTCTGCGAGCTTGTATTCGCGCCCGTCTGGAAGCACGGCCCCTGGAGCAATGACGTACCCGCCAATTCCGCGAATATCGATCCCTGAGCCCGCCAAGCGGCCCGTGCGATTGCCGAGCCGAAGGCCGCGCGGCATACGAAACCAGAGGTGCATTCCGCCGCTTGGCGTAATCACCGTTGGAATTGGCGGCACATCGCGCCCCTCGATAAGGGCCGCCCAGGTTTCGCGGCCATCCAGCGACGTTTTGCCGGTTGCCCGCGATGTTTTTGGTATATCCAGGTCTAGGATAATGTATCCCACCGCCCCGGCATGGATCCCCGGTATTGCATCCGGCCACCGCCGCCATTCACAATAAACCGCACTCGCCGGGCGCGGCTTAACCGTTTCCCAGGCAGTAACTAGCGGGCGCTTGGCCTTGATCTGCCCGGCATCAGCCGAGCGGCACGGGAACACCGGAAAGCCAGCCTGCGCCCAATCATGGGCGGCTTGAGCGTTGCGCCCGCGCCATGATGTTGAAAAAATCCAAATCCCAAGCTTAGCCATGGCGAGCGCCCGCTTTTATGGTTTCCCGGAAGGCACGCTCTATGAGAATCCGGACCATCTTTGAACGATCCGGCTTTTCTGGGTGATTATCTCTCAATGCGTCAAGCTTTTGACGGTGTTCGTCAGAAATATACATGTTGAATTGTGCGGACATTTGTTTTCTCCTGATGATTTCTGCGTTGCGTTTAGCTGTACAGGCGCGCCAATCGGCGGCCAAGGAAAAACGCTATATAAATCAATGATATAGAGAGGCTATCGCGAAGATTCGTTTTCTGAATCAATGTGTGTTTGTGCGATCAACCGGGCGCGAAGGTGCGCGCCAAAGCCGTCAATCACGCGTTCAATAAACTCAAGCGCCTGGTGCGGCTCGAGTGCGCGCAAATCAGTTGTGCCGGCTGCCTTGAGGTATGCAAGCCCAGCCCGGCCCGCTTCGAACTTGGCGCTTTCTTCGATTTCGTCAAAGTCTGGCGTGCTCATGAGGTGAAGCTTTCTTGAGGTAATGATTTCCTGGCAGTCTTGATCACCGCACATCCACAACGGCGGGTATCCTACCGGCGCATATCCGCAGCACCGCGCGCGCCGCCGGCAAACGGCGCAAAATGCGGGCGTTGGCGTCGACAGGCGCAAGATGTGCAGGGGGATGGTTGGCTTTGGCTTTTTAAATAAATTGTGAGTAAATAGATCATGCCGCACGGCGCACCTCTTTAAATTCATGGCCAACAACTCGGAAATATCGCCCATCCTTGATGATTGAAATTCGGGCCGGCCTGCGTAGCTCGCGGCTACGCTCGAATGCTTCTTGTGCTGTCTGCGGAACAAACGAAAGCTGATTGCCGCAAAGCTCAACCCATCGGCGCCCAGCGATGGCTCGTGCTGCTTTCCCGGCCTCAAACGGAAGGAATTCGTTGACGATGCCTGAGACGCCGCACAGATAGGTGATGCGCAGGCATGGGCGGCTGTCTTGACCTTCCTTCCGCGCTTGGTGCAGGGTGATGCGCCATTTCGTTACCGGCACCCAACACGGCGCAACCTGTGTTGACAGGATCACGCTTTCGCCATCCGCCGTAGCATCGTGCTTCACTTCATGAGGCTGGCGCGGGTAAGCCTTACCGCATTGATCACATACGGCGTCGCCTAACCTCATGATCGCGTTGCAATACGGACAAATCTTGATCGGCTCCGGCAGGGCTCTTTCTCCCTTTTTCCGCTTTTTGCGTTCTGGCGGTTCCATCCGGTCGATTGGGCCGTGCGTTTTGAGAATGCGGCCAAAGTCGAGAACGAGGCAATCTTGCTTGCCGGGCGCCAGGCGTGTTCCGCGTCCAATTTGCTGGATTGCGAGCCCTGGCGATTGTGTCGGGCGCAGCAGAGCGATCAAATCGACATGCGGCACGTTGAAGCCGATACTGAGCACGTTGACATTGGCGAGCGCCCGGAGATCGCCGCGCGAGAATGCCGAAACAAGATCGTCGCGTTGACGCTTTGGTGTTTCGCTGGTGACGACGCCGCACCCCACGCCGCGACGCTTCATCTCTGCTGCAACGGCTTCTGCGTGTTTGATCGACACACAAAATATTAGCCATGCGCGCCTGTCTTCGCCGTAGGCAAGGATTTCGTCCACGGCGCCAGGCACGTTCGCACCAGCCATTGCGGCGGCCTCGAGTTCGGCGTTGACAAACTCGCCAGCTCGAGTGTGCACTTTGGATGTGTCGATTTCCGCCGTCATCGCCTTCGAAACGAGTGGCGACAGGTAGCCGTCCTGCACGCCTTCGGCAATTCCATATTTATAAACAGTTTTCTCAAACAGGGCATCGTCGCCGCTGTCGAGCCGTCCGCTGTCGAGCCGGAACGGAGTGGCGGTTAACCCAAGCACGCGCATTTTGGGTTTGCGCTCGCGCAGACTGGCAAATAACTGATGGTACATCCCCTGCGCCGCACGCGGGATTAGCTGGCATTCATCGACTATCACAAGATCGACTGGCCCAAGAATACCGGTATGCCGGTATATAGATTGGATTCCAGAAAAGATGATTTGCGATTGCCAATCGCGCCGCCCAAGTCCTGCCGAGTTGATCCCCGCAGGAGCCTGTGGCCATAGTCCAATCATTTCTTGGAATGATTGCTGAACCAGCTCCCTGGTATGTGTTACATAGAGAACGCGTGGGGTGACGTATGCGTCGATTAGCTCTTTTGTGATTGTGGCGGCGACAAGCGATTTACCTAGCCCAGTCGCCAGTTCAATCAGGCTCGTTTTGCCGCCTTCGTGAATGTGATCGTAGAATGCTTCGCACGCGGCGCGCTGGTAATCGCGAAGGGGCTTCATCATCGCAGCGCCTCCCCCTCTTGCGTCAGCTTGAATTCGCCTTTGCGCACCTCGATTGCGAGCCCAAGCGCACACAAGCGTCTGGCGTCAATGCGTCCGCGCAAGCCTTCGATAAGTTGTGGTTCGGAGCGCTCCTTCAGGCGCAGGAGCATTGCGCGCATGGGGCGGTCAATCACGGCTTCCCCCATGATTTCAGGAGCCTTACCGCCATCCACCATTGGCCGCGATCTGTAGCGCTTGGAAATAGTCGCCTAGCTTCCAAAAGCGCCACGGCGCGCCAAATGTTCAAAATGCGCGCATGTCTGACTTTTTGAATTTCGTTGAATTTCTTAACAAATGGCATGACACAGCCCCGCTAACCGGCTAGCCATGCAAAGCCGGTCGTTTTAATTGATCGGAAGGCGGGCGCCGCGCATTGCGGCCAAGCTGTCCGCGGCGCCCGCGCGGCGTTAGTCTGCGAATGGACTGCCGCCTGGACGGCCTCCCATTCCCCTAGAGCCCCCATGTGTTGCACCTGTCCCACGGGCCGAACCGTTTGCCTGAGCGGCGACGTGCGGCGGCGTTGACCTCTGCGCAGTTGCGCTTGAGTTCTGCGAGGCTGGCTTTTTTGCGGTGGTAGCGGCTCCGGCGCCGTTCATCGGGGAAGCACGGCGGACGATGTTCTGCGGCCCATATTGCCCGCTCTTGTCGTGTTTGATGCCGACATGAATTGTAACGGGCTTGTTGTGCAGTTGCTCACTGTCGTCGAAAGCACCGACACCCATGGCGTCGGCGAAGCCCTGCAACTCGCCGCGTCCGATGAGTGCCGCCTGTTCGTTCTCGTTGAAGGTGTTGTGCTGACTGAAAACCAGGCGCCCTTCGTGCGGGCCGGAAATGACCTGCCATTTCAGCTTGCACATCGCGCCGCCCGATTTCGTGTCAACGACGGAGCTTTCGATTACTTGCGCATGATAATCGCCTGCCGGAAGCGGACCAAATTCGCTGGGCGCCTCATATTCGCCAGAAACAGATTGATATCCAAGTTTTGCCATAGCCTTTATTCCTCTTGGTAGCTGGCTGTTGAGTTTGTATGCGGAAAGTAACGTGACAACTCTGCGTATGCTTCACCTTGATTATACAGCGTCTTTCCCGGCATACCGTAGCGGTTTTTCGCATTTCTTGCCGGTGAACCCTGACAGTGTATCCAACGCAGCGTTGAATTACTTGATTTTGTTTGCTTGGTTTTGCCTGCACCTACCTCTTTTGTTGCCGTGTCGTAGTCAATCATAAGAATTGCGTCCACGGAGTCTTCAACGATCCCGTGCGCACGCTTTTGCAATCTGATATCCCAGCGCGGAAATTCCGTCCCGGTTGGGTTTGGCCAAGAGATTATGGTTGAATGAGCAATTAAGACTATGTTCATGGCCATGTTATCGCGCAGATAATCTAGGCAAGAAAAAAGCTTGTGCCAAAACGCATCCGCTTCAACATATCCTTTGCCGTATCCCGGCGCTTCAATGCTGTCCCATTCATTATTCTGGCACACTTGAGCCCAAATCAACGGTTCAAGCTTGTCTATGCTGTCGATCACCAAAGTCTGGTAGTCATGCCCCGGATTTGCCAGCGATTTCAGTGCGTCGAACACTTCAAACCAGCTTTCCAATTTCCCGAAGCTGTCGAATTCCAGTCCAGCCGGAATGCCATCCTCTGTTTGCATGAAGATTGGCGCTGGAAATTCAGCAGCGAGCGAGGTTTTGCCGACGCCGGGCGGCCCGTAGATCACAAGCCGGGGTGGGCGGTCGTTGCGAACACGGCGGATGTTGTTCAGTGAAGTCATGCGGCTTGCCTCATATTGTGAGCCTGCACGTCAGAAGGTTGAGCGCTAGCCCGAAACTCGCGCCTACACCGCGCCTCGTGTTGCCAGGCTAAGGTCTGGGCTTCATTCTCGCGGCCGGCGATCTTGGCGGCGTGCCATTTCATTAAAAGCTCGGAATACTTGAACGGCGCTTTGGCGTGCCGCTGGTATGGTGATTTACCCTTTGGCATCATGTCCTCATCTGTCGTATGTCATACGCGTATAACAAACTCATGAAACACAATCCGTGTCAACTGTTTATACGAAACGGCAAAAATATTTTTGGCCGCCCAGGGTTAGGCCGCCTCGGGCAACGCAACGCCAGGCACGGAGTACACCCGCGCCTTGCGCCCCTTGATGGTCTTGCGCCCCGTCACGACGCAACCGATATCCGCGAGCCACCTGCCTATGGTTTCAGGCGCTGGTAGTGTATAGCCAAACAAGTGGCAAAAATCCTCTAACTCAAAATTAAGCTCAATTGAGGTAAAGCAACCATCATACAAGCATACAATATCAGAGACGTTATTACGTCTAAGCATTCGCTTAGCTCGTCGCCGTGCCGTCTTTGCCATTTTCTTACAATGCTCGCCGCAATATCCCAATGTCTTCGAGCCACTGCACCGCCTGAATAAATCCATGAACGGTGCATACTTGACCGCCTGCCGCGTCTATATTGCTGTGCATTTCGATCTGTGCGCCGCTAAGCACACCGTCCTCGGTCTTAACCTCTGCGAGACGCACAACGCCCGCCACAAGCGTGAAGATATCTGGCGCACCGGCCTTCACGCCTTCGTCTTTGAGCAGCTTCGCCGTCACCTTGTCGCGGGCGCCCCCGTTGGGGATGGCAAACATAACGGTTCCAGGCACTCCGCGCGCCGCATATGCCCGGAATAGAGCGGCCTGGATTTGATGCTCGCTCATGCGTGCGTATGCGCTGGAATAATCTCCAGGTGCGAGAATTACCGGTGTGCAATCGTTGGCGGCCGGCTGCTTTCGCGCATTCTTGCTATCGGGAGCGCGCCTGGCCGGGGCTGCCTTTCCGCTAGAATTCCTACTTTTCGTCATCAGGTGCCCCCGTGATTTGCGCCCATGTCAAATTCACACATTCGCTTCTGGCTAGATCGTAGATTTTCCTGTGCCACCATGCCGGCACAATTCCACCCGTTCCGCGTTGTTTTTTTGCCCGGCGCCAGCGTGCAACCGTAGAGTTGTTTACATTGAGCAGCCTGGCCAGCCGCGTGACGCCATTAGTTTCAGGCGTGGAAAACGCCTTAATGATCGTATATGCAGGCTCAAGCCGTGTGGTAATTCGTGATTTCATGTCACGCTTGTAATGTGCTTTTCACACCACGTCAAGCGCCAAGTCATGATAAAATCAAACTAGCAAAGGGGGTTAAGACATGCGCAAGAAATCGCGCATGACATACGAGCACCAAAAGCGAGTTGCGGCCTGGGTACGGGCCAATCTCGTGAAAAATAATAACATGAGCATTGCGGAACTGGCGCGGCGGCTCAAACTCGCTGGCGTTAGCGGCATGGAACCAACGAAAATTTCGCACAGCCTGGGGTTGCGACGTAGATTCACGGCATTGGAAATTGAAAAGATGGAAATAATATTTGGGGCCGAATTCCGCGCCAGCGATAACGCGGGTGCGGAGCTTGCATTTTTAAACAAATCATTAGTGACTGTTTCTTTCGGGGAGACAATCGCAATCGGTTATAGGACTCACTCTATGCACTCAACAGCGCAACGCACTGAAATTCCGCCGGTTTTGCTGCCTAGATATGCAACTACGCCGCAAGAGGCATGGCCAGTGGAAGGTGACTGCTGCGACCTGTACGCTACCGACGGTATGATTGTATTTGTTGTCGATTACTGGAAATTTCGCCCGTCGCTTCAAATAGGTGACAAGATAGTTGTAAAAAGGTATCACCCACTTTTGGTTGCATCCGGCGACAAATCGCAGTCGGAGAATTCGTTGCGATTGGTGGCTATGGAGGACGGCCAGCTAATTTTGAAAAGCCTGTCAACCAACAAAAACATTGTCGACATTCTGTACGACCCAGACGACAAATCCATAGAAATTATAAAATTAGTTATAGGGAAAGCAGGGTACGAGCGCTACTAGCTGCGAAAAAAAAGAACGCATGTTGTGATTTTCGCATTGTGAAGTGTGCGGTTTTCGCATATACGGTTGCTGCCCGCAACTATTGCGGGTGTTTCAGAAGGGGGTAGCCTCCCGGCTGTACGGAGCTGGGAGGTGCCCACAAGAAAGGCAATCGTTATGTTGATGAATTCTCAAGAAATTTTGATCTTCGGCGCGGCCTTCTATGAGGCGAAGCGCGGCGAAGCTTGCCGGGCTGACGATTATGTTGGCCGCGACCGCGAGGTGTTCACCTCTGGGTGGAGAGCTGGGCTCTGGGAGCGCGCGCGGCCCACGAAGGGGCGGCCAGCGCGATCCTTCACATGTCAACACGCTTGATATGAGGCGGTGTCATGTCGGCTCAGGAAAAGATTTTCACCAGAGACATAATTAAGGCGGCCTCGGAATTTTACGCAGTGCCGGTCAGCGAAATACGTTCGGAAAGCCGGAAAGCGAGGATATCGCACATCAGACAAGTTGCCATGTATCTGGCATCAACAAAAACCAAAAATAGCTCAAATGCTATTGCCATCGCGTTTAAGCGTGATGGCTCAACAGTTCGGCACTCAATAAGAAAAATGAAGTTGTTGCTAAAGGAAAACAGCAACATTCAAAGAGAGATCGACATTATTTGGAGATGCGTCGCCAACGCGCGATCCGGGCACGTCAAGGTGGAGGCGGCATGAGCGACAGATCGAAGATCGCAGCCCGCGTTAGGGCGCTTCTCGCCAAAACCGCCGGCAATGGATGCACGGAAGATGAAGCCATGGCAGCGGTGGCAAAGGCCGCGGAGCTTATGGCCAAGCATCAAATCGACATGACAGAAACTGAGCTGCTTTCCGAGGGATTCGGCGAAGAGGAGTTGCCGTGGGAAAGCCGCAAAGGACTGTTCGCTCGCGTGAGGCTCGCTGATGCAATTGCGAACTATACAGATACTCAGGCATACAGCTCTGCGCTCCGGGGGAGTTGCAAGAAGAGCGTCAAATTCTTCGGGCTCGCATCGGATGCACTATTTGCCTGCTGGCTATGTGAGAGCTTAACTAGCTTTGTTACTCGCACGGCAAATGAATATACGACAGAGCATTGTGCCGTGTGCGGCGGTAGGCGCAATGAAATATGGAACGGTTTCGCGCTTGGCGCATGCGTGCGCATTTCGGAGCGCCTGGGAGAGAGTAAGGCGCAATCTGTGGTACGGCCCAATAGCGGCCATTGGCTGGTGCCAATAGACAAGAGCCGCATCGTGGCCGATGAACTTGCCAGGCGTGTGCCCAATATGGGCAAGGCCAGCAGGAGGCCGGAGCCGAAGATTGCCGCGCAAGCATATTATCGGGGGCGCGAAGCTGGGAACGATGCCAGTTTTGCCAAGCCAATCGGCGAAACCACTATATTGCAGATCGAAAGCGGGGTGGCAGCATGACTACGGAATTCATGCAGCTACAATTTGCTCGTGAAGCCATTACTCGGGCTATCCAGCATCTTGACGAAGCGCTTGGCCGGGAAATGGACGAATGCCTGCAACATGAGATCGTAACAGAACTCACAGCATTGAAGAACTCCAGGCGCACCGTCAACGACTTGATTGAGAGAAAGCGCGGCGGGCAATGAGCACGATCTACTATTGCGAGACGTGCGGGCGCGCTGGGGTATTCAGCGAACCGGACAGCGCCAGAAAGGCGGCGGAAGCGCTGCGCGCACGTTGCCGCAGCGCCAGTCAATGCGTCGTGAGGATCGCCAGGGAAGCGCCAGAGGCGCATCAAGCCAGGGGAGGGATTGCCCATGCGCAGGAATAGAGGGGTTCCCAGCACCAGGGTGCGCAGCTTTGGCAAGAAATGCACGGGCGAGTGCAATGTGAGACACGCCGGCGGCGCTTCGTGGTGCGAGACGTGCGGCGCGGAATGGGATTATGAGCACATCGGATACCGTCCGCATGAGCTTTGCGTAGCGGCTACGGCGCAAGAGGCGCAGCAATGACCGCCAAGCCCAAACGCCCGCCTCGCATCAAGAGCACCTTCGCGATCCTTGACGTGCTCAGCCAGCGCGACGGCGAGCTGTATCGGCGCGTCAAGGCTGGGGAGGAATTTCCTGTCGTGATCCGCGGGAAGATTGTGCGTGTGTTCGGCAACCATGATGGAACAAGCCGGGAATACGAAATCGACGTGGAAACGGTGGGGCATGAAAACGCTAATTCTGCTGACTGACGCCCGCGAGCGCATACCGGGCCGCCCATCGCTGCGCTGGGTGAGCAAGGAAGCGCGCCGGCTTGGATGCTACCGGAAAATGGGGCGTTCGCCTGGCATACCAGAAGAGGCATGGGATCATTTCATAAGGGGGGAGCAGTGGGACGCAGCAATGGCGGACGCGATGGGATATCGCTCAGGAAAGACCGGCGCGCGGATGGAACGGCAGTCTACCATGCGCGATTCAACGTTCCGGAAAGGTCGGAAGACGGTGGCATCATATGGAGACGCACAGAGCGAAGCACTCGCACTGGCAACCGGGACAAAGCCTTAGCAATTGCAAAGGAGTGGCAAGAGCAGGAATTTAAAAATGGTTACAAGAACAGAAATAAAAAGAAAGGTGTACCTTTCAACGAAGCTTGCATACCGTATTTAAAGGAAAAGGGCGCAAATAAATACATAGCAGAACTTTTGCGCGAGATCGGACACGTCCAGATTGACGATATCACTAGCGAGTTTGTTGCAGATTTAGCTGCAAAGATGTTGCCTGGACGCTCCGCAGCGACGATTAATCGCCATGTGTATACACCAATTATTGCGGTGCTCAATCACGTCGAAACGCCGGGCTGGCGACCGCCGCAGATTAAGCGGCCAAAGGGATATCTGCCGCAATCCAATTTCAAGGAGCCCCCGCGTGATTGGTGGGCTCGTGTTGTGGAGATTGCGCCGCCGCACCTGTCGGCATTTGTGCTGTTCACGCGCCTTCATGGGCGGCGCACCGGGGAGGCTGTGAGGATCTCCGCTGCGGACATAGACCGCCAGGCGTGGACGGTCACGATCCGCGACACGAAGACAAAGCAAACAATCTTGCTGCACCTGGCGACCCCGGTAATTGAACAACTCGAGCGTTACGATTGGCAGGGAGCTGCCCATGTGTTCGGCTACTCGACACGCTGGAGTGCCAGGACGGCCCTCAAGCGGCTGTGCGAGCGTCACGGTATACCATATCACGCCCCGAAGGATGCCGGGCGCCACAGCTTCGCATCGCATCTCTTGCGTAGCGGGAAGACGCTAAAAGAGGTGCAGGAGGCTGGCCGCTGGGCGTCCATCACCATGCCGGCGAAAGTGTACGGACACCTCGAGAAGCGTGCCATCGATGATGAAGCGCGGCGGCTTGGTGAGAAATGGCACAGTGAGCTGACGCGCAACAACATCAAAGACGGCGACCCTTGATGAAATTAACCATGAATTAACAGAGCGCCAATTCGTGGGGGACGAAAAATGCAAAGTTCGAATAACCATTGAAAAACATAGCGTTACGTTAAGGTGTTACCCCCTTGGTAAGGGGGAGGTCGACAGTTCAATCCTGTCTTGCAGCACCAGCTTTTCCCTAGAAAATCAGGGCCTTAGATGGCAATCTAGCAGCTTAACTAATTTAGAAAGTTGCCGGAAAATGTCGTTTGGAATCAATGATGGTGCTTTTTGATGTTGGGGGATTCGTGGGGGGAAGATATTTTGGTTAGTTAGAATGAAATATTGAAGAGAAACAACGGCGAGCGTTCTTTTAGCGCGACGGTTGACCTCAAAGTGCTCCCAAGCCTCGATTTCGTTCGGGTTGCGTCCGTGTATCCAGCAGCCAAACACCCCCAAGACGGGAAGAGGGGAACCAAATGAATATCTTGTTTTTCGATACGGAAACGACCGGCATCTACAACTTCAAGGCGCCCGCCTCACATCCAAGCCAACCGCACATCGTGCAGCTCGCCGCCATGCTCTGCAATGAGCAGCAG
>JBNKTW010000154.1:0-36924 GCA_050298295.1 Rhodomicrobiaceae bacterium
GAGCACCGGGTTGCACGCCGGGCGAATTCCATCCTGCTTCTGGACGATGGCTGGAGCTGCGAGCGGGTGGCCAAGGCTCTCTATCTGGATGACGATACGGTCAGAAACTGGCGTAAGCTTTACGAAGACCGCGGGATTGCGGGCCTTGAGCAATTCGAGGCCGGAGGCAGTTCGAGCCGCCTGTCTGCGGAGCAGGAAAAAGAGTTGAAGGACTATGTTGCCCAGACATTGCCGCGTAGTACGCGCCAAATCGGGGCTTTCATCCCGCGCAGGTTTGGGACCGTCTCCGAAAGCCGTTCAGGATTGGCCGCGCTTCTGCACCGGTTGGACCTCGAATACCATGAGCCGGAAGTCATCGGCCGGAAGCTGAATACTGAAAAGCAGCGGGCGTTCATAGAAGCCTATGAGAAGTTGTTGAATTCGCTTGGTCCAGACGAGGCGGCGCTGTTCGTGGACGCGGTGCATCCAACGCATGCGGCGCGGCCGGTTGGCTGCTGGGCTCCGAAGGAAGAAAAGCTCGCCATCGGGCAGATAAGCGGGCGCGGGCGCATCAATATTCACGGCGCGGTCAATCTCGAAACCGGCGAAACCCGCATGATCGAGGTTGAAACCGTCGATGCCGCTTCTACGATCAAGCTACTGGAATCGATTGAGGCCTTGTATCCGCTGCTAGTAATGATCCACGTCTTCCTGGATAATGCCCGTTACCATCACGCCAAGCCCGTGCAGGATTGGCTGGCCCAGCCGGGACGCAGAATTAAGCTCCATTTCATCCCACCCTATTGTCCGCACCTGAACCCTGTCGAGCAGCTGTGGGGAGCGATGCACAAGCATGTAACCCACAACAAGTGTTACGAAAACTCACAGGCGTTCGCCGGAGAAGTACTCACGCTCCTGCGCGAAACAGTCCCGCAAACCTGGGATGAGTTGCGCGATTCGGTGACAGACAACTTCCGCGTCATTAACCCGGAGGAATTTCGGATCTTGGCGTGAACGGGGTATATGAGAACGCCGCCAGTTTGCAGGAGCTTCATTTTCACGATCTGCGCGGTACCGCGATCACGGTGTTAGCGGAACAGGGCTGCACCGGCATGCGTTGCCTCCGCCACCAGTTCATCGAGCCGCTGCAGAAATTTGCGGTGTTCCATCGGGCGTCCTCATTGCTGGCCGGGGAGCCCAGCGTACCGGCGAATTGCGGTGAAAACCTACGCACAGGCCAGACAGAGCCAACCATGATGCCCGCTTACGCAAAATATACTAAATCTCAAAATGGTGGCGCGGAGGCGTAATACCAAGGCCGTGCCGCAGCCGCGCATATCACCGCTCAAGCCGAAGTGGCGGGGCGTGGAACCGGCTCACGTGGTGATGCGTGCTACGGATCCCATTTGCGGTCACATTGCGACTACGCCGGCAGGCAGTCCCGGCCTACTTGGGAAGGCGCCGGGCTGGGAGCGAAGTGTTCAATTATCGTATCGGCAGGTTGTGCGGGACCGGACAAAAAGCACAAAAAAGCCGCTCCTCAAAAGCGGCTCCTGGGATTTTTAAGATGGTGAGTGCCTATCTCGTTGACTACTCCGTCTGCAAATTGCTCGCGGAGACCTTGCCGGTGCGGCGGTCCTGCTCGACGTCGAAAGAGACCTTCTGGCCCTCCGCGAGATTGCCAATGCCCGCACGTTCAAGCGCACTTGCGTGGACAAAAACGTCCTTGCCGCCGTCGTCCGGCTGGATAAAGCCATAGCCTTTTTGACCATTGTAGAACTTTACCGTACCCGTTGTCATAGAACTACCTTTTCGTTGCTGGGTGTGGGCGAGCGGCGGCCGCGCGGTACGCAGCCACAACCCGCTTCGTCGACTTTTGGAGAGATTTCAGAGCGCGCCCGGCTACGCCAAGGTCCAACGGCCTCATTTTCTGGCCAAATTCGATTAGCTCATATAGTCCGGCTTGGCTTCGATGGCAAGGCTGGCGTCCGGAAACGTGAACCAGAAGGCAGTGGCAGAGTTCATGGGGCGGGAACTGCCATGCTTAGGGAGCTTGCCGTCTGCCCTCACCTGGGCATTGGTTCACATAAATATCAAGGGCAGCCTTCAATCGTTAGCCGCATACAAAGGTGGTATGGATGGCAGACACTCCTTGCAGATGCCGCATGGATCGCCCATTTGAACAATAACTCGCCCGCCGGCGGGAATGTTGGGCCCAATCAGCGTTACTCCGGTATTCCCCCTGAATTCGCAGAAATATCGCTATCGCGTGCCGGTATCGCTCTTTTACCGGCCAGAACTAATCTTGCACTGCAAGCGAGTACAACAAAAAGGAAACTCAGTGAAAATGGCTGGCTCCCGATCGAAAGCCGAGCAACGCTACGCCGAAATTCAGAAGCGTGAGTGCGGCTTGAAGCAAGAACTTGATAAAGAAACTAGGCTTCGGTTGGAGAAGACCGCCAGATTGCGGCAATTGCGTCTGGCAAAAGAAGCGGAGGATGCGGCAGCGAAACAGGCTGCCAAAGACATCAAGACGGCAGGCAAAAGCGCCTTCAAAAAGCCGCGCGCTCCCTCCGGCGCTCGATAATCCAGGCGCCCGATTCGATGGGACGGCGCCGGAATTGTTTGAGCCTGCCCTCAGAACGGGAAAAGCCTCTGAGCTGAGAGAGTGCGGCGTTCTGGCCTGTCTTTCCAAAATTAAGTGCCCGGCGCTGTTATGGAAATCAGAGCTTGCACAATTCCGCTGCTTCTGAATAGCTGAGAGCGTGAAGGTTGGAAACGAACTTTCCGCCCCTTGATGCGTCGCGTGACGCCCTTCCTCCGCGCAGGACACCGGCGATTCCGTCACACCGCGCCACGGCACGGGCAATAAAGCTGCGGAGGGAACCATGCTTGGCAATCAAGCGGCATTCCACCTTATCATGATCAAGCCTGCCCATTACGACGACGATGGCTACCCGATTCAGTGGCTGCTGTCGGCTGTTCCCTCAAACACGCTTGCCTGCCTCAACGGCATCGCCGAGGATTGCCGCAAGCGCCAGGTGCTGGGTGCTTCCACAAACATCGTCATCACCACCTACGACGAAACCAATCAGCGCATACCGGTGGCCAAGATCCTCAAATCGATCAAGCCCGGAGATAAGGCGCTGGTCGCACTCGTGGGCGTACAGTCCAATCAGTTTCCGCGCGCTGTCGACCTAGCCCAGCCTTTCCTCGAAAAGAACATTCCGGTTTGCATCGGCGGTTTCCATGTCTCGGGCTGCGTGTCCATGCTGCCCACCCTGCCCGATGACCTCAAGCACGCGCAAAGCCTGGGCATAAGTCTCTTCGCGGGCGAGGCCGAGGATGGGCGCCTCGATCTCGTGTTGAAGGATGCGTTCGAAGGGGCTCTCAAACCCCTTTACAATTTCATGGCTGATCTGCCGGATATGGCCAACCAGCCGGCGCCCATTCTTCCCGCGGCGCAAGTGCGCCGCATCGCCGGGACCATGTCGAGTTTCGACCTGGGGCGGGGCTGTCCCTACCAATGTTCCTTCTGCACCATCGTCAACGTTCAGGGCCGCAAGAGCCGTTTCCGCACGCCGGACGATCTCGAAGCGATCATCCGCGCGAATTACGCCCAGAACATCAAACGCTTCTTCATCACCGACGACAATTTCGGGCGGAACCGGAACTGGGAGGCTTTCCTGGACCGGGTCATAGCCCTGCGCGAGCGGGAAGGGATAAAGCTCAGGTTCACGATCCAAGTGGACACGCTCTGCCATCAAATCCCGAACTTCATCGAGAAAGCCAAGCTTGCCGGCGTCAGCCGCGTCTTCATCGGCCTGGAGAACATCAATCCCGATAGTCTGCTCGGCGTCAAGAAACGCCAGAACAAGATTACGGATTACCGGGCCATGCTGCAGGCCTGGAAACAACGCGGCATTATCACCACCGCAGGCTACATTATCGGTTTCCCGAACGATACGATGGAAACGGTCAAGCGGGACATCGAGATCATCAAGCGCGAGCTGCCCGTCGATATTCTCGAATTTTTCATGCTGACGCCTCTGCCTGGCTCCGAGGATCATCAAACGCTGAGCAAAGACGGCGTCTGGATGGACCCCGACATGAACAAATACGACACCAATCACCGCGTCGTGCATCATCCAAAAATGTCAGACACAGAGTGGGAAGAGGCTTACCAGCTCGCTTGGCGCGAATACTACACGCCTAAGCACATGGAAACGGTAATGCGCCGCGCGGTGGCCTGCGGCATGACCGCCAGCAAGGTCATGATGATGATGCTGTGGTTTTTCTTCGCCTTCCGCTACGACAAGGTGCACCCGCTTGAGGGCGGCTATTTCCGGCTAAAATACCGCCGCGACCGCCGCCCAGATTTCGCGCGCGAATCCGTGCTCACCTTCTACACGCGCTATGCCTTCGAAACGGTACGCGCGCATTTCTGGATGGGCTATTGGCTGGTGCGGATGGCTATCGTGCGCCGCCGCATCAACCGTGGCCTGGACAGAAGAAACTATGGTGATCTTGCCCTGCAGGAGCACGCCGCCGATGAACTTGACGAACTGACATTGTTTACAGAAACGCGCGGCGGATCTCAGGCGGTGGGCAAGAGGCGGGCCGAGGATGCAGCCCGCGGCTTTGCCAAGCCTCGCGTTGGGGCCAAATCGCTTGAGTAACCACACCAGTAACCGCCAAACATGCAGCCCGTTTGTGTTTCATCGATGCTAGTGCCGAAGCAAGCCATGCAAATCCACACCAAGATGAAGAGAAAGCCGGGGTGACATGCGCGAAATTCTTCCGGGAGATCTCCTGCAGGAATTAATAGCTGTCGAAGGGCGCTATATCCAATGGGAGTGGGAACCTCAGACCCTTACGAACGACTATATCACTTTGAGGGAGGCAACTGGTCATCAGGTTGTGCAACACGATAAGAGCGGCCGGGATTTCAACATCCGCGTATCGCGCGGATCGGTTCAAAAGCTTATCATCGAACATTCCGTGTACGAAGACGAGACGAGGCGCGCCTCGGGTTTTCGAATTTACCGCCCAACAGAGGGGGGACGGCTGCGCCGCGACAGGAGATAGGCGTCTTGAAAAGGGGGGCAAATTGCTATTATCCCACCCGCTTTCGTGAAAATGTGCGCAATGTCAGTTGCGCCCATCCGATTGTTTTGGCCCTTTTGGAAAGGACCGCAATAAGATCCTGAAGCCGGCATGACGCGCATGGGATCGCGAGAAAGCCTGCACAGCTGCTACCGGCCCTCCGCCACCGTTCGTGACTTTACCGGGCGGGCTCCATAGATAATAACAGCCGCAAGACAGAAGCCGCCCGCCACGGCCGGCCCAAGGAGCAAACATGGCCCAGATCAGCGACCTCATCATCGCGCACCCCGAGTTCACCTCCTTCGCTCAGCTCGAAGAGCTTGTAAAAGAGGTGGCGCGGCAAGGCGAGATCCACCTTTCCTTCGACCTGAAGCCCGAATATCTGGACACCCCGCGCCGCTGGCAGGACCGCCTGGAGACGGCGTTCACGTCCGTCATCCCGAGCGGGCGCTGACGATGGACGGCGAGCAGAAGGAGCGCCTGGAAACGCTGGTGGCGCCGTTCGGGCGTGAGATCCGCCTGGACGAGGTACGTTTCGAAAGCGGGATGCGGCTCATGCGCGTGACGATCCGGGAGGGCAAGCGCTTCACCCAGTTCGACATCGACGCGCCAACCGCGCAGGCCTGGGCGCAGGTCATGAAGCTTTGGGCGGAGCGCGAACAGGCGCGCGAAGGTTAAGGACGTTAGCCGTGGATCATCTTCCGGTTTTTTTCCAAATCAAGGACAGGCCCGTTGCTGTCGCGGGCGGGGGCACGGTGGCGGCGCGCCGGGCGGAATTGGCGCTCCGTGCCGGCGCCAAGGTGCGGGTTTTCTGCGAGGAACTGGGCGGCGATTTCCGCGGCATCGCGGGCCATGAGCGCTTCGAGCATGTCCGCCGCGCGCCCGCCGCCGCCGATATCGAGGCTTGCGCGCTGGTTTTCTGCGCCACCGGCGACGCGGCAGCGGATCGCGCCATTGCCGGGCTTGCCCGCCAGGCCAAGGTTCCCATTAACGTCGCAGACGCCTCCGGCCTTTGCGACTTCATCATGCCGTCCATCGTGGACCGCGATCCGCTCGTCATCGCGATATCGACGGGCGGCGTCTCGCCCGTGTTCGCAAGGATGATCCGCGCGCGCCTGGAAAGCGTGATCCCCGCGGCTTACGGCCGGCTCGTGACTCTGGTTGGCAAATATCGCGAGCGCCTGAGCGCCAGCGTGGGCAGCAGCGTCCTGCGGCGGCGCTTCTGGGAGCGGGTGCTGGAGGGAACCGTGGCTGACCGCTTCCTTGCCGGGCAGGAGGAGGAAGCGAAGCAGGAGCTGGAGCGCGCGCTCGAAGCAGCAGGCAGCGAGGCTGGGGAACCCGCGCCCCAAGGAGAGGTTTATCTGGTGGGTGCCGGGCCGGGCGATCCCGACCTTCTCACCTTCCGCGCCCTGCGCCTGATGCAGCGCGCCGACGTGGTTCTCTATGACCGGCTTCTCCCGCACGGAATCCTCAACCTCGTCCGCCGCGAGGCGCAGCACATTTATGTCGGCAAGCTGCCGGACGACCATATCGTGCCGCAGGAGGAGATCACCGCGCGGCTCGTCAAGCTCGCCCAGGAAGGCAAGCGCGTGCTGCGGCTCAAGGGCGGCGATCCGTTCATGTTTGGCCGCGGCGGCGAGGAGATCGAGGCCATCGTCGCGGCGGGCATTCCGGTACAGGTGGTGCCAGGCATCACGGCAGCCACGGGTTGCGCGGCTTACGCAGGCATTCCGCTCACCCATCGCGATCACGCCCAGGCCTGCGTGTTCGTCACTGGCCACGCCAAGTCCGGGAAGCTCAGCCTCGACTGGAACACCCTCATCCAGCCGCGTCAAACCGTCGCAATTTTTATGGGTCTTGGTCATCTGGCGGAGCTGATGGAGGAGTTCATCGCCCATGGTGCCGATCCCAAAATGCCCGTTGCCGTCATCGACAACGGCACCCGCCCCAATCAGCGCGTTGTTACTGGAGCCATTGAAACCATAGCAGAAAACACCGCCAAGGCGCAGTTGCACGGACCGGCGATCATCATCATCGGAACGGTTGTAACACTGCGCGGCAAGCTCGCGCCAAGCCAAGGCGGCGCCGCCGCGGACGCGCGTCCGCCCGGTATCGAATCGCCTGTCTGAGGCGGGGCAAATGGTCTCAAGGGAAAGGCCCGGTTGTTGATACTTATTCCACGCTTGTATTTTGGCATTGGAATGTGTGAATATACAAATTGTCGCACCCCCCGGACCGCAACTGGGAAAGGGTGCGGGAAAACACAAGGGGAGAAACAATATGGCACACGTCGTGGTGCTTGGCGCCGGCCTTGGCGGCGTCATCATGGCCTACGAGATGCGAGACCAATTGCGCAGGGGCGATAAGCTCACAGTTGTCACGAAGGAAGCAAAATACCATTTCGTTCCTTCGAACCCATGGGTGGCCGTCAACTGGCGCAAGCGCTCGGATATCGAGATCGACCTGAAGAGTACCTTCGCCAAGCGCGGCATCGACTTCAAACCGGTCGCGGCAGCGAAGGTCCACGCTAAAGAGAATACGCTTGAGCTGGTGGACGGCTCCAGCGTCCCGTACGACTTCCTGATCATCGCCACCGGACCCGAACTTGCCTTCGACGAAATCGAGGGGCTTGGACCGCTTGGCGGCCATACGCAGTCGATTTGCCATGTCGACCATGCGGAACAGGCCGGCCAGGCTTTCGAGGAATTCTGCAAGAATCCCGGACCGATCGTCACCGGCGCGGTGCAGGGCGCTTCCTGCTTCGGTCCGGCCTACGAGTACACCTTCATCCTCGACACGGAGCTTCGCCGCCGGAAACTCCGCGACAAGGTGCCGATGACCTTCGTCACCGCGGAGCCCTATATCGGCCATCTCGGCCTCGACGGCGTGGGCGACACCAAGGGCATCCTCGAAAGCGCGATGCGTGACAAGCACATCAAGTGGATCTGCAACGCGCGCATGAAGAAGACCGAGCCCGGCAAAATGCACATCGAGGAGGTGGCTCCGGACGGCTCCGTTGCCAAGACACACGAGCTGCCCTTCGGCTTCTCCATGATGCTTCCGTCCTTCCGCGGCATCGCGGCAGTGCGGGGCGTCGAGGGTCTCGTCAACCCGCGCGGCTTCGTCCTCATCGACAAGCACCAGCAGAACCCAACCTTCAAGAACGTGTTCTCGGTTGGTGTTTGCGTGGCGATCCCTCCGGTCGGCCCAAGCCCGGTGCCGTGCGGCGTGCCGAAGACCGGCTTCATGATCGAATCGATGGTGACGGCAACTGCGCTCAACATCGGTCAGATCCTGCGCGGCAAGGAGCCAACGCACCAGGCAACCTGGAACGCGGTCTGCCTTGCCGACTTCGGCGACGGCGGCATCGCGTTCGTGGCGCAGCCCCAGATCCCGCCGCGCAATCTGAACTGGTCGTCCGACGGCAAGTGGGTGCACAGGGCCAAGATCGCCTTCGAGAAGTACTTCATCCGCAAGATGCGCCGGGGCGAAAGCGAGCCGCTTTATGAGAAGTGGGCCATGGGTATGCTCGGCATCGGCAAGCTGAAGCGCGTCACTGGCGACTAAGCGTCAAGCATATAACGGCGGGTTCCCTTCTGGGCGCCCGCCGTTTTTGCGCCTGTCTTCCGGCGATGCAACCGACGCCGATATTGACAGGCAGCCCATCAATAGAGATATTCGAATGTGATAAAATGCCGCTCGGGGCAAAGAATCAGGGGAGGAACTGACATGACGGATGGCATGGCCAATCAAAAGACGATGACGATCATCGTTACCAAGGGAACGCTGGATTGGGCTTATCCGCCCTTTATCCTTGCCACCACCGCAGCTGCCATGGGCGTCGACACCACGATGTTCTTCACCTTCTATGGCCTGCCGCTGCTCTTGAAAAAGCCCGAGCTGAAGATTTCCACCCTCGGCAATCCGGCGATGAAAATGCCGATGATGGGCATGCACATGGCGATGCCGAACTGGGTATCCATGCTGCCGGGCGTTGACTCGATGGCCTCCAGCATGATGAAGGGCATGATCAAGAACAAGGGCGTCGCCTCCATCGAGGAGCTGCGCGATATGGCCCTCGAAGCTGATGTCAAGATGATCGCCTGCCAGATGACCATGGACCTTTTCGAGTACAAGCTCGAAGACATGATCGAGGGTCCGGTGCTGGGTGGAGCGGCGACCTGGATGGAGAACGCGCTTAAGTCCGACATCAATCTTTACATCTAAGCCCGGATGCACATAAAAATCTTAAACCAAGCTACCCCTTAAGGGAGGAGTACTATTATGGCTGACAAGACGCTGGACGCGAAGGGCCTCAACTGCCCGCTGCCGATCCTGAAGACCAAGAAGATGCTTAACGATGTTCAGCAGGGCGGCACGCTCGAAGTGCTCGCCACCGATCCGGGCTCCGTTGCCGACATGGCTTCGTTCTGCCGCACCACGGGCAACGAACTGCTCGAATCGACGAAGGATGGCGACGTTTTCCGCTTCGTTATCAAGCGCGTGTAGCTAATCCGCGCCGGGACCGCACCAGCCGGAAGAGGGCTGGCCCGCTGTTTCCTCCTTATGACGGCAAGTCCTGCGACAGGCTTGCCGTTTTTTTGCGCAGGTCTTTCTGCTCGCCGGTATGGACCGCGAGGCGGGAGTTTGCCGCGGCGGCAGTTCGAGGATCTCCTCTCCCATAGAAAGAGGGACAGGGTGAGGGGTTAAACCCTTGGCATAACCAATGACTTACTGGTTATCTTCGGTGACGGAAACCAGATTCGCAGCCGGACTTCCGGCACACCGCGCGCGGTAGCCTCCGATAGGAACATTAGCCGCACCTGCGCCGTCACCTCCGAACCCCATGCTTGTTTTTAAAGGAAAAAAATAATCCGACTTCAAAAGATTTCGCTTGCAGTGATGCAAACACACAATCATCCGCTGCGGCCTGCCACGCTTTTTTCGCATTTTACGCTTAACGATTCGCATACCAAGCTGGGCTTAAGCAGATGAGCGTAGCTTCGCTTTTCTGGTCTGAGCCAGGCGCCGGAAGAGAGGGAAAACAGGATGCCCACGGGTGTCTCAGAGGGCGTGTCAGTGAAATTGGTGAAATGCAGTGTAGTTTCGGGCCTGCTGGGGCCCGGTTTAGCGTTTGCGGTGCTTGCTTTTCTCATCCCCACGGCCGGTGTGTCGTTCGCGGAAAACCGCACGATCTCTATGTACAACATTCACACGAAGGAGACGATCAACGCCACCTTCAAGCGGAATGGCAAATTCGACGCCAAAGCGCTGCAGAAGCTCAATCACTTCATGCGGGACTGGCGGCGGAACCAGCAGATCAGGATGGACCCCGATCTTATCGACCTGATTTGGGAGCTTCAACAGGAGCTTGGCGCCAGGGCGCCGGTACATCTGATTAGCGGCTACCGGTCGCGCGCCACCAACAATATGCTAAGGCGGACATCCGGGGGCCAGGCGCGCCGCAGCCGCCATATCACCGGCCAAGCCGCCGACATCATGATCCCCGGCATACCGCTCAAGCAGCTCCGCTATTCGGCGCTTATGCATCAGCGCGGCGGCGTTGGCTACTATCCGCGCTCCGGCTTGCCCTTCGTCCATGTGGATACCGGCAACGTGCGCTATTGGCCGCGTATGCGGCGCATGGAGCTAGCCATGCTGTTTCCACGCGGGCACTCCCTTTACATTCCGTCCGACGGACGTCCGCTCAAGCGCGGCGACTACCGCGTTGCGACAGCGAGGGCGGAAGCGAAGGGGCTTGAGCGGCCCTGGGCTTTGACACACAAGCGTCCCAGAACAATGCTTGCGAGCCTCGTGCCGGACGAGTCACCCTTCCTGCAGCGGACAAGCCTGACGGATCCCCCAGCAGCCCTGACACGTCCTGTTCCTTTCAAGGAGGCAATCAAGCTCACTCCTGAGATCAGCAAACCGGACAACAAGCTTCTCAAGCTCTCGGCGGAGGAACTGGAGGAGCTGCTAGCCGAGGAAGGCGAAGAGCAGGAGGACTATATCAGTTTCGAGCCGCTGCCCGCCACCTTCCTCCTTGCCGAGAAGCCGCTTACTTACTCGGACGTGCCGGATGGGCAGACTCGCGCGCCAGTATTCCCGAAGATTGGGCTCTTGATGGAGCCGGCTAGCATACTTGCGAGCGAGGAGTTCAACCATCGCCTGCAAATCGAGGACTTGTACGAGGCAAACAGCTTCAAGGGCCGGGCCATCCCCTTTGCCGAGAGGCTGAGGAAGCGGATGTCCGCAAGCCGCCAGATCAAGACTAAACAAGCTTCCTTAAGATAGTGGGCTCCTCCAAGGCGGGCTATATCAATGCGATGGCCGGGACAAGCCCGGCCATCATGCCGCTTGCCCTAATCGTCGAGCATACCCAGGGCGTGCATGTAAGTTGCCAGGACCGCTTCGTCGTCGCGCCGCTCGGCGGCGTCCTGCTTGCGCAGCTTGAGCACCTTCCTGAGCGCCTTCGTGTCGAACCCGGAGGACTTCGCCTGCGCGAAGAGGTCGCGGATATCACCCGCGAGCGCGGCTTTTTCTTCCTCCAGACGCTCGATCCGTTCAACGTAGGAGCGAAGCTGGTCTTTGGCGGATTGCGTGATCGCGCTGGTTTCCGTTTCCGAAGCTGTGCCGTTTTCCAAAGTCTTGCCTCCACTGACATGCGAATCGAAAAACTTGACCGGAGGCTATCGCGGCGGCAAAAGGCGTTCAATGCCGCGCCCGTGCCTGCCGCCAATGCGCCGTCAGCGCTGGGGAAAAGCTGTGTGTCTCATCGCCGCCGCCGCGCGAATGACTATTACGCGGCGATTCCGTGCAGTGGGGCTCTAGTAGTTAGATATGCGGATGCTGGTAAGTTACCGCTAGCCTCATGCAATGCTAGCGGGTATTTTAATAGAGAACGAAGCTTTGCTGGAGGCCGCGTTATGGTTAATGGCTGCAAGATCGCGGGCTTGGCTGCCGCCTTCGCCCTTATCGTGGCGCTCTTGCCGCAAGCTTCGGCAGGGGGCAGGGCCAAGGCGCATCACCGGCACCACCCGGCCAAAAGGGCGGATCGCTGTCCCACGCACCGGACCGCAGAGGGAGAGCTGGTGGATTGCCGCGGCTGGCGGCTCAGGCCCGGGATCGGCTGGGATAATACCTGCTTCAATCTCGATTACCTCCCTTCTCAATTCGCGTGCAGCCCGCCAGGAGGGCGCTGGTGATGCGCCGGCTCTGGCAACGGGAGTGGCGCGGTATACATTGTAGGACGCCATGAAGTACGCGCAGGAGCACGCCATGCTGGATCGCCGCACTCTGTTAATTGGATCAGCCGCCTGGGGCCTTGCGAGTGCCACCGCGTTCGCCGGGCCGGAACCATCCATGGTCCTGGGTCCCCAGGCGCCATTTTCCTTCGATATGCTCACCGGCAAGGCCAGGGAGCTGAGCCAGAGACCGTATCAAAGACCGGTCATCCCCGATTTCAATCTGCTGGAGCGGCTCGACTTCGATGCCTACCAACAGATCAAGTTCCGCCCGGAACTGGCGATCTGGCTGCACGGCGATGGCCCCTACCCGGTCGAGCCGTTCCACCTTGGCCGCTATTTCAAGCAGCCGGTCCGTCTTTTCGTGGTGTCTCCGGAGAAAACCGCACAGGAAATCCTTTACAGCCCCGATCTTTTCACCTTCGGCAAGAGCGGCTTCGCTAAGACGCTACCGGCCAGCGCGGGATTTGCCGGCTTCAGGGTTCTGACGGGGCCAGGCCAGCCCGATTGGCTCGCCTTCCTGGGAGCCTCCTATTTCCGCTCGCCGGCCGAAACGGGCCAGTACGGGCTTTCCACCCGCGGGCTTGCCATCGACGTGGCAATGCCAAAGCAGGAAGAGTTTCCAGCCTTCACGAGCTTCTGGCTCCAGCCCGCGGCCGGCAAACGCGGCATCGTGATCTACGCCCTTCTCGATTCGCCCAGCGTCGCGGGAGCCTTCCGCATAGAGGCCGTCCGCGAGCACGGCGCGCTGATGGATATAGAGGCCCGGCTGTTCCCACGGACGGACATCGCGCGGGTGGGGATTGCGCCGCTAACCAGCATGTACTGGTACGGGAAGCACAACCGCAAGCAGGCCAAGGACTGGCGGCCAGAAATCCATGATAGCGACGGCCTGAGCATCTGGACCGGGGCGGGCGAACGGATATGGCGGCCGCTCAACGATCCCGCCGCCGTGCAGACGAGCACATTCTTCGACACCGCTCCAAAGGGGTTCGGCCTCCTGCAGCGCGAACGCCGTTTCAACGCCTATGAGGACGACGGCGCATTTTACGACCGGCGCCCAAGCGTATGGGTCGAGCCGGTTGGCGGCTGGGGCGAGGGAGCGGTGCAACTCGTCGAAATTCCAACCGACGACGAGATCCATGACAATATCGTCGCTTATTGGCTGTCCAAGGAGCCGTTCCGGGCGGGCACCCGCCGCGATATGCGTTACAAGCTCCACTGGCGCCTGGACGAACCCTACCCATCGCCGCTCGCGCGCGTTACCGCGACCCGGCTTGGCGGAGGGGGCATTCCCGGCCAGCCCCGGCCGAAAGGCGCCGCGAAATATGTCGTGGATTTCGAAGGGGGCAAGCTCAGCCAATTCTCCAAGCGCGGCGACATTGAGCTTGCGGTAAGGGCTCCCGCGGGCGCCGTTGAACGGCAAGCTGTCTACCCGGTGGTCGGCACCGGAGCCTGGCGGGCGATGTTCGACTACACGCCAGCCTCGGCAGCCCCGGCAGACCTCAGGCTTTATCTGCACAAGGGGAGCGAGCTGCTAAGCGAAACCTGGGTCTTCCAGCACCTGCCGTCGCTTTCGCTTTATTGAGGCGGCTGGCTTTTCAAGCCGCCGTGGCGGCCTCGCCGGCGCCGCCGTTGTCATCGTTGAGATGCGCGCGCCGCAGCGCGGCCTCCACAAATCCGGCAAATATCTTCACCACCGGGCGCACGAGCTGCGCGCCGGGGGTTACGGCCACGACCTGCGACGGCGGAAGCTTATCGCGCAACGGCTTCACGGTAACGTGCCCGCCATCGTAGGTGGTCGCCGTCAGCGGCACGACCCTCTCTATCGCATAGCCGTGCCCGCGCGCGACAAGCCCGCGAATCAGCTCGAACGATTTGAGGCGCAATGCGATATTCGGCTCAAGTCCAAGCGCGTCGAATAGGGAGGTGACGTAGTTGACCTTGTCATAGAGGATCAAGGGCTCCTTTTCGAGCTCCGTCAAGCTTACGTCGCGTGCGCGCGCGAGGCGGTGGTCAGCAGGAAGCACGGCAACTGACGGAAGCGGCAGAAGCGGTGTTGTATCGAAGCTTGCGGGCACCTCGCTGTCGAAGGTGATGGCCATCTCGATCCGGCCCTGGGCCAGGTCACGCATGAGCTGCTCGTGATCGCCCTCTTCGAGATGAAGCGCGATCATCGGGTGGCGCTCGGAGAACTCCAGCATCAGCGACGGCATGAACCGCGCCGCCAGCGTCGGAAAGCAGCCCACGGTGATTTCGCCGCGTTCGACATCGCTGAGCGATTCGGCGGTCTTGGAAAACTCCTCGGCATGTTGCAGAAGCAGCCGCGCGCCCTGGATCAGCCGCTGCCCGGCGGGCGTGAGCGTGACGCCCTTGGCGTGATGGCGGACGAAGATCGCGATCCCCAGCATCTGCTCAAGCTCGGCGATCGCCGCCGAGACGGAGGGTTGGGAAACCTGCAAACGGCGGGCGGCTTCTGTGACATTTCCACAGTCGGCGGCAGCCGTGACGTATCTGAGGAGGCGTAATGATATATTCATGTGAACTGCAAAGCCTAAGTTTTATTTTGTATGCGCTGATTTTGCTCCCGAATACAACCAATTAGGCATTTCTTTTTTTCGCGCGCCTTGAGAAATGTGCCTAAGCCGTACACAAAGCGTCACATCTGGTAAAATTTTAGGCATCGCCTCCCATCGTCCGCTGTTGCTTCCGCTATACCGCGCGGTAGTTGCATTGCTGGCTCATACCAATTAGGGTGGCGCGGTGGGATCGCTATGCGGGGGGCTGCCAAGGGGGGCGCGGGCACTGTCACTCCGCTTTCGAATCCTCACTTTGGACATTCTTCGGCGCAAACGCTTCGAGAACAAAAGGGCGCACAATAAATTGCGCTCTCATCCATCACCAGACCCTGAAGGCAATGACACCGGCGAGCGATTTTTCATTTCTAGGCCTGTTCCTGCAGGCGCACCCGGTCGTTAAGGCCGTTATTCTCGGATTGATCATGGCCTCGGTTTGGTGCTGGTCTATCGTGATCGAAAAATATCTGGCATTTTCGAGGGCGCGCAAACAGACGGACGAATTCGAGAGCGTCTTCTGGTCCGGCCAATCGCTGGACGAACTCTATATGTCCATGGCGCAGACGCAGCCGGGCGCGATGGGAGCCCTGTTCGTCGCCGCCATGCGCGAGTGGCGCCGCTCCATCGAGAGCACAGCGAAACCGCTTGCGGGCGTGCAGATGCGCATTGAGCGCGTCATGGAGGTCACGATCACCCGCGAGATGGAGCGGCTTGAGCGGCGGCTCCTGTTCCTGGCGACGGTCGGCTCTGTCGCGCCCTTTGTCGGACTCTTCGGCACGGTCTGGGGCATAATGACCGCCTTCCAGGGCATCGCCGCCAGCAAGAATACGAGCCTCGCCGTGGTCGCGCCCGGCATTGCGGAAGCGCTGTTCGCTACCGCGCTGGGCTTGCTCGCCGCGATCCCTGCCGTGATTTTCTACAACAATTTCAGCCAGTCCGCGACGCGGCTGGCGCAGCGCCTCGAAGCCTTCGCGGACGAGTTCTCGGCCATCGTCTCGCGGCAGCTCGACATGAAAACCTGAGGCGGCGGCATGGGTGCATCTCTTCAGGCTCCCCAGAGCGGCCCAAGCGGGGCGAGGCGCAGGAAAGGCCGGCGGCACAGGCCAATGGCCGAGATCAACGTCACGCCCTTTGTGGACGTGATGCTCGTGCTGCTCATCATTTTCATGGTCGCCGCGCCGCTGCTTACCGCCGGCGTGCCAGTGGACCTGCCCAAAAGCGAAGGCTCGGAGCTTAAGAGCGAAAGCGAACCGCTGACGGTCACGGTCGATCCTCAGGGCAAGATATTTATACAGAATTCCGAAATTCCACTGACGGATCTTAGTCCGAAATTATCGGCAATCACCGGGGCTCGTAAAGGCATGGACGAGGCCATATTCGTGCGCGGCGACAAATCCACAAACTACGGCGAACTCATGCGCGTGATGGGACGAATCGCTTCCGCAGGGTATAAACACATTTCTTTAGTGACTGAAATTGAAGACAAGCGCTGAAGGCGCGCGGGGACTTAGGCGGTGCGGCTAGGCCTTATCGGCTCGATCATTCTTCATCTCGCCGTTTTCGGGCTCGTGATCTTCAACTTCATGGGCCGGAATGACGGGCCGTCCGCGCCTGCCGTGCCGGTCTCCGTCGAGATCATGTCGCAAAAGGACTATAGCGAGAGGCAGGCCGGGAAAATCGATGGCAGGGCGGACTTGCCGCCAGTCCCGGCCGCGGAAGTGAAAGCGCCCGCAACAACGGCAAGCGCCAAGAAAGAAGTCACCCGGCAGACGCCGGTGCCGGAACCCGCCAAAAAAACCGCGCTTGCTCCTCCTCCACCGCCTCCGGCTCCGGCTCCCAAGCCCGCGCGTGCCCCGGCGCCCGCTCCCAAAGCTTCGAAACACGCGAAAACCAAGCCAAAGCCCAAAAAGGTGCGCAAGAAGGCCGCGCCGAAGAAGGTTGCCAAGAAGAAGGCCGCGCCAAAACCGAAGCGGGAACCGCGCCAATACAGGTTCGACCCGGCCAAGATCGCCGCAGAAGTGAGGCCGGACGGGAGGGAAGCGCCGCGACCTTACACTGCGCAAGCCATGGAGGCCAAACCCTCCAAGACCTATTCGAACCGGCCAAGCGCCGTATTGAACCGCGACCCGGATGCCGGCGCGGCGGCTGGCGATTGGAACCCATCCCAGCCCTGGCGGCCCGCCAGTTCGCTGGAGGAACAGGCGATGGGCTTAGCCAACGCGCATGGGGCGATGAACGCGGGCACTTGCGCGGACGCCATCCAGAGCCGCATCGAGCAGGCCTGGATTTTGCCCATCGGCGGGCGGGCGGCGGAGAATACGGTTGTCCGGCTTCATATAGAGCTTAGGCGGGATGGCACTTTGGCGCGGCCTCCGGCCGTAATGGACCGGGCACATACGCCGGTTCAGCGGGCGATGGCGGAATCGGCGGTGCGGGCGGCGGAGAGCGCCCAGCCCTACAACATTCCGCCGCGGCAGTACGAGCAGTGCAGGAATATGATTTTACGCTTTAATCCGCGCGATATGTATGGCGGTTGATTATGATAAAGAGACTGGCTGGCTATTTTTCCGTGGTTGCCGCCGCAAGGGACCGCGACCTGCCCGCAGCGTCATTCCCGCGAAAGCGGAAATCCATTTCCGCAACCGGAACAAACTCTACTATCGGTTTCAGCATCGGCGCACCCGCGCTAAGGCGCTGCCGGATGCGAGGTTGCGGCAAGACCGGAGCGTTCACCCCCTCACCCTGTCCCTCTCCCCATGGGAGAGGGAACGGTGTTGCAACCGTTGTGCAGACGTCCCCTCTCCCATGGGGAGAGGGACAGGGTGAGGGGAGATTCGCTCAGTTCAAGGCACTGCCTAGCGTTTCTACAAGCGGCACCGGGGTAATCAAGAGCCGCTTCGTCTTTTTCTGTTCCCTGCTGATTGCCTTCGCGTTGCTTGCGCCGCATCCCGCCCAGGCGCAGGTGGAGGTTGAGATCCGGCGCGGGCAGGTGCGCGCCATCCCCATCGCTGTCGCCAGTTTCGCGGGCTCCCACCTCGCCCAGGACGCCACGCAAATCATCACCGCTGATCTCGAACGTTCCGGCCTGTTCAAGCCCATCTCACCCCAAGCCTTCATCGAGCGCACGGCCAGCATCGATTCGCCGCCGCGCTTCCAGGACTGGCGCGTCATCAACGCGCAAGCGCTGGTGGTGGGGCGCGTCACCGATGCGGGCGATGGCCGCTTGCGGGGCGAATACCGGCTTTGGGACGTTTTCAGGGCGCGCCAGATCGCCGGCGAGCAGTTCTACATCCCGGTGAACACGCCGCGCCGGCTTGCGCATATCGTTGCGGATGCGGTGTACGAGCGCCTGACCGGCGAGAAGGGCTACTTCGACAGCCGCATTGTTTTCGTTGACGAGACAGGCCCAAAAGACAAGCGGGTGAAGCGGCTTGCGATCATGGACCAGGACGGCGCGAACCTGCGGCTCCTGACGCAGGGCCGCGAGCTGGTGCTGACGCCGCGATTCCATCCGCTTTCGCAGCAGATCACCTACACCGCCTACCGCAAGGGGGAGCCGCGTGTCATGCTCATGAACATCATGTCCGGACAGCAGCAGGTGCTCGGCAACTTCCCGAACATGTCCTTCGCGCCGCGCTTCTCGCCGCATGGCGGCCGCGTGGTGATGAGCCTGCAGGAGGGGCCCAACTCGAACATCTTCGAGATGGCCCTGCGCAGCCGCAAGCTCATGCGCTTGACCCAAACGCAAGCTATCGACACGGCACCGTGCTACTCGCCGGACGGACGCAGCATCGTCTTCGAATCGGACCGCGGGGGCAGCCAGCAGCTTTACGTGATGAGTTCAAGCGGCGCGGGCGTGCGGCGCATCACTTACGGCAAGGGCAGCTACTCGACGCCGGTCTGGTCGCCGCGCGGCGATCTCATTGCGTTCACCAAGCGCGTAAGCGGTGGCTTCGCCATCGGCGTCATCCGGCCCGACGGATCGGGCGAGCGCATCTTGACGGAGGGCTATCATAACGAGGGACCATCCTGGTCGCCGAATGGCCGCGTCATCGTGTTCTTCCGCGATACGCGGGGCGATAATGGCGGGCCGAAGCTCTACAGCATCGACCTCACGGGCTACAACGAACGGCAGATTGCGACGCCCTCCTTTGCGTCCGACCCCGCGTGGTCCCCGCTGTTAAAGTAAGTGCCCCACATTTTTGGGTGTAACCCCTCATCCTGTTCTTCTCCCATTGGGGACAGGATGAGCGTAATGCGGCCGGAGGCGAATCTCTGCCTCGCGAGCTACAACGCAACCGCTACGTTTTTTTTTACGCATTCGCGGAGCGTTTCGTGTTGCGGTTGTGCAAGCCTCGGCCTAAGAGCCACAAATTAGCCAGGGAATCGGATTCTTGGTAAGCATTCCGTTACGATTTCCGGTGCAACCTGCACGCATTAGTTGCGTGAAACGGGAGGCAACAAGAATGCGTTCACGAACGGTTTTGGTAGCGCTGGCCGCTGCCGCTGGCTTGCTTCTGGCCTCTTGCGAGAAGAATGCTCCCGCGCCGGGGTTGGGCGCTGGCGGCGCCGCCGCGGAAAACTTCTCTCCGGGCAGTGTGGCGGAGTTCAGCAACAAGGTCGGCGATACGGTGCACTTCCAGACGGACAGTCCGGAGCTGACCCCCGAAGGCCGCCAGATCGTGATGGGCCAGGGCGTCTGGCTCAGGCAATACGCGAACTACCCCGTCACCATCGAGGGGCATGCCGACGAGCGTGGCACCCGCGAATACAACATCGCCCTTGGCGCCAAGCGCGCCGAAACGGTCAAGCGTTTCCTCATCTCGCAGGGCGTGGACCCGCGGCGGCTGCACACGATCTCCTACGGCAAGGAACGCCCCGTGGCGGTTTGCGACAACATCACCTGCTGGTCGCAGAACCGCCGGGCCGTGACAGTCTTGGGCGGCGGCGGAAATGTCGCCTACAACAATTAGGGTCTGACCGGGGCGCTTGCTTCGCAAAGCCCCCCGGCCTGTCTCCTCCCTATGAGAGAGAGGCTGCTTTCGTTTTGGCCGCAGCTAGTTGCAGCAAGGCTGCTGCCAAACGATGCCCTGTGCTGGGACGCCTCTACCAGCTTGCCCGGGCGCGTCGGGACTGCTAAGCAAACGCCTCTGGGAAACCAGCGCGCGCTTCTAAACGCCCGCACAAGCGGGTGTCCAAAAGCCGCTGGCATCAGGCACATAACCGGCGCTTGCAATGAACGGTCTTCCGCTTTTTCCGGCCGGGTTCCGGCGGGTGGGCGTTTGTTGGCCCGGATAAGGAATTTCTACTTAGGCGCCACAATCAGGGCTGCCGGAGCGAGAGACAATGTCCGCCGCATGCATGAATGGGTTCGATACGGGCTTCGTGAGCCTCGGCTACGCGAAGGTTGCCTTTTTGGGTGTTGTGCAGGGCATCACCGAGCTGATGCCGATTTCGTCCACCGCGCATATGCGGCTGGTCCCCTGGGCCCTCGGCTGGCAAGACCCAGGCTCGGCGTTTTCGGCCGCCATGCAACTCGCCGCGCTCGCCGCCGTGGTTAGCTACTTCTGGAGCGATGTGCGCGGGCTGGTGTTCGGATCGCTATCCGCCACCGTCCGCGGGGACTGGCGCGACCGGAATTTCCAATTCGCGCTGGCCATCGTGGTGGCGACCATACCAGTTGTCTTCTTCGGCCTGCTGCTTGCGCCGGTCCTCAATGCCTGCAACTCGCCCTTGCGCGGCATCGAAGTGATCGGCTGGGCCAGCGTCGGAATGGCGATTTTGCTGGCGATATCGGAGGTCACCGCCCGTCACCGGCGCACGTTGAAAGACCGGGACATGCTCGACGCGATCATCGTCGGCATCTGCCAGGCGGGCGCACTCATCCCTGGCGTCTCGCGTTCCGGCTCCACGCTGACGGCGGCGCTGTTCCTCGATTTCAACCGCGCCGAGGCGGCGCGGTTTTCCTTCCTGCTCGGCCTGCCCGCCATCACTGGCGCGGGATTGAAGGAGCTTTGGGAGCTGCGCCACATTGGCCTCGACGCGCATGGCTGGAGCGTGCTTGCCGTCGGCCTCGTTATCGCCAGCATATCGGCCTTCGCGGCAATATGGAGCCTGCTTCGAATTTTGGAGCGGTTTTCGGCTTGGCCGTTTGTGTTTTACCGCGCGCTCATGGGCTTGTTCCTGGTCGTTGGCGTTTACTTCGGCTGGTTGAGCTGAGGCGGCGTCCGCCCGGCGAAAACTGGAACGGCGGCGCCGGCTAACGAAGGGTGAAGGTCACGCCAGCCGGCGTGGCGCTGATAATCTCGACCGTGAAATCGCGCACCGTGATAAGCCGCCCCCTGCTGTAATCGAGCGAGAATCGTTCTGATTTTTCGGGCAGGCGGTGGATGAACTTGTGATGGTCCGGTGTTTCCTGGACAACAACATCGGCTTCGCGGCGGCGGAACATGGGCTGCTGCCAGGGATTCAGGCCAAGGTAGACCAGCTCGGTAAAGACCCCGCCTATTGTTCTGTTCGAAACGTCGGGCACGCCGAACGGGTTCCACCACCAATTATCGCAAGGTATTTTGACGTCGACATGCAGCATGACTTCGCCAACCATTGTGAATTCACGCGAGTTGAGAGGCTTGCTGGCGAAACTCCCATGGAGAACCGGGGAACACGCGAGCGCGGCGGCGGAATTGAGCAGAATTGCGGCGGCAGCGATAAGAGACAGTTTCATCGGGCTTCTCCCTTAGGCCCCGCTCAGACATAGGTGAGCCGCCTGGCTTGTTCTTTTGCCCGTCTGCTGCGTTGCAAAAAGGGTTACATATCTTGGATATGCGCCCCCTTTTGCGCCTTGCAACCGGACAAAACCCCAGCGCCATCCAGCTCACTTATGTCTGAGCGGGGCCTTAAGCTGCCTCTTGAGCTAGCGCCGCGAACTTGCGCGGAGCATTAATCCTCCGGCTGTCCCAACAGGGCGATTGCCGGCGCCGCAAGCTGCCGGAAATAGCGTTCGATTTCATCCGGCGGCTGACGCGCGCCAGCCTCGATCCACCATGTCAGCAACTCGGCCAGCGCTCCGGCCACACAGCGCGCACCCGCTTCCCGGCGCCATCCCGCCGCCGCCACGGCAGAAAGGTCTTCTTCGGCGAGTTGAACCACCAGCTCGTGAAAGCGGATCCGCACGATATGACTGTTCCGGCCTCCGGCGACCGCGCGAAACAGCTTGCGCTGCTCATATATGCGGCCGATCAGAAGGCGCACGAAGGACAGCGTGCCCGGCGCGCCGGCGCTGGCCTGTTCGCGCAGCAAGCCGCGCAGCTCAGCCAGGCCGCTTGCAAGAAGCTCCTCCTTGTTTTGGAAATGCAGATAGAATGTGGAGCGCCCCACGTCAGCGCGTTCGCACAGCTTCTGCACATTGATGCTGTCCCAGCCCTGCTCCGCAAGCAACGAATGCAGAGCATTTTGCAGTGCCAGGCGCGTGCGGCGTGTGCGCCGGTCCGATGACCCGCGAGGGGGTGAGGCCATGCGCGCTCCTTTCCGGGAGGCCGTTGTTTTCGCCGCCGGGGCGGAAAGCCGGCGGATTCCGCGTCCCTGTCTGGAAATGGGCGCTCCAACGCTTCCTGTTCTTCAAGCGGCGCGCCTTCCGCGGCAATGATAGACATCTGTCCGGTATAGGACAACAGTCCAAACATTGCGGGAGGCGCGAACAATATGATCGCACAGCGTCAGGTGGCATTCCTCAAGTTGAGCTTCATGATTGGCGTGATCGCCGACTTCCTGGCCGGCGTGAACTGGCTGCTTATCGCCCTCGGCTACAACGTTCCCAGCCTGATGACAGGGGCCGTTGGAACGGGGTTCGATTACCGCTTCGCGATGTATATCAGCACGATGTTTATGTTCAGCTGGGTTCTTATTCTGGCGTGGGGCTACATGAAGCCTGCCGAACGCAGAGGCTTGCTGATGATTTCCGCGTCCATGCTGACGCTTTCGATCATCACCGAGCTGCTATTCTACCGCAATATGCTGCCCGGCAACTCGCTCGCTTTCGGGATAATCCTGCGGGCACTGATCATCACCAAGTTCACCGCCAGCTACACTTATAGCTTGAGAAGACTCGATTAACTGCCGGAGCCGCCACGCTCGCTATGAGGCCGTGCCGGGGTGAGCGATAGCGGCAGTGACTTTCATGGGATGCACTATACGGCGGAATGCCGCACAATTGCCAGGACACGGCGAAGCCTTGCCGCTACTCTTGCACCTTCCCGCCGGTCTTTTCCTTCTCCTGCTTCCCCGTCTCCGGGTCCACCGGCACCGCTTCCCTCCGCCGGTGCGCTGGCGCCCAAGGCCGCACACCACGGGATGTTGCCGCCCTCCTCACAATAATCCGCCCCTCCCTGATCCAGATCGCCGCCGCCCCCTTCTCCCACAGCGCGCCGCGGTCGAGCAGCACCTCCGGCGCGCGGCAGGGCAGGTACAGGTCCAGCGGCGTGGCCAGGATCGCCGCGCGCTGGCAATCCTCCTGCACCGCCTCCCGCTTCATGGTCTGGCTCACCTGCTTGCCCTTCACCATCACCACGCAAGCGGTTTTGTCGCACCGCCAGCCGCCGGCCCCCCTGGACGCCTCCTTCGGCGTGCGCCCGTCTCCGTCGGCCTTGAGCCACTGCCCGAGCGCGTAATAGCCGCGCCGCGATTTCGGCGCCTGCAGCTTGCCCTCGCGGTCGCGGATAGCGACGACTTTCCCGTACCGGTCCACCAGCACATCGGGCCTGCCGTGGATCGAGGTCATCGCCACCCCGATGCCGATAACCGCGAGTCCTAGCAACCGCCAGGGCCGCCGCCAGATAACGAGCCAGAGCCCGCCGCAGACGATGACGAGCAGCGCGGCGAAGGGAAAGGCCGGCGCGATGATGAGCGAACCAGGGATCGAGGCTACCCATTTCGCGGCGGTCATCATGCCGTCAACGCCCCAGCCCATCGCTGTAAGCGGCCATTCGTCGAAACCGAACGGCATGGCGATCAGCGCCACGATCATGGCGGGCATGGCGAGCAGGTCCAGGGGCGGGCCGCCGAGCAGATTGCCGAGCGCCGCATAGGCGGTGAGCTTATGGAAGTGGTAGGCCGAAAACGGCTCAACCGCGAGGCCTGCCGTAAGCGTGGTCACAAGCACGCCGCCCACGATATAGACCGGCTGCCAGGTCAGCCGCTCGCGCACGTTCCGCGCCTCGAAGTGCAGGTAGCGCCCGAAGTGCTCATAGCCCGCGATCAGCGCGGCAGTGGCGGCGAAGGACATCTGGAAGCTGATGTCGACGAGGCTGTCCGGCAGCACGATCAGGATGAGCAGACCCGCCAGCGCCACGTTACGCAGCGAAAGCGCGGGCCGGTTGAGCAGGATAGCCAGGAACACGACTACAATCATGAGGTAGGAGCGCACCGCCGCGATGGCCGCGCCGG
Source organism: Rhodomicrobiaceae bacterium (assembly GCA_050298295.1). Taxonomy (GTDB): domain Bacteria; phylum Pseudomonadota; class Alphaproteobacteria; order Rhizobiales; family Rhodomicrobiaceae; genus Rhodomicrobium. The sequence goes on from JBNKTW010000154.1 coordinate 24,347, forward strand.
AAAGCAGCAGATAAATAGTGACGCAAACCAGCCCTGCGCCGCCGGCGATTGTCCGCACGGAGAAGCGCAGCGCGATGGAGGGAAACCACGCAAGCAGCCAGCGCAGGAACCAGTATACGGTTCCCGCCACCAGCGACATATGCAGGCCCGAAATCGAAGTCACATGCGCAAGGCCCGAGGCGCGCAGTTCATTGTGGGTGCTCTCGTCGATTCCAGCCGTCTGACCCACGGCCAGCGCGGCGGCGATCTCGCCCGTCTGGCCAGGAAGCACGCTGTTGATGCGCGCGCCGATCCGCGCCCGAAGCTCCGCGAGCCGCGAGCGGAATTTCAAATCCCACGGCAGTTCGCGCGGCTCCAGCACCTCCGGCTTGGACAGCGAGAAGCCTGAAGCGCCGATACCCTGGTAATAGCTCATGCGCGCGAAATCGAAGCCGCCGGGCATGACGGGCCGGGGGGGAGGCCCCAGGACCGCGCGCAGCTTCACCGTGCTGCCGGGCACGAGAACCACCGCGTCCCTGATGCTTACGCGCGCGCGAAACGGCCGCTTCGCAACTTCCCGGTCCTCGTATTTCATGCCCGTCAGCCGGATAACGGCGCGGCTGCGCTTGGGCGTTCGCCGGTCGAAGCTTTCCACGAAGCCTTCGAGCGTATAGGCGCCGTGGCGGCCAAGCGTATTTTCGGCCACGATCTCCGTCCTGAGCTTGGCGGCGAAGAAGCCGGCGGCCATGCAGAGCAGGATGGAGGTAAGCAGGAACGCGAACAGGTGGCCGCGCGCCAGGATACGCAGCGCCAGCGCCGCGATGAAGAACCCAAGCGAGAGCGTGAGGTCCGGCTCCTCCAGCAGTTCGAAATAGACGCCAGCGCCCGCGCCGAAAAACACCGGCAGCCACAGGAACCAGCGCCCCTGTTCCGCGTCGAGCTGCGCCGCCAGCGCCCGGCCCGCCGCGCCAATCGCCCGGAACAATGCCGCCGGGCCCGCCGGAGCCTCCACCCCAAACGCCGGAACCAAATTACTCACAGCAAATACCTAAAATGCACCGTTTATCCGGTATAGCTGTTTTGCATTATCGTGACAAATATGCTTGAAGCCCGATGTGCATACTCCAGGACAGGTTGGACAGCGATGCTGCCGCACCCGCTACCATTTAGAAAGGCCGCATGTTATAGCAGCCCGTATCGAGCGTTTTGCTCCTCGCCCTGTCTCCCTTCCCGCGGGAGAGGGGGGTGCCGCTGCATCCACCGCGCGTCATTCCGGCGTACCTTCTCCCATGGGGAGAAGGGCAGGATGAGGGGTTGAAACGCCAGTATGGCTCCTGACCCGCAAAATTCCACGGAAGCACCCCGATGACGTCTCCGACCGGCGTGGTGACACGCTTTGCTCCTTCCCCCACCGGCTTTCTGCACATCGGCAGCGCGCGCACGGCGCTGTTCAACTGGCTTTATGCCAAACACACCGGCGGCAAGTTCCTGCTGCGCATAGAGGACACCGACCGCGTCCGTTCCACCGAAGCCGCGATTGCCGCCATCCTCGACGGGATGAAATGGCTCGAACTCGGCTGGGACGGCGAGCCCATTTATCAGTTCGCGCGCGCGAAGCGTCATGCGGAAGTGGCGCATGAGCTTCTGGAAACCGGCAAGGCGTACCGCTGTTATTCGACGCCCGAGGAACTCGCGGCGATGCGCGAGCGCGCCAAAAAGGAGGGCCGCGCGCCGGGCTATGACGGCACCTGGCGCGATAAGGGGCCTAAGGATTGGCCGGAGGGCAAGCCTTACGCCTTGCGCCTCAAGGCTCCGCGCGAGGGCGAAACCTCCATCCTGGACCGCGTTCAGGGGCACGTTACCTGGGCGAACAAAGACCTCGACGACATGGTGCTGCTGCGGTCGGACGGCACACCCACCTATATGCTTGCGGTTGTGGTGGACGATCACGACATGGGCATCACCAACATCATACGGGGCGACGATCATCTCACCAACGCCGCCCGGCAAACGCAGCTCTACCACGCCATGGGCTGGCATGTTCCGTCCTTCGCGCACATCCCGCTGATCCATGGGCCGGACGGCGCGAAACTCTCCAAGCGGCACGGCGCGCTGGGCGTCGATGCTTACCGCGCCATGGGCTATCTGCCCGCCGCCATGCGCAACTACCTCGCACGCCTCGGCTGGAGTCATGGCGACGACGAGATCTTCTCCACGGAGCAGGCCATCGAGTGGTTCGACCTCAACGCCATAGGCCGTTCGCCTTCGCGCTTCGACTTCGCCAAGCTTGAAAACCTTAACGGCGTTTACATCCGCAACACGCCGGACGCGGAGCTGGTGAAACAGGTCCAGGCCGTGGCCCCGGCGATCGAGGCCGCCAAAGACTTTTCGGGCAGCATCACCAAGGCCGGCTGGAGCAAGCTCAAGAAGGCCATGCCAGGGCTCAAGGAACGCGCGAAGACGCTGGCCGAGCTTCTGGTATCCGCCCGCTATCTGTTCGTGAAGCGGCCCGTCGATATCGACGGCAAAGCCGCCAAGCTTTTGGAGGGTGATGCGCCGAAACACCTCGCGGCGATGCGCGCGCGCTTCTCGGCGCTCGATGAGTGGGAACCGGCCGCGCTCGAAGCCGCCACGCGCGCTTATGCGGAGGAGGCGGGAGTCAAGCTCGGCGCCGCCGCCCAGCCTTTGCGCGCGGCGCTGACTGGCCGCACAACCTCGCCACCTATCTTCGATGTGCTGCATGTGCTGGGCCGCAAGGAGAGCCTCGCGCGCATCGCGGATCACACAGATGCTTAATAAGGCGCCCGGCAGGGCCAAGAGGACGTGATGGCTGACATACCAGAAAACGTGGATCTGCGCTTTCTCGCAGTACAACTCCAGCGCATCGACGAGCGCTTGGGCAAGCTCGACACGCGAATTGAGAAGCTCGACGCGCGCATGGATAAGCTCGATGGGCGTACCGACAAGCTTGGGACGCGTTTCGACACTCTCGAAGCCTCGTTAAACGAACGCTTCCAGCGCATCGAAGCGGAGATGGCCCGCGCGCAAGCCGATATCAGCGAATCAAAAGCCGTCACGCGTGAAGCCGTGCTCCGGCTCACAGCTATCGAGAAGCGGCTTTCAGCCATGGAGCGCACTTAGGGTAACAGGTACTGCGAAGCCCTCCTCATCCCTCTCCCCTTGGGGAGAGGGACAAAGTGAGGGGGGTTCTTCCGCAGCAGTTATTCTTTGCGGCCGTCCCTGGCGCTCGCCCAGCCTTCAACTCAGAACGCGGGAGGCCTCGTTCACGACGCTCAGGGCTTTGACACCATTCAGGATGTCCGTCAAATGCTTCAGGTCCATCACTTTGATGTCGATGAGCATCTCGGTATAGTCTGGTGCCCGCGCGACCATCTCCAGCCTGTCAATATTGGCGCCCTCCGCGCCTATAATGGTGGCGATCCGGCCAAGGCTTCCCGGCTCGTTTAGCGCCACAACGCGGATCTGGGCCGGGAAAAGCTCGGTCGCTCCCTCGTGGATATCCCAGGTCACGTCGATCCAGCGGTTGAGCTGATCCTCAAACGCCCGCAATTGCGCCGAGTGGATCGGATAGATCGTGATCCCCTCGCCTGGATCGAGAATTCCCACGATCCGCTCGCCAGGGACCGCGCCGCCGCCCGCGAAGTGGATGATGGAGGCGCCGTTCATGCCGCGGGCCGGAATGATGGGGCCATCCTCGCCCGCAATCAATGCGGGAAGGCGGAACTTGAGATTGCTGACGCCGGGCAGATTGAACCAGCCTTCTTCGTCGCGCGTGATCGTACGCCGCTTGGGCGCGGGCTCCTTGATGGCTTCGGGGTCGATTGCGGAAAGAACCTCGCTGGCCTTGACCTCCCCCCGGCCAACCGCGGTCAGCAAATCTTCCACGCATTTCTGGTTGAGCCTGGGAGGCGCGGCTGCAAGGAGGCTATCGCTGTAAGGCTTGCCCGCGCGCTCCAGGGCCATCTTCACGATGTCGCGGCCAAGCGTCAGATACTGCTTGCGGACGGCCTCCTTGGTGGCGCGCCGGATGGCGGAGCGGGCCTTGCCCGTGATGACCGCGCTCTCCCAGGCGGCGGGCGGCGTCTGGGCTTCGGCCTGGATGATCTCGACCTCATCGCCGTTCTTGAGCTCGTTCATCAGCGGCATGTGCCGGCCGTTGATCTTCACTCCCACGCAGCGGTTGCCGACATCGGTATGGACGGCATAGGCGAAGTCGATGGCGTTGGCGCCGCGCGGCAAGGCGATCAGTCTGCCCTTCGGCGTGAAGCAGAACACCTGGTCGAGGAACAGCTCAAGCTTGGTGTGCTCCAGGAATTCTTCGGGATTATCGCCTTCGAGCAGGTTGTCGACCAGTTTGCGGAGCCACTGATAGGCGGCGCTTTCCGGAGGCGCATGGATCTCACCGTCCTCGCCCACCTTTTGGGTGGGCATTTCCTTGGCCGCAAGCTTGTAGCCGGAGTGAGCGGCCACGCCGTATTCGGCGATCTGATGCATCTCCTCGGTGCGGATCTGCAACTCCGCGCGCTGATGGCGCGGTCCCACGATGGTGGTGTGTATGGACTGGTAATCGTTGTATTTGGGCGTGGAGATGTAGTCCTTGAACCGGCCCGGCACGACGGGCCATGCCGTGTGCACCACGCCAAGCGCCGTGTAGCAATCCTTGATGGTCGGCACGATAACACGGAAGCCGTAAACGTCGGAAAGCTGCTCCAGGCTGATCTGCTTGTTCTGCATCTTCAGCCAGATCGAGTATGGCTTTTTCTCGCGGCTGAAGACTTTGGCTTCGATGGCTTCTGCCTTGAGCTTTCCCTCAAGCTCGGTGGCGATCTCTGCGGTAAGGCCCCGGTTGCGCTCGCGCAAGACCAGCAGCCGCGACATGAGGGTTTCGTAAGCGGCGGGGTGCAGCCAGCGGAAGGACAGCTCCTCCAATTCGTCGCGGATCTCCTGGATGCCCATCCGGCCGGCCAGCGGCGCATAGATGTCCATTGTCTCCTGAGCGATGAGGCGCCGCTTCTCGGGCTTCATGTGCTCAAGCGTGCGCATGTTGTGCAGCCGGTCGGCGAGCTTGACCAGCAGCACACGCACATCGCTCGATATGGCAACCAGGAGCTTGCGGAAATTCTCGGCCTGCTCCGTTTTCCTGGAGGCGAGGTTAAGCTTTTCGATCTTGGTCACGCCGTCGACCAGCAGGGCGATGTTGCGGCCGAAGAGCTTATCGATCTGTTCCAGCGTGGTGGCCGTGTCCTCGACCGTGTCGTGAAGCAGCGCCGTCGCGATGGTCTCGTCGTCGAGCTTGAGCGAGGTGAGGATCGAGGCAACCTCGATCGGGTGGGAAATATACGGATCGCCCGAAGCCCGCTTCTGCTGGCCATGCGCCTGCATCGCGAAAACATAGGCGCGATTTAGAAGCGCCTCGTCCGCCTTCGGATTATAGCTCTGTACTTTCTCGACGAGATCGTAATGCCGCACAATTGGTTGCGGTCTCGCCTGTGTTTCAATTTGCACGGCCTCGACAGCCCTTCGACAACCCGGTGTAACAATATAGCAAACGGAGGCGCAGGCAAGCATCCGCGCGCAAGTTTTACCACCCCTATTTGGTATGGGATAACCCGGGCTTCGCCGCAGTGGCGCCGCCGCAACCGGAGCGCTTGACTACAGGGCGGAATGCCTATGCAGGAGCGCGGAAAGGCGGCCCCGCGACGCGGGCCAAACTCGCCGCGCGGCGGCTACCCCTTGGAGCGGCCGCTCGCTGATTCCGCCGGGATGCTGCGGGCAAGGCCCTGCAACAACTCCTCTTCGGTGATGCGGTCGATGACCTGATCCGAGAACGGATCGTCGGGCGCCAGCACGTTGACCTGCCGGGCGCTGGGCAGCGCGGGCGCCGCCTCGGGCTCGGGCTCGTCCACCTCGACGTGAGCCTGCAGCGAATGGATCAAATCTTCCTTCAGATCCTCGGGCGAGATGGTCTGGTCCGCGATCTCGCGCAGCGCCACAACGGGGTTCTTGTCGTTGTCGCGCTCGATGCTGATCGGCGCGCCGGACGATATCGAGCGTGCGCGGTGTGCGGAAAGGAGCACAAGCTCAAAGCGGTTGGAAACCTTGTCGACGCAATCTTCGACGGTGACGCGAGCCATGTAAAACCTCGGGTGCTGGGATTACCCGCAAAATAGGCGGGAAGTTCACGCATTGCAAGCCGATGTTGCGGAAGGGCGGCGAAGCTTGAAGAAAAGATGCACCGCGCCGCCGCTTGAGCGCATCGCTGTTAATTGCTGCTTTAGGTTGTTTTGCTTTTTTCCCCCCGCACCGGGGCGCAGGCCCCAGCGTTGCTGTATACTTCGCGCTAATATCCGGGGGCGCGGCGGCGTCCCCTCTAACGTATACCCGCCGTTGAAAAAGCAACCTGGCTAGAGGACAAACATGCCGCTTAGTGGCGTTCTCTGCGGTGGAGGCCCCGGAGCGGTCCACCATCATCACCACCATCATCATCATCGCAATCGCATCGTCATTTCTATCGGCCTGATAGCGGATGCAAACCAAACTGCTCAAATACAAATCGTTTTGGGGAATTGGCAGGCGGCTTCCGGGGATTCCGCCGGCGGAGGCCCCGGAGCAGTCCACCTGCCCCGCCCCCATCATTGCGGGGATCTCATCCTCGTTGACGGCCAGACGCTGAACAACGGCCTGGCCGGTCAATTTGTGCTGGGGAACTTGCCGGCAGCAGGCGGAAGCAGTCCAGCTGAGGAAACATTTGACGAGATTTTGGCTAAAGTCACCGCCACGTCCCCCGCGAGCAAGCCGAACGTCACAGCCCCGCCCCCTCAGCAGACGAGTCCGGACACACCCAACATCACCGCCCCGGCTCCCTCACCAGACAGTTCGAACATACCGGCCATCACCACCCCGGTTCCCACGCAGAGCAATCCGGGGCCGCTTCATCACTAGCGAACCTGCCTAGGCGCCGATTCCTCCGCCACCAGCGGAAGGAGCGGTCCGGCTGGCAATTCCCGCGGCTGGCGTTACGCCTGGGGCAGTGACTCGACGCGCACCACGCGGAAGGTGCGCATCACATCGTCGTCGTGCTCGCGGATCGACACATACTCGCCCACCGTGAACTTGTGATTGCCGAAGCGGTAGCCGCCTTCGTCCTCATCCTCATCGCCGTCGTAATGGAAGGCCCACTGCCCGCCGCGCTTCCTGACCAGATGCCCCAGTTCGTCAGGTTCGTGCAGCCAGAAGCGCTTTACGCGGCAACGCTCGCGATTTTTCTTCCACGCTGCGGGATCGAGATGGCCGTCCGCGTCGAGCGGGCCGACGAACTCATAACCATGCCGGCTGCTGCCTTCCGGATGCTCTTTATCCCGCGCCAATTCCAGCCTGATCTTATTGAGTGTCATGGAGTGCCCTCCATATCCCGAAAAGCCTAGTGTGACACAAGTGTCGGAACGCGGGTATTCCGCAGGATATCGCGGCTCACCCCGCCGAAGATCATCTCGCGCAGCCGCGAATGGCTATACCCGCCCATGATCAACAAGTCGCAGTCACTATCCGCGAGCTTGGCGCAAATGGTTTCGCCAGTGGTCCCCCGCGATGCGACAGTTACCTCGAACTTCGCCTGAACGCCGTGCCGGCCGAGCGTAGCAATGAGCTGGGCCCCATTGGCCTCAGCAACCGCACGCTCATCCTCGTCGCCGATCATGGTGAACACGCGCACCGATTCGGCGCCAGCGATCAGATCGAGCGAATCGAAAACCGCCCTCGCCGCCTCACGCGTATCGTTCCACGCGATAACGGCGCGGGCGCCGATGGGCTTGGAGCCCATGCCGGGCGGCACGATCAAGACCGGCCGGCCGCTTCCCATCAGGGCGGTCTCGGCGAAATCGCTCCAGGCGTCGGGAATTTCCTCGTCGGGCTTGCCGCAGACGATCAAGTCCACGCCGCGGCCCTGCTGCGCGATCAAATCGGCGCCCATCACATAGGAAACGACGAAGCCACGCCACTCATGCGTGACCGCGCCGCCCTTGAAGACCTTCTCGAAGGCGGCCTTGGCAGCGGCGGCGGCATCGTCCCCGGCCTTTTGCAGCCGTTCGATAACCTCCTGGGAGACTTCGGCGGGAAATTCTCCGTAAACCGGCAAGTCGGGAGCAAGGTGCAGCCCTATTACATGAGCGTTTCTTTTGCTGGCCAACCCGAGCACAGACTCAAGCGTCGCCGCCGCGTTCTTTCCGGAGGGTACATAGACCAGAATTGTCTTGACCGGCATGGCGTCCGCTCCCGATCTTGCATTACTGAAGCATAATATTCTTCAAGCAATGACGCGGCTTTGACCTTCATCAAAATCGCTGGAGCAACTTTCCATCTGAGCAACGCTGCTCAAGAGGCTGATATCGGGGATAGTGATATCCCGGCTGGAGGACAGGACTATGATTCCCTTGGCTTTCAGCCGGCTGAACTGGCGGCTTACGGTTTCAAGGGTGAGGCCCAGATAATCCGCCATCTCCGCCCTGGTGAAGGGCAGCGCGAAATGGGCGGAATTTTCGCTCTGAGCCGGTGTTTTGGCCATGCGCTCGGCCATCATCAGAAGGAAGCCCGCGACACGTTCAAGCGAGCATTTGCGGCCCAGGAGCAGCGTCCAGTCCCGGCAGATATCGAGCTCGCGGATGGTCATCTCGAAAATCCGGTGCTCAAGCTCGGGATGGGCTTTCATGAAGGCGTCGAACGCCGCGCGAGGATAGGCACAGAGTTCGACCCCGGTGGCGGATTCCGCCGAATAGCTGTGGCGGCGGTTCAGCGTCTGGCCCATAAAGTCGGGCTGATGGATAAGGCCGATAATGTGCTGATGGCCGTCCGCAAGTGTTTTCACCAGCTTAACAATACCGGTAGTAATGCTGAAATAATGATCAGCCTCATCGCCGTCGCGAAAGATGATATTGTGAGGTGGCAGGACTTTGCGCCGTGAGAGCTGCAAAAGCTGCGCGCGCGCCTCATTGTCAAGAGCGGAGCAAACACCCTCGCGCCAAACCTGACATATATCGCATCGTGTGCGTATGCCGTGCATTGCGTCTCCGTACCCCAGACGGTTGTGAGCATAGCATCGGCAAAATCATCTCGCAAATAAATTTGCGTCCGCCCGCCTGCCAGGAGCCGGGACGCCAATCATACCGCTTGGCGTTATTTAATGGCTTCGTTCCCGCTGCCCCATGATATTTATCAAAGGCCGGCAATATCTTGAACGAAGCCTTTGCAGTTTGCTTGCACCGCCGGCCGGCGGCGTATTCTAGCGAAGCCATTGCGGGCCGGTGGACCGGGCCGTATCGTCCTGCCGCAATGGTGCGCGTAAGAAATGTACTCAAGCACTTAGGGCTCGATGCGAAATAAACGCGTCAGATTGCACGGGATTTTTGTCCGCCCGCCAGGCGCGGAAAGGTGCGCATACCCAGGGTATGTAAACCTTTCCGTAACGCGGCGGACGGGCAAAAAGACACGCAAGGTGGCGCGTTTATTTCGCATCGAGCCCTAACAAGTGCCAATTCCGTACGTCCCCGCCCCGGCCCTCTCTTCATGGGTGGCGGCGGTTGAGATGGCGCTCCCTTTCGCCAGGACGGGGTGAGAGGTTATACGCGTTGCAGGAACCGGGCCCTGGGCCGCTAGAATAAATAGAACTCCTCCTGCAGCAGGCTCTTTAGCTCGGTAGGCAGTACTTTGCGCAGCTTCTCGACCTCGTGAGCATCAATCTTGTCCGCAACTACCGCGAAAACCGCCTTGACCTTGCCGCCGGCGCCCGCGCCCAGATTGCGGCCGGCCTCGTCCTCAACAGCGGCCAGGAACTCGTCGAGATGGCGTGTCTTGGGCTGCTGCTTGGCAGGCTGCCAGCCCTCGTAATAAAAGCCGCGGATCAGCATCGGAAGCTGGGCACCGAAATGGACGGCGTTTTCAGCTCCAATGCGATCTCTAAATACGTGTAGCGTCGCGCGAAGCAATTGGTAAGCATAATGCCGGTCCGTTGTGGGGATCCTGGCCATCAAGTCCTTGAGCCAAAGGTTGGTTTGCTGGACTGTTGCGTCGAATACGTCAAGACCGGTCGTCATGATTGCGTTCTCCCTCGAAAGCGGGGCAGCTTCCCTTGCGGGATCTGCTTCCAGGGGACACCTCACGTTGCATTTACGCCATGACCGATGTCAAAGCGGCGTTGCCAGCGCCTCGCGAACGCTTTGCTTCTGGGAATACAGGTAGTCCCGCGCGAGCGGCACAGCGTCAATTTGCTTGGCGAGCTGGATCTGGAACACAGCAATGTTGTGATACCTGAAGCCCACCTCGCAGCCAGCCAGATAGAACTGCCACATACGGCAGAAGCGTTCCGAAAGCATGGCGGCGGCCTTGTCCCAGGCGGACTCGAAGTTCCGCCGCCACGCCGCCAGCGTCCAGGCGTAATGCAGCCTTAAAACCTCAACGTCGGTGATGACGAGCCCGGATTTCTCGATATGGGGCACGATTTCGCTCAACGCCGGCGTATAGCCCCCTGGAAAGATATACTTGGCGATGAACGGATTGGTGGCGCCCGGCCCGGAAAGGCGGCCGATGGTGTGCAGGAGCGCTACGCCGTTGTCTTTCAAACATTCGCTTATTTTTTTGAAAAACGCGCCGTAATTCGGCACGCCCACATGCTCGAACATGCCAACCGAAACAATCCGGTCGAAGCTCTCGCCGACTGCTCTATAGTCGCACAGCCTGAAGCTTGCGTTCTTCTCACCCAACGCTTCCGCGCGGGCCTTGGCGCAGCGCTCCTGCTCCTCGCTCAAGGTGATGCCCAGGGTCTTGGCGCCTGCCTCGCGCGCTAAATGCAAGGATAGCCCGCCCCATCCGCAGCCGATATCCAGCACGCTCTGGCCCGGCGAGAGGCATAGCTTCCTGGCGATGTGCCGCTTCTTGGCAAGCTGGGCTTCCTCCAGCGTTTCGGTTCCCGCCGCGAAATAAGCGCAGGAGTACTGTTTATCGCTATCCAGGAACAGGTCATACAGCGAACCCGGGAGGTCGTAATGGTGGTGGGCGTTGTTCCGTGCCTGACGCGGATTGTTGATCTGGCGCAGAAGCCTCGTTGCACGCCTGAACCAGTCGGCGAACCGCATCCAGGCCGGCAGTTCGCCTCCGCCGATATTGCGCGCAAACAGGCTCAAGAGATCGTAAATCGTGGTATCGCCCTCAAGCGTGATCTCGCCGTCCATATAACCTTCGGCGATCGCGAGTTGCGGGTCGAAGAGCAGCGCCCGCTCGATTTTGGCGTCACGGAAATGAACCGCCACGGGCTTGCCGGTTTTGTCGCCGAATTCGTGGATTTCGCCTTTCCAGTCCCGCACTATCAGACGCCCCGAGCGGATTATCGTTCCGAGCGAGCGCCAGAGCAGCGCCGGGCGCGGGGCCTTATTGAAATTTAGCAGCTGAGTTGCGCCATGAGTCATCGTGGTAAAACCTCATCTTGGCGTACGTTATAAATATAGGCCCCTGTGTCTGCGTTGACAGACGGCGCTAAGCACGAAAAATTGATGTGAATAAATTGTACCCGTCATCTGGATGCTGAACTTTGTGATTCGTCAAAGTGCGCGGCTCAAGAACGGGACTAAATATTCGCCGGCAAGCTTCAATGCACAGGCTTCGACATGCAGAACCTTCACCTTGAACGGCGCGACTGGCAAAACATCCTTGACCACATCTCGCGCTCGGAAAACGCTCACAAGGTCACGATTGAAGTCGACCGGCTGGACCTTGGCTCGCAGAAGGAAGTCGAGAACGTCCAGCTGCACGGCTTAAGCTACGATCCCAAGAGCAGCGCCATCGCCATCCAGGCGGGGGCGGTGCAGCACATGATTGCGCAGCCGGAGCGGATCGATGTGGCCCACGCAGGCACGGACCTCATCGCGATGGAGATTGCGGGAGGCGACAAGACGCGGCACCTCATCACTTTCGTGCCGCCGCTGCACCTGCCGGACCTCCTGCTGCCGGCATACCGCTGACGTTACACCCAAGCCGGCGCGGTGCGGTTAGGGCGCCTTCCCCCCCGGCCCCAAAGCTGCGCCGCGTCCGGCGTATTGGACTGTAATACCGTGAACAGATATAATGACGGCAGGAAACGGCCAGCGATTACGCCACGGCAAGGCCCGTCTGTTTTTCGATGCGCCCAAGCCGCGCTTCGACCGCGTTGAGGCGTCCGCCGGAGATCCGGCTCGTTTCGACAAGCTCGGCAAGCAGAGTGGAGTGCGTCTCCTGCACCTTCGCAATGTTGGTCACGGCGTCTATGACCTTCGACACCGTGCCTTCCAGGCCGCCTAGCCGCTGCTCTGTCTCTGTCAGCCGCTGATCCATGCGCGTGAACCCCTCGCGCATCTCGGCGCGAGTTTCAGCGATGCTCTCGCGCATTTCCTGCAACAAGCGCAGAGTGTGATTTCCCGGTCTTATGTAGCACGCTCCACGGCTGCTGAAGTGGCGGCCGCCCGATCGAACGAAACACGAACATTTTGCTTTCCCCAGCACCGCGAAGCGTGTAATGTCGTGCCATCCTCACAATCCGGAGACACCCATGGCACAGC
>JBNKTW010000155.1:0-23858 GCA_050298295.1 Rhodomicrobiaceae bacterium
GCCCGCGTGCTTGCCGCGTTTCGTCAGCGCAATGCCGAGCGCGCCCGAGGCTTGCACCGCGTCATCGAAGAACAACTCGAAGAAATCGCCCATGCGGTAGAAGAGCATGAAGTCCGGGTGCTTGGCCTTCACCTCAAGATATTGCGCCATCATCGGCGTGGCGTTCGCCACAACCGCTGGTTCGGACGCGCGCTCCTTCCGCTTTAGTGCCGGCGATGACAATTGGGGCTCCTTGGGATGCGATTCTGTTTCCGGGGGCGAAGCTTAAGGGCAGGCGCGGGGCCGCAGGAAGGCTTGCGCGGAACTTATCCCCGGGTTGGGGAGCAAAATCGGGGCTGTGTCATACTTCTCAACACATCTTTGAACTGATTTGTCCACACAGCATGGTTGGCTAGTCAAACATTACCCGGTGACGAGCCCCGCCAACATTGACCTAGCACAGCCGAGCTTGTATCAACGGGCTATTGCTAGTCGGCGTCGGGGGGGAGCCGGATTTGGAAACATGGATAATGTCTTTATTCAAAGCCCTAAATGGCTACTTAAGTGGATCGGAATCGCTGTTGGAAGCCTCATTGCGCTTGCCTTGATCGTTACCGGGATTGGATTTGCCTGGAATTGGTACAACTTTGAGCGACATGCAGCGAAGATTGAGGTTCTAGCAAGCAATGATATGCATCCAGGCGTAGACCACCTTTTTGACAACATTCTGCCAGCTGATTACACTTGGGTTCAAGGAATAAGTGCATCTAGGGAGAAGCCGAGTTCGGGCAGGAACCGATGTAGTGGGGACTTCCCGATTTTCATCGGTTTTGTGAATGGGTCAACAAAGACCGTCACGAATATCCGAATTCATGTTACAGCATCACTTCCTGGACACTCGACAAACATTTTATCATATAAAACTATAAGTATGGACGATATCGTTCCACCTAAGAACGCCGCAGGCTACTGCTACAGCTTTCAAGTTGATGAACATTATAAGTCTAACGTACAAACAGAAAACGCAGTTTATAGAGCCACACTTTACGATGTGCAATTTTCTCAGTAACCAAGATATCAAAGTGTGTAACTAGCCAGTTGTATTATATTTGTGCCTATCGGTCATCGAGCCTTGGGCTCCAGCGGCATAGACCGGCGAACGGCGGCGCTGGCTGTCGGCTTGGCGGCGCTCTCCTTCCGCTTGAGTGATGGCGCTGGCAAATTTGGCTCCCTGGCTCGCGATTCTTAGGCTCGCGGGCCAAGATAAGGGCAGGGGCGGGGCGGCCGGAAGGCGTGGGCGAAACTTATTTCCGGCTTGCGTTGCGGCAGAGGCTGGCAAAGCGCCGTGATCTAGTCTAGTATAGTCCATCCAGCGAATGGAGGTGCCCCGTGACCGTCGAACCGGATAAAACCTGGACCGTCGCCGAGGCCAAGGCGCGGCTCTCCGAAATCCTCCGCCTCGCGAGCGAGGAAGGCCCACAGCGCATCGGCACGAAGGCGCGCTACGTCATCGTGCCGGAGGAGGATTGGCTGAAGCGCAGCGAACCACGCATTCCGCTCGGGCAATGGCTGGTGGAAAATATGCCGCGCATCGACGATCTTGAACTGCCCGACCGGCACGAGCCCGACCGTCCGTCTCCCTTCGAGGGCTGGAACCTCGAAGAGGATGAAGACGCAAAATGACGCGGCTGCTACTTGACACGAACGTACTTTCGGAGGTTGGCAAGCCCGCGCCCGAGCCGCTTGTCACAGCATTTTTGCGCAAGCATACAGGAGTTTTTCTGTCGGTCATATCTCTACACGAAATTGAATATGGAGCCGCCCTTTTGCCGAAGGGCCGTAGGCGGGCGGAGCTTGAGACAGCCATGGCGGCGGTTATCTCCGCTTTTGGAAACAATACGTTGGCCGTTAGCGAGAACGAAGCAAGGTTGGCGGCATCCTTGCGCGCGGACGCCCGCAAGCAAGGGCGCGTTTTGCATTTGCCCGACGCGCTGATCGCTGCGACAGCAAAGGTGCACGCCCTCAAACTCGTAACGCGGAATATCTCCGATTTCGACTGCCTTGGCCTGGATATCATCGATCCCTGGGTTCCGGCGAAGTAGCATCCTCAGGCTGTATTGGTTTGGCTCATCGCGAAGGAAGGTATCGGCCTGCTCTGGCTCTGCGAATGGGTGGCGGAGTGGCTCGGCGCGCCGGGAGAGGTTTGATGGGGTCATTTGCGAGATGAGCGATTAGAACGCGCCTTAATGGATGGTGCATTTTGCGTCGTGGCCGGTCATGGTTAACGCCAACATGGTAAACGCGCGAAGCGCATGGCTAAAACATGCGCATTCCGGCGAATTTTTACTGTTTTTCGCGCGATTTTTACGTTTGAAAGATCCCGTTAAATATAAGAGAATATTTGAAATTAACCAAACCGGACGCCCGCCGCAAGCGGGCCGCGCGGCGGCGTTGCTGGTTTTTCTATTATCTATCAACAACATACACACATAACGCTTCCTCAAGACAATTCTGCTACATTACTTCAAAATCGAAAAGCGATCCTCCAACCCTCGAAACTGGGCCGCCAAGACCACCGGGAGAGTTAATTTGGCGTTACGCCGCCCGCCGCTCTGCATTGCTCGCCGCAACGGAAACCGCGGGAGTCGCCGCCTGTCCGCCGCCGGCGCCGCGCCGCGGCCAAGCGGCCTACTTGAGCGAGTGACGGATGTTCACCAGGTAGCCGATGCTTTCCGCAAGCTGCTGAAACATGGTCTGGCTTTTCGCGTTGGAGCCATCGAAGCGCTTTGCCCTGGCATCGGCCGCAACGAGAAAGGACGATCTGCCCAGGCGCCAGTAATGGAAGCAATATCCGTCCGGCGCCTTCATTCCGCTGGGTGCTGCAATCTCATAGACGAGCGCGACACGGCAGCTGCAGCCCTGGAAACTGCCCCGCAGGGCCGCGTCCAGGTTGAGCGTCTCGGCATGGATCGATTTCGCAATCTTCTCGAACGAATCGGCCTGTATCTTCCCCCTCACATTAACAGCGGAGGGCGAAGACCCGCCACCGGACTGCCAAAAGAGGCCCGTGCATACGAACTTTCTGCCCATAAGCATGAAATCGCGCAGCGCTTCCTGTACGCTGCTAAATGTATTCCTTGGCTCAAGGGGGGAAATTAACATAATCAAGGCGTATACGCCAAATATTGTTAGGCACCAATCCAATATATATAGATATCCGTTGGCGGCCGTTTGGATAGGACCGCCAAACAGCGGCGAATCTATAATCCACTGCCCGCTACTCATTTCGACAAGCCTATGTATATGTTCGATCAGCCACCGGTTTAAGGCTGGAAACAGGTGTATAGGAATTGTATAGAGTGAAAAAACCGCGATGGAGCCAAAGAAGACCTGCCACCGCCGGTGGTGAATCTGGTTTTTCAGTATTCGCATGGACCAGTGAAGCGGCCGGAGCGGTGCAAAAGTGCCAACCGTTGTCAGTATGCGCTGGTGTGCGGAAATGGCGTCCCAGATAGGAAGAACGAAGCGCTGATCGAACAGAACTTCTGAGTAATGCCGCCGGTAGTTCGCCCTTAGCCGGAGCACGATCAAGGCAAGCAGTGTAATAATTGCGCAGCTAAGCAAAAATGCCGTGACTCTGTATTGGTCGGATACCCGGCTGGTGAAGAAGCAAAAGAAGATGGCGGCCACTACGGGCTGCATGACATGAGTGCCATAGTCAGAACCGGATAAGCTGGTAAGAAGCAGGCGAACGGGCATAAGCACCCCCCGGACCAGCCAACCGGTAAGAAATCCTCCTACAATAAGAACGATTGGAAGAATGAATAGGGCGGCGGTGACCGCCACAGATATAACTAACGCAGCTGCGGCAGGGCGGGTCACCACTGTTGCGATCGTATCCAGCGTCACTATAAATACCTCATCAATCTGCGCGGACAATGCTAGTACAAGCTGCGGGAAGTCCTGCCCCCCATCGCCGTCATCGCAAGGCCGCCTTGGCAGCCGTTACGATCCAGAAACAGGCGCAGCCGGATCTGGATTGCTTCGCTACTCTCGCAATGACAACGTGAATCATGAATGCGCGTCATGACTTCCCGCAGTTTGTACTGTACTAGGCGCCGTGAGCTGTGAACACGGCATGAATTTCTGAAACCATCTGCTTCATTTCTCTCTCGCACTGGCCGGTGTTAATCTGAGCTTGCTCCAGCGTCGCGCCAAAAAGTATGGTGTGCCTGTTGATGCGGCTGTAAATGAAGCCGCCCATATCGACGTCGAGAACGGTACGGACATTCTCTCCCTGCCCGGTTTTAGCCAGCACATCGTCCAATTGCACCAGGGCCTTGTGTATTTTCGGCAGCAATTCCTCCCAAAGGCCGATTTGCTCTTCCGGATTGTTGTTTGGCCCGGAAAAGCGGCCCAGCAACTGGGTCAGATACTTGTGATTGCTCGACCGGCATATCACCTGCAAGCCTGCGTTCCCTTCGGCGTCCGGACCTGTTTCAACGGCGTAGGCTGCATAGTTAAGCGCGGCCGGAGGCCGCCGGAGTCTGATGGTATTGTCAAGTACATCCTGCACAATGGAGGCATTAACTGGTATTGAGCCGATCATAGGCCGCTTCCCTGCGCTTCGGAGCCAAAAATCCCGCTCAATTTGGCATGGAGATGTTTGACGGCAGTTGCAAGATGCTTCTCCGCCTCGCCGGAGTTCATGGTCTGCTGGTCTAGTGTCGCGGCGAAAACCCAGCCGTAACTCCCAACCGGCGCATAGAAGAGCCCTCCGGTTTCGACATCGAGCACCACCCTCGTCAGGGCAGAGGAGTTGCCATCGGCCTCCAGCGGCTCCAGCCTTCTGAGTTTGTTGAAGAAACCGGCTATGGGAACAACGCTGCGCAGCCAGGTTTCCACCTGTTGTTCCGCGGTGTGCCCCAAGGCGTCCAAGCCGTGAAGGCGGATCAGCGCTCTTATATTTTCCCAATTGGCTGCTTGAGGCCGGGCGCCCGGAAACGCAGAGTCCAAATGGCTGTCCGGTATAAAAGCTATAAATTGCAGCCCATTACGGCGACCTACTGTAGATTGAAGAAGGGACTCGATCCCTGACGGCAACCTAACCTCCCACTGGAAAGGTTTTTGTGAAGCAATACTAACCGCCGAAGCTACAGTAAGCGTAACCTCCTAGCTCCTTATTGTCGACAACAAACTAACTTACCGCTCTCTTGGCCGGTCTTCAATCGCCGAAGAGGAAGCCGGCGAGGCCGCCGCGACCGCGGCTATCGTCGCGCCAATACCGCTCGCGCCCCCACACGGTTTCTTCCGGCTCGTCTTCCCAGTCACGCTGGCGGTAGGCGGCGGACAGGTCCACCTTGACCGGCGCCAGATGATTGCGGCCTTTTACGATGCGGTTCCACTTGCCTTCGAGCGCCAGCCTGATGCGCCGCTCGTGGCCGTAGACATCGGGGAAGGTGCGCAGCTTGCCGTTCTTGCCAACGAGCGCCGTGAAGTAGGTTGTATGCACGGGGATCTTGTGGTCGATGACGATCTCGTTGTTCAGCGGCCCATCATAAAGCTCATCCTCGACCCGTGCGGCCGTCCATCCTTTGTCTTCCTTCAGCGCGAGCTTGGCGAGGCCAACCGGGTCGGCGACCCTCATGCAGCCGTGGCTGTAAGTACGCCGCGAAACCCTGAACATCCATTTGTCCACGGCGCGCGTGCCGTGCATGAAGATGGTGTGCTGGCTCGGGAAGGTGAACTTCACCCTGCCCAGTACGGTCTTGGGCCCGTTCGGCTGGATCACGTCGTATTTGAGAATGTTGGTCCTGGTCCAGTCGATGCGGCGCCAGTCCACGAGCCGGCCGTCCTTGGTGTGCATTTCGAGCTGCCATTCGCGCATTAGCCTGCCGCCGTGCAAAAGGCTCGGCCAGATTTCGCGCGCCTTTATGGAGTCGGGCACGATCCAGGTGGGGCGGAAGGTGATCTTCTTGAGATTGCGGGTAAAAACTGCCGTCTGCTTGTCCTTCTCGCCCGCCACGATACGAACTTTGCGGATGACCTTGCCATTTTTCACCACGCGCTGCGTAAAGTCCGGCACATTGTTCCAGATGTAGAAGTTACCCATATTGGCGTGCATCCAGCGCCATTCCTCCATATTGGCAAGCAGCTTGGCAAGCCGTCGCTTGGTTCTGGCGCTCTGCTTCTTGTTGCGGTTGAGAAGGGCCAGATATTTCTGGCGCAGCTTCTCGAACTGCGGATGCTGCGGATTGAGCCCGCGAAGATAGGCCGCCGCGTCATCCGCCGCCGAAATGCCGTCGAGGATCGCTCCCGGTTTCAGAAGCTGCGGCCGCCGGTCGAGATAAGAGCTGAGCTGCTCCGAAGGCTTCATGATGCGCCCGCCGCGCGCATAGCGCCCGTATTTCAGTACCGCCTGGGAGATCTTGATTTCATCCGCCGCAGTTGCCTCCAGCGAGGCCGGAGCCGTCTCCGATGCGGGCAGGACGAAGTCACCAGCATCGAGCCCCCACTCGCCAGCGCGCGCGATCTCGGCGAAGACCGCGCTTGCCTGAGGCGTTGGCGCGCCCTGCGGTGTCAGCCAAAGAGGGCCATAGCCGCGTGCTTCGTAGAACGCCAGAAGCGCCGCGCGCTCGTTGCGCTCTTCGTCCGTCTGCCCCTCGGGCAGGGCCACGAGTGCCTTTTGCAGGGCCTCCGCTTCTGGCGTCGCCGGGGTTTTCGCTACGGCTTCAGCCGGGGCCGGCTCGCTCGCAGGCTTCCCAGCTTCCGGCGCAGACCCAGCCGGGTTTGGCGCCAGGGCGTTTGCGGCGGGCAATTCACCTTCGGGCTTTGCTGTTGCAGTTTCCGGCGCTGCGGGAGCCGGAGCAGCAGTGTCCGCTACTGCAGACTGCCCGCCGGCGGGCTTTGCAGCCGCTGGTCCGGACGCGGGCGATGCAGCTCCCTGCGGTGCGGGCTGTTCCTCCGCGCGTAAAAGCCCCGAAGTGCCGAACGCAATAGCGAAAGCTCCAGCCGCGAAGATGGCCTTGCGAATCATCTCAATCCTCCCTTGGCTGGCTTCATCGCTAGCAAGGAGCAAGAATGAAGCTCTAGCAGGGTGCCCAGGCTACCCCGCGCCGTCCTTCAAAAGCAAGCCGTGGCGCCAACACGCCGTCACACGTTGCCGCTGGCATGGTGGGTCCTCATAACAACACTGGTAGCTTGGGCGTGGATTGCCTTGCCGGGTTCATTCCATCCCGCGGGCTGGGCGCGGCGATACCGGTTTCCGCTGTTGCGCAGAAAATTCCGGGGATTCACACCTGCTTAAGGCGCTTTCGTTTAGCAGCACAGCATGAGGTTGTATGTATCGAGGTAAGTCGTGGCCACCAACCGTAGTAAGACGCGCACGCCGGCCGCG
The DNA here is from genome assembly GCA_050298295.1 of Rhodomicrobiaceae bacterium. Lineage (GTDB taxonomy): Bacteria > Pseudomonadota > Alphaproteobacteria > Rhizobiales > Rhodomicrobiaceae > Rhodomicrobium. Next base: position 7,376 of record JBNKTW010000155.1, read on the forward strand.
CGTTGCAAGGAACTCGCGCAACTGCTTGGCATTCGCGGGGAGGAAGCGGCGGATTTGAGCTTGAACGGGCGGCTCAGGATCATCGCCAAGCTGAAGGCGGCGCGGCGTGTGGAAATCGCGCGCGGGCGCTCCGGCTCGTGGCTTTATGACGTGAACCGGCATCTGAATCTGTGCGCCGCGCTGCGGCTGGAATACGAGGCGCTGATGGAATATTTCGCCGAAGGCTCGGCCCAGGCTTGCCGCCGCAGGCCCGCACGCGCCGGCGCCCGTCCATGACGCAATGATTGCCCTTGCGGAGCTTCCTGCCAACGCGGTCACAATTCCGCGTAAATTGACCAATACCGCCCACATATGTATTGGCCGCCGCGAGCTGGTCTCGCGTTGATCTGGGCCGCATACGGAGGCGGGACTGTGTGGGACTTGCAAACTCCCGGGTCGATGAAGGCGCTGGCCAGCCGGCTCGCGGCCCTGGTTTCGCCCGTCGACTTCATCGCGCTTTACGGCGAACTGGGCGCGGGCAAGACTACCTTCGCGCAGGGGCTCCTGCCCGCGCTTGGCGTAACGGAGGCGGTGACGAGCCCCACCTATGGGCTGGTGCACAGCTATGCGGCGGGCGCCCGCAAGGTCAATCATTGCGATTTCTACCGGCTCAGCCCCGGCGAGGAGGAGGAAACCGGCTTCCACGAGATCTGCGCCAATAGCGCCGTCGTCGCGGAGTGGCCGGAAGTGATCCAGGCGGTCCTGCCCACGAACCGGCTTGAGGTGCGCATCGAAGGCCATGGCGATGAGCGGCGGGTTTCGCTCGCGGGCTTCGGCGCGTGGGAGAAGAAGCTCAAGCGCTTCCGCGAGATCGAGGCGTTTCTGGCGAAGCACGGCTTGGGCGATGCGCGGTGCAGCGCGGTAAGGGGCGATGCTTCGGCGCGGCTGTTCTCCAGGCTCATGTATGCAGGGGCGGATGAGGCATGTGTGGGAGCGGATGCGGCACGAACAGAGGGAATCTCCCCTCATCCTGTCCTTCTCCCCATGGGAGAAGGAACCCCTGAATTACCCGCAGCGGAATTTCCAGCGTCCCCTCTCCCAGGGGGAGAGGGACAGGGTGAGGGGAGCGAACCTCGATCAGGGCCCCCCCCCGCATCCAGCACCAGCCCAGCCAAAACCGTCATGCTGATGGATTGGCCGCCGCAGCCCGACGGCCCGCCAATTCGCGGTGGCCGCCCCTACTGCGAAATCGCGCATCTCGCACGCGAGGGCCGCTCCTTCATCGCGATCTCCGGATGGCTGCGCGGCAAGGCCGGCATCAGCGCGCCCGCCATCCTCGCCAGCGACCTGAGCGCGGGGCTGTTTCTGGCGGAGGATCTGGGCGACTCCGTTTTCGGCCAGCTTATCGCGGAGGGCGCGGACATTGAGCCGCTTTATGCGCTGGCCGTGGACGCCCTGCTTGCGATCCGCGCCTCGCGGCCGCCGCAAGCGTTGCCGTTGCCCGGCGGCGCATCTTACCGCGTGCCGGACTTTGACCGCGAGGCACTAGAAGTGGAGCTGGACCTGCTCCTGCAGTGGTATTTCAAGCTACGGACGGGCGAAGCAGCCTCGCCGGAGCTGGCGGCCTCGTTCTTCGCCGCATGGTCGCCCTGCCTCGACTGGCTCGAAACGCAGCCGAAAGATCTGGTGCTGCGCGACTATCACTCGCCGAACCTCCTGCTTTGCGAAAGCCGCGGCGGTCTTCGCCGCCTCGGCGCCATCGACTTTCAGGATGCGGTGTGGGGCCATCCGGCCTACGATCTCGTCTCGCTCCTGCAGGACGCCCGGCTGGAAGTGCCGGAAGGCATCGAACGCGCGTTGTTCGAACGGTATTGCGGTGGCGCGGCGAAGGCCGATGCCGGTTTCAGACGCGATGCCTTCGCAAAAGCTTACGCCATCCTCGGCGCGCAGCGGAACACCAAGATCGCCGGCATCTTCGCGCGCCTCTCCATGCGCGACGGCAAACACGGCTATCTGGCACATATGCCACGCATCCTTCGCTATTTGTTCAGGAATCTTGCGCGCCCCGGTCTCAAATCGCTCAACGCATGGTATGAAGCGAATCTGCGGCCCCTGGAGACGGTCCCGCAGCAACAGCAGGGCGCGCTGAGATAGAGGGAAACATGGCTCAGATTAATACCGCGATGGTGCTGGCCGCAGGGCTCGGCACCCGCATGCGCCCGCTGACGGATCGCATCCCGAAGCCGCTGGTGACGCTCGGCGGGCGGCCCTTGCTCGATCATGTGCTCGACAGGCTGGTGGATGCTGGCATCGAACGCGCGGTGGTGAATGTCCACCACTTCGCGGACCAGATCGAAGCGCACCTCGCGGCTCGCAAAGAGCCCGCGATCACGGTTTCCGACGAACGCGGCGCGATCCTGGAAACGGGCGGCGGCGTGCTCAAGGCGCTCCCGGTCCTAGGCTCCGCCCCCTTTATGGTGCACAATTCCGACTCCGTGTGGACCGAAGGCGCGCGCTCCAATCTCCGGCTGCTGATGGACGCCTGGACGCCCCGCGGTATGGACTGCCTTTTGTTACTGGCGCACTGCGACTCGTGTATTGGCTTCGATGGGCTGGGCGACTATTACATGGATGCGTCTGGCCGTCTGGCGCGGCGGACCGGCAAAGAGGAAGCGCCCTACGTATTCGCGGGCGTCTCGATCCTGAAGCCGGAGCTTTTCGATGGCGTCACCGAACGGGCGTTTTCGCTGGTCAGGGCATTCGACCGGGCCATGACGCGGAATGCGCTTTACGGCGTTGTGCTCGAAGGCACCTGGATGCACGTTGGCACACCGGGCGCGCTGATGGAAGCGGAGAGCCATCTCAATGAGGGGCAGCGGCTTCGGGCCTGACTCGAAAACTACCGGGGCATGTCATCTGGGCGGCGGTGGTGCCCCTCGCTTCGTATATTCCCCGGAGGCATACCCATGAAAATCGGCGGAGTTCACTACCGGACCATCTGGCGCGGCGAAGGCGGCACGGCCGTCTGCATCATCGACCAGACCAAGCTGCCGCATGAGTTCGAGACGGTGTGGCTGGAGACGCTTGACGACGCGGCACAGGCGATCGCCACCATGCAGGTGCGCGGCGCACCGCTGATCGGCATCACGGCGGCTTATGGCCTTTGCTTCGCGCTTTCCCGCGACGCTTCCGATGCGGCGCTCGATAGCGCCTGCGAGACCCTGGCCGCGACCCGGCCCACGGCTGTGAACCTCGGATGGGCGCTTGGCGAAATGCGCGGCGCGTTGAAGCAAGCCGCGCCCGCGGAGCGTGCCGCGGCGGCCTACGCCAAGGCGGACAGCCTTGCGGACCAGGACGTGGAAACCTGCCGGCAGATCGGCCATCACGGCCAGAAAGTCATCGCGGAGATCGCGGCGCGCAAGCAGGGCCGCGTTAACGTCCTCACCCATTGCAACGCCGGCTGGCTCGCCTGCGTGGATTGGGGCACGGCGCTTTCGCCCATCTATCAGGCGCACGATGCGGGCGTGCCGGTCCATGTCTGGGTGGACGAGACCAGGCCGCGCAACCAGGGCGCCGCGCTAACGGCCTTCGAGCTTGGCTCGCATGGCGTGCCGCATACCGTCATCGCCGACAATGCCGGCGGCCACCTGATGCAGCACGGCCAGGTGGACCTCTGCATCGTGGGCAGCGACCGGATGACGGCGGCGGGCGACGCGGCCAACAAGATCGGCACCTATCTCAAGGCACTGGCGGCAAAGGACAACGGCGTGCCGTTTTACGTGGCGTTGCCGGGATCGACGGTGGACTGGACGATCTCGGATGGCGTGCGCGAAATCCCCATCGAGGAGCGCAGCCCGGCAGAGGTCACGCACATCGCAGGGCTTGCTGAGACCGGCGAAATCGTCACCGTGCAAGTGACCGCGCCCGGCAGCCACGCAGCCAACCCGGCCTTCGACGTGACGCCGGCGCGGCTTATCACCGGGCTCATGACCGAGCGTGGGGTGGCGCCGGCCACGCGCGAAGGCTTGGCGCAGCTCTTTCCGGAGAAGGCGGGCCATGCAGCAGCGTAAGGACGCGGCAAAGCAGGCTATCGTGGCCGCCGCGCATAAAATGCAAAGCCTGGGGCTAAGCCCTGGACGTTCAGGCAACATCTCCGTGCGCTGGCAGGACGGGATGCTGATCACCGCTTCCGGCATCCGGCCTGAGGATTTCAGCGCGGAAACCGGTATCGTCTTCGTGGATGGCGCGGGCGAATGGGCGGCCGGCGGCAAGGCGCCGTCGAGCGAATGGCGCTTCCATCTGGCGATCTACGCGGCCCGGCCCGATGCCGGCGCGGTGGTGCATTGCCATTCGCGCTTCGCCACGGCGCTGGCCTGCGCGCACCTGCCGATACCCGCGTTCCATTATATGGTTGCCAAAGCCCGGGGCGCGGATATTCCCCTTGCGCCTTACGCGACCTATGGCACGCCGGAGCTTGCGCGCCACGCAACTGCCGCGCTTGCCCAGCGCAACGCCTGCCTGCTCGCCAATCACGGCCAGATCGCCATTGGCGCCGCCCTTGAAGACGCTGTCGAACTGGCGGAAGAGGTTGAGGTGCTGGCCGCGCAATATGTCACCGTGCGGCTGCTCGGTGAGCCGGTTCTGCTGCCGGCGGATGAAATGGCGCGGATCGCAGAGAAGTTCGAAACCTACGGCAAGGCGGCCAATCCGCCTGAGCCATGCAGCGCGGAACCGAAGGCCGCCGCCAAGTCCTGAAAGCGGTAATTTGCCATGTCAAGGGTATGACGTCTTTTCTGTACGGGAACGGTATCCGCATGTTCGATTATCTGGAGTTCGCGGCTGGCCTGCGCGGCAAAGTCCGGGAGAATGCAGCCCGGGTTGCGGAAAGCACAATGCTCCCACGGGGGGCGGAAACGCAAAAAAGCAGCCTGACGGCTGCTTTTTCGGGGGCAATGATGCGCGGCGCCTGGCCGGTGCTGAATGACGCGCCCAGGCGTTGCGGTTGCGGCGCCGCACTACTTGAGGGGCTCTAGCTCCCGGCGGCCATTCCAGTGATAGACGATACCCGCCAAAGCCTCCACCTCGTACAAGCGGACATCAATGGGCTGCCCGCCAAAGTTCATGGGCGCATTTCCAGAAAGCGTGTTCTCGGGCGCGAACATCGCCGAAAACTCGACATCCATGTTGTCCGACCAGCGGTACTTAACGCCGCCGGTGATGTGGTGCTGAACGGTGGCGGGGGCGAGGATGTGCATCATGATATCGCGCTTGTCCAGCGGGCTGTCGTTATAGGAATAGCCAGCCCGGAAGGTCCACAGCGGGTTGTAGCGCCAATCCACGCCAAACTTGTAAACGTTGATGTCTTTCCAGCCGAAGCCGGGGCCATTGGAGGAACCCAAAAGAGGCCCCGCCATGCTTTGCGGGGACGGGTTCGCAATCGACTCGACATCGCTGTAGAAGATGCGCTTGAAGTCGAACATCACGGTGATATTCGGCCGTACATCATAGGAGATACCCGCCGTGACAGATGCTGGAATGTCGAAATTACCGCCGCCGGCAAAGAGGCCCTTATAGGTCTCGAAGTTTGTCATGTAGATGCGGCTGGTGCCGGCCACCGCCACGCGCAGGGCTGGGGTCACATCATATTCGATGCCAGCGCGGACGCCGCCACCATAGGAGAACGAGAAATCAGTGGCGCCGCCGGTCAAGTTGCCCGGGCTGCTGGACATCCCAGCGAAACCGCCAAGGCCCCTCGCGTTGAATATCTGCATTGCCAGAATGGGCGCGACGCCCACGGAGAACTGGCCGAAACGCTGAGACAACGACACGGACATGAAAGCCTGGTTCACGTCCACACCCGTTGGCCCGGACACGCCCATATAGACGGCGTTTGTGTAACGGGTATCCATGCCGCCGTTGCCATAAAGGCCAATGCCCATCACGGTGTCCGGCCCCAGATGCTTGGTCCAGGCGAAATTGGGCACAGGAAACCAGTTGTTGCCGGAGGTGTGGGTGCCGGTTCCGATTGGGTTGAACATCGGATCGGGCCCCATCGGGCTCTGACCAGCGGTATAGGAGCGAAACGGCATGAATACCGCTATGCCGGCCACGGTCTGATCGTCCACATGCACAAGGCCCGCCGGATTGAGCGAAATGGCCATGGCGTCTTGGCTATAGGCAACGCCCGCACCCGCCAGCGCGGTTTGGCTCGCACCGTACCCGTTCATGAAATAGCCATCGGTTGCGTAGGCAGGCACACAACCAACTCCCGCGGCCAGCACTGTGGCAGCGGCTGAACGCCTCAAATACAACTTCACTTACTCCCCCCTTACTCTCTGAACTCTACTTTGCCCGCAACATCGTTGCTGCGGATATTTTTGTTATTCGTAGTGTATGCTAGTGCGAAAGGGAGGGGTTTGGCTGTAGCTGCAAAGGCACAGGCGCACCCAAAATTTGGGGCGCGGCGATTTGACTCGTTTACCGCCTAAAGTTGAGACTCAAAAACCGTAGCCTTGAAATTCTCCTTCATAAAAAGCGAAGAGGGCGCCCTGTGGCGCCCACCCGTGTTTAGCTCAAGGACGGCTCCTCTGAAGGGGAATTCCGGCGCTCGGCCATGAATTGGTCGAACTCCGCCTTGTCCTTGGCCCGGCGCAGGCGGTCGAGGAAGCCGGTGAACTCCTTCTGTTCGTCCTCCAAGCGTTTCAGAGTCTCGTTGCGGTATTCGTCGAAAGCGGCATTGCCTGTGCTTGGCGCCGGTCCGTAACCGCCCCATTTCGCTGCCCGCCAGCGCTCGCGGCGCTCGCGCCAGCTTGTGGTCCCATGACATCCGCATCCCATGCGTCCGCTCCCTATCGTAAAAGCCAAGGCAGCCAAGCCTATCGGCCACCAGATTATGAACGATACGATCGTCAGCGCGATCCATGCGGGCTTGCCGATATCGTCCAGTTTCTCAACCAAGTACATCGCGTAACCCCTATGTAAATGTAAGTTACATTAACATAGGTGGGCGGCCCATTGCGCGCTGTCAAGCCCAATCGAATCGCATTTAGCTTGGAAACGGCGGTTGCACGCGATGCGGTGCTGCGGCACAAATGCGGCCTCTTCCGCCCGCCGCGTCAATTTCTTCACACGTTTCTTCGCGGGAACGGCGGTTGCGGTTTGCTGCTACGCACTTCACCCGCGAGTTGAAGCGCCAGCAACCGCCAACGCTGTATTCTGCTTGCTGCTTTTGCACTCAAGCAGCTTCAACTGCCGGATCTGGGTTTATTGCGCAATCATCCTGAATGCGGGTGGATCGTCGCCAGTCTCAAGCACCGTCTCCGCAGGGCAGTCGAGATGCCAGCGCAGCCCTTCCGGCGCGTACTGTAGCTCGGCCTCGGCGTCCAATTCCATGCGCGGCATGGTTTCGACGACAATCGAGCCGAAACCCCGGCGCCTTGGCACCGATACGGCCGGCCCTCCGCTCTCCGTCCAGCGCAGGCTGAAGCGGAGCTTGCTTAAGGGGCTGCTGTTAAGACTCCAGCCAATGGCAATCCGCCCCTCGCCAGTTGAAAGCGCGCCATATTTCCCGGCATTCGTCGCGAGTTCGTGCAGCGCCATGCCTATCGACTGCGCAGCCGGAGCCGCGATGCGCACTGGCGGCCCCTTAAGCTCGATCCTGCCGCCTAATATGTCGCGGAAGTGCGCAAGCTGCGATTTCACCAGTTCCTCGATGCTGATGCCTTGCCACTGGCTCTTGACCAGCAAGTCCTGGCTTGCGGCCAGCGCCCGTATGCGCTCGGAGAAATGGCGGACGAACTCGGCCGGGTCTCCGGCGGCGGTTTGCGACGCAATCGCCTGCACCAGGCTCAGCATGTTCTTGGAACGGTGATTGACCTCCCGCAGCAAGACGTTAATCTTCTCCTCGCGCTGCTTGCGATAGGTAATGTCACGGATGATCCCGGTGAAGTAGCGCTCGCCTTCGGTATCCCATGGTGCCACCGAAAGCTCGGCCGGAAATGCTGAGCCATCCCGGCGAAGCCCTTCGACCTCGACTTGCTGAAACCGCGGAGGTGCGGAATTGTTGAGTGAAGCCGCCATCCTGAGACGGTGTCTCAACCGGTAGGGCTCGGGCATGAACATGGTGATGCTCCGCCCCGCCGCTTCGGCCGAGCTGTATCCGAACATCTGTTCCGCCGCCGGATTGATAGACTGAATGTCCCCGCGCGAGTCGATGACGATGATGCCGTCCAGGGCCGTGCCAACGATGGCGCGGAGCCGCTCCTCGCTCACCCGCAGGGCGTCCTGCATTCTCTTCCGCGCCGTAATGTCGGTTTGCACCCCATCCCATATGACGCGCCCATCCGGCATCTTTTGCGGCCGGGATTTCAACCGCATCCAGCGGATTTCGCCATCCGTCCGCCGCATGGGGATTTCCATTTCGAGGTCCGATAGCTCGCGGGCGCTCTGATGCTCGCCCTCGATGAGACGGTGGAGATATTCTGGCGGGATCTGCCGGTGAAGTGCGCCCGCATCCTGCAGCACATCGCCGATCTTGACACCGTTCAACTGCTCGATGCCGGCGCTCAGGTAATAGTAACTGGGCGAACCATCGGCCTCGCGGCCATAGCGGTAAATGGCGCTGTCCGGCAGGCTGTCGCCCAGGTGCCTGAGCTGCCTCTCGCTTTCACACAACGCTTTCTCTGTCTGAACGCGATTCATCGCCATGGCCACGAGGTCCGTCACCGCGGCCATGACCTGGATCTCGCGGCTGGCAAATCTCGGCCGGGTGCGTGTGCCGAACGCCAATGTGCCGATGACCCGGTCTTGAGCCATGAGTGGATGGCAGCAAAAGGCATCGACGCCAAAGCCCTTGATGACGGCTGTAAGGGGTGAATCGCTGCTTGAAATGTATTCGGCAATGATCCGGTATTTATCGCGGGCGACCGTGCCGCAGATCGTGGCTCCGAAGTCGCTCGTTTCCAAAGTCCGGGCCTGTTCGGAGGAAACGCCGGCAAAAGCGTTGAGGCGCAGCACGCCTTCCTTCGTATCCACGAGAAAGTTGAAGCACACATCGCAGTTGAGAAAGTCCATGACCTTCCGGCACAGTTCCTCGACCTCGGCATTGGCGTCGCATGTCCTGAGCAGGCGCGCCGCGACGCTGGAGAGCAGCTCGTTACGCCGCCCATCCCATTTGGCGGCATCCTGAGCAAGTTTGTGCTCGGTAATGTTCCGGCTGACGGTTGCAAACCCAATCGGTTCGCCTTTGTCTCCCTTGAGGAGGAAAATGTTGCAGATCATCCATAAAGGTGCGCCCGTCTTGAAATGGCGGAAACGGATCACGGTTTCCGCCCGCCCTTCGGCGAAAACGCGCGGCAAGAACTCGGTGCGGAGGAATTCTTGATCCTCGGGAAAAAAGAGAGCGCTAAGCGGCGTCTCAAGGAACTGGGCGGCGTTGTCAAACCCGGCCATCCGCAAGCCGGCGTCGTTGATGTAGGACGGCACGAAATCCACGCTGCAAATGCCAATGAATTCCGTACTGTTACCGGCCAGTGAGACGAACTTCTTGTACTCCCGTTCGATCCTGCGCCGGGCTGTGTTCTCCAGCACCTGCCAGCCTTCGGAGCCACGTATCAACGCAAACTCGTGATTGGCTGCGGCGTCGATAATTTCGCGAGGGCCGCATTTTGCGAGCGGATAAGTGCAGAGAGCCAGTACCGGCTTGGAGCTTATGGCGCTGTCCAATCCGCATTCGTAACGGATGAATTCCTTCCAGCCTTCCCGCCCCAGCCAGGAAAGATCGCCCACTGCCCGCAACCCCTCGAAGCCGCGTTTTAGTGCGGCGTCGAGTATCTTCACTGCGCTTTCCAGCAACTGGTCCGCGTTTAAGCTGCCATCGCTGCCGTACCATTGGCTGCAATGAACGATTTCGATCCGCTTTTCCGCCAGATAGCGGCCGAACTCGGGGATTGCGCCGCGGAGCGCGTCTTCGGCCGCACCGGCGCCCAGCACATCGGACGTTATCCAAAGGCAGAGTTCGTTCGCCTCCAGTCCCGCCTTCATGTAGGGGACAATCGTTTCCAGGAGATCGTCTCTGCCCGAATGGAACTGGCAGAAATGCGTGCCCCAGGGGATGAGGCCAACGGCTTCGAGCCCCGAATCCCGCTTTCCCTGATGCCGGGCGCTGTCTTCAGCTATGCTCGAAGAATACATCGCCCCTCCTGCCTCATGGGCTGACTGACCCAAGGCATGCGCCAAAAAACATCCAGCATGATCCAAGCCCCACTTGGCACGAACAGATATGTTCCGCTTCTTGCCAGCTTACATACGGAAATAGAAAATATAAAGTAGGAGGCTGGAATGAAAGTGAAAATGTTGGCTACCACGGTAGCATCGCCTTCATCCGTTTTGTGCTACGTTCCGTTAATCATACTAGCCGGGCGGCGGAAAAGCTGGTTGCAAATGGGGCATATCGCCATGAATGCGAGCGCGAAAGATCTGGAACAACGCACCGTGCGCGTGCTTATTACTGGCCGCGTGCAGGGCGTGGCCTACCGGGCCTGGACTGAGCGCACCGCCGCTGCCATGGGGCTTAGCGGCTGGGTCAGGAACCGCCGCGATGGCGCGGTCGAGGCGTTGTTCTCAGGTCCCCACGCGGAGGTCGGCGGCATGTTGCAGCGCTGCCGCCAAGGTCCGCCAGCCGCGAGAGTGCAAGAGGTATCGGTAATCGAGGAAGGCGGCGCGGCGCCCCAGGGATTTGCGATCTTATCCACCGTGTGATGGAACCCGGTGCGCCGCTTCGCATTGCAACCGGCGCACTCCAGGGTGTAGAATAAACATACTAGGCGGTGAGTGGGGTAAGCTGGGGGCGCTGGCTAGAGAGGGAATAACTCGCTCAAGAGGACCACGCCATGCAAGAGAGCGATATCCACGTCTACGCGCGGGAGCTTTGGAAAGCGCGCGGCCCAAAGGCCATTGCGGAGGCCGCCCAAAAGGCCACCGAGTTCGAGCAAAAAAGCGACCGCGAGCAGGCGGATCACTGGCGGCGCATTGAAGCAATCCTGCTGCAGATGCGCGGGCCTCGCCAAACTTAACTTGAAGCTGTTGGCAGCGGGGTAGGAAAATTACCCCGCGTATCTGATTGTTGTGAGCCCCAGCTCTCCGGCAGGGGTAGTTTCGCGTAACTTGGCAATGGCAACCGCAACGCCTGCGGTAGGGGTGTCAGCGCGGAGCGCGCTACATTGTGGCGAAACCGGATATGCTGGAATGGAGGGTGCTTCTATATTGGCTGCGAAAAGATTGGCACTCACCCCTTGACAGTGCTAACAGGCCTAAATATTTCTGGCCCACGAGAGCGGTTCGGCAGGAACCGCGCCCGAATCGACCGATTGCATATTGAATTGAGGAGGATTCCCATGAAATTTAGGCCGCTGCATGACCGCGTGGTGGTGCGCCGTCTTGAGGAAGAGGAGCGTACGAAGGGCGGCATCATCATCCCAGATACGGCCAAAGAGAAGCCCCAGCAGGGCGAAATTGTCGCAGTTGGCCCCGGCGCCCGCAACGAGGAAGGCAAGATTGTCGCGCTCGACGTGAAGGAAGGTGACCGTGTTCTTTTCGGCAAGTGGTCCGGCACCGAGGTCAAGATTGACGGCGAAGACCTTCTTATCATGAAGGAAAGCGACATTCTCGGCGTTATCGAGACTGGCGCCGCCGAGGGTGGCAAAGGCAAGAAGAAAGCTGCTTAAAGCTATCGAAGTATACCCCACAATTTCCAGCATCATTCGAAGGAGTCATGAAGCATGGCTGCTAAAGACGTACGTTTTGCTCAAGATGCCCGCGACCGTATGCTGCGCGGTGTCGATATCCTGGCCGACGCGGTAAAGGTCACCCTTGGCCCGAAGGGCCGCAACGTCGTGCTCGACAAGTCCTTTGGCGCTCCGCGCATCACCAAGGACGGCGTGACAGTTGCGAAAGAGATCGAGCTTGAAGACAAGTTCGAGAACATGGGCGCGCAGATGGTGCGCGAGGTTGCCTCCAAGACCAACGATATTGCTGGCGACGGCACGACCACCGCGACGGTGCTTGCTCAGTCCATCGTCCGCGAGGGCGCGAAGTCGGTTGCGGCCGGCGCCAATCCGATGGACCTGAAGCGCGGCATCGACATGGCCGTCGCCGCCGTCGTGAAGGAGCTGCAAAGCAAATCGAAGAAGGTCACGTCGTCCGACGAAGTTGCACAAGTCGGCACCATTTCCGCGAACGGTGACACCGAAGTCGGAAAGAAGATCGCCGAGGCGATGGAAAAGGTCGGCAACGAGGGCGTGATCACGGTCGAGGAAAGCAAGTCGCTCGATTTCGAACTCGAAGTCGTTGAAGGTATGCAGTTCGACCGCGGTTACATCTCGCCTTACTTTATCACCGACGCCGAGAAAATGCGCGTCGATCTCGAAGATCCCTACATCCTCATCTACGAGAAGAAGCTCTCGAACCTGCAGGCGCTCCTGCCCGTGCTTGAGGCAGTGGTGCAGGCGGGCAGGCCGCTGCTCGTCATCGCCGAGGACGTGGAGGGCGAGGCCCTGGCCACGCTCGTCGTCAACAAGCTACGCGGCGGCCTCAAGGTTGCGGCCGTGAAGGCTCCTGGCTTCGGCGACCGCCGCAAGGCCATGCTGCAAGATATCGCTATCCTGACCGGCGGCCAGATGATTGCGGAAGACCTCGGCATCAAGCTTGAGAACGTGACGATCAACATGCTTGGCCGCGCCAAGAGGGTCACGATCACGAAGGACGACACCACCATCGTCGATGGTGCTGGCGACCAGAAGGAGATCGAAGGGCGCGTCTCTCAGATCAAGGCGCAGATCGAGGAAACTACCTCGGACTACGACAAGGAGAAGCTGCAGGAGCGTCTGGCCAAGCTTGCTGGCGGCGTTGCCGTGATCCGCGTCGGCGGCGCGACCGAGGTCGAGGTGAAGGAGAAGAAGGACCGCGTCGACGATGCGCTGAACGCGACCCGTGCAGCCGTCGAGGAAGGTTTCCTCGCCGGTGGCGGCGTGCCGCTGCTGCGTGCGACGAACGCGCTGAATAACCTGAAGGCCGATAACGAGGACCAGAAGGCGGGCATCAACATCGTTCGCCGCGCGGTTCAGGCTCCGGCCCGCATCATCGCCCAGAACGCTGGCGAAGACGGTGCGGTCGTGGCCGGCAAGATCCTTGAGAAGAAGGACTATAACTGGGGCTACAACGCACAAACCGGCGAGTATACCGATCTCGTCGCTGCCGGCGTTATCGATCCGGTGAAGGTGGTCCGCATCGCGCTTCAGGATGCGGCTTCCGTGGCTGGCCTGCTCATCACGACCGAGGCCATGATCGCCGAGAAACCGAAGAAAGAGGCGCCGATGCCTCCGATGCCCGGCGGCGGCATGGACTACTAGGCCGCGAGCATCGCGTAACTATCGAGAGAAGCCCGCCAAGCGCGGGCTTCTTTTCGCGCCGGCGTGTTGTGCGCCGCCGCCGAGGAAATGCAAAAAGCACAATCCGCAACCGCTGTAGACGCTCACGCCCGCTACGGTCCTGGACCGGTGTTTTGCCCGACCCTTATGCCCATGTGTTTAGCCTTATGCTCGGGCTCGATATGGATCGTCACACGGGCGCCTTCCACCTTTTCCCGCAGGCTGTGTTCGATGCGATCGCAAATCTCGTGCGCGGCAGCCACCGTCATGGAGCCGGGAACGATCAGGTGAAACTGGATGAAAGTCACCGGCCCCGCACGGCGCGTTTGCAGATCGTGCGCCTCGATGGCCCCCTTGGCGGCTTGCTTGATGCAGGCATTGATGGTTTCGAGCGTTCCGGCGCTCACCGCCTCGTCCATGAGTCCGCCGACACTTTCCTTGATGAGCTTCCAGCCTGAAATGAGGATGTACACACCAACGCCTGCCGCAACGAGCGCGTCCATTTGCAGCCAGCCTGTCAGCACGGTGGCGCCAACGCCCGCAACCACACCGGTAGAGGCAACGGCATCCGCCAGGACGTGCTGGCCGTCCGCGTCAAGCGCCGGCGACCGCACGCGCCGCCCGATGCGGATTAGCTGCCAGCCCCAGACCGCGTTGATGATTGAGGCGGTCACGTTGACAGCAATGCCAAGCACCGGCGCATCGAGTTGTCGCGGCTCAAAGAAATGGTGCACCGCCTCATGGAAAATCGCGAGCGCGGCCACCGCGATAAGCACGCCTTCGAGGACCGCGGAAAAATACTCCGCTTTGTGATGGCCGAAAGGGTGCCTGTCGTCGGGCGGTTTTGAGCTAACACGCAGCGCCACCCACGCGGCCCCCGCAACCACGACGTTGATGATGCTCTCAAGCGCATCGGAAAGGAGCGCCACGGAGCCGGTCAGCCACCAAGCGGCGGTCTTGAGCGCGAGGACGATCAACGCCACGCCAAGACTTAGGATCGCAAAATGGCTTGCGGGTTTCATTATTTGCCTTTCACCCCCCGGCCGACTCTACAGGGATCAATGAAAGGACTTCTGCTAAAGCTGCAAGGATAAATCGCAATCGCGGAGCGCCGGGAAACAAAGCGCGCCGAGGCTATTCCGGCCCACCGTCTTTTCTCGGCCTGCGGCGTCCGCGCAACGTATCGCGCGCTTTCTCGACCGCCTCCATTTCCTCTTTCACTTGCTTCAGGCCATCGCGGATACCGGTCAGCTTTTCGAGCACAAATTCAAGATCGCTAATTACGGCATCCAATTTGCTCATGGCCCACCTGTTGCTAAGCAATTCGGAATATATGCCGATCTCGCCAGGAAAAAAGTGAATTATTATATATGCTTAACTAAAGGAATTGTCAAAGTACTGAATTATTATACGCTGTGTTTTTGCAGCAAATTGTGCCTCAACTGCGTGCGGAACGGGGCGCACTTGCGCGAATAAGACGATCATTGATCGCTTCGCCAAGGCCTTGGCGCGGGATAGGCATGACCACTATCCGCCGGGGCGCCAGCGCGTCCAGCTTTCGCAGGTAGGCGAAAAGGTTGGCGGCAGCCTCGCGCAGGTCTCCGCTTGGGCTGAGATTAAGCGCGTCATCCGGGGCGCCGGGGCCGAAAGCGAGAAGCTGCTCGCCGGGTTCGGCGGCTGAAGCGTTGAGCCTGATCTCCGCACGCGGCGCGTAGTGGCTCGCGAGCTGGCCAGGGGAAAGCACGCCCGCTTCGCGATAGTCCATAAGCCGGCGGCCAAGCACCGCCTCGATATCCTCGCGCGCAAGCCCGCCTGGGCGCAAAAGCACGGGCGCGGGCGAAAACGCGACAATAGTGGATTCCACACCCGCCTGCGTTGGGCCGCCATCGAGGATGATATCAACCTTGCTCCCAAGGTCTTCTTCCACATGAAGCGCGCAGGTGGGGCTGACGCGGCCCGAAACGTTTGCGCTTGGCGCGGCGATGGGCACGCCGGCCGCCGCGATAAGCTTGCGGGCAATCTGATGCGCGGGCACGCGTACAGCGAGCGTATCAAGCCCCGCCGTTACCAACCCGCTGACATGGTGCGCCGCCTCCGGCCGCTGCGGCAGAACCAGCGTAAGCGGCCCAGGCCAGAACCTTTCCGCCAGCGCTGCCGCTTCGCCGTTGAATTCGGCGAGACCGCGCGCGGCATCGAGGCTGTCCACATGCGCGATCAGCGGATTAAAACGCGGCCGGCCCTTGGCTTCGTAAATGCGCGCTACGGCCTTGCCGTTGGTGGCGTCGGCGCCCAGCCCGTACACGGTCTCGGTTGGGAACGCGACAAGGCCGCCGGCACGCAAAATGCGTGCGGCTTCCGCGATTGCCCCGTTATCCGCCTCAACGATCATTGTGAAGCGCCGCGAGTTGCGGTTGCCCCCGATACTAACCCAGGCGGCCGCCAGCCTTGGTTCAACGCCACAGCAAATTCTCCTGGCCTGCTCACTGTTCCGCCTGAAGGAGGCCTTTTCGATTTAGACATAATCCAGCGGAAAGATCATGAGTAGGGGCAAATGTGCACATCATGTTGATGTAGCGTGGATAATCACAAAACGGCGGCCGGTCTCCACGCTCCGGTCATTTGGGCCGCACCTCGAATAGCGGCGTCATGGCTTTCACTCCTTTATCGCTGGCGCCGGCGAGAGCGAGATATTCGCCAATCCCGAACGCCTCCTCCACGGTCCTGAGCAGCGAATAGTGATTGTAAGGCTGTGCATCCTCCACATGCCTCGGGCCATGATTGGTAATGACGATAGCCGGGATATGGCCCCCGCCAAAGTTCGCGGCGCTGCCCGGCTCGAAGCCGCAGCAGCCCTGGCTGCCTGCAGTGTTCCCGCTATCTTCATCCCAGATAATGACGATGGCGGCGTTAGCGGCCTTCGCCCAGAGCGGCGCGGCCATGATCCGGTCCGCCACGGCAGCGATGGCCGCATCGCCGCGCCGGATCAGGGAGGCGGTGGAGTCCGCGCTGTGCGAGCAGTCCTCGATTGGTCCGGAGTTCCAAAGCCCGTGCATATCGTTGCATTGATTGAGGACGATGTG
>JBNKTW010000156.1:0-13075 GCA_050298295.1 Rhodomicrobiaceae bacterium
CGCCGCTATGCCGGGCTCGTCCGCGCGCACCGGCAGCAGCGCCGCGTCTGGCCGCGTGGCGAGCAGGCGCGCGATTTGCGCCTCGCCTTCCTCCGCCTCCAGCGAGCAGGTGCTGTAGATGAGCCGGCCGCCGGGCTTGACTAGGTTCAGCGCGTGGCCGAGCAGCCGCGCCTGCACGGCGGAGAGCGCCGCGATATCTGCCTCCGCTTTGAGGTAGGGGATGTCGGGGTTGCGCCGGATGGTGCCGGTGGCCGAGCACGGCGCGTCGAGCAGCACCGCGTCGAAGGGCTCTGGCGCGCTCCATTCCGCCGCGTCCGCCTGCACGATTTCAGCGGCCAGCCCGAGCCGGTCCAAATTCTCCTTCAGCCGACGCAGGCGCGAGGCGGAAAGATCCACCGCGGTCACATGCGCGCCCTTCGCGGCAAGCTCCGCGGTTTTGCCGCCGGGCGCCGCGCAAAGGTCGGCCACGCGCAAGCCGCGCACATCGCCCAGCAGAGCGGCGGGCAGGGCGGCAGCGGCGTCCTGCACCCACCACGCGCCTTCGGCATAGCCTTCGATGTCCTCGATGCGGCCCTTGTGGGCGAGCCGCACCGTGCCGGAAGGCAGCAGCACACCGCCAAGCCGGCCGGCCCATTCCGCGGCGCCCGCCTTCACCGAAAGGTCGAGCGCCGGCTCTTCCAGATGCGCGGCGGCGATCCTGCGGGCGGCCTCCTCGCCGTAATGCCGTGTCCAGCGGCTGAAAAGCCAGTCCGGCGTGTTGAGCCTCGCCGCGTCCTGCTGTGCGATGATAGCCGCCGCGCCGGCGCTTACCTTGCGCAGTACCGCGTTGACGAGGCCGGCCAGGCGATGCGCGCCGCGCGAGGATTTCGCCTGCTCGACGGCGAGGCTGATGGCCGCGTGCGGAGCCACGTCCATGAACGCGAGCTGTGCCGCACCCGCGATCAGGATGAACCGCGCCTCGAAGGCATCCGCCGGCAGGGCTTTGCGCAAAAAGCGGGCGAGCAGGTCTTCGATCTGGCCGAGCCGGCGCAGCGCGGTTGCGGCGATGGCGCGCGCGAAGGCCCGGTCGCGGAATTCGAGGCCGGCGAAGGCGGGTTGGGCGCCCGTGGCGGCGAAGGCCTCGTCGAAAGGCTGCCTGCCGCGCAGCACCGCTCGCAGCAAATGAGCAGCGAGCTTCCGCGCCAGAAGGCCGGGGTTTTCCGTTTGCGGCTCATTACGGTGCGCGTTCAATTGGATGCACTCAAATTGCAAGCGGTAGAGCTGGCCACAGCGTCATCCCCGCGCAGGAGCCTGTGAAAAAAACGCCCGGCGGGTGGAAGAGGCCGCGTTTTGTGCCGCAGCGCCGTACCCGCGAAAGCGGGTACCCATGTAACATCTTGTTCCGGATTGAGAAATGGATTCCCGCTTTCACGGGAATGACGCCCCGGAACGGCATCCAGCGGTGCCAGCTGCCGCGGCATCAACCCCAAGGCCCGCGCCCGGATGACCGGTCATCCTCCGGCCCGCGCCCCCACGGCCCCTGGTCCCAAGGCCCGCCCGGCTCATCGCCGCCCTCGAACGGTGGCGCATCCATGCTCCCGCCGCGCGGCAGCCGCGTGTCGCCCATCTCGCGCGCCTGCTCCTGCAGCGCGGCCACGCGGTTCGCCGTATTCGGGTGCGTCGAGAACAGATTGTCCATGCCCTGGCCGCTCAGCGGGTTGATGATGTAAAGCGGCGCGCTCGCCGGATTGGCCTCCGCCTGCTCGTTGGGGATCTCGTGGGCGGCGCGCTCGATTTTTTGCAGCGCCGAGGCGAGCCATAGCGGATGCCCGCAGATCTGTGCACCGTCGCGGTCCGCGACGTATTCGCGCGAGCGGCTGAGCATCATCTGAATCAGCGCGGCGGCGATCGGCGCCACGAAGACCGCAAGCAATGTGCCAACGATACCAATGCCGCCGCCCTCGCGCCGGTTGCCCCCGAAGAGCAGGCCGAAATTCGCAAGCATCGAGATCGCGCCGGCGATGGTGGCGGCGATGGTCATGGTGAGCGTGTCGCGGTTCTTAACATGCGCCAGCTCGTGGCCCAGCACGCCGGCGACTTCCTCCTTGCTCATCATGTTGAGGAGACCCGAGGAGGCGGCGACGGCGGCGTGTTCGGGATCGCGTCCGGTGGCGAAGGCGTTGGGCTGCTCGCTGTTGATGATGTAGACGCGCGGCATCGGCAAGCCCGCGCTGGCGGCAAGCTCGCGCACGATGCCGTAAAGCTCGGGCGCCTGGCGCTCGTCCACCTCCCGCGCGTCCTGCTGGGACAGCACCATCTTGTCCGAGTTCCAGAAGGCGAACAGGTTCATGCCGGCGGCGATGAGGAAGGCTATCGTCATGCCAGGCCCGCCTCCGATAGCGAAACCGATGGCCATGAACAGCGCGGTCATCGCCGCAAGCAGAAGCATCGTGCGGAAGAAATTCATGTGTGGCCTGCCTTTTGCCGGGTGCCGTGGCTAGGGTGAACTGACCAATATTTCGGCGCTTCGCGGCGCGGGCGCAAGAGTTAAGGCTTCTCCGCGAAGGGTTTCCAATCTCCCCTCACCCCTGTCCCCTCTCCCCTTGCGGGAGAGGGTGGCCGCGTAGCGGCCGGGTGAGGGGTGAAACGCGCCCAGCGGGCTGGTTATCAGTCGTCCTCGTAATAGCCCTGGGCGGCGCCGCGATGGCAGGCACCGCAATCGGCGACGGTCTTCGCCTTCGCGCGCCGCAGCGCGGCCGGCGATACCCGCCCGCGCCTATGCTCGCGTACGAACCACGGGGTCTCGCTTATGCGCAGCGGCGTGTCGGTTTTGCGCAAGCCACGTAGAACGCCGCTGCTGAAGAAGCCGCTGTCGCCCGCATTAGCCGTGAGATAGGCGGAAATGTGTTTCGCCGTGGTGTCATCCAGCTCCGCGTTCTCGCCAAAATGGTCCCCGAGCCCGGCCATCATCTTTTCCCAGGACCGCGCCGGCAGGAAGACTGGCTGGAACACCATGTGGCAGGCCCCGCATTCCTTGACGACAACGGGGTCTTTGACAGGGGCAACGCGTTCATCGTCGTCAGCGGCCGCCTGCATTGTCATCAATGGGAGGCCGGCCAGCACGGTGGCGGCAAGCACGGATGCAAATACTCGTTTTCTCATGCTGAGAGACCCTTTCTACAATCCCAGGAGATAAGTCAGCACATCGCCTTTTTCGGCGAGCGTGCACTCGCGCCCCAAAACGTCCTTGCAGTTGCGCCTGAACCACTTCTCCACATCGGCCCGGTTGGTGTAGCGCTTGGGATTGATGGAGGCGGCCATGGGCTCGATGTCCTTGCCCGCGCGGGTCTTGCCCATCTTGGTCAGGTCGGTGGTATGGCACTCGGTGCAGGCAGGCGTGTCTGGCTTGCCGCCGGTGTGGCGTTCGTGGAAGAAGGTTTTGCCGCGCTCCCCGGAAAAGCCGGCGAATGCCGGATCGGCCGCCTTAGCCTCGGCGGTGTACTGGCCATAAAGCGCCTGCTGCGCCGGGGTCATGGCGGCGGACGCCGCAGCGGAGACGGCCAGCGCTGCCGCAACGGTCACGATCAGGCTCAGATGTCTTTTCATCAGCTTCCTTTCTTTCCGGGGATGGCGATCGCGCGGGGTGCGAAACGTCCGCTTTCCGCGTCGCGATGGCATTTCGTGCAGTTGAGCTTTCCGCCCACCGCCTTCGATTTGAAGACTTCAGCCGGCAGGTGGCGGTGGGCGCGTTTCCAGCCGCGCGTGTCCGTGATGCGCAAGGGGTCTTGCGCGGAGGCCTTGCGCAGGCGGTTGGCGGGCCAGGTGTCCCACTTCTCCGCGGCGTTGTCCGCGAGATAGGCGGCGAGCCTGGCCGTGGCGGCCGCGTCGAGGCTCGCGTTCTCGCCGAAATGATCGTCGAGGCCCGCCATGATGGCTGCCCAGGTCGCGGCTGGCGCGATGCTTGGGTGGTGAGCGGAATGGCAGCTTCCGCACTCCTTGGCGTAGGCCGCGTTCAGCGGCTCCGTGGGCACGCCGAAAGCTGGCAGCCGCGAGAAGTGGGCGATTGCTCCGCCCGCCACGGCGGTAAGCCCCAGGAAAACGATGGCGGCGGACAGCGGCCGGGAGAGAACCGCCGGCGCCGCCACCGCGCCGGAATGCGCGGATTTGCGGCCCGTGAGCATGGCGCGGATCAGGTTTTCGCGGGTCCGCCAGCTTTCGGCGAGCACGCCAGCAATATGCAGGCCGATCAGCCCCAGCAGGAGGAACGCGAGAAGCTCGTGGACTTCTTTAACCTCGGCGGCCGCCGTGAAGGTAAGGAACGGGGCTAACGGTCCCTCCTTCACGGCGCCGCCCAGGACGGCGACGCCAGTGATAACCATCGCCGCCAGGACGGCGAGCAGGGCAACGATCATCGCCGAGCCTACCGGGTTGTGCCCGGTATAATGAGGCGCCTTGCCGCCGAGGATTTCGCGCGCATGGCGCAGCACCCCTCCCGGCGAGGGGACGAAGCTCGAAAAGCGCGCATAGGCCGGGCCGGCGAAACCCCAGACAACGCGGAATACGAGAAGCAGCGCAATCGCCGACCCCAGAATGATGTGCGGGTCGAGCCATCTAAGGCCGCCCAAAAAACCGGTCAGCGCCGCGCCCGCAACCGAGGCGGCCAGTAGCCAGTGAAATAGCCGCACGGCTCCGTCCCACACCGGGATGGCGTCCTGGGATGTGGAAGCCCCGCCGCCTTGCGTTTCTTCTTGGTGTATTTGATTCGAAAATGGTGTCATGGTCTCTGAAAGGGCTCAATGGCGGCATATGTCCGCCTGCGGAGCCATGAGGGGTTGGCGTTGATGGTTCCATGTGCGCCAAGCTTTAGGCCGGGTTCGATGCGGTACCGTCTCGCGGGCTCGGCTGGGGACTGTGGGCAAGAGCCTAACAGAGCTAGCATAAGCGGAGGCTGGCATGGATTGTTGGCTGATTGACAGGCGGCGTCATGCTAATGACGGCTCCGGGACGGGAAAGGTGGAGGAGGATGAGCTTGGACTATTCGGCCGGATTTGGTATCAAAAGCGGAGGTGGGGCTCCACAAGCCTTGATTCAGGACGGAGCATCAGGGGAAGCCAGCGGAACTCCGGCGCAGTCACGCCTTGGCGCCGCCGCGGCGTATATACCGGACCGGGAACAGCAAGTAATGAGCGATAAGTCCTTAAGGACGAGGATAGCGTTTTATGCCTGGCTGACGTTGCTTCTGGCAACCCTCGCCACTTTTGCGATTGGTATCTCCGGCCACATTGTAGCCTTCCTGGGCGCGCCTTGGCTGCCGCTTAGGACCCAGATTTACATCCACTCGGGCATACCGGTCTTTCTGACCGCTGTGAAATTCGTCACGGTGCCGATCCTCGTGGCCCTGACACCCTTTGCGAGCCATCACCCCACGTTCGAGCACTGGACCGAGTGGGCCGCCAAGAAGTACCATCAACTGGACGGACCGATCCGTTTCGCCAAGAAGTGGTTTGCCCATGCGTGGTCCAAGATTAAGGGCCGCGGTTCTGACGGCAAGCCGGACGGCGGCGCGACGCAGTAACGGCAAAATGTAAGCATCATCCGTGTATCTTGGCTTGGCTGGCGTAGCGGCCCAGGCGTTCTTTTCCGCCGGGCTGCCGCAAGGCCGCTGGCAGCAAGCGTTCGTATTGCGGGCTGGGAGGCCCGCGGCGGGCGGGGAAGATACACGATGAAAAACGAACGCTACATTCGCCGCGCGCTGATATTGCTGTCGCTGGTGGCGCTGACCGCCGGGCTCGCGGCGGAGATTCTGGGACAATCCGCGTTTGCCAAATGGGCCTGGACCGGGGGAACGGCGCCCGTGATCCTGGCGCTCGGTTTTTCCATTGTCCGCGACCTCATGGCCGGGCGGATGGGAGTCGATGCCGTCGCCCTGATCTCGATGATCGCCGCGCTGGCCTTGGGCGCGGAACTTGCCGCAATCGTGGTCGCGGTTATGTATGCGGGTGGCTCCGCGCTTGAGGATTTCGCGGTCGCCCGCGCCGAGCGCGACCTGAAAGCGCTCACGGACAAGGCGCCCAGAGTTGCGCATAAGCGCGATGGCGGCCGCATCGCCGATATTCCAGCCGA
Organism: Rhodomicrobiaceae bacterium; assembly: GCA_050298295.1. Taxonomy (GTDB): domain Bacteria; phylum Pseudomonadota; class Alphaproteobacteria; order Rhizobiales; family Rhodomicrobiaceae; genus Rhodomicrobium. The sequence continues at coordinate 6,103 of JBNKTW010000156.1, forward strand.
TGAGGTAAGCTCGGGGGACGTTCTTCTCGTGCGCGCCGGGGAAGCCGTTCCCGCCGATGGCGTCATTCTCTCCGCGAGCGCGGTTCTCGACGAGTCGGCGCTGACTGGCGAGCCGGTTCCGGTTCAGCGAATGTGCGCTGAAGGGGTGCGCAGCGGCTCGGTGAACGCCGGCGAAGCCTTCGAGTTCCAGGCCAGCGCAAGTGCTGGCGAAAGCACCTATGCCGGCATCATCCGCATGGTGAAGGCGGCCCAGACCGCGAAGTCACCCTTCATCCGCATGGCGGACAAGTATGCACTGCTCCTGCTTCCGGCCACGCTGGTTCTGGCGGCGCTGGCGTGGATCGCGTCGGGCGAGCCGCTGCGCGGGCTGGCGGTGCTCGTGGCCTCCACGCCTTGCCCGCTTATTCTCGCCGCGCCCGTCGCCTTCATCGCCGGCGTGTCGAGGGCCGCGCGTCAAGGCATCCTGATCAAGGGCGGCGCGCCCATCGAAGCGCTCGCGCAAGTGCACACCGTTCTCTTCGACAAGACGGGGACGCTGACGGCGGGCGGGGTCCGGCTCGCGGCCATTGAGACAGCGCCCGGCGAGAACCCCGAAGAGGTACTGAAACTGACGGCATCGCTGGAGCAGGCGTCGCAACATGTCGTGGCCGCCGCGATTGTGGCTTCGGCGCGGGACAGGGGCTTGGGCTTGCAGGTTCCGCATTCGGTGAAGGAAACCCTAGGGTCCGGGCTCGAAGGCGTAATCGGCGGGCATCGCGTCCGGGCAGGCTCGGCCTCCCTGATTTTCGGAAGCCGCGAGATGCCGCAATGGGCGGTCCGGGCGCAGCGGCGTGCGTCCTGGCGCTCGGCGCTTTGTATTTTCGTGGCAAGGGGCGAAGACCCGGTTGGCGCGATGCTGCTGGCTGACGAGCTTAGGAAGGAAGCGCCGCGCGCGGTGCAGGCGCTCCGGCAGGCGGGTGTGGCGCGCATGGTGCTGGTAACGGGCGACCGGGCGGATGCGGCGGAAACCATCGGCGCGGCTCTCGATCTCGATACGGTGCTGGCGGACCGTTCGCCAGCGGACAAGGTGGACGCGGTCGCCACGGAGAGCAAGCTGCACCTTTCGGCGATGGTCGGCGACGGCATCAACGACGCGCCGGCGCTGGCCGCCGCAAGCGTCGGGATTGCAATGGGCGCACGAGGCGCGACTGCCTCTTCCGAGGCTGCGGATATCGTCATTCTAGCCGACCGTCTCGACGGGGTGGCCGGGGCCGTGAAGATCGCCCGCCGCACGCGCGGGATCGCCAGGCAAAGCATCGTCGCCGGCATGGCGCTCTCGGGCGCCGCCATGGCCGCGGCGGCGGCTGGCTGGCTCACTCCCGTCGCCGCGGCGCTTACCCAGGAAGGGATCGACGTGCTTGTGATCCTTAACGCTCTCAGGGCGCTGTTTCCGGGCGAAAGGCGGATGTTGCGCCGCGGCGCGGCCTTTCCAGCGGAGGCTCTGCGGGAAAAACATGACGCAATGGAGCACAGCTTGAACCGGCTTCGCGAAATCGCCGATGCGCTCGACGATGCGGCCGGAGCGGAGGCTATCGCGCTGATACGCGAGGCGGACGCCCTGGTGCAGCGTGTCGTGCAGCACGAGCGCCAAGACGAAACCGCGCTTTTTCCCAAACTTTCCGAGCGCCTGCCCGATCTCTCCGGCCTCGCCGCCATGAGCCGCGCGCATCGCGAGATCCAGCATCTGGCCCGGCTGCTGTCCCGCATCGTGGCGAGCGCTGGCGAGGAGGACGCCGGCCGTTATCTCATCCGCGACGCGCAGCGGGTCATCGAGTCGATCGAAGCGCTGGTGCGGCTGCATAACGCGCAGGAGGAGGACATTTACGAGCACGCGGCGGCGGCATGAGCGTGGCGGCCGGAGGGATTGCCCGCCGCGCCCGCGGAGGGATGCTTCACATGCCCGGCCCGTCGCCGAAAATCGCGCCGGCCAAGCGCTGGCGTGCGATAATTTCGGGATCAAGCTTCAGCCATTCGGTGTGAGCTATGGTTACCAGTCCCTCCCCGAGTTCTCCGGATTTGAGCACTTGCCGTTTACCCGTCCTGAACCAGGCTTCCGCCATCGAACGCAAAAAGCCCGGGTTCTTCAGCACCTCCGTATCGGGCCGGTAGGCGGTGTTGGAGACAACGTGGACAAATCTGTAGCCCTTGTTTTCGAGGGTTGTCAGGATGCGGTCCAGCGCACGGGCGGTCGGGCGCTTGATGTCGTGAAAGAGGATGATGCCTTTTCCGTACCGCTCCAGGCGCGTGATCGTATTGTGAGCAATCCTGGCTGGCGAGGTGCGTCCGGTATCGCCGGAAACGACATCCACCGACCAGATGCTGATATTACGGCTGGCAAGATAAGCGGCGGCGGCTGGCGAATCCCCGAGGCCGGGAAAGCGGAAAAAGGGCGCGACCGGAACGCCGGCCGCCTGGCTCACCGCCGCGAACCCACCCTCGATTTCGGCCTTGATGCGCTCAAGCGGCATCGAGCGGATGGAGAGCGGGTGCGACCAGGTGTGGCTGCCGATGGTATGCCCCCGTTTTGCGATTTCCTGGAGCGTCTTGCTGTTGAGCAGAGCCATTTCGCCTATGGGAAAGAACGTCGCCTTCACGCAATGGCGGTCCAGTATGTCGAGAATGACGTTCGTGGTGGCTGGCAGAGGGCCGTCGTCGAATGTCAGAACAACCTCGCGGTCGCGCAACGCCAGTGTTCGCATGTGAGGCTTGTCGGCCGCATGAACCATCTGCCCGTAGATGGGGCCGTTTGTGGATTCGGCGGCAACGATCCGCGATAGGCGGGTGCGCGCCGGATCGTAGGCGCAATCCGCGTCGGCGGCTGCCCGGCCCGGAACGGCCGCCGCGAGAAAGACGATGATTAGGGTCCGCAAGCGGCGCATGGTCGAGCCTCCCAGGCCGGAGTATAAGCTTGAGGCTTGGAGGAACGCTTAGGGGATGCGTGTCAAATAGCCCGGAGCTGTTCACCGTTTCGCAGTACACCGCATAATGGCCGGGGGCTTCCGCAGGATTTGCGGGCCCGGCTGGCGGGCTGGCGGAGCCTATCAAGGGGGCGGAGAACGGTCCGGTGGCCGCGAGAAAGGAACGGCCATCGTGGCCCGCCCTGCCGTCTGGGAAATTGCCCGGCGTGTCACATTGCTTCCATGTTCAGGCGGGAACGGTACGCTCTGAACCAACGCGATAAAGAAAACACTCGCTCATGCTTGAAGAGTACATCCCCGGACAGATTTGGCTTTGCGCTTATCCCATAAAATACGCGGGCACCAGATTCGACGCCCGGATGACCGTTATCCGCCTGCGGGGCGGCAAACTGATGCTGCATTCCCCTTGCGAAATTAGCGAGCCTTTGAAACGTGCGCTCGCCGGATTGGGAGATGTTGCCTACATCGTGGCCCCGGGGACTTACCACTATATGTACGTGCCTTCAGCGCAGGCGGCTTTCCCTGGCGCGGAAACCTTCATCTGCCCGGGGATCGAACGGAAGCGTCCCGGCTTGAAATTCGACTCGCTGCTCGGTGATACGGCACCGGAAGCCTGGGCTGAAGAGATGGACCAGGTTCTTGTACGCGGCAATAGCTGGATCTGGGAGGTGGCGTTCTTCCATCGCGCCACCAAGACGCTGATCCTGACCGATGTGGTTGAAAATTTCACGGACACGACGTCTCACACCAATTGGGCGCTGAAGCTCTGGTTCAAGTGGGTATTCCGCATGTGGAACACGCCCAAACCCGCGCCGGAGTATCAGCTTGGCTGGAATGACAAGGAGGCCGCGCGCGCATCGCTCCGGCGGATCCTGGAATGGGATTTCGAGCGTGTAATCGTTGCTCATGGCGATCCGATCGAATCCAATGCGCGGGAGATTGTCACGAAGGCTTGGGAAAAGCCGCTCGCCGGATAGCGTTCCTGCCTCACGCGCCTGGACTGGATGCCGCCAATTCATGCCCGCGCTGAATGCGCGGTGTTGGAGGGAAAATGGAGAATTTCACAAAGCTCTATTCTCTTAAGACTTACATTCTTGGACGGATGACCGGGGATATATTTTTCCCAAGGTCAAATATAGGGCTGGACATTGACCTGGGCGACGGGGACGATGCTCAAATATTCCGTCAGGTGATATTCAAGACGCGAAACGTTGACGGTGCACCCGCGGTGCTTTTTCATGTAAAGTTTCATCTCAAGGGAATGGCTCCTGGAATTAATAAATTGTTTTCAAATCTGCCGATACCACTTTTCGCCGGACTTCCGGGGTTCTGCGCAAAATTCTGGTGTATTAATAACAGCAATTATGATTTCCACGGTTTCTACAAATGGCACTCCAAAGAACATGCTGAAGAGTATTCAAAATCGTTTGCCATGGAGTTTATGTCCAAGAGGTCCATTCCTGGGTCCGTTGGATTTGAAATATTGGAGTACCAGGATAACAAGTATGGTGCGTTCCCAGATAGATACTAGCCGCGCCTGCCACCTTCAGCATTTTGCGGCTTTCTTTCCGGCATCACCTGCTACTGGCGGCGTGAAGCACACAGCGCCGGATTGTCCCGATCTCCACCTGCAAATTGGCCCGTAGCAGAGAACCTTGAGACACGCGCTCTCCCAGTTGATTGAGGAGCGCGGCAAGCTCGCCGGAGCGCTTCCGGCGGACCAGATGGTCAGCGAGTTCCAGCAGCCTCGCCGTGACGGCGGACCTCGATAAAGGCTCGTGGCCGGCCCGGTCAGCCGCTTCCCGCAGTTCTTCGCGGACATGGGCTTCGCCTTCGGGCGTAAGGTCCGGCGGGCGCGCGTGGATGGTGCGCAGGCAGGCGCCGGCGTTGAGCCAGCCATAGGCGCGCAGCCAGGCTTCGCCCCGGTACCGCTTTAGAGCGCCCCTATCCGGCCGGAGTTCCTCGCTGGCGATGAGCCGGTCGAGCAGGGACACAGCCTCCACGTTCATGCCGCGCTTCCGGTAGCGATCCGCGGCGACTTGAATGAAATAGGCTGGAAAACGGTCCTTGATGGCGATCCGCGCCTTGTAGCCGGCAAGCAAGGTTTTGTAGTCGCTGTCCACATTGTAGACGAGCTTCGCCTGCGGATGCCGCATACTCTTTGCGAGTAGCTCGGGGTGCTGCACAAAGTAATCACTACCGTAGAGATTCGGGCGCAGCCAGTTTGACGATTGATTGTGGGCCGGCCTGGGCACTGGTGGCTGGTGATTGCCTCCTATGCGGGCCAGTGCACTCAACGCGATGAACACGAACGCCACCCACCCCCAGTTTATCCCGGAACTCCGCTGTTTTTGCTGAGCTGTTGGGGGCTTTGCGGTGCGCCGTGCGAGCCGGGCAAAGCGCGTCTTCCTGCCGGGGGCATGCACCTTATGGGCAGTGGCGAGAAAATTCTCGAACCGCGCCGCCTCGGCGGGGCTCAAGGTTTCGAACAGCACGCGGTCATTTTCGTGCCAGCCGAAATGATCGGTCAGCATGACTGCGAGTTGCTCAAGCGACTGCTCCGCCGGTGGGGGAAAGGGAGGGGCGGAGAGCAGAGCGGGTAAAACGTTCGAGATTTGCCGGATGGCCGCCTGCTCGATGTAGCGGCCCGCTCCTGCCGGAAGTTCGAGCAGCATTGCTTCGAGGCCGCGCACGTCGAAAGGTTTCTTCTCCGTGACGAGGCGTCTCAGGCCGTGGTGAAGTGCGTTGTGAACATCGGCCGGCGTTACATCCCTGTCACGGGCTGCCGCATCGGGCTCCGGCAGGGGCGGGGTTTCCGGCGCCCTGGCAGGGGAGGGGCCGCCTGGAGCGGATTTCCTGGCGGAAGGCGGCTGCGCGTTTTCCGGCGCTCGCGGTGTTCCGGGGTGCGGCGCTGGCGGCGGCTCCTGATGCTCCAGCGGGGGCGGACTGGGATGCCGGGCGGGCGGTTCCCCAGGCTGTCCGGCTGGCGCTGCGTTCCGGCCAGAGGCGCTCTCGCCGGAGCTGTCCGGCTCTGCTGGCTTAACTTCGGGCGCTGACGGGGGACCTGGCTGTGCGGGTTCCGGTGAACGGCCGTCTGGCGGGTTACCATAGACCACGCGCAGTTGGACGGCTTCCGCCCTTGCGCGCGACCGTGCCTGCGCCAGCGCGATGTCGCGGGCCTCCACCAGGCGCTGGAAGCCCTCCGGATCTTCGTCCGGGCGGAAGCTCTTCAGCCTGCGTGCGTAGGCCCGGCGAACGTCATCCTCAGCCGCAGTCATAGGGATTTCGAGCAGGGCGAAGGCTGCGGCCGGTCTCATGCGTCAGTCCCAAATCTGGGGTGCCCGCTCGATTTGGTCGAGCGCATCGGAAAACTGCCGCCGGATGCTTTCGAAGTCCCGCTCGGATTGCCGCGCGATCACCACCTGAAATTCGTTGAGCATGGCCAGGAGCTGCATTCTGGCCGCGCCGCGCAGTTCGGCATAGATGCGCTCGGCGCGCGCGATCAGCGCCTTGTTCTCCGCCTGCTCGCGCGGGGGCATTTTGATGGCCGCAAGCGCCGCGAAGCGCTGTTCGATCTCCTCGTTGGACATGCCGCTTTCGTTGCGGAAGATGCGCGTGTGCTCCATGCCGGTGGAGAGCACCTTCGCCGTAACCTCCAGCGCGCCGTTGATATCGTAGGTGAAGCGCACGTCCACCTTCTCCCGCCCGGCGGGCGCTGGCGGCACCGGAACGTCGAAAGAACCAAGGCGCACATTGTGTTCGGGGCGGATGTTTTCGCCCTGGTACACCTCGACCTTAATGCGGGTCTGATTGTTGTCCACCGGCTGCACGATCACATTGCGGGACAGCGGGACGATGGCGTTGCGTTCGATGATGGGGTGAACGCGCCCCTCCCAGGTGTCAGGCAGCAATTCGCTGACCCTGACGCCCAGCGTGAAGGGGCAGACATCGGTCATGACCACGTCTTCGAGGGCGGCCGCCCGGGCCTTGAGACCGGCCTGCACGGCCGCGCCGAG
>JBNKTW010000157.1:0-92479 GCA_050298295.1 Rhodomicrobiaceae bacterium
ATTTTCTACGGAATAGCCGGGGCGCTTTGCGCAGGGGCCAGAAGAAAAATGCGCCACATGGGGGCGCACAGCAGGCTTTTGAGCCGTCATAGCGGTCTACCCTCTCAGATAGTTGCCTCCCGTTGGGGGGAGGTGTCCCGCCGCCGCGTATAAGAGCGCCCCAGCTACGAGTCAACAGAAAACGCTGCGACACAAAGGCTTATGCCAGAGCTTCCGAACTAAACCATTGCGGCATCACGTAAACTTTCGTGAAACTTGCCAGGTGGTTTGGCCAGGCGGAATCTGACCGCTGATACCCGGCTCGAAAAAATGGGGATGGGATGATATGAGACATGCCCTTTTGCTTCGTAGCCCACCATATACATAGCCGCTTCCGGTTCCCAAGAGGTGAATCGAGAAAAACCAGCCACACCAGGCAAGCTGACCCTCAGTTACCCCTAGCCCGGATTTACACACTGCTACGGAAAGACTTCTAGCAAAAGCCGCCCAGGCCGCCAGCACCTTCACTTGACGCCCGTTCTGGCGTTTGCGCCCTGTATTCTGCTATACGCTATTTTGCATAGGAGCTTTACGAACGGCTGGCCACCGCCCGCTGAGCCTTCCTAATGGCGGGCATGATCTTCTCCGCGATGATTTCCTCGCTGAGCGGCCCAGGATAGCGGTAGATGATCCTGCCGTTGCCGTCGATCACATAAGTTTCCGGCACGCCGTAGACGCCGAAGTCGATGGCGACCATACCATTCCCGTCCGCCCCGATGGCGCGATAGGGATTGCCGTGGGTTGCCAGGAACCGGCGCGCGGCCTCGGGCTTGTCCTTGTAATTGATGCTAAAGAGCGGGATGCCTTGCCGGCCCAATTCGACCAGTAGCGGGTGCTCGGCCACGCACGGCCCGCACCAAGTCGCCCATACATTCAGAACGCTAACCTTGCCGGTCTTGAAGGCCGCTGAGGAAAGCCCCGGCGTGGGACCGTTTTCGCCCTGCACATCGGGAATCGGCGCAAGTGCGAATTCCGGCACAGGCTTGCCGATCAGCGCCGAGGGCAAATGCTCCGGCTCGCCCGTGCGCAGCGCCACGAACAGCAGCACCAGCAGCAGGCCAACGAGAACCAGCGGCAGCAGTAGCGTTGGTTTGGGCTTTGCGTTGCCCGGCGTTTCCTCCGGTGAAGCGCTTGAACTCATATCCGTCCTATAACTCCTGCTGCGAAGACCTGCGCCGCAAGCCCCGGCGCTCCAGGTCGGCCAAGCGCTGCTTCTGCTCGCGCTCCCCCGCCCACGCCCAAACGATGAGGCCCGCGACTACCAGCACGGCGGCGCCATACGAAATCCAGATGAAACCGGCGTGAGGCCCAAGATCAAGCATCAGCTGCCTCCCCCCCGCTGCGCACATGAATAGCGATCATCGCCTCGCAGCGCCGCCGCAAAATCTCGGCGCGCATCGCCTTCATATGCAGCGCGATGAAAAGCAGGGTGAAGGCGACAGCCATGATCAGAAGCGGGATCAGCAAGGCCGGATGGATCGCCGGGCCATCGGCGCGGATCACGCTCGCGGGCTGATGCAGCGTATTCCACCAGTTCACCGAAAACTTGATGATGGGAATATTCACCGCGCCAATGAGGCTCAGGATCGCGGCGGCCCGGCCTGCCCGGCCCGGATCGTCGATCGCCTGCCGCAACGCGATCACACCCAGATAAAGGAAGAACAGGATCAAAACCGAGGTCAGCCGCGCGTCCCAGACCCAATAAGCACCCCACATCGGCTTGCCCCAAAGCGAGCCGGTGAGAAGCGCGAGCAAAGTGAAGGTCGCGCCGATGGGCGCCGCGGCTTTGGCGGAGACATCGGCCAGCGGGTGCCGCCAGATCAGGTAGCCCGCCGAGGATATGGCCATAAGCGTATAGCAAGCCATGGAAAGCCAGGCGGCCGGCACATGGATGAACATGATCTTCGCGGTCTCGCCCTGCAGGTAATCCGGCGGCGCGCGGAAGGACATCACGAGGCCCGCCACGAATAGCGCCACGGTGATGCCGATGAGCCAAGGCAACAGTTTGCCGCTCAGCCGCATGAAGGTGGACGGGTTGGCCAGCGTGCTTATGCGCCAGAGGCTCGCCGATTGCGGTTCAGAGACGTCGGACATTCACTCTTCCCAGCGTTTGGCCCTGATATGGGCTCACTCTAGCCCTAGACGAAGGGCAAGGGCAGCGGCAAATGGCATTGCCGCCACTGAAAACAGAGATAGAGCAAAAAGCAAGAGGATGCTCTGCTCGAATGCTCCGGCCGAGGCAGCCATCGCCCCCACGCCGAAGATCAAAAAGGGGGTAAAAAGCGGCAAAATAAGGAGCGGCAGCAGCAGCGCGCCTTTCCGCAGGCCCAGTGTGAGCGCCGCCCCCGCCCCCGCGACGAAGCTGACACCCATGGTTCCGGCGAGCAGCGCGGCCAGGAGCTTGGGCAGCGCTTCGGCCTGAATGTTGAGCAAGAGCCCAGCCAGCGGTGTTATCACGATCAAAGGCACGCACGTCGTCACCCAATGCGCGATGCTTTTCGACGCCGCGATAAGCTCCGCCGGAAGCGGTCCAAGAACAAGCGCATCGAGCGATCCATCATCGCGGTCCTCCTGAAATAAGGCGTCAACCGATAGAACGGCTGAGAGCAGGAAAGAAATCCATAGGATGCCCGGCGCGATGCGGCTCAGGAGGTTCAGGTCCGGTCCGAGCCCCAGCGGGATGATTGCGACGGCGACAAGATAGAAGCCAAGCGCCGTCCCGACCGCCGACCCCTGGCGGAGCGCAAGGCGGAGATCCCGGCCTATGAGTGCGAGGAAGGCGTTCATATCAAATCCGGGCGGGAGGTTAACATCGGTTGGCGCGATGAACAGAGGGAATCCCCCCTCACCCTGTCCCTCTCCCGCGCAAGCTCGCCTTGGCGAGCTTGCCACTCAAAAGTGTCCATATCCGCAAGCGGATATGGATGGGAGAGGGGACGCCTGCACGACGGTTGCAACACCGTCCCCTCTCCCAGAGGGAGAGGGACAGGGTGAGGGGTTGCGCCCTTAGTTATCGTCGCACATCGGTTCATTGCACACTTTGCGGCTTGCCAAGCTCCAGAATTTGAGCATCCGGCAGCGCCAGATCGAGGTGAGTTGAAACGATTGCCAGCCCGTCCGAGGCGAGGTGAGCGGCGATGGCGTTTTCGAGCAGCCGGGTTGAGGCCACATCGAGCGCGGCCTGCGGTTCGTCGAGCAGCCAGACCGGGCGGCGCGCCGCCAGCAGCCGCGCGAGGCCCAGCCGCCGCGCCTGCCCCTGCGACAGGTGGCCCGCGCTGAAGCTCGCCAGGTTCAAGAGGCCGAACGCATCGAGCGCGTCCTCCGCCGCCTCGATATCCGCCGCGCCGCTATAAAAGCGCTGCCAGAAGCTCACATTTTCGATAACGGACAGACGCGGCTTTATGCCGTTCGCGTGGCCAATGTAATGGTAGACGCCTTCATCGGCTGGATTGGAATCGTAACTGGCAGGCCGCACAACCTCGATACTGCCAGCGGCGGGCTGCAAATACCCTGCGATGGTCCGCAGCAGCGTCGTCTTGCCGGACCCGTTCGGCCCGCGCAGCGCAAGCGCGCTTCCCGCCGCCACCCGGAACGATATGCCGGACACGACCGTCCTGCCGCCGCGCTGGCAGGCCAGCCCCTCCGCCGCCACAGCCTCCACGGCAAAGCCGCGGCTTAACGCCAGGTTCGCGCTAGGTATCGGCTCGATCCTTGCCAAGGTTGAACACACCCGTCCGGTTTCAATACGCCCGCCTATCCTTATGTTAGGGAGGCCCGCGCTCACAAGCCGCTTTTTCGCACGCGATGGAGAATCTGCCGTGGCATCCTTAACTTCACACTCGCTCGACAGCTTCCGCTGCCGCAAGACACTGACTGTCGAGGGCAAGGCCTACGAATATTTCTCGCTGCCGGACGCGGAGGCGAATGGCCTGCCGGGAATTTCCGCCCTGCCTTACTCACTGAAGGCGCTCCTGGAAAACCTCCTGCGCTTCGAAGATGGCAGCACGGTCACGGCCGATGACATCAAAGCCATGGCGGAATGGCTCAAAACCAAAAGCTCCACGCAGGAAATCGCGTTCCGGCCCGCCCGCGTGCTGATGCAGGACTTCACCGGCGTGCCCGCAGTGGTGGACCTGGCCGCGATGCGCGACGCCATGAACGCGCTCCACGGCGACACCGCAAAGATCAACCCGCTAGTGCCCGTCGATTTGGTCATCGACCACTCGGTGATGGTGGACAGCTTCGGCAGCCCGCGCTCGTTTCAGATCAACGCCGATCTCGAATATCAGCGCAACAAGGAGCGCTACGAGTTCTTGCGCTGGGGCAGCCGCGCTTTCGCGAATTTCCGCGTCGTACCGCCCGGAACCGGCATCTGCCATCAGGTCAATCTCGAATATCTCGCGCAGACGGTCTGGACCAAGGAAGAAGGCGGCGTCACCCAGGCTTTCCCCGATACGCTGGTGGGCACCGATAGCCACACCACGATGGTCAACAGCCTCGCCGTGCTTGGCTGGGGCGTGGGTGGCATCGAAGCCGAGGCGGCAATGCTGGGCCAACCCATTTCCATGCTGATCCCGGAGGTTATCGGCTTCCGCTTCACCGGAGCCTTGCGCGAAGGCGTAACCGCGACCGACCTTGTGCTGACGGTTACGCAGATGCTGCGCAAGCAGGGCGTTGTCGGTAAATTTGTCGAGTATTTCGGCCAAGGGCTCGACTCGCTGTCGCTGGAGGACCGGGCGACGATGGCGAACATGGCGCCGGAATATGGCGCCACCTGCGGCTTCTTCCCTGCCGATAAGGATACGGTCAACTATCTCCGCACCAGCGGCCGCGATCCGCACCGCGTTGCGCTGGTGGAAGCCTATGCCAAGGCGCAGGGAATGTGGCGCGAGGCCGGCTCGGCGGACCCCGCATTCACCTCCACGCTGGAACTCGATCTTTCGACGGTCGAACCAAGCCTCGCCGGCCCGCGCCGTCCGCAAGACCGCGTGCCGCTTGCCAGCGCAGCCGCCGGCTTCAACGGCGCGGCAGCCGGGATGCGCGGCGGTGCGGAGCAGGACAAGTCTGGCCAGGTGGAGGGCGAGACATACGCCATCGCGGATGGCCATATCGTCATCGCGGCGATCACGTCTTGCACGAACACTTCGAACCCGAACGTGCTCATGGCCGCGGGCCTGCTCGCGCGCAAGGCGAACGAGAAGGGGCTGAAGCCCAAGCCGTGGGTGAAGACGTCGCTTGCGCCCGGCAGTCAGGTCGTCACCGATTACCTGACCAAGTCCGGCCTCCAGGCCGATCTCGACGCGCTAGGCTTCAACCTCGCCGGCTATGGCTGCACCACCTGCATAGGCAATTCCGGGCCGCTTCCCGAAGCGATCTCGAAGGCGATCCAGCAAAACGATATCATCGCGGCGGCTGTTCTCTCCGGCAACCGCAACTTCGAAGGGCGCATCAATCCGGATGTGCGCGCGAATTATCTGGCCTCGCCGCCGCTGGTAGTCGCCTATGCGCTGGCAGGCACGATGAAGCTGAACCTCGCGGCCGATCCGATTGGCACCGGCAAGGATGGCGCGCCGGTGTACCTCAAGGACGTCTGGCCTTCCTCCAAGGAAATCGCGGAATTCGTTCGCACTTACGTTACACCCGATATGTTCAAGGCCCGTTATGCGGACGTGTTCAAAGGCGATGCGCGCTGGCAGGCGGTGGGCGGCGCGAAAACCGGGCAAACCTACGAGTGGGACAAGGACTCCACCTATGTGCGGAACCCGCCCTATTTCGAAGGGCTGACGGCCAGCGCTCCCGAGGCGCCCGCCGATATTGAAAACGCGCGCGTGCTGGGCCTATTCCTCGACTCCATCACGACGGACCACATCAGCCCGGCCGGCTCCATCAACAAGAGCAGCCCGGCGGGGCTCTATCTCCTCGATCACAACGTTTCCGCCGCGGACTTCAACTCCTACGGCGCGCGGCGCGGCAATCACGAGGTCATGATGCGCGGCACTTTCGCCAACATCCGCATCAAGAACCAGATGGTGCCGGGCGTCGAAGGCGGCGTGACCGTCCACTATCCAGATGGCGAGCAGCTTCCGGTTTACGACGCCGCGATGCGCTACAAGGCGGAGGGCGCGCCGCTGGTGATCTTCGCGGGCCGCGAATACGGCACGGGTTCGAGCCGCGACTGGGCCGCGAAGGGCACGCGCCTGCTTGGCGTCCGGGCGGTGATCGCCCAGAGTTTCGAGCGCATCCACCGTTCCAACCTCGCCGGCATGGGCGTGCTGCCGCTGATGTTCGAGGAAGGCATGTCCTGGCAGGAGCTTGGACTCAAGGGCAGCGAGACGGTGACGATCAAGGGCATCGGCAGCCTGACGCCGCTCGCGAAAGTCACGGCGCATATCGTTTTCGCGGATGGTGCGGCGAAGGAGGTGCCGCTCATCTGCCGGATCGACACGCTCGATGAGCTGAACTACTTCAAGAACGGCGGCATCCTGCATTACGTGCTGCGCAACCTCGCCGCAACCTGACGGCCGCGGCAGCGGTGAGGGATTCGAGCAGCACAACGCGCATCCCCCCTCACCCCAACCCTCTCCCAACGGGAAAGGGAGTCCAGGCGCCCCTCTGCTGTGGGAGAGGAACAGGGGCTAAATGCTTCGATCAAGCCGCGTTGAGATCGGCCCAACGCTGGTAGGCCAGCGGCTTGCGGTTCCCGATCTCTTCGATGACAGCATCAACCTGGCGGAAAGTGTCTTCAAGCGGCGCGCCGGTATCCACCACAAAATCGGCCTGGGCGCGCTTCCTGGCGTCCGGCCACTGGCGGGCGGCAATGGCCTGGAACTTTTCGGGCGTCATGCCGGGCCTTGCCGCAACGCGCTCACGCTGCGCTTCGGCGGGAGCACTGACCACGATGATGGCGTCGAACAAGGTGTGCGCGGCGGTCTCGAACAGCAGTGGCACTTCGACGACGACGAGTTCCGCGCCCTTGTCCTGTTCCGCCAGCATAAGCCGCCACTCCGTGCGGCGCACGAGCGGATGCACGATGGCCTCAAGCTTCCTCAGCGCTTCTTCGGAGGCGAGCGCCTTCTGCGCGAGCGCCTGGCGGTCGACCACGCCATTGCGCACCGTGCCAGGAAAAACGGCTTCGACCAGCGGAACGGCCTCACCTGTGTAAAGCTCATGCACGACCTGGTCCGCGTCGAGCACCGGAATGCCCTTCGAGCGGAGATAGCGGGCGACCGTGCTCTTTCCCATTCCGATAGAGCCCGTCAGCCCGGCGACAATCATGTTCCGTTGCTCTCCCGGGCCAAGACTGCAGCAAGCACCCGTTCGCGAAGCCCAGGCGAGACCGTGGGTCTCACACCGAACCATCTCTCGAACCCTGGCGCCGCCTGATGGAGAAGCATCCCGAGCCCGTCCACCGCCGTCCATCCTCCCTCCTTTGCCTGCTTGAGCAGGTTAGTCTGGAGTGGATGATAGACGATGTCGCAAATTGTTGCATTTATACCGATGGCGGAAAGGCTTATGCTAAGCGGAGGCGCGCCGGCCATGCCGAGCGTCGAGCTGTTGACGACAAGCCGCGCGCCCTTAAGCGCTTGATCCGCCTTATCGAAACCGAAAGCGCGCGCTGGCGGAAAGGAAGCGGCCAGCTCAGCCGCCCGCGCCTCCGTCCGGTTAACGATCCGCACATCCTCAAAACCGCGCTGGATCAGCGCCCACACGATGGCGCGTGCGGCGCCGCCCGCACCGATGATAACCGCCGGCCCGCCGCGATCCCAGCCGGGGCTCTCACTGTCGAGATTTGCCGCAAATCCGTAAGCATCGGTGTTGGAGCCGGCGAGCTTGCCGTCTTCGAGCCAAACGGTGTTCACAGCGCCGATTGCCTGCGCCGCCGCATCGCGCAGCGTGCAAAGCCGGTAAGCCTCGATCTTGTGCGGAACGGTTATGTTCGCCCCGATGAAGCCATGCGCCGCAAGGTTCGTCAAAAAGCTCTCGAAATCCTCCGGCTCGACCGGCTGCTTGACGTACTCCCCCTCAAGCCCGTGCTCCTCCAGCCAATAGCCGTGAATCACCGGAGACAAGGAGTGCGAAACCGGCCAGCCAATGACGCAAGCGCGTTTCATGACGGCGGCCTACTGGCAGATGATCGAAAGACGGCGCAGCTCCTCCAAAACGGGCAGCGATGGCATCCCCAAGATGGTGTTGTAGTCGCCCTTGATTTCGGAGAATAGGTGAACCCCCAATCCTTCGATATGGTAGGCGCCAACCGAGTTGAGGACGCCTTCGCCACACATATCCAGATAGCAATCAATGAACTTGTCGGAGAAATTGCGCATCGTCATCGAGGCGACATCAATGAACTCCGCAGTACGCGACTTGCTGAACACAACGGCCGCAGAATGCAGCTCATGTGTACACCCCCGTAGCCTTTGGAGCTGATCGCGCGCTTCCTTCAGATTGCGCGGCTTGTGAAGAACCTCATCGCCGACAGCCAAGACCTGATCGCCACCGATCACGATTGCGTCCTGCTCCATCTTGGCCACGGCGCCAGCCTTGAGCTTGGCCAAATACAGCGCTACCTCTTTCGGAGAGGTATCGGTCATACAGCGCCCGCGTTCCACCTCCTCGTCGACCGTTGAAAGCTGCTGGCGGAAGCGAATTCCGGCGCTGCCGAGAATTGCGGCGCGGGCGGCGCTGCCCGAGGCGAGGATAATTTCCGGGTATTCCACTTGCAAAGGTTCTTGCATGGGACCTTTCTGGGTATGGGGCTAATCGGCACAGCGGCCAGCATGAAAGCGGAAGGCGCGTTAAACTGAGGGAATCACCCCTCACCCTCTCCCTATGGGAGAGGGGACGCCCGAAATTCCGATGCGGACGGTTGGGTCCCTTCTCCCATATGGAGAAGGACTGGATAAGGGGTTGAACACTTCGATTATGCTGGATCCTGGCATCTGGTGATCCTTATGTTAGCGTGCGGAGGCCAATGGATGGCCCGATTGCCGGCAGCGCTCTTCATGCAGAGAGATGATTGACGCCGCAGATTCCTCGATGGATTTGCGGGTGACGTCGAGGACTTGCCACCGGTTCTGCGCGCACAGCCTTTTCGTGAAAGCCATTTCCTCCTTGATGAGGTCCAGGTCGACATAGCTGTCGAACGTCGTGCTATTAAGTGAAAGCATACGGTTGCGGCGAATTTCTGATATCCGTTCTGGGCTTGCGACCAGCCCCACAACGAGAGGCCCCTTCAAACCTGTCAAGGTGGGCGGCGGCGGGATGTTGGGGACGAGAGACACGTTGGCCGTCTTAAATCCCCTGTGGGCGAGATAGATGCTTGTCGGTGTCTTCGAGGTGCGGCTCGCGCCGATGAGCACGATGTCCGCCTTGCTAAGTTCCTCAGAATGCTGGCTATCGTCGTGGCTCAATGTGAAGTTCATGGCCTCGATCCGGCGGAAATAGTCGGCATCGAGCGCGTGCTGCCCGCCGATCACTGCTTGCGATGGTATCTTCAGATAGGCCTCGAAGGCTTGAATGACGGGCCTAAGCACGGGCACGCAGGGGAGGCCAAGCTCAGTGCAACGGCCCTCCAGTATCTCAGCGAGGTTGGGATTCATAAGCGTGAACAGCACAATCCCGGGCGCTGCTTCGATATGGCGCAGGACCGTTGAGAGCTGCCTCTGGTTCCGCACCAAAGGATGCATGTGCCTGTTCGGTTTCGCGCCTGAAAGTTGCACGATGGCGGCCTTTGCCATCGTGGTCAGGGTCTCGCCGGATGCGTCAGAAACGAGATGAAGATGGAAGTGCTTCGCGGTGGGGAAAGCTGTGAACTCAGAGGAAAGATGCGCCTCTCCGCCGCCTCCATGCGCCTGGCCGCCATCGCCGGTCATTGAGTCCTCCACGCCAATTAAAAAAGTTCGCACAGGCATGAGCGGCGTGGAAAGAAAACCTTTGGTTCGCACGCGGCTCCGGCGCAGCCTGAGTCTTCACACATTGCCCCCATGTTATTCATTGCCGGAAAGGGCAAAGCAAGACTAAACAGCAAGGGCCAAATGTGAGGCGGCCTGGACTAATCAACACAGGCGTGTTTCAGATTGCGGCGGAGCCCTAGCCTGGGGACAACCACGGAAAACCCAGAAAATTCCCCGTGTTGCACGGTTCCTAAAAACAGCAGAATCCTAATTGGACTTATTTTTTGATGAAGAAGCCATCGCCAGCCTCCGGGAAAAAAACCAGCAAGCCTAATGCGAAAAGTTCGCAAACCCAGCCGCTCTTCCTCGAAACGCTGGCAGGCAAAGCGCAAAGCAAACCGCCAATCTGGCTGATGCGTCAGGCCGGACGCTATCTGCCGGAGTACCGGGAGGTGCGAACCAAGGCGGGCTCTTTCCTCGACCTTTGCTACACGCCGGAACTTGCAACCGAGGTGACGCTGCAACCCATCAGGCGCTTCGGGTTCGATGCAGCTATTGTGTTTTCAGATATCCTGGTTGTACCGCATGCGCTTGGCCAGCACGTTGAGTTTCTGGAAGGCGAAGGGCCGAAGCTCAAGCCGGTAGCGAACGCCAAGGATTTGGCGAAGCTATCGGGTAAGGGGACCAGCAAGCGGTTCGATCTGGTTTACGAGGCAATCGGACGCATCGTATCCGGGCTGGGTCCGCAGACGCCGTTGATCGGATTTTGCGGCGCGCCCTGGACGGTGGCCAGCTACATGGTGGAAGGCGGCGGCTCGCCGGATCAGCGCGCGGCGAAGCTTCTAGCCTACCGGGAGCCGGAAACGTTCAAGGCGCTGCTCGATCTCCTCGTTGAAACATCGAGCGATTATCTCATCGGGCAGATCCGGGCCGGCGTGCGTGCGGTGCAGATTTTCGACAGTTGGGCGGGCAGCCTTGCCGATGACGATTTTGCCGCTTTCGTGATCGGCCCGACCGCTGAAATCGTGCGGCGCGTGAAATCCGCTTATCCTGGCGTTCCAGTGATTGGGTTTCCAAGGGGAAGTTCGGCGAACTTCGGGCGCTATGTCGCGGAAACCGGCGTGGATGCGCTGGGTTGCGACACCGCCGCACCGCTCGATGTGATGGCGGCGCAGCAATCGCGGTTGCCTGTTCAGGGCAATCTCGATCCGCTGTTGCTGCTTGCCGGCGGGGATGTTATGGAGCGAAGGGTGAAAGCGATTCTATCCCGGCTTTCGCCCAAGCCTTTCGTGTTTAATCTTGGCCACGGCATTCTGCCGGAAACGCCGGCAGCGAATGTCGAGCGGCTAGTCCAGCTTGTTCGTGCCGCGGATTAAGGTTTCAAGCGGGTTGCGTGACTTATGATCAGCCTGATGAACGACCTGTACCTCTATTTGAAGGCGATCCATATCATTGCCGCCTTCTCGTGGATGGCCGGCATGTTCTATCTGCCCAGGCTGTTCGTGTATCACGCGCAGGTTGGGGCCAACACGCCGCAGGCCGAGACGTTCAAGGTCATGGAGTTTAAGCTGCTCACCGTGATCATGAACCCGGCGATGATCGTCACCATCGCGCTGGGGCTTTGGCTGGCTTTCGGCGCCGATGTGGTCGATTGGAGGGCCGGCTGGCTGTGGGTGAAGATCGCGATGTCGGCGGGAATGCTGGCGGTTCACCTGCTGCTAGCCAAGTGGCGCAGGGATTTCGCGGCGGACCGCGTTCCGCATAGCGAGCGTTTCTTCCGTATTATCAATGAGGCGCCGACGCTGCTCTTGATTGGGATTGTACTCATGGTGGTGGTGCGGCCTTTCTAGCGGAAAAAGGGAGTTTAAGGCGCGCTAGCATCTTTTCGAAATCGAAAAACCTGCTATATTAGCTGCGTCGTACTTTTCCGGCAGGCGCACCTCAGCGTTTCTGACCCGGTTCACACGCATATTAAGTGAAGAGCCGCACGCTTACCCTCCAAGACAGCGGCAAAGCGACGATCCTACCTCAACTCATGTGGCCTGCAGGCTCTCCTGCCCCGTGTTCTCTCCCAAGAAGTCCCTGCTCATGCAAGAAATGAAACTAGAAGACCTGAAAGTTAAGACGCCAACCGAACTCTTGAGCGTTGCTGAGGAGTATCAGGTTGAGAATGCGAGCGCGCTCCGCAAACAAGAGTTGATGTTCGCAATCTTGAAGCAGCTCGCCGCCCGCGAAATCGAAATCACTGGCAACGGCGTCGTGGAAGTATTGCAGGACGGCTTCGGCTTCCTGCGTTCGCCCGATTCGAACTACTTGCCCGGCCCCGACGACATCTATGTGAGCCCGAGCCAGATCCGGCGTTTCGGGCTTAAGACCGGCGATACGGTGGAAGGCCAGATCCGAGGCCCCAAGGATGGCGAGCGCTATTTTGCGCTGCTCAAGGTCTACAAGATCAATTTCGACGACCCCGAGAAGATCCGGCACAAGGTACACTTCGACAATTTGACGCCGCTCTATCCAACCAATTGGCTAAATATGGAGACGGAGCGTCCGGATTCGAAGGATCTGAGCGCGCGTGTCATCGACATCGTGGCACCGCTCGGCAAAGGGCAGCGCGCGCTGATCGTTGCGCCGCCGCGCACAGGCAAGACCGTGATCCTGCAGAACATCGCACATTCCATCACGGCCAACCACCCTGAATGCTACCTCATCGTGCTGCTGATCGACGAGCGCCCGGAGGAAGTGACCGACATGCAGCGCTCTGTGAAGGGCGAAGTCATCAGCTCGACCTTCGACGAGCCCGCGTCGCGGCACGTACAGGTGGCTGAGATGGTGATCGAAAAGGCCAAGCGGCTGGTCGAGCACAAACACGACGTTGTGATCCTGCTCGACTCGATCACGCGCCTCGGCCGCGCCTACAACACGGTGGTGCCGTCCTCGGGCAAGGTGCTGACCGGCGGCGTGGACGCCAACGCGCTGCAACGGCCGAAGCGCTTCTTCGGCGCCGCGCGCAATATTGAGGAAGGCGGCTCGCTCACCATTATCGCCACCGCGCTGATCGAAACCGGCAGCCGCATGGACGAGGTGATCTTTGAAGAGTTCAAGGGTACCGGCAACAGTGAGCTTGTGCTCGACCGCAAGGTGGCCGACAAGCGCGTGTTCCCGGCGATGGATATCGCCAAGTCCGGCACGCGTAAGGAAGAGCTGCTGGTGCCGCAGGCGCAGTTGCGCAAGATGTATGTGCTGCGGCGGATACTCAATCCGATGGGGCCGATGGATGGGATCGAGTTCCTGCTGGATAAGCTCAGGCAGACGAAGACGAACGGCGATTTCTTCGATTCGATGAATACGTGATGGAGACGCCGGAATAGGCAGGGTTGCCTGGCTTTGCCAGGCACCGCCTTCGCGTATTTGCGGGGATGACGCTGCCGCGATATCCCCGCTATCCGTAATCAGGCCCGTGCAAGTTAGCCATGCGTTAACCCTTTTTGCCGCTGTCTCTGCTATGATCGGCGGCAGATGCAGTTTGTGGGCTTTGTCATGCGTTTGGGAACTGAAGCGTTCGAGAGTGGCATAGATTTAGATGCGGGGAACCGCGTTATCGAAGGCGATTGCATCGAGGTGCTGAAGAGCTTGCCGTCAGCCTCGGTTGACCTTGTTTTCGCCGATCCTCCCTACAATCTCCAGCTTGGCGGCGAGCTGCTGCGCCCCAACAATACCCGCGTCGATGGCGTTAGCCAGGACTGGGACAAGTTCGACAATTTTGCGGCCTATGACCATTTCAGCCGTGCGTGGCTCAAGGAATGCCGCCGCGTGCTGAAGCCCGATGGCGCGATCTGGGTGATCGGCTCTTATCACAATATTTTCCGGCTGGGCTCGGCGCTGCAAGACCTGGGCTTTTGGCTCCTGAACGATGTGATCTGGGTGAAAACCAACCCGATGCCGAACTTCAAGGGCACGCGCTTCACGAATGCGCATGAAACCCTGATCTGGGCGTCGCGCAGCCCAGCCTCGAAGCCAACCTTCAATTACGACTCGCTAAAGGCTTTCAACGACGACCTGCAAATGCGCTCGGATTGGCTAATTCCGATCTGTTCGGGGCCGGAGCGGCTGCGCGACGATGGCGGGCGCAAGGCACATCCGACGCAGAAGCCCGAGGCGCTGCTCCGGCGGGTCATCATGGCGACGACCAAGCCGGGCGATCTGGTGCTCGACCCCTTCTTTGGGACTGGCACAACCGGCGCCGCCGCGAAGTCACTCGGCCGGCGCTATCTGGGCATTGAGCGCGATCATGACTATGCCGTAGCCGCGCAAGAGCGTCTTGCGGCGGTGAAGCCGTTCGATGTCAAGACGGCGGACCCTATCGTTTCGAAGCGGGCCGAGCCGCGCGTGCCTTTCGGCATGGTGCTGGAGCTGGGCATGTTGCGCCCCGGCGAGGCGCTGTTCGACGCCAAGGCGCGGGTCCAGGCGCAGATCATGGCGGACGGCTCGCTGCTCTGGGACGGGATGCGCGGTTCGATCCACTCCATTGGAGCAAAGGCCCAAGGGCGCGCCGCCTGCAATGGCTGGACCTATTGGCATTTCGAAAAGGCGAAGGAGGGGTTGGCGCCCATTGACTTGCTGCGCAACGAAGTCCGCCGGACAATGCTCCCCGCGCGGCATTAGGTTTCGCAAAAATTAGAGCTGGATTCCCATTTCCGCGGGAATAACCGCCGCGGCGCAGGCGCGTCTAAACGCGGCCGGAAGCAACCGGGAGCAGCGTTTTATCCGTGGATTTGACCTCTTGATGCTCACCCGCGCGCTTGACGTTCACACTTGTGAACGCACCGCAGCACCCGCAAGTAATATAGCGCTGCACGCCTTTGTCGTATCCGAAGCCGTACTCCACATCCTTCACTCTGAGCGAGGTGCTGCCGCAGCAAGGGCAAGCCACAGAATCTGGCGAATGCCGTGCAAACTTCTGAGCCGTCTGAACCCATTGCTCAAAAGGTGCTGTCGGAGTCTCAGTCATGCAACAATGCCTCCCCTTTATTTTGTGGGCGTTGCTGAGATCTCCTACCGATATCTTTCACGTCGCGAACGATATGCTTCGCACACGCCGTGCCCAGCTCCACCATGAGGTTATCTAACCAGTGTTGCAGGAGCCACGCCCCACGGGCAAGAGCTTATTCGCCGCACCCTTACGTTTGATAAACTTTTCCATTTCAAAGCTGTGTGGCTGCAACAAAGTGCACAATCAGGCCTATTTGAAAGTGATATATTCCACAATCCATGCACTACCGATGCAATACGGACACAGAATGATGATTTGCGGGGATGCTTGTCTCACAAGGCACAACCCCTGTCTTTCTCCTTGTGGGAGAGGAAAGACAGGATGAGGGGTAATACCCTTCGTTCGCTTACAGTAGCCCCAACCGCCGGAATTGGGATAAACAGGTGCAAGCCAGCCGCCGGTTTTCATTCCAGCGTGAGCTTCAGTCAGTATGAGCGCAATGGATCAGCTTCGCACAACGTTCGAGATTTTGGCCGGCAAAGGTATCGGGCCGTTCAGGCTTGGCATGACGCGTGCGCAAGTGCGGGAAATCGCGGAGCGTGAATTGGGGGCCGAGGTGAGCGCCGATACCGCGGCGGATGCTATTGGCGATACCGGGATTATCGTTCATTACGATGAGAAAGGCTGCTGTCAGCGCGTGTCGGCGTCGTTTGGGGCGGTTCCCGGCCGGTACGCGTTCCCGCTGTTCGGCGAAGATCTCAGCAGAGCAGAGGACGAGTCCGTCAACCGGCTTTTCAAGGCCCATTGGTTGTATGTCGACTTCGAGCATTGGGGAATCGGCGTGCCGTCGGCGGGCTTCTGGGCCGTCTATCCGGACGAAGACGAAGGAGCACGGCAGGACGGCAAGCTGCAAAGCGTGATTGTTGGAAAGCGGGATTTTCGAGCGCTTCTGTGGAACCTGGCATGGTCCGTCGGCGGGGCATTTGCCTATGTGATTATTGTGTTGGCGGGGGCCGCCGCGTTCTTCGGCCTCGCGGGGGCGGCGCGGGAGGTGAGTTCTGCCGGCGGCTATATCGACGGCTTCACGATAGCCGTGTTTTTGTTGTTCTTTTTGTTCGAATGGCGCCGGATCGGAAGATGGCTGATCCAGGGAGATTTGTTTGCCGCCATCGCTTCGGTTGGCGTCAATCTTATTCTAGCGTACTTTATTTTTGGCGCTATTGTTTCAGCCGCAAGGCAATTGCAGCTTCCGGAAAGTCAAGTAAATTCGCTTTCCCTTGCTTGTTTCGTTCTTACCGTAGCCTGGCTGCTTCACATGGTTTGGAAAATTGGGCGCGCGATATATTTGCGCGCAAGCTGGGGCTAGCGGCAGATCATTTGCCGTCAAGGAAGTTCAGGATCGCCCGATTGAATGGGCCGGGGTCCTGAAGGAATGCAAAGTGGCTGGTATTGGGAAGGATGAGCAGCTTTGCGCCCGGAATAGTCGCGGCCATGTATTCCGTGTGCCGGCGCTTTATGATTTCGTCGTGATCTCCGCCGGCGATCAGCACCGGGGCGCTTATTGCTTTGAGCTGCGCATCGGTCCAGTTTGGCTGCGCGGCCCACATCTTCCTAAGCTGGCGGACGAAGCCACCGTAGTTCCTGGGCGTGGCCGAATATGCGGCGTATTCTCGGCGTGCGCGCCGGCCGAAGGCGGCGAAGGCCGGCGCCCTGTTGCCGTACGGCTTGAGGCCGGACGGGTTGGTGTTGGCTGCGAAGGCAACGATCTTGCCAACCCTGCCGGGGTGCCGCATCGCCAGGTCGAGGCCGATAACGGCGCCGTCGCTCCATCCAACGATATCGGCTTTGGGCACCCCGAGGTGGTCTATAAGCGCGATCACATCGTCCGCCATCAGGCTGTAGCTATAGGGCTTCCGGTTGCGGGTGCTGCGTCCGTGCCCCCGGCTGTCCATAACGATGACGGTGTGGTGCGGAGTGAGCGCTTCGACTTGCTTGCCCCAGTAGTTCGCGTTCGCAAGCCCCCCGTGGAGCAGGATAACGGGCGAGCCCTGTCCGTAGACGGCGTAGTAGAGGCTTACGCCGTTGACGCTGGCGTGACCGCTTCGAGCCGCGGCGATTGGCGCGGGCGTGGGCGGAAGCGTCCGCCAGGTCTGGGCCGCTGCCACGGCTGGCATCAGCCAGAGAACGAGAAACAGTGATAGAAGCCGCATGGCTGACCTTACAAGCTGTCCGCTCTGACAAGCAGGGTGGGAGCGGCAATACTCCAGGCGCCAGTCTCGCGGATTGCTCCGCAGAAGCGCGAACCCATGGCGAATGTATGGAGGAGCGTTGTTTCTTGGTGTCATGGATGCCCGCTTTTGCGGGCATGACGGCCGCGCCATGTCTCAGCCATGATTGCTTACCCGGACTTGCGCTTTTTTTACCAAGCAGGTTCATAACATTAGGCCGGCTTGAGATTGGCCCGTTACCGGCTGCTCAAAAGTTGCACCAATCACTCGAAGTCGTAGACGTACACAGGCGTTCCCTTGCCGGTCAGTTCGGCGAGGATGATGGGCTCGATGCGCTCCCATTTGCCGCCAGCCAGCCCGCAGCCGATGCGCGGCATGTGAACCGATGCCTGCAATTCGCCGGCCTTCACCGCGACTTTCGCCAAACACGCCGCCACGGCGTCGTAACGGATCGGCGGTCCTTCGGAGCCGGCCTTGAGGCCGCGCTGCGCGACCATATTCGCCACCCAGATATCGGCCTTCACCTGAACGATCTGCACGGCGCCCAGCGTGAAATCGTTGCCGGCGCGGTCACGGTGCCAAGCGCGGTAGGAGCGCTCCGGCTCAGGCCAGCGGCGGGAGATGGCGAGCACGAACCCTTTGCCCCACCCGCCGATGTCGTTGCAGATATGGGCGACGATTTTGCCGCCGCTGGCTTGCGGCGATGTGGCGTCGCCCTTGAGATATGTGATCGTCACTCGAACCTCCTGCCGGTGAACGCTGGATCAATATTTCGTTGCGAATTGATCCTTGTCAAAATGTTAGTGTTTCCGGGGCTGAATGGGCGTTAGACTTCCACTGGCGCTGTGGCCGGCAGCAAAGGAGGAGTGGATGAGGCGTGTTAGCCATATCGGTGCAACTCTTTTTGCAGCGCTCTTTCTTTGTCTTTCTCCGCTTGTGGCTTACGCTCAGAACGAAGCTTTCGAGGCCGCGGAAAAAGTTCCCGCCGGTATCCACGAGGTGTCCGCCGGCGGGTTTTGGACGGCCGGCAAGGATGAGGGGTTTTTCCGCATTGTGGTTTACGCCGGTGGCCTAGAACACGTTTCCCATCGCCTGTACATTCAGTGGCTCAGGAACGACGCGAAGACTCAAAGCTATGAACTCATTCGCACAGTGAATGTGAAGGAACTCAATTCAGGCCACGGCTATCTCCTCGACGTTAAGACCAGTTTCGGCGAGATCAACGCTTTCAAGGTTGATGTTACAGCCAAAGATCGTGGCGGCATGACGAAAAGATTTGCGATAACCGCTAGCGGTGATGGGAAGTACACGATTCGGGCTCGTTGATGGGCCGGGCCGCTTGGGAGGGTATCCATGGCGAAGCTGCTCACCGTTTATGATCACGAGACGAACGTTCTTTTGCGAGCGCCCTGGCGATAAGGGGCACGGATGTATTCAACAGCAAAGTCAGCCAGCGATTTTATAGGAGATTGAGCATGGCGAAATTTGTGGGACTGTTCCTCACCACCGCGCTATTCGTGACGCCGGTGATTACCCCGGCCAATGGCCATCGGCAACAACCCGCGCAGATTAAGGAAGCCGGCGGCGGCTCTGAAAGCGGGCTGAAGCCCGCCCGCACCAAGCCCATCTTGGTGGCTGGGGCGAAACGGAAATGCAAAGGCGGCGGACTCGCCGGCGCGATGGAATGCGTGGCCGAAGAAATCGAACAGGCCGGTTCGGAGCCCGGCAAGAAGCCTGCTTCCGCAAGTTCGACGGACCCCAAAACCGGCGTCACCACTAAATCGGAGCAGGGCCAGGGCGGCAAGCGAACAGTCACCAAGACGGATAAAAAGGGAAAGACGCTCTCGAAAGAAACCGTTGGCAAGGAGCCCGCTTCCGCCAGCTCGACGGACCCGGAAACCGGTATAACCACCACGTCGGTGCGGAACCCGGGCGGCACGCGGACCGTCACGAAGACGGACAAGCACGGGAAGGTTATTTCGAAAAAGGTCGTTGGCAAGGAGCCTGCTTCCGCCAGCTCGACAGACCCGGAAACCGGCATAACCACCACCTCTAAGCAGAACCCGGGCGGCACGCGCACCATCACGAAGACCGATGCGCAAGGCAATATCTTGTCGAGAGAAAAGGCGCGTTAGGAACGGCTAGCACGTGCCGCCGCCGGATCGCCTTGCCGGTGAGGCCGCGAGAACCCTGGATACGTTGCGGTGTATTCAGGGCGCTAGCCGTCCCGCGTCCGCCTGAAGAGCGGGGATGGGCACCGGCTCATATTTGAAACCCCGCCGCGAATCAGTCCATGTTTTCCAGAGGGGTAGCGGTAACGCATGGAATGAGGGGCCGATGCGCGAGCTTGTTCTCGACACCGAGACAACGGGGCTTGATCCTAAAGACGGCCATCGCGTCATCGAGCTGGCTTGCGTGGAGCTGATCAACTACATTCCCACCGGTGCGTACTGGCATTGGTATTTCAATCCCCAGCGCGATGTGCCGAAGGCCGCGACCGATGTGCACGGGCTAACGGCGGAATTCCTGGCGGACAAGCCGCTGTTCGGCGATGTCGCGCAGGAGTTCCTTGAGGCGCTTGGCGATGCCCGGCTGATCATCCATAACGCGCCCTTCGACATGGGTTTCCTCAATCACGAGTTCGGCCGCCTCAGCCTTCCGCCGCTCGGCATGGAGCGCGTGACGGACACGCTGGCGCTAGCCAGGCGAAAGCATCCCGGCAGCCCGAACAATCTCGACGCGCTTTGCCGCCGCTACAGCATCGACAACTCGACGCGCACCAAGCATGGCGCGCTCCTCGATAGCGAACTGCTCGCGGACGTTTACCTGCGGCTCATCGGCGCCGAGCAGGCTGGGCTCAATTTTGCCACACAGGCCGAAACCGCCGCGGATGAGGCCGATGTGGTGGCTGAAGTCCGGCCGGAGACCTTGCCGCCGCTTATCTCGCCGGAGGAGGAAGCTGCCCACGCAACGTTCGTGGCGTCGTTCGGCGAGAAGGGAATCTGGAATCGCTATTCGTAGGAAATAGCGGGTCCCCCCCTCACTCTGTCTCTCTCTCCCCGAAGGGAAAGAGAATCCCGGAAATTCCGCTGCGGGTACATTCGGGTGTCACTTCTCCCATGGGGAGAAGGACAGGATGAGGGAGGATTACCAGCGAAGGCGGGAAGCCATTTCTGACGTTGGAACAAGCTATTATATGGGTCCCCGCGTTCGTGTTGCGCGGGGATGGCAGCCGCGGTCACGGGGATAACGCCGCAGCTTTGAATTCCACGCCGTTTGAACCGTTCCCGCCGTTCTTAAAATAAAATAGGGCCGCCCCAAGGGCAGCCCCGCAATGCTTGGAAAAGTACCAGAAATCCAGCTCGCGCTAAACCTCGTGCCAGCTTCCGTCCGACTCCCTGCAAGCCCGGCCGACCATCGTCTCGGGCCTGCCATTGACGAAGACGGTCTGCGAAAACTCACGGCATTTCTTCCGGCGATGATAATAGGCGGGCCGTGGCTCGACATAGCCGTAGTGGCCGTTTGGGCTGCGCCATTCCGTGCGCTCACCGCCCTCGAACGCCGCCATCTGAGCTTCGTAGGCGCGGCGGCGGTCTTCGTCGTCCATCGACTTGCCGATGCGGTTGCCGATGAAGCCGCCGACAAGCGCACCGGCGATGACACCGCCGGGCCGGCCATGCGACATTGCGCTGCCCAGCAGCGCGCCCGTGGAAGCGCCGATCAGCGTTCCCGATCCTTCCTTCGTCGCGCAGCCCGTCACGAGGACGGTGAGCGCGAGCGACATAAAGAGCAATCCTAGTTTCTTCATACCCCTCGTGGCGCGCGAATCGCACGCTCTCCCAGCCAGAACTAGGCACAGGAAGGCAACGCATTCCGGCATTTTTGCGTCATAATTAATTCGCCGGGGCAGTTCCAACCGCGCCATCGCAACTGGGTCACAGGCTGGCATTGCCGGCGGCAATCAAGCGGCGGGAAGCGTAAGGCAGGCTCTTAAGCCTCCGTTTCCGGCTTCCTCCAGTTTGAGTGTGCCCCGGTAGAGATGCGACAGCTCGGCGACGATGGAGAGGCCGAGGCCGAAGCCGGGCACTTTTTCGTCGAGCCGCCGTCCGCGCTTCACGGCTTCGCGGCGGAACTCCTCTCTAAGCCCAGGCCCATCGTCTTCGATGATGAGCTGGAACGTCCGCGCCGCCGCGCCGCTGGCGGCTTGCGGCCCCTCCACCTTTACCGAGACGTTGGACCGCGCCCATTTGCAGGCGTTATCCAGGAGATTCCCCGCCATTTCGTCGAAGTCCTGCTTCTCGCCGAAAAACTTCACTCCGCCGGGGCATTCGATTTCCAGGTTGATCGCGCGATCCTCGTAGATCTTGGCCAGCGCCCGCGAAAGCGCTGTGAGGCCCGCCTCCACATCGGTGACGCCGCTGATTGGCCGGATTTGCGCGGCTATGCGGGCGCGGTCGAGGTGATGCGAAATCTGCTGGCCCATCAATTGGGCCTGCTGGGAAACCTTTTGGGCGAACTCCGTGTTCTGGGAAGCCGCTTCGTTGATGATGACGCTCAAGGGCGTCTTGAGCGCGTGAGCGAGGTTGCCCACATGTGTGCGGGCGCGCTCCACCACGCCCCAGTTCGCCTTGATGAGGGCGTTCAGCTCTTCCTGAAGCGGCAGGATTTCGTCTGGCGGAGTTCCTTCAAGCAGCGTTTCCTCGCCCGACCGGATCGCGGCGAGACTTTTGCCCATGTCCTTGAGCGGGCTCAACCCGAAGCGGACCTGGAAGAACGTCGCGAGCAGGAGGCCGCTGCCAAGAAGCGCCAGCGTCAGCATGATCGCATCGCTGAGATAGCGGATTTCCAGGTCGAACGCGGCGGTGTCAAATGCGACGGATATGGAGAACACCCGTCTTTCGTTCTCCTGGCCGAAATCGATGTCCCGCTCCAGGACGCGGAGCATCTGGCCGTCCGGACCATCGACATAGGCTTGCCGGATATGTTTCTCATCGGGCTTGATGCCCAGTTCGCTCGGGAGCTTATAGGTTTCGTCGGCAAGGGATTCGGACTTGAACGAGACATCGTTTCTCCGATCCGCCGGCCGGATTTGCCAGTACGCCCCCGACAACGGCCTCTGAAACTGCGGCTCGCCAAGGCCGGCGGGGCGTGTGACATCCATCGTGGCTTGCGGCGCCATCTTCGCGATCAGATTTTCCAGCGAATGATTGATTCGCTCGTCGAAGCTGTCCTCGATGAAGTCGCGGCAGAGCGAGATTAGAATGGCGGCGGTGATGGAAAGGATCATCAGCGTCCACGCCGCCGACGAGATCACCAGGCGAAGCGCGAGAGAATTGCCTCTCATGAGCCCCTCTTATCGCCTCCATCCTGGTCCGGGGCGAAGGAAACGCAATAGCCGAGCCCGCGCACAGTGTGAATGAGATCGCCGGGGATTTTGCGCCTGAGACGCCCGATGAAAACCTCGATGGTGTTCGAATCGCGGTCGAAATCCTGCTGGTAGAGATGGCCGACAAGTTCCGAGCGCGAAACCACCCGCGACTGGTGGTGCATGAGGTAGGAAAGCAGCCGGAATTCCAGGCCCGTCATCTTGATCAGCGAGCCGTTGAATGTCACCCGCGTGGTGCGCGTATCGAGATGCAGGGGGCCGCATTCAAGTTCGGCCCTGGCGAAACCCGCGCTGCGGCGCAAGAGCGCCCGCACCCGCGCGATGACCTCCTCCATCTGGAACGGCTTGGCGACATAATCATCGGCGCCGGCGTTGATGCCCGCGACCTTTTCGCTCCAGCGGTCGCGGGCCGTGAGGATAAGGACGGGGGTGCGAATGTCCGCCCTGCGCCAGCGCTCAAGAACGCTCAGGCCGTCGATGTTCGGCAGGCCCAGGTCGAGGATGATCGCGTCGTAGGGCTCGGTTTCGCCGAGATGCGCGGCTTCCTCGCCGTCAAAGGCGGCATCAACGGCGTATCCGGCCTCGCTCAGCGCGCCAGCGAGCTGGCGGTTCAAATCCCGGTCGTCTTCGATAACCAAAAGGCGCATGAGGCCAATCTTCGCTAACGGGCGGGCACGCGGACGACCCGGACCTTACCACCCGATTCCAGTATCGTGACCTGGAAATAATGGTGGTTTCCGGACCTGCAAAGCGAGAACCTCAGAATTTTCCCGTTCCTGAGCCAGGGACGGAGTTCCCTCTCAAGCTGCTGATGGGTCTTGTAGCGGCCTTTCCGCCAAGCATGAATGCAGGAATCCTTGGCGAGCGCGGCCCCGCTGCCTGAAGCGCCGATCAATATCGAAAGAGCCGCACAAATATATCTCATAGCCCATTCTGCATCACGAACCTTTATAGGCGCTGCTCCCTGAATTGGCAATGAACGGCCGCGCCCCGTCTATTACCATTGGACTTAAGTTGACCGGTCTTTCAAAGCAATAAACTCTGGTTTACCGGCTAGGCGCAACACGAGCGTGAAGGTGCGGTCCCCATCCGCCACGGGGTCGAACCGCGCCACCGTGAAAAGGGCTTGCAGAACGCCCGCGCCCGGAATCCCGATGCGCCATTCGGCGGCGATCCGCGCGGCGGAGCAAGCTTGCAGGACACCCGCGATGTCGCCGCCGTCCAGGATGCAAAGGCCGGCGATATTCGCCGCCAGGGTATAGACGGCGGCTTCCTCCAGCTCAGGATCGGCCGGAGTGTCCTCCAGGTTCCGCAACGCGGCTGCCAATGCGGGGCCCGGGATGTGCATTCTGCCCATGGGGATGAAGGTTCCCGAGGCGGAGACATCGGCGGTGAGGATGAGATCGGTAATAAGCTGGGCAATCATGAAGCGTCCCTCCCCGGCCTTGCGCGCCAGGGCAGGCGCAAAGCTTCCGCCGGACGCAGGGCAGCGGGCCGCATGTGAATGGGGGCGCGAAAAACTGCCGGCACAGCTCCCTCTTCGGTCAAGACTTTCCGCAGGCGAGGACTAGACCTCAATTCGCGTGCTGGCAACCTGTTCTAACGCTGCTCCCGCCGCTTTATCCAGCTGGTGATATAAGCGGGAATACGGTGCTCCGGCACTTTCTTTTCGCTTATTGCGGCGCCGCGGATAGAAACGCCCGCTTCGTGCACGGTTTCCGGCGATCCGGAAACGAGAGGGTGCCACCATTTGAGGTTGCGGCCCTCATCAATCAGCCGGTAGGCGCAAGTTTCGGGAAGCCAAATCAGGCTAGCCACGTCCTGGGGCGTGAGCTTGATGCAATCTTCGACGTGGGCCTGCCTGTTTTCGTAATCGGTACAGCGGCAGGAGCCGAGGCAGAGCAGCTTGCAGGCAAGCCGGGTAACGGCAATATCTCCGGTATCCTCGTCCTCAAGCTTGATCAGGCAGCATTGGCCGCAGCCGTCGCAGAGCGACTCCCATTCCGCGCTGGTCATCCCGGCGAGGCTTTTAACCTTCCAGAAGGGGGCTGCCGGGGGAGGGCCGGATGAATTCTCTGGAACCGGATTGCCGCCCTGCCATTTTAACTGTTTCGCGGGATCGTTTCTTGGCATAGTACCAGCAAATCGCGCTCAAACAGCCCGGAGGGCGGTGGCGCCAGCAAATAGGCTCAACGGAGGCGGTGTAAACTCGTGCGGGACTGGATTTTCAAACCCAACCGGCGCAACCGCTACATTAACTGGCTTGCGCTCGATTCGTGGATCGATTCCACCCTCTACGGCCTTTATGCCAGATTTAAAGACGGGTGGGCAAACTATAATAATTTCTTCGCCAACTTCCGCGTAACCGGCTTCAGGCGCCTCGCCGTTGAATTCCTTTCCGAGGGCGCCACCATCGGCACGGCCGGGCTCGCCATCGTGCTGATATTCGAGATCCCGGCAATCGAGCTGACCAAGAACCCCAACTGGCGCACGGGCAGCGAATTCAGCGTGACCTTCCTCGACCGCTACGGCAACGAGATTGGCAAGCGGGGTATACAGTTCTCCGATGCCGTGCCGCTTGAGGAAATTCCCAACACGCTGATCAAGGCGGTGCTGGCGACCGAGGACCGGCGGTTTTTCGATCATTTCGGCATCGACATCCTGGGCACGGCGCGGGCGCTCATTGAGGACGCCCGGGCGAACAGCGCGATTCAGGGCGGCAGCTCGATCACGCAGCAGCTCGCCAAAAACCTCTTCCTGACCTCCGAGCGTTCGATCCCGCGCAAGATCAAGGAGTTGTACCTGGCCCTTTGGCTTGAGACGCATCTCACCAAGCGCGAGATCCTTAAGCTTTATCTCGACCGCGCCTATCTGGGCGGCGGCAATTTCGGCGTGGAGGCCGCGTCGCAGTTCTATTTCGGCAAGTCGGTGCGGGACATCCACCTGGCTGAGGCCGCGATCCTCGCCGGGCTGTTCAAAGCACCCTCGAAGTATGCGCCGCACTCAAACCCGGTGGATTCGCGCGCGCGGACGAATCAGGTTCTCAGCAATCTGGTCGAAGCGGGGTTTATGACCGAGGGGCAGGTGCACAGCGCCCGGCTGACCCACGCGAAAATCATCGACCACGAAAAGGACTATGCACCGAACTATTTCCTCGACTGGGCATTCGAGGAGGTGCAGCGCCTGATGAGGGGTAAGGGCGAGTATGTGCTTACCGCCCGGACGACCGTTGACATTCCGCTGCAAAAGGTCGCGGAGAAGGCGATCGAGACACAGCTCGATACGCGGGGGCGCTGGGCGAGGGCGAGGCAGGCCGTGCTTGTGTCGATGGATACTGATGGCGCGGTCCGCGCAATGGTGGGCGGACGGGACTACGGCGAAAGCCAGTTCAACCGCGCCGTTCACGCCGCCCGGCAGCCGGGATCGTCGTTCAAGCCCTACGTTTATCTGACGGCCATCGAAAACGGGATGAAGCCCACCAGGGTGGTATTGGATACCTCGCCGACTTGCGGGCGCTGGTCGCCCGTGAACTATGGCGGCGGCGCGAGCGGCCGGCCGATGACGCTTTACGATGCGCTCAAGCGCTCGGTGAACACCATCGCGGTCAAGCTCTCGCTTGAGGTCGGCCGCGAAAAGGTGGTTGAGGTCGCCCACAGGATCGGGCTTACGGCGATCAGGAAAACCTGCTCGATGGCGCTGGGCGATACCGGCATCGCGCCGCTCGATCACGTGGGCGGGTACGCGGTGTTCGCCAATGGCGGCATGGCCGTCAAGCCCTATGCGATCCTGGAATTGAGGAACACGCATGACGAGGTGGTTTACAGCCGCGAGCGCGACGAGCCGCCGCCCGCCCGCATTTTCAAGCGCAAGGACATCGAAACCCTGGACTCCATGCTATTTAAGGTTGTGGAGGAGGGAACGGGCATGGCCGCGAAGCTCGATTTTACCAATGCTTGCGGCAAGACCGGCACGACCTCCGGCCCGAAGGACGTGTGGTTCATGGGCTTCACGGGGCAGTATGTGACCGGCGTGTGGTTCGGGAACGACGACTACAGCGACATGGCGGGCGGTACGACAGGCGGCCATATGGCGGCGCCGGTTTGGCATCAGTATATGGTGGCGGCGCATACAAGCATGAACATTCCGCAGATCCCGGGGGTTCCGCTGCATCAGCGCCAGGTTGAAGAGCGTGAGCGCCTGGCCGAAATCCGCCGCACCGATCCGAATGCCGTCATCAGCCCAGGAGATCCGTCGAAAAGCCTGCCTTCCCGCACCCTCAAGATGCTGACCTCGCTTTCCAAGCTTTTAAAGGAGGCGCCGAAGCTAAAGGGATCGAAAGACCAAAAACGGGGCGCCTCGCTGGACAAACAGTCCGTGCGGACGCAATAAGGTGTTGCGCCGAAAGCCGATGAGCGCCGATTCTCCGGTGGAATTTGCAGGTTCTTGAACGCCATGCCCTTTTTGAGCCGGTTTTTCATTTTCGCCGTGATTGCGCTGATGCTGGGCCTCGGCTCGGCCTCGCGCATGGTGAACAATGGTTTCTCAGCCACCGCCACCCGCTACGGGCCATGGGCGTTCTGGTTCCGCGAAGGCACGGCCGATGCCGATCCCTATACGGCCGCCCACATCGCGCGGCAGGGCGCACTGCCAGTGACCGCCGCAAGCACCATGATCTTCACCGCGACGCAGGACAGTTCCGGCTCCAGCCTTTCCGGCGACTGCACCTACGAAATCCGCGGCGCCGCCATTCCGTCCCTGTGGTGGGACATCGCCGCCTTCAAACCGAACGGCGAGATCATGCCCAACAAGACGGGGCGCGCCGGGTTCTCCGGTGCCAACATCCTGGCGTCGCCCGGCGGCCGCTTCACCGTGCGCCTGTCGCCGGACGTACAGCCGGGCAACTGGATCCCGGCTCAGCGCGGCACCAGCGTAACGGTGAGGCTCAGCATTCTGCGGCCCTTCAACCCCGACGCCTTGCGGAATAACGGCAGCGAAATCCTCCCCGAAATCAGGCTCGTGGAGTGCTCATGATGGATAAGCTGCCATGGGCCGTTGCCGGAGTTTTCGCCGCAGGCATCATTCATATCCTCACCGTCTTCGCAATCCCCACGCTGGCCGGGCACGATGCCTGGGGCCGCCTCTCCGCCGCGATGCCACTGAACACGCTCGCCATCGCCGACGGGGAAACCGTGCCGCGCCTGCCGTTCACCGCGCCGGATGCCGTTGTTGCCTACTGCCCGTTCGACATCACCAAGGGCAACCTCATCGTCAAATCGCCACTGCCGGAGCCGGCCTGGTCGCTCTCGCTCACGACGCGTTCCGGCGAGAACTTCTACCTAGTCACCGGAGCCGACGCGAAAAAGCGGCGGGCCCGCCTCCTCGTCCTACCGCATGAACGCCTCTCCGAGGAAGCCAGCACCGAAGAAGGCGGCGAGCAAGCCATCATCGTCGCTCCGGCGAAAACGGGAATCGTCGCCATCCGTGCGCCGCTCCGTGGCGAAAGCTTCCGGGCGCGCGCGATGGCGGAGATGCGAAAGGCGCGGTGCGAGGCCGTGCCACGGATTGCGCAGGCGGCCGCCGTGGTTGATCCGGGAGCGGTGGCGCCGCCGCCGAAAGAACAAAAACGGCAGCCGCGCCGGCGCCCCCACAGGCGGTCTACATTCCCATTTTAGGGCTCGATGATGCCATGCGCGCCAAAGGGCGCCCGCCTTTCAAAGCGCATGAAACGTC
This sequence comes from Rhodomicrobiaceae bacterium, assembly GCA_050298295.1. Taxonomy (GTDB): domain Bacteria; phylum Pseudomonadota; class Alphaproteobacteria; order Rhizobiales; family Rhodomicrobiaceae; genus Rhodomicrobium. The sequence continues at coordinate 28,270 of JBNKTW010000157.1, forward strand.
ACCGACGACCGATTAACAAACCGTTCGTTTTGCGTAAGGCCCCGTCATGGTAAATTTGCGCATGGTAAACGGTAGCTATTCACATGTTCCACACCCGGTTTTCCGCGCATTTTTACGTGATTTCGCGTGATTTTTGCGTTTCAAAAATACCGTTAAATATGTTTGCAGTTCAGAAGTTAACCCGCGGGCTTGGCCGGCCGCGGCTGGAACCGCCGCCCTTGTGCCGGTTTTTTTGTTATTATAGATCAATGCTTTGCCAAGCAGCGCTTCCTTTAACGGTTCCTCAAAGCGCATCTGCTAAATTACTTCAATACTCCAGAACGGCGGGGGCGGCAGGCAGAATCGGGGCAAATAGGGTTAACGGCAGGCGCCCTCAAGGGACCGCGCGCCAGCTGGATGTTCCAGCTGAAGCTGCGCTGGCCTCCATGGGGTAAAGTCTGGGCTTGCACCCTTCGTACAATCGGTTACGTTTCCGTGGGTAAACGAGGCGACTTCACATGGCAAATATCGGCGTGCCGCATTTTCACAACGACATCGGGGTTGAAAAGATCCATATCGGCGTGAAGGAATTCCAGTGCATGGGGGCGCGGCCTCCCATGGATCATCCGCATGTGTTCCTGGACATGGGCGCCGACGATCAAATCGTCTGCCCCTACTGCTCCACGCTTTACATCCACGACAACAACCTGCGCGGCGGCCAGAGCGACCCGCCCTACTGCCTTTATGAAGCAAGGGGTAGCGGTGCCAAATGAGAAACGGGCAGACCAACGGCCAGATCGCTATCGCCGGCGCGGGGATAGCCGGTCTCAGCGCGGCTGTTGCGCTCAAGCTCGCGGGCTATTCGGTAGCGGTTTTCGAACGTGAGCAGGAGCTTCACGAGGTTGGCGCCGGCATTCAGATGGGCCCGCACGCGACGCGCCTTCTGGAACGCTGGGATCTCGATCTCCTGAACAGCGCGGTCGAACCCGAGGCTCTCGAACTTCGAAAAGCTCACAGCGGCGCTCTCTTAAATACGCTTCCGCTCAAGCCGGGCGCGCGCATCCGCTATGGCTCGCCCTATCTCACGCTGATGCGCGCCGACCTGCAAAAAGCGCTGCTAACGCGGGCCAGGGAACTCGACATTCCGATCCAGTACGGCGCGGCCATCGCCAGCGTTGAGGCAAGTGAGGGCGGAGTTGGCATCGACGCCGGCGGCGAACATTTTTGCGCCGCGGCGCTCGTCGGCGCGGACGGGATCAATTCGGTGGTGCGCGGCCTCAGTAACTTCCATCCGCGCCGTTATTCCGCACAGGCGGTGGCTTGGCGGACGCTCCTGCCTTTGGACGCGGTTCCCCCGCCGATGAGAAACAAGATCGTGCTGTGGATGTCGCCCGGCGCGCATCTTGTGCACTATCCCGTGTCCGGCGGGTCGCGCATCAACGCGGTGCTCGTGATCGAAGATATTTACCAGATGGACCACGAGGAACAGGACAACGTGCCGGCCTACCTTGCCCGCCGCCTCGAAGGCTGGTCCGGAACGCCGCTGGCCGCGATTGCCTCGGCGCCGGATTGGCTCAAATGGCCGATGTTCGTCATCGAGAAATGGCCGGGCGGCGATGGCCGCGTGCAGTTTATTGGCGATGCCTGGCACGCCATGCGGCCTTACCTCGCTTCCGGCGGCGTGATGGCCATCGAAGATGGGGCGGCGCTTGCCGTGTCCTTGACGGAATCGCGGGGCGATATCGTTGACGGGTTTGAGCTTTTCCGGAGAAGCCGCGGTCCGCGCGTCTGGCAGGTGGCGCGGGCTTCCGCCAGGATGGGGTGGGTGTACCATTGCACGGCGCCCTTCAATATGCTCCGGGATCTCGCCATCCGGTTTTCCTCGGGTTCGGGGCTGCTTGAGCGGAGGGACTGGCTTTACGGGGCAGGCCAGGCGGAGGTCCGGAGGAGCTGACCCCAGCGCCGCACCCAAGTGCGGCGCTGAATGTGCGTAAGAGTAAGAGAACGGGGGGTTCTCGATGGAGCCGTGCGCCGGAACCGGGGCAAACGGAGCAGTTCTGTCTGTCGAATGGGAGTCCTCCCGCGTAGAGGTTCATACTCAGCCGCAGTTACAGGTCCAGGTCATGTCAAGGGCTGAAATCCAGGACAGCGCTGCGTGGGGCCGTGCATTCGCCGGCCAGCGGAAGGACCGCCGCTATTATGAACTTGTGGAAGATACGCTAAAAGAGGGCTTCGACTACCGCTATTTCGTCCTGACCGGCGAAGGCGGGAAGGTTCATGCGATTCAGCCATTCTTCCTGCTGGATCAAGACCTTCTGGCTGGCATGGGGGCACGGGCCGCGAGATGGGCAGAGGCGGTCCGCCGCGTCTGGCCGCGTTTTTTGCGGATGCGGACCCTGATGGTGGGCTGCGCCGCGGGTGAAGGACATCTCGATGCCCAAGACGATTGCACGCGCTATGCCATCGCACGCGGACTGGGCGGCGCGATTCTTGGACACGCGCGCCGGCTGGGGGCCGCGCTTGTCGTGTTCAAGGAATTCAAGGCCGGGGACCGGGATGCGCTGGCCTGCCTCGAAGAGCGCGGTTTCACGCGGGTGCCGAGTATGCCGATGACCCGGCGGCGGCTCAATTTTTCGAGCTTCGAGGACTATATGCGCTTGGCGCTCAGCCACAAATTCCGCTCGCAATTGCGCCGGAAGCGGCGGCGGTCGGCCGAGCGGGCTCAGCTCGAAATGCGCGTTGTCACCGATGTTACACCTTACATAGAGGAGATATATCCGCTTTATCTCGCTGTGTACGAGCGCTCCAGCCTGAAGTTCGAGAAACTGACGCCGGAATATTTTTGCGGCATCGGGCAACGGATGCCCGGCAAGGCTCTGTTCTTTCTGCTGATGAAGGACGATAGGGTCGTGTCTTTCAATTTGTGTTTGAAGAATGACAAGGAGCTATGTTCTGAATATGTCGGCTTTGACTATGACGTGGCAACGCGCTTGTATTTGTACAATGTTATGACAAGCCATGTAATGGAGTGGTCGATTGAAAATAAGTATCAGTGGTATTCGTCGACGAGCTTGAATTATGAACCAAAGTATCATTTCCGGCATCAGTTAGACCCTCTGGATCTTTACGTGCGTCATACGTCGCCAATTGTAAATTTGGTCATGAAGCGCGCATTGCTATATCTTGAGCCAACCCGCCGCGACGGGATGCTGAAAAAGTTCTCCAACTATGCCGATCTTCGCGGAGGATGACCTGCGGCGGAACGGCGCCACCGCCGCGCCCCCGGCGCCTCCCGCTCAATATTCGTTTGACGTGCACCGGCCCCAATGGCAGCCTCCTGTGCCATGAAGCGAATGGCTAAGCGTAAAAAGACAGTAGCCGGAAGCGGCATGACCGTGGTGGACCTGTTATTCTATGCCGGGCTCGGCATGGTGGCGGCCAGCTCGGGCTTTATTGCCGCGCTTCTGATCCCCGGAACCAGCACGGGGCTGCGCGGTTCCGGCCCCGCCAGCGAGCGCGCGGCAGCGCCCGTGGTTGGCACATTCGTCAAAGCGGCCGCACCGCAAGCGCTGCCCGGTCTTTCCTTCACTGGCGCGGATGGCAAGCAGCGCCACCTCTCCGAATGGCGCGGCAAGGTGGTGCTTCTCAACCTGTGGGCAACCTGGTGCGCGCCCTGTAAGGTGGAGATGCCTTCGCTGGACCGGCTTCAGGCCAAGCTCGGCGGCGATGCGTTTTCGGTGCTCGCGCTTAGCGTTGACCGAACCGGCATTGAGAAGCCCGCCGCATTCTTCAGCGGGAACGGCATCACGCATCTTGCCGTCTATAACGATGGCGAATCCGCGGCAACGGGCGCCTTGCGGGTCTCCGGCCTGCCGGTTTCGGTGATATTGGACAGCCAAGGCCGGGAGGTGGCCCGGCTGACCGGCCCAGCCGATTGGGATAACCCCGCCATCATCGCCAAGGTCGAGGAGTTCATCAAGGCCGGTGGCGGCAAAGGCCAGCCGTAGCCGCCTTTGCCGCACGCTTTGCCTAGCTGCTCTTGATCTCGATCTTCTTCTGCGTCTTCACCATCCCGGGGCGCTTCGGCAGCGTGATGGTCAGCACGCCCTTGTCGAAACGCGCCTCAACCTTGTCTTCGTCGATGGTTTCGGGCAGCCGGATGGAGCGCTGGAACGAGCCATAGCTGCGCTCCACCAGGTGATAATTCTCGCGCTCATCCTTGTGCTCGTTTTTCTTCTCGCCCTGCATGGTGAGAACGCCGTTTTGCAGCGTCAAATGAACGTCCTTCCCGTCGATGCCAGGCAGGTCCGCCCTCACCACCAGCTCCTTTTCCGTTTCCTTTACATCCAATGCCGGTGTAAGAACTTGCGCCGCGGGAAAGCTCTGGCGCAGATTGGAGAAAGCAGGCAGTCCGCCGAGAAAGTCGTCGAACAGGCGATCCATTTCGCTGCGGAACGTCTGGAAGGGATCGAGGTACCGGGATGGAAGGCGTCCGCCTTGGGCTTTGCCAGTTACATCGTCAGCCATTGGTCTCTCCTCTGATGTGCTAGCATCGAAACCTTGCCTCCCCATCTGAGGGGAAGCCGCAGATTAGATCTAATCTTGCGGCAAATTCTTTCAACGCGCGGTAGAAAGTGGTTCGCATGACCTTGACGCTCCCCCGGCTCCAATTGGAAAGCCTTAGCGTTGCCGCTGAAAGCCGTCACATCGTTCTTTCCGACGGCCGGAGGCTGGGCTATTCCGAATATGGCGCGCCGCGCGGGCTGCCCGTCCTCGGGTTTCATGGAACACCCGGATCGCGCTTCATGTTCCGGCTGGTGCATGAGCCGGCGCGGCGTTTGGGGTTGCGGATCATCGCGCCGGAGCGTCCGGGTTTCGGGCTTTCCACCTTTCAGCACAACCGCACGCTGGCCGGCTGGGCGGGCGACATGCTGGAGTTTGCCGATTGCCTCGGGCTTAGGCATTTCGGTGTCGCGGGCATTTCCGGTGGCGGCCCTTATGCGGCCGCCTGCGCCACGCTGCTTCCCTCGCGCGTTGCCGCCACAGCCCTGATAAACCCGGTTGGACCACTATGTGCCCCGGAAGGCCCAGAAAAAATCGGCATGACGAGGGTTATGATCTTCCGGGTTTTGCCACGCGTAAACTTGGCCATGAAGGGCTTTTTCGGGCTGTGGCGGCTTTTGTTCCTGAATGCGCCGGATCGCATGTACGATATCCTCAAGAAGCGGGCTGGTGCCGACGACAGGCGCATTTTGCGGCGGCCGGAAATCCGTAAGAATTTCGTCGATAGCGTGTCGGAAGGTATGCGGCCGGGTATTCGTGGCATGATCCAAGAGATGCGGATATTCTGCCGGCCGTGGAACCTTCCGTTCGATGCGGTGAGAGCGCCAGTTATGTTATGGCAGGGTACGGATGACCGCAATGTGCCGGTGCCGGCGTCGCTGCATTTGGCGCGTATCATCCCAGGCTGCGAGCTGCACCGGGTTGAGGGGGCGGGGCACTACTGGATCTTCGAGCAGATAGAGGAAGTGCTGCAGGTAATCGTACAGAAGCTGGGTGAAACTCTAGGCACCGTAACATCAGTCGAAGATCATGTTTCCTCTTAAAGATTCGATAAAAATACCATTCGCACCACTCACGACATATTTCATTATCCTCGCGAACATCGCCGTTTTTCTATTTCAACACCAGCTCAACGCTCGCAAGGCCTATGAGTTGTTGTTCCATTATGGGCTGGTTCCCCGGCGCTATTTCGACCCGGCGTGGGCGCAAATCCACGGACTGGATCCGCACAATTACCTGCCCTTCATCACGGGCACCTTCATGCACGGCGGCTTGTTACACATCGTTCTCAACATGTGGACGCTGTTTATCTTCGGCGCTTCGCTTGAAGGCCGCATCGGCCGGCTTGGCTTTCTGACCTTCTACCTAGCCTGCGGGTTCATCGCGAGCTTTGCGCATGCATATTTCAATATGTCCTCCGCAGCACCCGCTATTGGCGCTTCCGGCGCGATCGCAGGCGTGCTTGGGGCCTATGCCACCACCTTCCCGCGAGCCAAGATCAACATTCTCATCCTGATTGTCATCATTCCGCTCTTCTTCAAGATTCCGGCACTTGCCTTTGCGCTGGTCTGGTTCGGCTTTCAGTTCCTTGAAGGCTTCTGGCACCTCGCCTCGCCCGCAAGGGGCAGCGGCATCGCCTGGTGGGCGCATATCGGCGGTTTCGCGGCGGGACTTGCGCTCATTCCGCTTTGGCGCTGGGGGCCGGACCGTACTTACGACGAAGAGCAAATGCGTTACCGGGGCGGCAGGCCGGAAGCTGGTTCCGGTCCAGCCACCAGCGAGAAACCCGGCGGCTGGACCAGAGGTCCATGGGGTTGATACCAGCCGCCAAAAGTACTGACGGCTTTGGCGCCATCCCCGCGAAGGCGCATACGCGGCAGGTCATTGATTATGCGCTGGTTTCAACCACTCACCCTGTCCCTCTCCCTGTGGGAGAGGGACGCTGTTTTACCCGCAGCGGCAATTCGGGCGTTTCTTCTCCCCATAGGAAGAAGGATGGGACTACATCTAAGCCCTATCGCGCGGGCGTGTTAGCTTTGGGAGACTCTTCCGTGGTAGCACGGCTGAGGTTGAAGAAGGGCACGGCGCCGCGCTCGCCAAGGATGGTCTGCGGCGGCTGGCCGGTCCAGCGCTGCGCGAGCGTCAGCTCGATCACGCGGGCATTGTTCCGGAGCGCCTCGCCGCGCACGCGGATGCCTTGCGCCTCCGCCGCCGCCTGAAGCTCGATGCCGCGCGCCTCGCCCTCGGCTTCCAGGATACGGGATTGCTTCTTCGCTTCAGCGTGCGCGATCTGCGCGGCGGCTTCGGCCTTCGCTGTTACGACCTTCTGCTCGCCTTCATAGCGGATGCGGTTGACGGTATTCTCGGCCGCGATGGCGTCGTTCTTGGCCTTCACTGCGGCTTCGACGGAAGCCACGAATATTTCTGAGTATTTGATTGCGGGAATTTGCAGGTCGATGATCTCCATGCCGAACTGCTCGCGGATGCCTTGGCTTACAGAACGCCGGACTTCGGAGGAAATCTGTTCGCGCTCCTCGGATATTTTGATCGTGTTGCGCTTTGCGAATATTTTGAGCGTACGGTCGGCGATAATTTGTTCTATATTGTGCATAATGCTGGCATCACCTGGCCTGCCGACTTGGTATAGCAATTTTAGAACCGCGTCCGGCGGTATACGATAGGTAATGCCGATAGATATCGTAACAGATTGATTGTCTATTGTGTATACAGTCAGGTTGTCGATACGGAAATTGTCTATGGAAACCTGAAGTCTATCAACAGAGTCGATGAACGGTATCTTAAAATGCAGGCCGGACGGCACCGGCTTGGCCGAATGCACCGTACCGAGACGCCGGACGCCGGCCATCTCGGTCGGCTGCACAATGAAATAGCTGTCGGTGGCGAAAAAAATCGCGACAATCGCCACGGCAATCCATTTCAGGATCCCAAGCGATCCCCAAAGGTTGAAGCGTGATAACTTCGAAGGCTGTGAAACCGGCATGGTTTTCTCCCTCAGAATGGCTGGTCTGGTGCTTAGGGTCCGTCCAGGAATAACTGCGCCATCCGGCTTGTTCTTTTGGCCGCCTGCTGCGTTGCAAAAAGGGTTACATATCCGGGATATGCGCCCCTTTTCGCGCCTTGCAACCGGCCAAAATTCCTGCGCTATGCGGCGCAGTTATTCCTGGACGGACCCTAAGTTCATGTTTTCCCGAACATAAAGGCAGGCCTGATTGCGCCCGCCTCTAGGCCTGCGCTTGTCAGAATTATGGCATTGAGGAACGGCGCGAGCCGGGCTTGCTGGCTGGCGTCCAGGCAGCCAAGCTCGCGAAGAATGTGAGCCATGGCACATTCCGCCGCGCGCATGGCGCCGTCGTCTATCTTGAGCGCCACGCCGAAGCCCAGCGCGGGCAGGGCTGCCACGAAGACGCCCTCGGCCCCGTTCTTGAGGCGGACCGATTTCGGTGCAGCATGAAGGAATGCGGTGGTAAACCCGCCCGTGCCGTTCACGTAGAACGGCTCCGCCGCCATCGCGCCCGACAACCGGCGCACGGCGGCGGCCCGGCCTTCCGGCAGCCTGGACGGATCGGCAAACCGCGCCATGCCAAGCGCCAGGTTTTCCAGCGGAATGCAGTAAACCGGGATGCCGCAGCCGTCGCGGCCCATGGGAACGCGGGAAAGATCGCAGCCTGTCATCTCCGCGAGCGCCTGCGTTACCCGCATCTGTGCGGGATGGCCGGGCTCGATGTAGCCGCGGATGGGGTCGCCGCAGGCAACGCAGGCGGTGAGAAAGCCAGTGTGCTTGCCCGAGCAGTTATGATAGGCGGGGCTTGGCGGACGCGGCGGCTGCGGGCCGCATTCGAGGGCGGAGGCGTCGAGGCCGATGCGGGCGAGCCAAGCCTCCACTGCCGCGGCGTGCGCGGGTTCGCCTTTGTGCGAGGCGCAGGCCAGCGCGAGTTCCTTGTCCGTGAGGCCGAAGCGATCCGCGGCACCGGTCTCGACCAGCGGCAGCGCCTGCAAGGGTTTGGTGGCGGAGCGCGGGTAGACCGGCATTTGCGTGTTCCCCGCTGCCCAGACGGTCTTGCTGGTGGCGTCCATCACAACGAAGGCGCCGCGATGCCGGCTTTCCACCGCTGGGCCGCGCGTTATCTCAACTAGGACTGGGTTGGCGCTCATTGGACCGTCCAGGTTTCGCCGCTGCTAGCGAAGCGAGGCAATTCATCGCCAAAGTCTTTGATGGCGTTCCCGGCTGCCCCGGCGGCAAGGCCGCCTCGCGACAATGGCAAGCGGTGGAATTGTTGACAATGGACCGGCATCCGGCGTCCTTGAATTAGCCGCGCCTTAACCTCGATTCAGGGCAAATTGGCTGTTTTTGTGCGGGGTGGGGCGTGTTTCTTTAGGGCGCCATATTATGCAATGCTTCTTGCTGGATGGTTAAGCATCACAGAAGGTATTGATTCTGCAATAGGATTCTAAAAAGCGCACACCTCCCGCATTGTGCAAATGCGCCGTATTATGGTTAACACTAAAGCCGCAAATATTTTTAAATAGATTCTGCGGACGTAAAGATCGCGTCCGTGATTTCGCGGCGCCGAAGGCAAAATTTGCCGGCTTTGGCTTCCGGAGCAACGGCCGTGCCATACGTTTGCCGCCCAGCGTTTTTGAGTTGACAGAAATGCCCGATGAGTTCATTCGCCTTGTGAGACGGACCGTGATCTCGCTTTCCGGCCGTACTCCACACAATTTCCAAAACCCTTAACGCATTCGCAAGGCCATCAAGAGCGCATGGTATGAACGCGGGCTGACGCGCCCAACCCCCGGAGCGAGCGATGACCACGGCCAAATATTTCAAAGGCAACCGCATCGCCAATATCTCCGCCAACGTCGCTAGTGCGTGGCCGAACCGTTACGATGCCGTTGTTTTCTTCGCCGTTGGCGCGCTCTTCGTCGCGATTGTGCAAGCCGCCCGGTGGATGCATCAGCCGCTGGTGAACCTGGAGCTTCATCCCGTTTCGCTCGATCCGTGGAACTTGCCGCAATACGCATTCCTGACCACGCTCAGGATGTTCGCGGCGCTTGGCTTCTCGCTCCTGTTCACCTTTCTAGTCGCGCCGCTTGCCGCCAAAAGCAAGAAGGCGGAGCGCATCATCATTCCCGCGCTCGATATTCTGCAATCCGTGCCGGTGCTGGGCTTTCTCACCTTCACGGTGCTTTTTTTCATCGCTTTGTATCCGGGCGGCCAGTTCGGGGCAGAGCTGGCGGCGATCTTCGCGATCTTCACCAGCCAGGCCTGGAATATGACGTTTTCGTTCTATCAGTCGCTGAAGACCGTTCCGCGCGACCTGGAGGAGGCGGCAACGCATTTCAGGCTCTCGCCCTGGATGCGCTTCTGGAAGCTGGAAGCGCCTTTCGCGATGCCGGGCCTGGTCTGGAACATGATGATGTCCATGTCGGGCGGCTGGTTCTTCGTGGTGGCGTCGGAGGCGATCTCGGTCGGCGATACCAAGATCGCGCTGCCGGGCATCGGTTCCTACATCTCGCTGGCCATCGCCCAGCAGAATATCGGCGCCATCGCCTGGGCGGTCGGCGCGATGGCTGTCGTCATCGTGCTTTACGACCAGCTTGTGTTCCGCCCGGTGGTGGCGTGGTCGGACAAGTTCCGCGTCGAGCTGGTCGCGGCCCAGGCGCAGCCGGAGTCCTGGGTTCTCGACCTCCTGAAGCGCACCCGGCTCATTTCCGCAATGGGCCATTTCATGGGGGGGCTGCTGAAGGTCTTCAGCGGCAACGTCAGCGATCTGTCAAAGCAGATTCCGGAGGCGCCGAAAGTAAGCGCCACGACGAGCAGGGCCGTCGATTGGGCCTGGAACGCGGTGCTTCTGGCTTTCTCGGGCTGGGCGGCGTGGTCCGTGTTCTCCTATGTGCACGCGACGCTAGGCTGGTCCGATCTCGGGGAAGCGGTTGTGGATGGGTTCATAACCTTCATCCGCGTCGTCATCCTGATCGCCATCGCTAGCCTTATCTGGGTGCCCATCGGCGTCTATGTGGGTTTGCGGCCGGCGCTGGCCGAACGCGTGCAGCCGTTGGCGCAGTTGCTGGCGGCTTTTCCGGCGAATGTACTTTTTCCTTTCGTGGTCGTTGGCATTGCCAAATACCACCTCGATCCCGATATCTGGCTATCGCCGCTGATTGTGCTCGGCACGCAGTGGTACATTTTGTTCAACGTAATCGCCGGCGCCAGCGTCTTTCCGAGCGACCTGGCCGAAAGCGCCACGCTTTACAAAGTCAAGCGCTGGCAGTGGTGGCGCAAAGTCATGCTGCCGGGGATTTTGCCCTATTACGTGACCGGCGCGCTCACGGCATCGGGCGGATCGTGGAACGCAAGCATTGTGGCCGAAGTCGCGAGCTGGGGCAGTACCAGGCTCGAAGCGCACGGCTTGGGCGCGTATATCGCCAAGGCCACCGCTGCCGGTGATTTTCACCGCGTCGTGCTGGGCGTGGGCGTTATGTCGCTTTTTGTCGTTTTCCTGAACCGGGTGCTTTGGCGCCGTCTTTATGCTCTGGCAGACAGGCGTTTACGCCTTAGCTGATGGGGGAGTAACCCGTGGGTGTGTATCCAGTTAACTCAATACGGGCCAGCGCCAATGGGCGGGACCCGCTGGTCTCCGTTTCGCATGTGCGGCACTTTTACAAGCGCGGCGCTAGCAGCAATCTGCTTGTGCTCGACAATGTCGATCTAACCATGAACGACAACGAGATTGTCGCGCTCCTGGGCCGCTCCGGTTCCGGTAAGTCCACCCTCCTGCGCATCGTCTCTGGGCTGATGCCGCCAACGGGCGGCGACGTGGTGATCGACGGCCACAAGGTCAAAGGTCCCGCCGACGGGCTCGCCATGGTTTTCCAGACGTTCGCGCTGTTTCCCTGGCTCACCGTTCAGGAGAATGTGGAGCTGGGCCTCGAAGCGCAGGGCGTGCCGGTGGAGGAGCGCCGCAAGCGCGCCCTTGCCGCCATTGATCTGATCGGTCTTGACGGCTTCGAAAACGCCTATCCGAAGGAAATATCGGGCGGTATGCGCCAGCGTGTCGGCCTTGCGCGCGCGCTCGTGGTAAATCCCAAGCTGTTGCTCATGGATGAGCCCTTTTCCGCGCTCGACGTGCTGACCGCCGAGACGCTGCGCACCGACCTTCTCGACCTCTGGTGCGAAGGCCGTATGCCGATCCGCGGCATCCTGATGGTCACGCACAACATCGAGGAGGCGGTGCTGATGAGCGACCGCATCCTGGTGTTCTCGTCAAACCCCGGCCGCGTTATCGCAGAGATCAAGGTGAACCTGCCGCAGCCGAGGAACCGCGTGGATCCGGCTTTCCGCGCCATGGTGGACGACATCTACGCCCGCATGACGGCGAGGGCCGCGCCTGCGCGCGAAGGCATGTTCCCAGGCACGGGCATCAGCATGTGCCTGCCGGATGTTTCGACCAACACACTGGCGGGCCTTCTCGAAGCGCTGGCGGAGCCGCCCTTCAACGGCCGCGCCGACCTGCCGCTGCTGGCCGAGCGTGCGCATATGGACGTGGACGAGCTGTTCCCCGCGGCTGAAACGCTGCAACTCATGCGCTTTGCCGAGCTTGCCGAGGGCGACTTGAAATTGACCGAAGCCGGGCGGCGCTTCGCCCAGGGCGGCACCGACGAGCGTAAGGCGCAGTTCGCACAGCACCTCGTGACTTTCGTCCCTCTGGTGGCGCATATAAAGCATATCCTGGAGGAACGTCCAAGCCGGCGCGCATCGATCATCCGCTTCCAGGACGAGCTTGAGGATAACATGCCGGAGAATGACGCTGAAACCACGCTGCATACGGTTATTAATTGGGCACGTTATGCAGAAGTTCTTGTGTTCGACGGAGAGACTGGCATGGTAAGCTTGGATAACCCAGGATAATATTTGTGGTACCAGCCGCAAGAAGTGCTGGCCGCTTTGCTGTCATTCCCGCGAATGTGGGGATCCATATATGGGCTTGTTCTACTTTGAGAAACTGGTTCCCGCTTTCGCGCATAGGCGCTAAGGTAAGCGCTATGCTGTTGATTATGCGAGGGATTCACCCCTCATCCTGTCCCTGTCCCTGTCCCTGTCCCTGTCCCATAGGGAGAGGGGACCCTCGAACTGCCGCAGCGGCTATTCGGGCGTTCCTTCTCCCGTAAGTAGATGGGCACGGTGAGGGGTTGAATCCGTGTTTCGCCTTCCCACCGGAACGCTGAAGTCCGGCGCGGCCCTATTATGGTAAATGCGCGGATGGTTAATGCTGGTCCAGTTATTTTTTGCCAGCGCATTTCCGGCGAGTTTTTGCTGGTTTTCTCGCGAATTTTGCTGTTGCAGAATCCCTTTAAATATAAGCACAAGTAGCGAATTAACCTAAATTTGTAGCAAATATTAATCCGCAGACTGTGTTATATGCGAATAAAACTGAACAATATGAGGCGTTTGGCCGACGAGACATCCCTTAATGCTTCTACAAAGAATTTGCGCTATATTGTTTCAAGATCAGAAAGTCCTGGCACATACTCAAAATGTCCAGAAATAGCGTTGACAATAGGTTAAGAAACTGGCCGGCGGCGGCAAACTCGCGGGGGAGCCACAGCGCCGGCCTGGCGATTCGCAGGCTTGCGTTAGCCGCCTTTCCGCGTCAGCAGCGCTTTGTGGATCGTCTCGAATTGCTCCATGGTTTTGTAGCGCACCACGACCTCGCCGGCCTCGCCGCTGCCGGGGTTGATGACCACCGCAAGGCCGAGCGCATCGGACATTTCGCGTTCCGCGGCCCGTGTGTCCGGATCTTTCTGGGTGGGCGTTTTCGGCGTGGCCGCGTTTTCTCCCGACTTGCGGCCCATCACCAGCGCTTCCACCTCGCGCACGTTCAGGCCCTTCGCCACGATCTCCTTGGCCAGCGCTTCGGCGTCCTCGTGCCCCACCAGCGCGCGCGCGTGCCCGGCGCTAAGCGAGCCGTCGCGCACCAGCGTCTGCACGGCGTCCGGCAGCTTCAGGAGGCGCATCGTGTTGGCCAGATGGCTGCGGCTTTTGCCGATGATCTGGCCAAGCTCGTCCTGCGTGTAGTTGAAGTTGTCGATGAGCTGGCGGTAGCCCGCCGCTTCTTCAATGGCGTTCAGATCCGAGCGCTGGACGTTCTCGATGATCGCGAGTTCGAGCGCTTCCTGGTCGGTCAGCGAGCGGACAATGACCGGAACGAGATGAAGGGACGCCTTCTGCGCCGCGCGCCAGCGGCGTTCGCCGGCCACGATCTCGTAGTAGCTGCCTTCGTGCGGCCGGACGACAAGCGGCTGCACCAGGCCTTTCTCGCGGATGGAGACGGCAAGCTCTTCCAGTTCGGCTTTCGCCCGCTCCGTTTGCTCGAAATTTTTGCGGGGATTGAATGGGCTCGGACGCACACGGTCTATCGGGACCATGCGCGTTTCGCCATTGGCGGGCAGCACCCTGGGAGTCCCGGGGGCCGACGGCTGCACATTATCTCCAATAAGCGAGGCCAATCCCCGGCCCAGGCGGTTTTTCTGGACGGGGGATGGTCCCATTGCGAGGGCGCCCGAACGTGATTCCATCTCGATTCTCCGGCTCGAAAATACTTGTAAATTCAACGCACCCGCCATCGCGAGGCGGCCTTAGCCGCCGTGGCGATCCAGGGAACCGGGAAAGCCCCGCTTCTGGATTAACCCACTACGCTCGCAATGACATTAGGGCTCAGCACGCGTTACCTGACTTAGGCCGCGACCGCCGTCCGCTCCCGGTCGATCATCTCAGCGGCCAGTTCCATATAGGCCCGGCTGCCTGCGCTCTTGTGATTGTAGAGAAGCAGCGGCTTGCCGTGCGACGGCGCCTCGGCAACGGAGACATTGCGCGGAATGACCGTCTCGTAGACCTTCTGTCCGAAGAATGTGCGAACCTCGGACGCCACTTCGTCGGCGAGCTTGGTGCGGCTATCATGCATGGTCAGCACCACGCCGTGGATTTCGAGCGCCGGATTGAGGCTCGACCGCACGAAGTCGATGGTTTCCTTGAGCTGGGTGATCCCTTCGAGCGCGAAAAACTCGCACTGCACGGGCACCAGCGCGGCATCGGCTGCCGCCAGCGCGTTAAGCGTCAGAATGCTGAGGGAAGGCGGGCAATCGATGAGGACGTAGCCAAGCCGCTCCTGCGGCGGGCGGTCCCGCTCGGAAGCCTTCAAGGAGCTGATGGCGTCGCGCAGAAAGTAAGCGCGGTTCGGTGCCGCCGAAATCTCAGGCTCAAGGCCGGCCAAGTCGCGCGTGGATGGTGCGACGTAAAGCCCTGGCACAGCCGCGGGCGCCATCGCCTGTTCGAGCGCGGCCGCGCCCGCCAGAACATCGTAGGTCGAGACATGCCGCGCCTCTTCGGGCACGCCGAGTCCGGTGCTGGCATTGCCTTGCGGATCAAGGTCGACTACGAGCACACGCTCGCCGACCGCCGCCAAGGCCGTGCCAAGATTGATCGCTGTCGTTGTCTTGCCCACGCCGCCTTTTTGATTGGCGATCGCGAACACTCGAAGGTTATTGCCGCTATTCATGACTGCTCGCCACCCTGATTAAGCACCGGTTTCCCGATCTCCAAAATCTGTCCTTCTGCATCGCTGATACTGGGATGGATCTTCAAATCGAAAACCCAGCGTTTCCGGGCGTCGGCGATCTCGACGCCGGCCTCGCGGCCTTTCAGAAACAACGCCACTGACGCTACACCGGAAAACGGCAGGGCCAGCTCCATCAGGGTATCCAATGGCGCCAGCGCCCTGGCTGTTACTACATCCGCAGGCGGAACCACGCCCTTGGCCGCAGCTTCCGCGATACGCATGTTGTGAACGCGGGCCGGGGCCCCTGTCTGCCGCGCAACCTCGGAGAGAAATGCGCACTTGCGCGCGTTGCTCTCGATCAGGTGCACCTGACACTTTTCCTGATTCGCAAGCATAATGGCAATTACGAGCGCTGGGAATCCCCCGCCCGATCCGAGGTCCACCCAGGTTTTGGCCTCCGGAGCGAGCCTTGCGAGCTGGGCCGAATCCGCGAAATGCCGTTGCCACAGTAAGGGAAACGTGGCCGGCGCCACCAGGTTCACTGCCTTTTGCCACTTGATAAGGAGGTGCTCGTAGAGCTTTAGTTTATCCACCGTTTCATGTGAAACTGAAAATGCGTGGGCGAAATCCACTGCGTTTTTAATGGCCGCCATCCTGTGTAATTGCTTCCTGTCTTCGAATTATCCACTACATAGTGCAGAGTTCTTAGGATATCGCCCGTAGGCTTTCCCTGTGCAGCCCCGCGCTGCCATAATCCAAAAGGGGGTTGAGATGCCGCTTTCCCGCCAATGCAAGACCTTGATACTGGCAGGCGCACTGCTTGGTTCAACCGGCATTGCCACACTGCCCGCCTCAGCCCAGGGCCTATGGTCGCTTTCCTGCGGCGAGCTCTGGTATCAGCGCAACGAGATTTACGCCCGGAATGGCTACTGCTTCAAGACGAACCGCGCACGCCGGGTGTTCGGAAACGCGAATTGCACCTACTACGCCGAAGGCGATGTGCCGATGTCTGGCAGAGAGCGGCGGCTTGTGGGTACGATCCGCAATATCGAGCGGCAAAAGGGCTGCCGGTTCTAATCATGCGCGTATCGGGATTCTGCCTTTGGCTTGCGTTTGCCGCGTCCGCCAACGCACAAACGCTGGAACAAAAGGCGCAGGCGCTCATTGATGCCTATCCCGATCATGTCGCAAGCTTCGACGGCGCATCCTTGATCTGGAAGGATGGCGCGAGGATGCCTTTCGGCAGTGGCCGGGAGGATAAGCCTCTGGATGAGCTGCTGGAAAACCCAGACATCGCGGATATGTTCCACTGGCCCTACCCATTCGGGGCCAGCGGACTGCCAGCGGCAAAGAACGCCGATCCCGGCCGCATCCGTAATGAGGCCTTCTTCGAAAAGATGTATGGCAAGTGCCGCAAGCAACCGGCTGGCCGCTGCGCCCGCGTTAGCTGCCCCGCCCAAAAACGGCTTGAACGCGTGCCGTGGCTGCCGAAATCCCGCGGTGGAGTTATGCGGGCCACTCCGGTCAATGGCGCCGCCGCCAAGCTTCGCCTTGTGGCTCGCGATCTTGAGGAACTGGGACCGGAATACGTTCGCTACCTCGTACCGAATGGGGGGAGCTATGCCCCACGCTGCATCGCGGGAACCACGCGGCTTAGCGTCCATTCCTTCGGCATCGCCTTCGATATCAACCCGCGATACGGCCAATATTGGCGATATAGCCTGCCGGCAAAGCTCAGTGAACGCCAGGTGCGGGAACGGGATATCCCGCTTGTCTATAAGAACAAAATCCCCCTCGAAATAGTGGCGGTGTTTGAGAAGCACGGCTTTATTTGGGGAGGCAAGTGGTATCACTTCGATGGCATGCATTTCGAGTACCGGCCGGAATTCCTTGCGCTGAAGGCCGTTATGGAAAGATGAACCCAAAAACGGCAGTTGAGCCCGCACCAAGCCGTAAAACACGCGCCCAAACAGCGTGCTTTGCTATTCTTGCGGCGCATCCGCAGGGTGAAGCGGCGGCAGCAATTGCTGGATCCGGGATAAAACGCAGGCGTAAAAAAGACCGGAGCGGCAAGCGCTCCGGCCATTGGCTTGTCTCAGACTGATGATGAGAAGAAGCTTGCGCCTGACAGCGGCTTAGCGGCCCCATTGCCTGCGTTGACCGCGTGCGATCCGCTCCAAGTCCGTACGGTTCGGCGGGCCATCCAAACGAAGCCCGGCGCTGCGGCGGAAGTCCCGGAGCGCCCGGTAGGATTCCGGCCCGAACTCGCCGTCCGCCGTAACGCCCAGCAGATCCTGGAGACGCTTGATGTCTCCAACGTCGAGATCGGCCTCCTCGGCCCGGCGGTGGTATCCGCCATAGGCGCTGCGGAGTTCGTCCGATCCTTCAGCGCCGGGACCATAGGGCGATTCCGTGCTCGCGCTTGTCTCGATCCGCTTGATGATGCCCTTATCCGTATCGTTCATGTCGGCAGCGCAGGGGAACCCGGAGATGGTGCAGCGATGCGACCCGGCGATAGAGCCGCGTACGCACAGCACCTTTCTGCAGGCCATGAACTTGGGATCGGCGTAACGTTCGCCGTATTTGGTCACCGCCTCACGCCGCCAAGCCGCGTTTGCGATCTTTTCCGCGCTATTGATGATGTTGAAGCTCACGCGGCCCGACGCCTGCAGGCGCTCCTTGTGACACGAAGCTGGAAGCTGATTGCGCAGCTCCATCTCCTGCTCCAACCCGCCGGGATCGCACAGGGATTGAGCCTGAGACAATGCCGGGAAGATACTCATTGCTGCGATGGGCAGCAGCACTCGTAACCATTTGAACGTCATATGTGCAACCTCCAAATTCAACACCTGGGCAGTCCACCTCCCAAGTAGCAGCCAATTCGCCAAAGCTGACGGCGCCTAGAGCTTCACCCGTACCAGGCGGCGACATGTAGACAAGACTCTTTGGAGAAATTCAAGCGAATTGGAGGCGTTCCCTGGGCGGCTCACAATCTCGTGTGGGACAAAATGGGGGCAATTTTTGGAAATGTTCAAGGCATGTTTTGTGTGAGACCGGCGGAGCCGGCTGCATCTTGCCGGACTTGTCCGCCTAGCTTAATCTTAGAGCTATGAGTGTACTCGCCATGCAGAAGATGACAGTGGACGAATTCCTGGCATGGGCCGATGGCCGCGAAGGGCGCTGGGAGCTGGCCGATGGCGTGCCTGTTTGCATGTCACCGGAGCGCGTTGTCCATGGCGAAACGAAATTCTCCGCAGGCACCGCTTTCAAATCCGCACCAAAAAAGGGCAGGCATACCTTGCCAAGCGTTCGTCGATTGCATCGCAATTCGCGCCGATCAGCAAACAACATTCCAGCCGGATTTGGCGGTGAATTGCGGCGCCCCACTGAGCGCAAACGCGATTGAGGCCTCAAACCCGGTCATTGCCGTTGAGATTCTTTCACCCTCGACCCGCGCAATCGACATGGGCATCAAAGTCCGGCGCTATTTCGAGATACCAAGCATACAGCACTACTTGATCCTGGATGCCGATCACCGTTCCGTGACTCATTATGCCCGCGGCGAAGGCGGCCTCATACAGATGCGCATCGCACGCGAGGGCACACTGCACCTTGAGCCACCCGGCTTTTCCGTGGAAGTCAGCTTGCTTTTCCCTGAGCCCTACGAAGCCTAGTACAGGCTGCGGGAAGTTCCAACCCGCATGTGTGATTCCCCGCCGTCATTGCGGCAGCGAGTGGAGCGCGGCCGGAAGCAACCCAGATTCGGCAGCGCCTGTTTCTGGATCGCCACGGCCACCAAGGCGGCCTCGCGGTGACGGCGATGTGCGTCATGACTTCCTGCGGCCTGTACTAGGCGGCGCGGCTGGCCTTGCGGATATGCGCCAGCACGAGCATAAGCGCGGCGGGCGTGATGCCGTCGATGCGTGAGGCCTGCGCGAGCGTCGAGGGGCGGTGGCGTTCGAGCTTCTGCCGGATTTCGTTCGAAAGGCCCGATATCGTGGCAAAATCCAGCTTGGCAGGTATGGCGATGGCCTCGTCTTTCTTGAAAGCGGCGATGCTGGCCTCCTGCCGGTCCATGTAGACGGCATAGCGTGCATCCACCTGAAGGCGCTCAGCCGTGGCGGCCGGAATCGCCGCCAGTTCGGGCCAGACATTCGCGAGCGTGGCTATGCTCACGCCTGGGAACGCAAGCAGATCGAAGGCGGAACGGCGCCGGCCGTCACGATTAAGCGCAATACCGCGAACAGCCGCCTCGTCCGGGGTCAAGGTGAGCCCTTCCAGCAATGCCCGGTGCGAAGCTATCGCTGCCGCCTTACGCCCGAACGCGGCCGCACGCTCAGACCCCACGCAGCCGGCGCGCAGGCCAGACGGCGTCAGCCGCTCGTCCGCATTGTCCGCGCGAAGCCGGAGACGGTATTCGGCCCGGCTCGTGAACATGCGGTAGGGCTCGGATACACCGCGCGTCACAAGGTCGTCGATCATGACGCCGATATAGGCTTCGGTGCGGGAGACCGTGAAATCCGCCCGCCGGCCGCCGGCCTTGAGCGCCGCGTTCACGCCCGCGACCACGCCTTGCCCAGCCGCTTCCTCATAGCCGGTCGTGCCGTTGATCTGCCCCGCCATGAACAGTCCAGGGAACCACTTTGCTTCCAGCGTGGGCAGAAGCTCGCGCGGGTCCACATAATCGTACTCGATGGCGTAGCCGGGCCGGATCATGGCTGCATTCTCAAGGCCGGGAATGGTCTTGATGAAGGCGCGCTGCACATCCGCGGGCAGCGAAGTGGAGATACCGTTCGGATAGACGGTGTGATCGTCGAGGCCTTCCGGCTCCAGGAAAATCTGGTGGCTGCCGCGATCCTTGAAACGGACGACCTTGTCCTCGATGGAGGGGCAATAACGCGGGCCGATGCTCGCGATCTGGCCGGAATACATCGGGGCGCGATGGATGTTGGCCTTGATGATCGCGTGGGTTTCGTGGGTGGTGGCCGTGATGTGGCAGTCGATCTGCGGCGTTTCGATCCGCTCGCTTAAGAAAGAGAATGGCACTGGCGGCTCGTCGCCCGCCTGCGCTTCGAGCCGCGAATAGCCGATTGTGCGGCCGTCGAGCCGCGCCGGCGTGCCGGTCTTGAGCCGGCCCATGCGGAGGCCCAAGCTATACAGACGCTTGCCCAGCCCAATCGCGGGCTCCTCGTCCAGCCGGCCACCCGGAACGCGCGTCTCGCCCATGTGAATCAAGCCGTTGAGGAAGGTGCCCGTGGTGATGACCACGGCGCCGGCCCGCAGTTCGCGCCCGCTGCCGGTGACTACCCCCGCCGCCGCGCCGTCCTGCACCAGCAAGTCCTCGACCGGCTCCGCGATCACCTCAAGATTAGCCTGCGCGCGGATCGCGGCCTGCATATAGCGCCGGTAAAGTTTGCGATCGGCCTGAGCGCGCGGCCCTTGCACGGCCGGCCCTTTGGAGCGGTTCAGCATGCGGAATTGGATGCCGGCCTGATCGATAACGCGGCCCATAAGCCCGTCGAGCGCGTCGATCTCACGCACGAGGTGGCCTTTGCCGAGCCCGCCGATGGCCGGATTGCACGACATCTCGCCGATGGTCTCGATTTTGTGCGTGACGAGCGCTGTACGCGCGCCCATGCGCGCAGCGGCAGCGGCGGCCTCGCAGCCCGCGTGCCCGGCTCCCACAACAATGACGTCAAAGCATTCCATATCTTGTTTTCAGCGGTCTTTTCGAAAGGGAAAGCCGCTCCCTTATATATGTCCCTGAAGATTTGATAAGGGGCGCGAAGGCCGGCCGGTCCGCCAACGGCGAGGCGGAAGCCGCTTTATGCGCCGCGCAGTATTTAACACAAGGGCCTGAATTTAGCTCCACGCGAGCTTTTTCATCTACCTTTGCCATAGCACAAAGCTGATAAGGGGGCACGACATGGATGCTTTCGACGTTATGACAACCCGCGTTGTCACGGTCAGCCCGGAAATGTCAATGCAAGCGATTGCCGAGCTGCTGCTGAAGCACAACGTGAGCGCCGTGCCCGTAGTGGACGAAGACGGGGCGGTCATTGGCATGGTCAGCGAGGGCGATCTCCTGAGGTTTAGCGAGGAGGATCGAAAGTCCAGGCGCGCCTGGTGGCTGAGCATGGTAGCGGAAGGCGAAACGCTAACCCCGGAATTCCTGGCGTCCCTGAGCGAGCCTGGGCGAACCGCGCGGGAGATCATGTCGGCGCCCGTAGTGACCGTGACCGAGCACACCAGCGTTACAGAAATCGGAAAGCTTCTGACAACGCACGCCATCAAGCGCGTTCCAGTGCTCAGGGATGGCCATCTCGTTGGCATCGTGAGCCGTGCGGATCTCGTCCGTGCGCTCACGCTGCAATTTCCAGCTTCTCCTCCACACCATGCCGGTCTCTTCGACTGGGCCCGCCGCCACCCCAGCCATGACGCTCACGCCGAGCCACAAGCGAGGCCCGCGGAACCCGCGCAATCGCCAAGGGAGGCAGCCGTATCAGCGTCGGATTTCCGCGACTTGGTGGAAAACGCTTTGTCAAAGAAGGCCGCAGAGGCGGAAGCGGCCCGGCGGACGTCCGAAAGCAACGTGAATCACATGATACAGGAAGCCATCGAGCATCACGTCTCGGATGAACACTGGCGAAATCTTCTAAGTTCAGCCAGGCAAGCCGCAGCTCACGGTGAAACGGAATTGCTTGTGCTGCGTTTCCCAGCCAAGCTATGCAGCGATGGCGGCCGCGCGATCAATGCGCCGGAACCCAATTGGCCTTCCACATTGAGGGGCGAAGCGGCGGAAACCTACTTGCGCTTCGAGCGGGAGCTGCAGCCGCTGGGATTCCACCTGATCGCCCGCGTTCTGAACTTCCCCGGCGGTTTTATGGGCGATGTCGGCCTCTTTCTCCACTGGGGCGGCGCGCCCTTGTAGGAAGAGCCCATTATGGCCATCGGACTCATATTAAGCTGTTTCATGTGAAACAGAATCTTTACTTTCCGATGCAGAACTCGGAGAAAATCCGGCCAAGAACCTCCTCCACGTCGAGCCGCCCCGTCAAACGCCCCAGCGCATCGGCTGCTTCGCGCAAATGCTCGGCGGCAAGTTCGGGGTGGTCGCCTGCTCCAGCGCAGGCGAGGAAAGACGCCAAAGCGGCGCGAGCCTGCTTGATTTCCTGGCGGTGGCGCGCCCTCGTGATGAGCGGCGTTTCGGCGGCGCCGAAATTCTCCTGGGCGAAGGCGATGAGCGCGGATTTCAAGGCGTCGAGCCCTTCGCCGGTTTTGGCGGAGATGAGGATGGCACCTGTACCACGCTCCGGCTTCGACGGTAGGAGATCGGCCTTGTTCAGTACAGCGATTACTGTCCTGCTCTGAGCCTTGTTCCCCTCATCCTGTCCTTCTCCCCCTGGGAGAAGGGACCCTGGAACTATCCGCAGTGGATTTTCTGACGTCCCCTCTCCCATGGGGAGAGGGACAGGGTGAGGGGGGTCGGCCTCGGTCATGGCAATCACCACGTCCGCGTCTGCTGCCGTAGCAAGCGCGCGCCGGACACCTTCCTGCTCCACGGGACTTGGGGCGTCGCGAAGGCCGGCGGTGTCATGCAAGACAAAGGGAAATCCATCGAGATCAAGCGCCACTTCTATGATGTCGCGCGTTGTGCCTGGTTCGTCGAAAACAATAGCGGCTTCGCGTCCGGCGAGCGCATTCAACAGGCTCGACTTGCCAACATTTGGCGCGCCCACAATGGCGACCCTGATGCCTTCGCGGACGATCTCGCCGCGCCGGCCATTGGCGAGAGCCTGGTCAAGCTCCCCGGCCAGCGTACGCACCAAGGGCAGCGCCTCATTGAAAGCCCCCTCGGCGATATCGCCTTCATCCGAAAAATCGAGGCTCGCTTCCACATAAGCCGTCGCCTGCAGGAGCGATGTTCGCCAAGCCTCATAGTGCCCCCGCAGCGCCCCGTCCAATTGCGAAAGCGCCTGGCTCCGCTGTGCGGCCGTATTGGCGTTGATGAGATCCGCCAAGCCTTCCGCTTCGGTCAGATCGAGCTTGCCATTTTCGAAGGCGCGCCGCGTGAATTCTCCGGGCTCAGCGATCCGCAGGCCCAAACCGCCCAGCGCATCGTGCACGCCGGCAACGACAGCGCGCCCGCCATGCACGTGGAACTCCGCCATATCTTCGCCCGTGAAGCTCGCCGGCCCAGGGAACCAAAGCACCAGCGCCCGGTCCAGGATCCGAGCATCCAGCGGATCGCGCAAATTTCTGACAGCCGCCATTCGCGGCGCAGGGGGCCCGCCTTCACACAAAGCCTCCAGCGCGCCCCGAGCGGCCTTGCCCGAAACCCGTATGACTGCGATGCCTGCCCGCCCCGGCGCGCTTGAAAGCGCAAAGATTGTCATAACGCCGCTTCCCGAGCTAAAAAACTTGTACCATTGGCTACAGGGCGCATATGCCTAAAAGGACCTATAATTGCAGCGGCCAATTCCGAGCCGCCGGTGTTATCCTCACTATTGCATGGGACCGAAGGTTGCCTCATGGCGTCAAACCGTTTGAGTGAAGAGACTAGCCCCTACCTCCAGCAGCACAAGCATAATCCCGTACATTGGTGGCCCTGGTGCCAGGAGGCCTTCGCCGAAGCGCAGCGGCTCGGCAGGCCCGTGTTGCTCTCTGTCGGCTACGCCGCTTGCCATTGGTGCCATGTCATGGCGCACGAGAGTTTTGAGGACCCCGACACTGCGGCTCTCATGAATCTGCTGTTCGTGAACATCAAGGTCGACCGCGAGGAGCGGCCCGATGTCGATACGCTCTACATGACTGCGCTGCAAGAATTGGGGGAGCAAGGCGGCTGGCCGCTGACGATGTTTCTTTTGCCGGACGGTATGCCGTTCTTCGGCGGCACTTACTTCCCGCCAACTCCGCGTTACGGCCGTCCAAGCTTCAAGCAGGTGCTGGAAAATGTCGCTCGCGTGTACGCCAACGAAAAAGAAACCATTAAACAGAACACCGCCTTCCTCAAGTCCAGGCTGACGCCCAGGGTCAACTATGGCGCGGCCCCTGGTTTCTCCGAGGAGCAGCTTGCGGCCATTGCCAGCAAGTTCATCGGGGCCATCGATCCGACCAATGGCGGCTTGCGCGGCGCGCCCAAGTTCCCGAACACCACGGTCTTCCACTTCCTTTGGAAAGCCGGCCTTCGCTATGGGCTCATCACCTGCATCGAAGAGGTCAAGAATACGCTCCTGCATATCTGCCAGGGCGGCATCTACGACCATGTTGGCGGCGGTTTCTCGCGCTATTCGGTCGACGAGCGCTGGCTCGTTCCGCATTTCGAGAAGATGCTCTATGACAATGCGCTCCTGATCGAGCTGATGACCGAGGTGTGGAAGGAAACCCAATCCGACCGGCTGAAGGCCCGCGTCGCCGAAACGATCGGCTGGATCGAGCGGGACATGATCGTTCCAGGCGGTGGCTTCGCCGCTTCCTACGACGCGGATTCGGAAGGCGAGGAAGGCAAGTTCTACGTCTGGACCGCGGAGGAAATCACGGGCCTGCTCGGCCATGGTGAGCAGGCGGCGATCTTCGCGCAGGTCTATGACGTGGCCGAGGGCGGTAACTGGGAAGGCAAGACCATCCTCAACCGCCTCAATGCGCTGGCGCTTCTGAACGGGGCAGAGGAGCAAGCGCTGGCCGGGTGCTTGAAGAAGCTCTTCGAGGTTCGCGAAAAGCGCGTCAAGCCCGGCTGGGACGACAAAGTGCTGGCCGACTGGAACGGCCTTGCCATCCGCGCCATTGCGAAGGCCGGCGACGTTTTCTGCCGTCCGGAGTGGGTTGAGCTGGCGGCGAAAGCCTATGCCTTCGTCCTGAGCAAGATGTTCGAGGATGGCCGTCTGTTCCACTCCTTCCGGCAGGACAAGCTCAAGGCGCCGGCGACCTCGGCCGATTACGCCAACATGATCTCGGCGGCCCTGGCGCTTCACCTGATCACCGGCGAGAAGCGCTATCTCGACGACGCGGCGGGCTGGACCGCCGTTATGAACACGCGCTACAGCGCGGATGGCGGCGGCTATTTTCTCGCCGCCGACGACACCGCCGACCTTGTGTTGCGGCCACTGTCGGCGAGCGACGATGCGACCCCGAGCCCTAACGCCACCATGCTGCAGAACCTGGCGGACCTCTATGCCCTGACAGGCGATACCGCCTATCTGAACCGGGCCGACGGGCTTCTGGGCGCATTCCAGGGCGCTGTGCAGACGGCGGCTATCGCATTCACCGGGCTGCTGTCCGGTACGCTGACGTTGATCTCGCCGCAGCACATCGTCGTCGTGGGTGGCAAGTCTTCGGCCGAAGCCAAGCCGTGGCGGAAAGCGCTGTCCGAGGTTTCGGCGCCAAACGCCATCGTGCAATGGGTGGCTAGCGGCGATGCGATCCCCGCAACGTCCCCCGCCGCAGGAAAAGCCCAGGTGGACGGAAAAATCACTGCCTACATTTGCTTCGGCCCTCGCTGCTCAACGCCTGTAACCGATCCGGGGCTCCTGAAGGAAAAGCTGAAGGAGGAGCGGCACGTCGCGGTGCAGGTTGCCGCCTCGCCGATCTAGCCCGGAGCCGGGGTTCGTCTCTAACAATTGCCGCGGCCTTCCGGAATGCGGGAAAGCCGCGCGATTTTACTCCCCTCGCGCCGATGGCTTGCCTAGAGCGCAGGCCTCCGGCGTTGCCGGCGAGCACCTCATCGGAATCGGTGTCCCTCTCTGTCATGGCTTCAAACCGCTTGCGGAATTAACGATTTTGCTGCACTTCCGGCCTTGAAAGCCCGCCGTGCGATTTTGAAACAATATAGCAGAGACGTCTTGAATAACCGTTAAGCTGGTTATATAATTGATTTATAACGGAAATATTCACTCCAAGCCGCACAAGTCCTGGTTAATTCGCGATTTGAGATTATATTTAAAGGGATTTTGCAACAGCAAAAATCACGCGAAAAACAGCAAAAATTCGCCGAAATACACATGCCGCGCATGTGCAATTTGTGAATTAACCATGAGAGGATTAACTATAATTAGCGCTTACATGAAATGAACACTTTGCTTACATCTGCAAAGCGCTGTCCAATGGGGTATGGTTGAGGCAGGCCCGGCGGCGCAGCGAGGCTAGGCCTTCCGCCAGAACTGCCACCAATGGCGGCGCTTCTTGCCGCCTCCCGGCGCTGGCGCACCCGACGCCATGGTTCCCGCCAGGTTCACGCTTTCGTCCATCAGCTCGGCAACAACGGCGCGCAGCCGATCGAACGTCAGTTCGCTTGGCTCGCCCGCAAACCCCCTCCGCCGCATGATATCGCGAAGCTGATCGTGAAGCCGCGGCTCGCCAACAACGAACAGCACGAGGTCGTCGGAGATTTCCGGGAACTCATCGGGCGCCTCCTCGGGCCCGGCGGCTTGCTCCTCTTGCTGCTTCCGCGCCATGACGACGAATTCCGCCGCGGCTTTGCGCTGCGCCTCCCTGCCGAGCAGATCGATGGGGTCGTCAACGCCTTGATCCCGCAGCATTTCGTTGAGTACCTGCTGGGCCAGCGCGTTTGCGAGGATTTGATCGAGGACATCGTCCGGGACGAACGGCAGCTCAGGCGCGGCGGCGTTGGCGGGCTCCAGTCTTGGCTCCCGCTGCTCCCGCGACGTGCCGGCAAAAACCGCTCCCATTTTGCGCTGCGCTTCCATGTCGAGCTTGCCTGTGATCAGGTATACGCCCGCCAGGTTTAACGCCGCGTTAGCACGCCGCGAACGGATGGTCACTTGTCTCTGACAGCGACCATCATGCCCGCCATTACAAAGGGCGCAAGCTGCTCCTCCGCCTTTTTCAAAGTGCTCGCGGAGCTGATAAAGTCGAACGTAATCCTATCCGCCATGACAAGCCAGGAGAGAAACGCGGTTCTTTTGCCGTCAGGCGACACATGTTCCCGCTTCGCTTTAAATATGCGAAATAGCTTGTCCCCAGTCTGCTCAGGTTCGGAAAGTTTGATACGCGTTCCTGGCGGTGCCATTTTCTTCAGCACCTGCGCAAGCTTCAATTGCGTCTCCTTATACTGCGTAAAAGAAAGACGCTTCCTGGGCGACGAAACGGTATAGCTTACCTTTGAGCCTGGCTCACACGCCGCACTGGCGCAAAAGTGCATGTGAATGCGCCTATTTAGTAACCGATAACGCCAGGCGCTAATTGTAAATGGCGGGCTACTGCCCAGTTTTCCTATCTTGATCTCGACTTTTTCACGGGCACTGGCGTGAGAGCCCACACAAAAACAAGCGAAAAGCAACAAACCAAAAACTCTTAACGCCACGCGCATATCCCCTCCCCCAGAAGCAAGCTGGTTTGTCTGCGCTCACAATCAACGAGTTGCCAATAGCTTGGGAATGACCTCAGCTAGTCCCTTTTTAACCAAGGCCCGGGCAACCTCTTTCAGCCGTTTGTCCCTCGCAACTGTGTTCCTAGCCGGCATCCAGAACGCATCAACTTCCTTGGTCGGGCCATTGATCTGCATGACCAGGAAATTCTCCGTGGGCGCCGGCCACACGCTGCCAAGGGAGCGGCAGGTTGCACCGTCAAGAACCTCCATCTCGAAAAGAGCATGGACGTGGGTGTAGCCGGTGTCGAAGCCTTGTCCATGAACGATACCGAGGCCACCGACATATTGATTGGTGGCGCTATAGCCGCTTTCCCTCGGCTGCACCCTCACATAGTAGTTGAATGGCTGGGTAGCTTCCTTGCGGAGCACGTTGCAGATATGTCCGGCCCGGTTGCCAAACAAACTTCCCGGAGCTGCTGCGAGCGCAGCTTTTCCAGCCTGAGAAAGCCGTATTGGGATGACCTTGAAGCGCGCTTTGACAGTGCGGGCAACTTGAGCCGCGACGGCGGCATCTATGCCCCAGCTTTCTATGGACTCTTCCCTTTTCTTATTGCCGAAGACCATGATGCCAACTTGCTGAACCGAGAACGTGCTGCCGATCTCTGAAATGAGGCCGATGGTCTTCCGGCCATGAGGGACGGCACGGGACACCTTTTTCTTGGCGCTGCTCTTCGAGGCGGGAGCAGGATCGGCGGCAAGGACGGCCGGCATGAACAGCACACACAAAATTGCAACAAGAATCCGCATCACCGTCCCCCCCTACTCACGCCCGCAACGGCCTCGCCCGCCGTTCAGCCCGGCGTTTCCTGGCACAGCCGTCGCCGCAAAACCTTGTATAGGCGGCTTTCTTTTTCTCAAAGCAAAATGATCGGTGATGACGCCTGCGTTAAAGCCGCTAACGAGGCTTGGCGGCACAACGCGGCGTCAAACATGAATACCGGGGAACAGCGTCGAGAACGCAACCTGGTCCGGCGTGAGCTGCGGCGATGGCGCCGGCTCGCCGTTCTGTTTCGGCGCACTCTCGGGGAAAACCTCGAACAGCAGGCTATTCACGATCAGCCCGAGCCTTGGCGCCACGGTTTGCACACTCTGACCGAAAAGCCCGAGCCCGGTGGCTACGCGCGCGGGCCGGTTGACGATGGCCTCGGCAATCATGTCCGCTGCCTGCTCCGGCGTCATCACCTGTGCCTGGTCGTAGATTTTCGTTGGCGAGATCATCGGCGTGCGCACAAGCGGGAAATTGACGGCCGTAAAATGCACGCCACGCTCGTAATATTCGGCGGCGGCGCAGCGGGTCCAGGCTTCGAGCGCTGCTTTCGAGGCGACATAGGCCGAGAAGCGCGGGGCGCTGGTGAGCACCCCCATGGACGAGATGTTGATGACGTGGGCGTCGCCTTTTTCCGTCATCTTCGGCAGCAGCGCGAGCGTGAGCCGGACCGCCGCGAAGTAGTTGAGCTGCATGGTGCGCTCGAAATCGTGCATACGGTCAATGGATTGGGCGATGCCGCGGCGGATGGAACGGCCGGCGTTGTTGACGAGGATGTCCGCGCCGCCATGCTCTTCCAGCACCCACTTCGCCAGTCCCGAGCATTGATCGGGATCGGTGATGTCGGCGGCGCAGGTGACGAGATGCAGGCCGCGCGCGGCGGCCTCCTGCTCCACGGCTTCGAGCTTCATTGGATCGCGCGCCGCGATGAGCACCTTGGCACCCGCCTCCGCGAGCTTGAACGCGGTGGCCTTGCCGATGCCCGAGGAGCCGCCCGTGATAAGCACAACCTTACCCTTAAGCCGCGTGCGCAGCGTCTTGCCGGTAACGAGTTCTGGATCGAGGTGGCGCTCCCAATAGTCCCAGAGCTTCCAGGCGTAAGACTCGAGGCGTGGCACATGGATGCCCGCCGGTTCAAGCAGGCTCTGGGCTTCGCGGCAATCGAAACGCGTGGGGTAGTTCAGGAAGGTGAAAACGCTATCCGGCAGCTTCAGGTCGCGCAGGATCGCGCCGCGCAGCCGCTTCAACACCGGGAGTGAAGACAAGGCCGAGACGAGCGGCGCTGGCAGCAGGCGCAAGAGGCCCAGATTGAGGCGCATCCCGACATCGGGCGCATGGCCGGCTTTGGCGAACATAGCGAGCACATCGCCGACGCGGTGCGGATGCGGGTCGGTGAGGTGGAAGCATTTGCCGTCCTGGCCGGGCACGTGCGCGATGTGGTTCACGGCCGCCACCACGAAATCGACGGGTACCAAATTGATGCGGCCGCTTTCGACGCCAACCATCGGAACCCACGGCGGCACGATGGCGCGTATCCTCTTGATCACGCTGAAGAAGTAATATGGCCCGTCGATCTTATCCATCTCGCCGGTTCCGGAATCGCCAACGACGATGCCGGGCCGGTAGATCCGCCAGGGCACGCGGCATTCCTGGCGCACCACCTTCTCGGATTCGTGCTTGCTCGCGAAATAGGGGTGTTCGAGGTGGCGGGCTTCCTCGAACATGTCCTCGCGGAACGTGCCCTCGTAAAGCCCAGCCGCCGCGATGGAGCTGAAATGATGGAACCGGCCCGCGCCAATCGCTTCCGCCAGGCGGACGGCGTTGCGCGTGCCTTCGATATTCGTCGCCATCTCTTTTTCAGGATCGGCGTCCAAGTCGTAAATCGCGGCCAGATGAAAGAAATGGTCAACCTTGTTCTTCAAGGTCTTGATATCGTCCTTGGCAAGTCCTAGCCCCGGTTGGCTGATATCGCCCTTCAGCGGAATGGCGCGCTTTGCGCTCACACGCCAATATTTGCGCAAGGCGTCAACGCGCGCGGGCGAGGCGTCGCGCATCAGGAAATAGACGGTGGTTTGGCTCCGCGCCAGAAGCGCGCGCACCAGCCGCTTGCCGATAAATCCGCTGGCGCCCGTGACGAAGTAAATCATGGCAAGCTTCCCTCTTCCCCTGGGGCCATTGCTTAGGTTTCCTTCGATGATTAGGCGCTAAACCCTAAAATTGTTTGACGGAAGTCAATCGGCTCTACCCCGCCCGGGGAATATAAGTTGTGCAAGAGGGATGGTGCCCGCGAATGCGGAAAAACTGGGAGCTGACCATGATCAAGAAACTCAACGAGCTTGCCGAAAAGGGCGGCGAAGCAGGACTTGCCACGACGATCCGCGACTCCGCGACGAACATTTGGCTGGCCGGGCTCGGCGCGTTTGCCAAGGCCCAGGAAGAAGGCGGAAAGCTGTTCGACACCCTGGTGAAGGAAGGCGAACATGTACAAAAGCGCGCTTCCAAGTCGGCGCAAGAGGCGATTACCGACGCACGCTCGACAGCCACGGGGACCTGGGACAAGCTTGAGCAAGTATTCGTGGACCGCGTTTCCCGCGCTTTGACCAGCCTGAACGTGCCCACGAAGCACGACATCGACGTGCTCACCAAGCGGGTCGAGGAACTGACCAAGGCCACCACCAAGCTGTCGCACGCGCTGGGAGATGGCGGAACGAAGAAAGCCGAGACGCCGGTGAAAAAGACGGTGGCCCGCGCGCGCATGTAAACCTGGCAAGGGCATCGTCCGATCATGCCTGAATCAAGAACCCTCGCTGAAAGGAACCGCCTGCCGATCGGCGTCGCGCTGGCAGGCGGCGGCCCTTTGGGCGGGATCTACGAAGTAGGCGCACTGGTGGCGCTGGACGAGGTGCTGCGCGGCTTCCGGCTAACCGATTGCGGCGTCTTCGTCGGCGTCAGTTCGGGCGCCTTCTTCGCCGCGGGGCTTGCCAACGGCCTCTCGCCGCGCGCAATGCACCGGATGTTCATCGAATCCGACAAGGACGATGACCCCTTCGAGCCCGAGGTGCTGCTAAGGCCCGCGTTCAGGGAATACGGCCGGCGCATCGCCGCGATTCCGCGCCTCCTGAAGTCTGGGCTTCTGGACTATGTGCGCGGTGGCCGCCACCGGAAGGCCGCCGCCTCGCTGAGGCGGCTGGTGGAAGCCTTGCCCGCAGGCATCTTCGATAGCGCGCCGCTGCAGGCCTATTTGCAGCGGTTGTCCATTTCGCGCGGCTTTCCGGACGATTTCCGCAAACTCCGGCGCAAGCTCTACATCGTCGCAACCGATCTCGATACCGCCGAACGCGTGATCTTCGGCGAACCGGGATGGGACGACGTGCCCATATCGCAAGCGGTGCAGGCAAGCGCGGCGCTGCCTGGACTGTTCCCCCCTGTCAAAATCGCCGGCCGCTATTACGTCGATGGCGCCCTGCAAAGAACGCTCAATGCTTCGGCGGCCCTGAAAGAGGGAGCGCGGCTGATTTTCGCCATCAATCCCATCGTGCCGTACAAGGCCGATCCGCCGTCCAACCAGGCCGGGAAAGAAGGCTTGGCCGGCCGGGGGCTCCTGGCGGTTCTGTCGCAAACCTTCCGCTCACTTATTCATTCCCGCATGGAGGTCGGGATGCAGCGCTATCGGCACCTTTATCCCGAGGCGGACATCGTTGTGATCGAGCCGCAGCAGGACGACCGGGAGATGTTCTTCGCCAATGTATTCAGCTATGCGGACCGGCGCCGGCTGTGCGAGCACGCCTATCAGCAAACGCGCGCGGACTTGCTCCGCCGGGCGGGCGTGCTCAAGCCCATCCTGGCGCGGCACGGGCTGATCCTGGACGAGGCCGTGTTGCGGGATACAAGCCGCACCCTGCTGCCACCCGAGGAGGAGGCCAGCCCTGGCCTTCAAGGCGCATTGGAGGCGCTTACCGAAACGCTGGGCAAGCTTGAGCCGCTGGTCCGCCTGCCGGAGGAAAAGGTGTGATGGCCGTGGGGGCGGATTTGGCGAAGGATGAGGCTATCACCAAGGGTTCAACCCCTCACGCTGTCCCTCTCCCCATGGGAGAGGGAACGGTGTTGCAACCGTTGTACAGGCGTCCCCTCTCCCATGGGGAGAGGGACAGCGTGAGGGGAGATTCGCTTATTTGTCACTCAGTTCTGTGTTCTTCGATTTCCCCCAGGCACGGCGCATGAGGGCGTATGAAGCGGGGCGCGGGTCTCACAAAACACAAACCGAAGCGGCAGACTGCCAAGCGCATCGCCGAAGCCGCGCTTCAGCTCTTCAACCGCTTTGGCGAGCCTGGCATCACCGTTGCGGCAATCGCGGCGGACACCGGCATCAGCCCCGGCAACCTTCACTATCATTACCCCACAAAAGAAAAGATCATCGAAGACCTCTTCGCCAGATTCGAAGACGAGATCGAACCCACCCTCGCCACGCCGGAATTGCGGCCTGCCCATGCCGAGGATCTCTGGCTTTTTCTTCACCTAACATTTGAAATCATTTTTAAATATCGCTTTATTTACCGTGATCTTAACGAACTTTTGTCGCGGCATCGCATAATCGAGACGCAATTCAAGGTTATCCTCGCCAGGCAAGTACAGACAGCGTCGGCTCTGCTGGATGGCCTTGCGGGCAGCGGCGCGCTCAAGGCCTGCAAAGCCGAGCGGCAGGCGCTTGCCGGGAACATGATCATGATCGCGACCTATTGGCTGTCCTACCAGTTCGTCCTGCACCCCCGCCGGGACCCGGACAGCGCCACGCTGACCCACGGAATTGTGAGCGCCCTCTCGCTTGCGAACGCTTATCTTGCGCCCGATGCGCGCGCGCTATTTGAGCACCTTTCGCAGCAATACCTGGATACTGAAGGAGAAGAGCATGTCAGCCAAGCAGCCGAAATGGAAGAGCTTTCCAGGTAGCGACGACGATTTCGATTATGCCGGGACGGCGCTCAAGAAGCATTGGGCGCGCCTCCACATGGGCGATTGCGAGCCTTTTCCCGACGCAGCCCATGTCAAACAGTTGTTCGAAGACTATCCCGAGCTGAAAAACAAGGTTCCGGCGGCCAAGGCGGCGGAGACCTTGCAGGAGGCTTGGCGCGCTTATCACCGGGGCGATTTCCAGCAAGCGGTGGAGCTTGGCCTGGGCCTCGGCCGGCTCGGCTACAACGTGGCGAACAAGGCAACGAACATCTACGCCACTTATCTTGAAGAGGACAAACAGCGCAAGCTCGCGCTGCTCCTGGAGTCGGTTCAGCGGGCGGAGACGCTTCAACAGTCCGCGCCGGACCTCGCCAACGCCTGGTATTTCCACGCCCAGGCGCTGGGCCGCTATAGCCAGGGGATTTCGGTTGCCAAGGCGCTGGCCGAAGGGCATGGCGGGAAGATCAAGGAAAGCCTTGAGAAGGCGCTGGAGGTCGAGCCCAAGCACGCCGAGGCCCTTATCGCGCTGGGTGCCTATCACGCCAATGTCGTCAGCAAGATGGGGGCGCTCGCGGGCCGGCTCACTTTCGGCGCGAGCAAAGAGGCGGCCATCGAGAATTACCAGGCCGCCTTGAAACTGCTTCCGCACTCGGCCATCGCGCGCATCGAATATGCGAACGGGCTGGTGATGCTGTTCGGCAAGGCCAAGCTGGCGGAAGCTACCAAGCTTTATGAGGAAGCGGCGCAGTGCGAACCCGTCGAAGCCATGGAGTGGTTCGACGTGGAGTTGGCGAAATCGGAAATCGCAGCTTAGAGCCCCATGGCTGGCTTGAAAATATAGCGACTGCGAACAAGGCGGAATTAGGCGGCTAACTCCGCGCAAGGCTGGCGGGGGGAAATGGTCCCAACCATCAAGCCCCAGCCTGGACTACACACGAAAAAACTGCTTCCTTTTTCAAAACCGAAGAGCTTCGCGGTGTGTTGGAAACTTGAGGTTTGCTTCCCGCCGCCCTGTCCCAAACCATTGCAGCGAAAAAAATGGACACCACCCAACGGGAATCTCGCATAGATCACGATACGGAAGAGAGGCAGAGCACGATTGGGCTTCTCGCCCTCTCGATCATCGCCGTTGCTGTTGGAATCTTCACCGGCTTGGGTGCGGTTGTCTTCCGCGCCTTGATCGGCTTCATCCACAACGTTTTCTTCCTCGGGCACTTCTCCTTTTATTACGACGCTAGCGCATATACCCCACCAAGCCCTTGGGGTGTTTGGGTCATTTTGGTGCCGGTCCTGGGCGGGCTGCTTGTCACGTTCCTGGTGAACACCTTCGCACCCGAGGCGCGCGGCCATGGCGTGCCGGAGGTTATCGACGCGATCTACTATAAGGAAGGCGTTATCCGGCCCGTGGTCGCCGCGATAAAGTCGCTGGCCTCGGGGCTTGCCATAGGTACGGGCGCGGCGGTCGGGCGCGAGGGACCGATCATACAAATCGGATCGTCGCTTGGGTCAACAGCGGGGCAAATCGTGAGAATGGCGCCGTGGCAGCGCATCACGCTGGTCGCAGGCGGCGCTGGCGCTGGCATCGCCGCAACCTTCAACACCCCGATCGGCGGCGTGATGTTTGCCATCGAACTGATGATGCCCGAAGTTAGCGTCCGCACATTCTTGCCCGTGGCGCTTGCCACAGGGACAGCAACCTTTGTTGGACAGCTTTTCTTCGGCTTGGCGCCAGCATTCTCCGTGGGATTTGAGCCGCCGTTGGCAAACACCCCGGCTTCGATTGTCGCGCTGGCGCTATATGGCCTGCTGGGCGCGCTCGCGGGCCTTGGAGCGGTTGCGTTCATACGCGGACTGCATTTCACCGAGAGCATTTTCGAGCGCATACCCAACTCCTACCTGCGGCACGCGGGCGGAATGGCAATCGTCGGTATAATGATCTATCTGCTGATGATCACCTTTGGGCATTACTATGTTGAAGGTGTTGGCTATGCCGCCATTCAGGACATCTTCAATGGCGGGCCTGCGCTGCCTGCCGCCCTTCTCGTCCTTCTTTTCTTCTGCAAACTGATTGCGACCAACGTAAGCCTCGGCTCCGGTTCGTCGGGGGGCATTTTCTCGCCTTCGCTATTCATGGGAGCCGCGCTTGGAGCGGCCTTCTCAGCATTGGTCAACCTTGCTGCTGGGCCCATTCAAGGCATGGGCACCGCCAACGCGGCGATCGTGGGGATGGCCGCCATGGTGGGCGGCGGCACGGGCGCCGCGATGACCGCTGTCACCATGCTTTTCGAGATGACGCGGGATTATAACATCGTGATGCCCACGATTGTCGCGGTCGCTATAGCCATCGGTGTGCGGCGTCTGCTTTCGCGGGAGAATATCTACACGATTAAGCTGGTGAGCAGGCGGCATTTCGTACCCAAGGCGCTGCACGCCAATATGTTTCTGATCCGTCACGCCAAGGAGGTGATGGATCCGGAGATTCTCGTGCTGCCCTCGGATATGACCGTCTGCGCCTTTTTGCAGCGTGCCGCGCCAGCGGGAAAATTGCAGCATATCGTTGTTGCGGAAGGGAACCGGATTGTGGGAGTCCAGCGCATAAACACCGCACTCAGGCAAGGACTTGAGTGTAAAGATACCAGTCTCACCTTTGGCGCCGTGGCGCAGAAGAACTTCACCATAGCATACGAAGAGGATGTCATGTTCGATGTCATCGGGCGCATGTGGCGGCGGGGTGCAGCGATGACAATTGTGATAGCCGGGTCTGGCAGGAGGCCGCGCGCGGATAACGTGATCGGGATAATTTCGAAGGAACACGTAGCGGACTCTGTAGCCGACAGCACAAAGGCCTACCACGGTTGATGACGGTGTGCTGGCACTACCTGATGCAAAGTTGCGGCTTGATCGAAGCGTTCAACCCCTCACCCTGTCCCTCTCCCTGTGGGAGAGGGAACGCTGTTGCACCTGCGGTGATTATTCTGGCGTCTCTTCTCCCAGGGAGAGAAGGACAGGATGAAGGGTGACTAGCTCAGTTCAACCTAAATCCGGCGATTGCAACCGCAGGACATTCGCCATTGTCATGGCCGGACTTGATCCGGCCATCCAGCAACCACATGAAAACGCAGGCTATTCCTTGTTACATGGATGGCCCGGTCAAGCCGGGCCATGACAACGCGTGCTTCACCCGCTGGGTGCTGCCGGCACGAGGCCGGAACGCATTATCAGGGCTCGCAGCTTCCTGGTAAGCGCAGGCTTAACTGCCGGAATTAGGTTCAAGGTATCACCAAGCGCACGCAACGCCTGCAACCACCGTTTTCACGATTATTCGCGTGTGCGGGAAGGCCGCCTTCTTTCCCTGTTGTCCGTCTTCCTGCCGTTCGCGTGCTTTTTCTTGGCCTCAGGCTCGGCAAGCGTCTCCCTGGTCCAGCTTATAAGGTTCGTGACGATTTTCTCGAAAGCGGCGCTGAGCGCGTGCGCTGCATCGGCATCGTCTTTCGACTTCGCCGGCTCCTGGGCGGTGAAAACCTTGGCGGCCACGATTTGGCCCTCGCTCGTAACGAGCTTGGCGCTGATTTCGGCTTCGGCAGCAAGCGCCGGTGTTTGCACGATCTGGAAGCGGCGGATTTCGGTCATGAGCTGGAGTTCCGGCGTTACGACATCCATGGGCCGGTTCACCTCGCCAAGCGCTCCGGCGTTTTCGAAGCTCTGGATGATCTTCGACTGCATGAGCTTCGGAACCGTATCGCTCCACCGGCTATTTCCAAGCGCCTGAACCTGCCCCGCCCCATTTTGCACGAGGATCTTCTCGGAATCGTAAGTCAGGAGCGCCGAGGGATCGGTGACGGCGATCTGCTTTCCGAGGGGCTCTGGGTTGGCGGGCGCGGGCACTGCGTTCAGGCTATAAAAAATGCCGGAGCCCTTGCCGCCCGAAGTCATTCTTTCAAGGCCGGTAACGATGCCATCCACCTTATTGGAATTCCGGCCCAGCGCCGCCGAGAACGTTTCTATGTTCGAGATAATGCTGCGCACATCGGCGGTGTTGTCGGCGAGGATCTTGTCAAGCCGGCCGAGCACGCGGCGCGCGGATTCGGTCATGGATTCGCCCGCGCCCTCGCTGGCGGTTAGCACCGGACGCCCGCCTGGCCCTTTCGGCGGCGGCGGAGAATGGTCCGAGCCGCCGGTCAGGGTCACAACGGCGACACCCGTAAGTCCTTGGAATTCAAGCGAAACCAGCGTATCGGCCCTAACCGGCGCACCGTCGGCGATGGCGATGGTCGCATCGATGGCGCGCGGATTTTCCGGAACCAGCCTCAAGGCCGTCACTTCGCCCACGCGGATGCCGTTGAACAAAACCGGCGAGCCTGTCAGCAGGCCTGAAACCGTGTTGCTGAAGCGAATCTCGTAGCTCACCCGCTTGCCGAAGCCGCCGGCGTTTTGCAGCCAGTAAACGAAGGCGAAGCCCCCGATGATGACGGCCAGCGTGAAAAGCCCGACCAATACATAGCGCGCCCTGATTTCCATTCGATCTTAACCTTGCATTTTCGCTTGCGCGGCCTGAGCCAATCCGTGACCCCGCTGGCCCTGAAAATAGGCCTTCACCCAGGGGTGTGTTGAAAGGAGCATCGTTTCCATAGGCCCCTGGGCTACGATCTTGCCGCCGGCCAGCGCCGCGATCCGGTCGCAGGCGAGATAGAGGCTGTCCAGATCGTGCGTCACCATAAAGACCGTGAGCCCAAGCGTGCGCTTGAGCGTCAGGATGAGATCGTCAAAATCGGCGGCGGCGATGGGGTCGAGGCCGGAAGTCGGCTCGTCGAGGAAGACGATCTCGGGATCGAGGGCCAGCGCGCGCGCCAAGGACACGCGCTTGGTCATGCCGCCCGAAAGCTCGGAAGGGAACTTGTCGCCATCCGCCGCCTTGAGGCCCACCATTTCGAGCTTGGCGGTGGCGATCTCGTCCATGAGCTTTTCCGGAAGGCGTAGATATTCGCGCATGGGAAACTGAACATTCTGCCGCGCGGTGAGCGAGGAGAATAGCGCGCCCTGCTGGAAGAGGACGCCCCAGCGCCGCTCGATGGCGCGCAGGTCCTGATCGCTCGCATTGTCCCGGTCGATGCCAAAAATGTTGATGCTACCGCCCCGCCTCGGCAGCAGGCCGATAATGGTGCGCATCAGCACCGTTTTACCGCCGCCGGAACCGCCGACCACGCCCAGGATCTCGCCGCGGTAAACATCAAGCGAAAGGCTGTTGAGGACGGTGGTGTCCTCAAAGCCCACGACAAGATCGCGGATAGAAATAACTACCTCAGAATTCGCTCTCATCCTCACATCCCGATGCTAGCGAAGAAGATGGCGAACAGGCCGTCCAGGACGATGACCAGGAAAATCGACTTCACCACCGACGTCGTGGTTTGCAATCCGAGCGACTCGGCGCTTCCCTTCACCTGCAAGCCCTCGGCGCAGGCAACGACGCCGATGACGAGAGCCATAAAGGGCGCCTTGAGCATACCCACC
This sequence comes from Rhodomicrobiaceae bacterium, assembly GCA_050298295.1. Classification (GTDB taxonomy): domain Bacteria; phylum Pseudomonadota; class Alphaproteobacteria; order Rhizobiales; family Rhodomicrobiaceae; genus Rhodomicrobium. The sequence continues at coordinate 66,998 of JBNKTW010000157.1, forward strand.
TTGAAATGCGTGACCGACACCGCCTGATGCAGGCGTTCGATGAAGATATCCGGGCTCATACCGCCATAAGTCCAGGCAACAAGGCCGCCGCCGAAAAGCGCCGCCATAGAACCCAGGAAGGTTAGGACCGGCACAGCAATGATCAGGGCCAGAACGCGCGGAACAATTAGCACCTCGACCGGATTGAGGCCCATGGTTTGCAGCGCGTCGATTTCCTCGCGCATTTTCATGGAGCCCAACTCGGCGGTGTAGGAACTGCCCGACCGGCCCGCCACCATGATGGCCACGAGCAGCACGCCGATTTCGCGCAGGACCAGAATGCCAACCATGTCGACGACATAGCTGTCCGCGCCGAATTTGCGGAAGTGGAAGAAGCCCTGCTGCGCGATTATGCAGCCGATAAGGAAGGTAATCAGAATGATGATCGGCGTGGCCTGCCAGCCGACCCGGTCGAGCTGGTGGATCGCCGAGGTAAGGCGGAAATGCTTGGGCTGGCGGACGAGCCGGACCGCCGCCGCGCCGATGGCTCCCAGCATATGCAGGAATGGAACCATCCCGCTCGCCGTGTCAACGACGCCATCGGCGTACCGCTGATAAGCAGCAACTAAGCCGCCGCGCTCCGGTTTCCGCAGTTCCTCCCGGTTGGCGTCCTGCACATCGCGCAAGAGGCTTTTATACTCCTCGCGCAGATTCACGATGCCAGTGTTGAGGCCGGCCCGCGAGCGTTCGCGGACCAAGCGCTCCAATAGCCAGGCGCCGTAAGTATCGAACGCCTTGATGCTGTTCATGTCGACCGAAACGTCGCGCACAGATGCCGCCTGCTGCGCCGCCTGCCCGATTACCTCTTCAAGGCCAGCCGCGTTCACAGCCGTCCACGATCCCGAGGCCGTTAGCTCGTGTCCTTCCCGCTTCAGCCTAAGAGTGAGCGACGGCGCCGCATTCATGCCTGCCGCTCCACTTAGCCGCGAGAAAAGGAGATGGAAACGCTTTTGAAACCAGGACCCGTTGTCGCAATGTTAACTCTATGGGTCGAGCCTTTCACGGAAACGGTCATCGAGCCCTGAAGCTGTCCCGAGATTCGCACGGTGAACTTATTGGGTGCCGAGCGGCCGCTGACATCGCCTTCAAGGCCGAAGTGCCTCTCGCTCCAATGGCCGCTCAGGCGCCCGCGTTCATAGGAGATGTCGCTCTTCATATCGATCTTGTTGCTGGGCGACTTGCAGCGAATCTTGAGCCTCAGCTCGGTGCCGCCCGATCTCTGGCTATATTTACCGCGGCAGGAAAGGCGCTCGTTGCTGCCGTCATTGTATCTCACCTTGCCGCCGCCGTGCCAATTGCCGGACAACTGGGCGAAAGGCGTGGCGCTATCGGCCATCACGGCGGTGGAAAACGGGAGGGCGAACAGCAGCGCCAAGGCGGCCGGCGCGGTTCTGCTTAGCTTCAAGGCACGCATATATTTCCCCCTGTGCATACGTAGATCGTCATTCGGTTACTTTAGTGGAGGTTTTAGGGTTTAGGTTCAAACGAGCTGTCTCTGACCCGAATAGCTGCGTTGTTCATACAACATTTGGGTTTTGAGCGGTAGGGTTAAGGCAAAAGCATGACAGAAGCGTGTTAGCCGGCACCATGGATTTGCCGCAAAGAATGCCCCCCCGGCGCAACTCATATAATATGGAACCCGAACCTGTGTGAGCCCTTTATGATCGCGAAGGTTCAAATTGTCGAGCAGCTCGGCGAGTCGCACGTCTTGCTGCCCGAACTTATAGCAGCAGCGCTCGATGCTAACAACAGGGCGAAAGTGCGCATGACGCTTTTGCAAGAAGCGGTTGCACACGCGCGCCACCCTGCTTCTCCCCCGCAAACGCTCGATGCCGAGCGATCCGCGGCCGGCCTCGATCAGCCGGTTTTTGCGTCCACGGTCCGGGACGCCCGCGCGCTTAACGGCAGCCGCGTCGTCATTCCGGGCGCGCAAGCTCTTCTTTCAGGGCTCCATGCCGACATCGGCGCGATGATCGCGCCGCTTCAGCTTGCGAATCCGGAAAAAGGAAGTGCGTTCGCCAAACGCCTCGAAGATCTGCGGACGGCGGCGCCTGGGGCGGAGGGCGATGTGCTAGCGCAATCCGAGGCCGGGAGCATCGCTTCCGCCCGCGCTGGCGGCAAAGACAGCGAGCACCTTCTAATCATGGACGTTCACAAGGCGCTCAACCGGCTCGAAGCTGAGACGGCGGTCGAGATGCTGGCGGGTGCGCGCGTCCATGGACTAGGCGCCGTGGAAAAGCGCCAGGTCGAAGCTTTCATGCGCGGCCTGAACCGGACCCGGAGCCTCGCTTTCGGACATCCCGGCCTTGGCACAACGGCAACGCGATCCGGCAAGCGCCTCATCATTCAAAACGACATCGGCGCCACTGATGCACACGTGCTGGTCATTCATACCGAGGGTCTCACTGTAACTGTCACCTACACCGACATTCACCGCCAGCGGACGGAATTCTTCATGCGCCTATTCGGCGGAAAGGGCGTGGAATGGAGCGGGCTTACGGAAAAGCGCGCGCAAAGCCTTGGCAAGAATGGCCAATTCCTGCTGGTTACAGGCCGCTGCCATGCGAAGGACGCGGAGCAAGTCGAGACCTTTCTGGAATATCTCGGCTCCAGGCTGGTTTTCATAATCGACTGGAACAAGGCACGGAAAGCGCTGCGCAATTTTTTGAGCGACAGCGGCGCAACCGCCGTGCTGGACTGGGCCGCCGCGCAGGATCTGGGTCATCGCGGCTTCCTGGAGCTTGGCGGGGCCGAGCTGATTTACGAGGCGGTGCGCAGCGGGAGCGCAGGCCACGTTGCCTATGGCCAGCGGCTGGATCAGGCGCTTGGCGCGGCACAAACGGCCGAGTTCTTGAAGGATACCTTGAAAATTGCAAGCGAAGGCCTGTCCCAAGGCCGCTCCACGCGGCTTTTGAAGGACGAAATCCAGGCAAAATTCGCTTCCCGGTTCGAGTCGATGGAAACGTTGCTGCTGACGGTCATCGGCCGGCATCTGGGGCTGTCGAGGATGATGGCCGGGCTGATTTTGGACGCGATCCGGGACGGTCAGCCGGGGGGCGGCGGAACGCTGGCGGAGCAAGCGCAACGCCTTGAGCACAAAGCCGACGGGCTAACCATGGAAGCGCGCGCGATGGCGGGCCGGTTTGCCGCCTTAAGCGATCCGGTGAAAGCCGTTGCCGAAAGCGCCGAGGAAGCGAACGACGCGCTTGAGGAAGCGGCTTTCCTCCTGAGCCTCACGCCAGAAGGCGAAGGAGCGCGGAACAGCAGCCAGCCGCTTGCCATGATTGCGGAAATCGCTGTGGAAAGTATTGCGCAGTTGATACGCGCGGTGGAGGCGGCCCACAGCCTGCCGGAGGGATTGCAGGCTGACGTTACCGATGCGTTGAGGGCCATCGACGCTGTCATGGGCGAGGAAAAGAAGGCCGACGAGGCGCTCCGCAGCGCCATGGCCGCCCTGTTTTCCAGCGAAATCAACCCGCATATGCTTGTTCTGAGGATGGAAACCGCAAAGGCGCTTGAAGCCGCCACTGACCGCTTGGCTCACGCCGCTTTCGCCTTGCGCGACTGCGTTCTCGGAGATTTGCCGGCATGAACGCTCCTTCCGCAGCTTCCGATCTCTTCTTTATCGGAACCGGCCACGAGCAAAAGCCGCTAACACCGAAGCTGGCCGGCTCCAAGGCCGCCAATCTGTGGCAAATGGCGAAGCTCGGCTTGAAGGTTCCTCCGGCATTCGTACTTTCCGCGCGCCTTTGCCTGCCAATCAACGCCGGCGATGCCAAGGCCGGAGCGCTGATGCGGCAATTGCTGGCCGAGGGAATCGGTGAGCTTGAGCGCGCGACAGGGCGCATTTTCGGCGATGCCCGTGTTCCGCTTTTGGTTTCCGTCCGTTCAGGTGGCGCGCAGTCCATGCCAGGGATGCTCGACACGATCTTGAACGTCGGTATGAACCCGGAAACTGTGCGTGGCCTGATCCGGCTTACCGGCAATCCGCGCCTCGCCTGGGATAGCTACCGCCGCTTCGTGCAGGCTTACGCCGAAATTGCCGGAAATGCGTCCAGCGAGGCCTTCGCAGCCAGGCTCGCGGCGATCATGAACGCAGAAGATATTGAATGCGAAGCGAAGCTCGATCCCGAAGCCCTGGAGCGGCTTACCGCGGATTTCCAGGCTGAGGCCGCAAGCCTTTTAGGCCACCCGGTTCCAGCCGACCCCCGCCTGCAACTGGAAACCGCCGCCAACGCGGTTTACCGGTCCTGGGAAAGTGAAAGGGCTCGCGAATACCGCCGCCTCAACAATTTAGGCGAACTTGCTGGCACCGCTGTCACCGTGCAGGCGATGGTGTTCGGGAATAGCGGCGGAAGGTCCGGCGCGGGCGTTGCTTTCACTCGCAACCCCGCAACGGGTGCCAAGGGCCTTTACGCCGATTTCCTCTTCGATGCGCAAGGCGAGGATATTGTCTCCGGGCGTAGAACGTTGAGCCATCCCGAGTATTTCAAGCAGCGATTGCCCGAAGCGGCGGCGGCGCTCGAAGAGGGAGCCCAGCGCCTGGAGGCCCATTTCGGCGACATGCAGGACATCGAGTTCACCGTCGAGGACGGCACACTCTATTTCCTGCAAACGCGCTCCGCAAAGCGGACGCCGCGAGCGGCGCTTCGTGTGTTGCTCGACCTGGTACAGGAGGGGGTGATTACCGAAAGCGAAGGCGTCAGGCGTGCCGCGGAGGTTGATTTCGATGCCGCATCCGTCACGCGCTTCGGGGGCAAGGCCGCCGCTATCGCCACCGGCACGCCGGCTTCGGCGGGCGTCGCTAGCGGGAAGGCGGTTTTCGACAGCGGGCGGGCGAGCGCCATAAGCTTACGCGGCGAAGGTCCGGTGATCCTCGTCCGGCCTGAAACGTCAACAGCGGATATTACGGGCTTCGCGGTTTCGGCCGGCATATTGACGGCGACCGGGGGGCGGACAGCTCACGCGGCGGTGGTCGCGCGCCAGCTTGGCAAGGCTTGCGTGGTGGGTTGCCCCGAGCTCAGCGTCGACGCACAGGCGCGGCAGGCGGACATCGCGGGCCATACCGTCAAGGAAGGCGAGTGGCTTTCCATCGACGGCGAAAGCGGCGAGGTGTTCCCCGGCAAGCGCCGCATTGTCACAGGCAAGCCCAAGGCGGAAATCGCGGAGATCGAGCGCTGGAAGCAGCGTGCCGCGGCACACTTTAACTGCCGGATTTAGGTTGATTTGTGAGATCCGCCGCTCCGGCAATAGCGGCGTAGACGGTCTCAAGCTCATCCGCCGTGGTGCAATAGGGCGGCATCACGTAGATCGTATTGCCCAATGGACGGAGCAGCAGGCCTTTCCCTGCGAAAAAAGTGTATAATTTTTGTGCGATGCCGGCGAGATAGCCCGCATCCGCAACTTTGAGGCCGAGCGCGGCGATGGTTCCGGCGTGGCGCACATTGGAAAAACGCTCGTCGGACCTGAACGGTTCAAGCCGTGCCGCTTGAGCTGACGCGAGCGCGGCGATACGCTCGCGAACGGGCTCACGCGCCCAGACTTCGAGATTGGCGGCGGCGGCGGCGCAGGCGATTGGATTCGCGGTGTAAGAGCTTGAATGGAAGAACATGCGCGAGCGCTCCGGCGACAGGTGCGCCTCGAATATTTCGCGCTTGCAAAGCGTCGCGGCGAGCGGGATTGCGCCGCCCGTCAGCCCCTTGGCGAGGCACATGATATCCGGCGAAACGCCCGCCTGCTCGCAGGCGAACAGCGTACCTGTCCGCCCGAAGCCGGTCATCACCTCGTCCGCGATGAGGAGTACGCCGTGCGCCTCGCAAATGCGCTTGAGCCCGGCGAGCACATCCGGCCCATAAACCAGCATCCCCCCGGCGCCAAGAATGAGCGGCTCCAGGATGAGCGCGGCCGGAGGCTCCTTCTTACAAATCCCCTCGAAGGCGTCGAGGGTGCGTTCCTCGCGGCCCTGCTCCGGAAAAGGCAGGCGCTCCACACCGAATAGCAGCGGCTCGTAAGGCGCGTTGAACACGCCGCGCGCGCCTGCCGACATGGTGCCGATGGTGTCGCCGTGATACGCGTGCTCCAGCGCCACGATGCGCGAGCGCGGCTCGCCCCGGTGGCGGAAATAGCCCAGCGCCATCTTCAGCGCCACTTCAACAGAGGTCGAGCCGCTGTCGGAGAAAAACACATGGGTAAGCCCGGCGGGCGCGATTTCGATCAGGCGGCGCGCCACTTCCTCGGCGGGTTCATGCGTGAAGCCCGCGAAAATCACCTGATCGAGCACGCCGGCCTGCTGCTGGATCGCGCGCACGATAGGCGGATAATTATGTCCGTGGGTAATGACCCACCACGAGGAGATGCCGTCGAAGATACGCGAGCCGTCCGCAGCTTCCAGCCAGGCGCCTTCCGAGCGGACGATCTTGGTCATCACCGGCTGAATGGCGTGCTGGGTGAAGGGGTGCCAGATGGGTGATGCTTCGCGCGTGCTCATTGATTTCGCATCGAGTTTCCCGATTGCCCGGATGTTTCCGCCAGGGAGGTGGAGCACTCCCTTGGACATTTCCGCAGCGCAGCCACAACACCACGGCTTGCCATCCACATCAACGCCGATTTATCCCATTGTTAGTATCCAGGACACACAGCGAATGCTCTGAGCAATGCGGCGCTTCTATGAGAGTATTAACATTGCACTAAGATTCGATTCGGTTAATGACGGGGTTGCGATGGCTCTCAAGCGGGAGAATGCGATGAAAGCTGTGCGAAACGTTTGGCGGCCCGCCGCCGCGGCTGGCTTTGCGATGGCCTTGCTGGCTCTTCCGGCCGCACCGGTGGAGGCCGCGACCGCGACTGCGGCCGCGGGCTGGCTTGTTTCGTCTTGCGCATTCGCCGAAACCAACGTGGCCCTCCTGTTCGCGATCCTGGCGGGCTTGGCCACGGCATTTGCGATCCTGGCCATCGTCTACCGCCAGCGCGCCCGCGGCTTCGCGCGCCAATCGCTACGCGACGCAACCCGGGTCGACACCCTCGGAACCGTGGAAGACAACTACCGGGCGCTGGCTTCGCTTGAGCCGCAGGTGTGCGTGATCTGGAGCGACAGCCATGCCCGCCTCGCCCTGCATACCTTGCAGGCCACAACGGGGGTTCCCGCCAAGCTTGCGCTGCTATTGCGCTTCTCATCCTGGCTTCATTCCGACGATGCGGGGCGGATGGCCGCGAGCCTCCACCGGCTGCAAACGCGCGGCGAAGGCTTCGTCTCGAACGCGAGCACGCTCGAAGGCCACGTCGTCGAGATCGCGGGCGCGGTCTGCGGCGCGGAAACCGTGCTGCGCATCAGGCCGTTCTCTCCCGTCAACAAGGAGCTTGTGCGCCTGATTGGCGAGAACAAGCGCTTGAAACAGGCCGTCTACGAGCGCGAGAAGGTTCTGGACAGCCTTCCCGTGCCCATTTGGCTCCGCGATAGCCAAAGCGCGCTGAACTGGGTCAACTCGGCCTATGCCGCCGCCGCTGGTGCGAAAAACCGGGAAGAAGCGCTTGCCAAGCAGATCGAGCTTTTCGAAACACGGCAGAGGTCGGAGCTGCACCGGATGAGCCAGGCCAAGAAGCAGGGCCGTGTGAAGCTCCAGACCGTGATCAACGGAGCTGTGCAGATTTACGAGGCCATTCCCGCTCCTCTCGAAAAAGGGAGCGGCGGAGCTGCGTTCGACGTGGCGCCGCTTGCCGTCGCCAAGGACGAGCTGGACCGCCAGATGGCGGCGCACAGCCGCACGCTCGACAAGGTATCAACCGGCGTCGCCGTCTTCGGCGCTGGCCGCGAGCTCGTTTACAGCAACGACGCCTTCGCCCGCATCTGGGCGCTGGACGAGGTTTGGCTGCAGGAAAAGCCCACGGCCTCAGAGCTTTTCGACCTGCTCCGGCAGTGCAGGCTATTGCCGGAGCAGACGAATTTCCGCAAATGGCGCGATGAACGGGTGCTCAACTGGGACCGCAACCACACGCTCGACGAACTGTGGCACCGCCCCGACGGCCGCACCCTGCATGTCCTCACCGATTGCCGCGGCGATGGCGGCGTCACGTTCCTGTTCGACGACGTGACGGAGAGAATATCGCTCGAACGTCAATATCATACCTTGATCGAGAGCCAGCGCGAAACGCTCGACCACCTGAGCGAGGGCATCGCCGTGTTCGGCACGGACGGGCGTCTCCAACTCTTTAACCCGGCGTTTCAATCCCTCTGGCGTTTGCCGGATGCGGCCTTGCATGACGAGCCGCATCTGGAGGTGCTGCTCTTCCAGATCGAAGGGCAGGCTCCAGGTGCCCAGCTTTGGCAGACCCTCCGCGACACCATTACCGGTATGCCGGAGGAGCGGGACACCTTCCTCGACACAATCGGGCGGATGGACGGAACCTATCTCGCCTATACCGTCACACCGCTGCCGGATGGCGGCACGCTTGTGACCTTCGCCGATGTCACCGACCGCAAGCGCTTCGAGGACGTGCTTCTGGAGCGCAACGAAGCGCTCGAAGCCTCCGACAGGCTCAAAAACGCCTTCCTCAGCCACGTTTCTTACGAGCTGCGTACGCCGCTCACGACCATCATCGGCTTTACCGACCTTCTGGCCGAGCCCGCCATCGGTCCGCTCAACGCCAAGCAGCGCGACTATCTGAACGACATCAAGACCTCAAGCCGGGCGCTGCTCAACATCATCAACGACATCCTGGACCTTGCCGTTATCGACGCGGGCGCGCTCGACCTGAAGCTTTCGCAGGTGGATCTGAAGCATGTGATCGAGGCCGCGGAGCTTGGCGTGCGCGAGCGGCTATCGCGGGGCAAGGTGCATCTCGACGTGCGCATCGCCAAGGAAGCGGAAACGATCATCGCCGACGAAAACCGGCTCGTTCAGGTGCTTTACAATCTCCTGTCGAACGCCATCGGCTTCTCGCCGGAAGACAGCACGATTACACTTGCCTGCCGCAGCGAAAAGAACGGCGTGGCCATCAGCATCCAGGATAAGGGCCTCGGCATCCCGGAAGAAGAGCAGGCCACCATCTTCGAGCGCTTCGAGACGCGCAGCAAAGGCTCGCGCCACCGGGGAGCGGGGCTCGGCCTCTCGCTCGTGAAGAGCATCGTCGAGCTGCACAATGGCCGCGTCCGCTTGCGCTCGACGCCCGGCGCGGGAACCACCGTCACCGTCACCCTGCCGCGCCGCCACCCTGCCTTGGAAAAGACGGCGGCGAATGCCGGTGCGCAATCGTAGCCTGCGAGGAACGCGCACTGTTTGAGCTAGTGGGCGTCAGAAAAGGGGCAAAATAGGGTAAAAGAATCCTAAAAACTGGCAGGATTGAGCCCGGCCGTTTCGCGTCTTCGCAGCATTTGTCTCTCCCCGCCGCCGCCTTGTATGATACTGCGATTCGCGCCGCCTTACCCGGCGGCGCCCACAAGTTGGAGCGGCACTGAATGAAACCCATCGAACAGCGTATTGCGGAAGAGCTTAGCGTGCGGACGCAGCAAGTGGCTGCGGCGATTGAGCTTTTGGACGGCGGCTCAACGGTCCCGTTCATCGCGCGCTATCGCAAGGAAGCCACGGGAATGCTCGACGACGCGCAGCTTCGCACGCTTGAGGAGCGGCTCGGCTACCTGCGCGAGATGGAGGAGCGGCGCGCCGCGATCCTCGGCAGCATCCGCGAGCAGGGCAAGCTCACGGACGAGCTTGAGGCGCAGATCATGGCGGCGGATTCCAAGGCGCGGCTGGAGGACATTTACCTGCCCTATAAGCCGAAGCGGCGCACCAAGGCGCAGATCGCCAGGGAGGCGGGCCTGGAACCGCTGGCCGACGCGTTGCTCACCGATCCTGCGAATGTGCCTGGCGACATCGCGGCAACCTTCGTGGACGCGGAGAAGGGCGTGGGCGACGCGGCGGCGGCGCTGGAGGGCGCGCGCGCGATCCTGGTCGAGCGCTTCTCCGAGGATGCGGACCTTATCGGCAATCTGCGCGAGGAAATGTGGGGACGCGGCCGGCTGGCGGCGAAGGTGAAGGAGGAGAAGCGGGCCGAGGGCGCGAAATTCTCCGACTATTTCGATATGACCGAGCCACTGTCGAAGATGCCGGCGCACCGTATCCTGGCGATGTTCCGGGGCGAGAAGGAGGGCGTGCTCGACCTCAATTTCGAGCCGGAAGACCCGGCGCAGGCGCCCGCCAGCGGGCCGAGCCTCTATGAGCAGCGCATCGCGCGGAAATTCAACATCGCGGACCGGGGCCGGCCTGCCGACAAGTGGCTCAACGATACGGTGCGCTGGGCCTGGCGGACGCGCGTGCAGGGACATCTCGCTGTGGATCTGCGTATGCGGCTCTGGCAGGCGGCGGAAGACGAGGCCGTGCATGTGTTCGCGAGTAATTTGCGTGACCTCTTGCTTGCCGCGCCCGCCGGTACGCGCGCGACCATGGGCCTCGATCCGGGCTTCCGCACGGGCGTGAAGGTGGCCGTGGTCGATGCCACCGGCAAGGTCGCGGAAACGGCTACGATCTATCCGCACGAGCCGAAGCGCCAATGGGCGGAGTCGCTCGCGATCCTGGGCCGCCTCTGCATCCAGCACAAGGTCGAGCTGATCGCCATCGGCAACGGCACCGCCTCGCGCGAGACCGATAAGCTCGCCGCCGAGCTGGTGGCCCGCGCGCCCGAGCTGAAGCTCACGAAAATCGTAGTGTCGGAAGCGGGCGCCTCGGTTTACTCGGCGAGCGCCTACGCGAGCGCGGAATTGCCGGACCTCGACGTCAGCTTGCGCGGCGCGGTTTCCATTGCCCGCCGCCTGCAAGACCCGCTCGCCGAGCTGGTGAAGATTGACCCGAAATCCATCGGCGTCGGCCAATATCAGCATGACGTGACCGAGTCCAAGCTCTCGCGCTCGCTCGACGCGGTGGTGGAGGACTGCGTGAACGCGGTCGGTGTGGACCTGAACACCGCGTCCGTGCCGCTGCTTGCGCGCGTGTCCGGCGTCAGCGAAAGCCTGGCCAGGAACATCGTCTCCTATCGCGACAGCAAGGGCGCGTTCAAGAAGCGCGCCGAGCTTCAGGAGGTGCCGCGCCTTGGGCCGAAAGCCTTCGAGCAGGCGGCCGGCTTCCTGCGCATCCCGAATGGCGACGATCCGCTGGACGCTTCCGCCGTGCATCCCGAGGCGTACCCGGTCGTGCGCAAGATCGTGAAGGCGGCCAAGACCGATATCAAGAAGCTGATCGGCAATGCGCCCATCCTGCGCGGGCTTCAGCCGAAAGAGTTCGCGGACGAGACTTTCGGCCTGCCGACCGTGACCGACATCCTGCGCGAGCTGGAGAAGCCCGGCCGCGACCCGCGCCCCGCCTTCAAGACCGCGACCTTCCAGGAGGGTGTGGAGAAAATCTCCGACCTGAAGCCCGGCATGGTGCTCGAAGGCGTGGTGACGAACGTGGCCGCGTTCGGCGCCTTCGTGGACATCGGCGTGCACCAGGATGGGCTCGTGCATGTGTCCGCCATGTCGAAGACCTTCGTGAAGGACCCGCGCGAGGTGGCCAAGCCGGGCGATATTGTGAAGGTGAAGGTCATGGAGGTGGATACGGCGCGCAAGCGGATCTCGCTAAGTATGCGGCTCGACGATCAGCCCGGCGCGGATGGCAAGCAGCAGGCGGGCGGTGCCAAAGGGCAGGCCGCGCCGAAGAAGATGAGCGCCGCGCCCAAGGGCAGGCGGCCTGAGGCCAGCGGTGGCGCGTTCGCCGATGCCTTCCGGCGCGCGGGGCTCAACAAGTAATACCGGCCGCCAGAAATAATGACCGCTAGCCGGCATTTCCGCATTTGAGCGGGTAAAAATCGGCGCGGCCACCCAACACCCGGTTGTCATGGCCCGGCTTGACCGGGCCATCCATAAGAAATCCAATGAATTCAGTGTGCCTCTGGATGGCCGGAGCTTGCCCTCGAGCAAAGACCCGAGGGTCAAGCCCGGCCATGACAGCGGAGGGCGCTGCCGATTTTTTCACACGCTCGAATGCGGGTACGGCGCTGCGGCGCATTTCGACTGCCGGGTTGGGATAATTGCGAATTATCGCGATCCCCCGCAAATTCTCTGGATCTGAGCATCCCCGCTTGAGCAGTTTTCGGGAACCGCCTCGTCCGCGCGGGATAGTGGGCGCGGCCCCATTTCCACCGGCATCTCTTTCGCGGCATCTCCTGTGTATGCCCTGTGAAATTCCTGTGGTAGCGCCTGAGTTTTCCCCAATTTCCCACCCCCAACTCACAACTTATCTTGTTTCCTGCCCGCCTTTGCCACAAGATATGGTCCCGTTTCGGGTAGCTAACCACTAAAGATAGATGCTGTGCTGTTGCTTCCGTGTGACACCAGCCCGCGCCCGAATCGCATAACTTCCAAACTTGCCGCTAGCGGGGAGCATCCTTCAAGGAGGGTGCGGCGGCATCTTTCCTTGCTGGCCGTCCAGGCGGCTCCCTTCCGTACAAACGCTCTACATCGCCAGCAGCAAGCGCAGTAGTGTGCGCTGCCGTGTCCCCCTCCAGGCCGGGCTGCGGGCGATGTTGTTTGTCTTGTTCTGCGTCAGTCAGTTCTGCGTTTCCACCATCATCACAATGCTTTAGGGCAGGCGCACGCGGCGTGCGCCGGGGGCAGGAGAATTTTCGATGCGGATTGAACGGCGCTTCACCAAAAGTGGTCAGTCTCCTTACGCGGACATTGCATTCCGCGAGGCCACAAGCGAACTCAAGAATCCCGATGGCAAGCTGATCTTCAAGCTCGACGGTTTTCTCGTGCCGGAGCAGTGGAGCCAGGTTGCCGCCGACATTCTGGCCCAGAAATATCTCCGCAAGGCGGGCGTGCCGGCCCGGCTGAAGCGCATCGAAGAGAACTGCGTGCCGTCCTGGCTGTGGCGTTCCGTACCCGACAAGATGGCGCTGGCCGGACTGCCCGAGGATGAGCGCTACGGCCCTGAGAAGGACGCGCGTCAGGTCTTCAGCCGCATGGCTGGCGCCTGGACGTACTGGGGCTGGAAGGGCGGCTATTTCTCCAGCGAGGAGGACGCGCAGACGTTCCACGACGAGCTTTGTTACATGCTCGCCATGCAGATGGCCGCGCCGAACAGCCCGCAATGGTTCAATACGGGCTTGCACTGGGCCTACGGCATCGACGGCCCCGGGCAGGGCCACTATTACGTGGACTTCCAGACGGGCGAGCTGGTCCGCTCTGCCAGCGCCTACGAGCATCCGCAGCCCCATGCCTGCTTCATCCAGTCCGTGCAGGACGATCTCGTAAACGAAAACGGCATCATGGACTTGTGGGTCCGCGAGGCGCGCCTCTTCAAATATGGCTCGGGCACGGGCTCGAATTTTTCGCGTGTCCGCGGCGAGGGCGAGCGGCTTTCGGGCGGCGGCAAGTCGTCCGGCCTGATGAGCTTCCTCAAGATCGGCGACCGCGCGGCCGGCGCGATCAAGTCCGGCGGCACCACGCGGCGCGCGGCCAAGATGGTGATCGTCGACGCCGACCACCCCGACATCGAAGAATTCATTAGCTGGAAGGTGCTGGAGGAACAGAAGGTTGCGGCCCTGGTCGCCGGTTCCAAGGCTTGCCAGAAGCACCTGACCGCGATCATGAAGGCCTGCGTGAATTGTGAAGGCCAGGGCGAGGATTGCTTCGACCCGGCTAAAAATCCCGGGCTTAAGCGCGAAATCAGGTCTGCCCGCGCCGCCTTCGTGCCGGACAATTATATCCAGCGCATCATCCAGTTCGCGCGGCAAGGCTTCAAGTCGATCGCCTTCCCGGCCTTCGACACCGACTGGGAGGGCGAAGCCTACCGCACGGTTGCCGGCCAGAACTCCAACAATACCGTCCGTGTCAGCGACGCCTTCCTGCGCGCCGTCGAAGAGGACGGTGATTGGGTGCTAAAGGCACGCATGGGTGGCGAGGCCATGAAGACCGTGAAGGCCCGCGCGCTCATGGACAAGATCGCGGAAGCCGCCTGGGCTAGCGCCGATCCGGGCATTCAGTTCGACACCACCATCAACGATTGGCACACCTGCCCCGCGAGCGGACCGATCCGGGCCTCGAACCCCTGCTCGGAGTATATGTTCCTCGACGACACCGCCTGCAATCTGGCTTCGCTCAACCTCGTGGCGTTCCGGGGCCGCGATGGCGGCATCCTCGATGTGAAGGCGTTCGCCCATGCCTGCCGGCTCTGGACTGTCGTCCTTGAAATCTCGGTGATGATGGCGCAATTCCCTTCGAAGGAAATCGCGCAGCTATCCTACGAATACCGCACCCTGGGCCTGGGCTTCGCCAATCTCGGCGGCCTGCTGATGGTCTCTGGCCTCGGCTACGACTCGGATAAGGGCCGGGCGCTGACGGCCGCCATTTCCGCGCTGATGACGGGCGTCGCCTACGCCACCTCGGCCACGATGGCCAAGGAGCTTGGCGCGTTTGCCGGCTATGCACCGAACGCGGCGCACATGCTGCGTGTCATGCGCAATCACCGCCGCGCCGCTTACGGCCGCGACAACGGCTATGAGCAGCTTTCCACCGCTCCGGTTCCGCTGAAGGATGGCGTCTGCCCGCAGGATGACCTCGCTGCCGCCGCGCGCGAGACCTGGGACGAGGTCATCTCGCTCGGCCAGGCGCACGGTTTCCGCAACGCGCAAGTTTCGGTGATCGCGCCCACAGGCACCATCGGCTTGGTCATGGACTGCGACACAACCGGCATCGAGCCCGATTTCGCGCTGGTGAAGTTCAAGAAGCTGGCCGGCGGCGGCTACTTCAAGATTATCAACCGCGCGGTGCCGGAAGCGCTCAAGACGCTCGGCTATAGCGCGGAGACGATTGCCGCCATCACCACCTACGCCGTGGGCCGCGGCACGCTCGCCGATGCGCCGCACATCAACCACAAGACGCTCGCTGAGAAAGGCTTCACGCCGGAGAAGATCGCAGCCGTCGAGGCGGGCCTCGCCAGCGCCTTCGATATCAAGTTCGTGTTCAACAAATGGACGCTGGGCGAAGACTTCTGCACCACCGCCCTGAAGCTTTCGCCGGAAGCCATGAATGTTCAGGGCTTCGATTTGCTCTCGGCCATCGGCTTCTCGAAGGCCGGAATCGAGGCCGCGAACGAATATGTCTGCGGGGCCATGACGCTTGAAGGCGCGCCGGGCCTGAAGCCGGAGCACCTGCCCGTGTTCGACTGCGCCAGCCCCTGCGGCAAGCGCGGCAAGCGGGCGCTGTCCTGGCAGAGCCACATCCACATGCTCGCCGCCGCGCAGCCTTTCATTTCGGGTGCGATCTCGAAGACCATCAACATGCCGAATGCGGCAACTGTTGCCGAGTGCCGCGAAGCGTATACGCTGTCCTGGAAGCTCGGGCTGAAGGCGAACGCGCTCTATCGCGACGGCTCCAAGCTCTCGCAGCCGCTCTCCGCGCAGCTTCTCTCCGAAGACGGCGAGGATGCGGACGCCATTGCCGCGGCTCCCCAGGCCCGGCGCGCGAACATCGTCGCCGAGCGCATCGTCGAGCGCATCATCGAGCGCGTGCGCCTCACCGCGGAGCGCGAGAAGCTTCCGAACCGCCGCAAGGGTTACACTCAGAAGGCGGTGGTCGGCGGCCACAAGGTCTACCTGCGCACCGGCGAGTTCGAGGATGGGCGCCTTGGCGAAATCTTCATCGACATGCACAAGGAAGGCGCGGCTTTCCGCAGCTTGATGAACAACTTCGCCATTGGCATCAGTCTTGGCCTGCAATATGGCGTGCCGCTTGACGAATATGTGGAGGCGTTCACCTTCACGCGCTTCGAGCCGGCAGGCTACGTCCAGGGTAACGAAGCGATCAAGAACGCGACCTCGATCCTCGACTACATCTTCCGCGAACTGGCCGTTTCCTATCTCGGCCGCAACGACCTCGCCCATGTTGATCCGTCGGCCATCGGCTCGACCGTCGTGGGAGGCGGCGTTGCCGAAGGCCAGAAGGGTTCCGCCCCCGTCGTGCTGGCTGACCGGCTGGTTAGCAAGGGTCTCACGCGCGGACTTCACCACAAAGTTGTCATAGTTCAAGACCAGAGTCACAATGAGCGAGTCGGTGGCGCCAATCCCTACGAGACACATGGAGCCCTGGCTTACGCCCTGCGTCCGGAAGATCAAACCCTTCCGCTGGGGCCATCCGATGTAAACGCGCGCGATGGGGCGAGTGCCGCGTTTCCAGCAGCCCATCTTTCTGTTCCGGGTACGGCGCGGCTTCCCAAGGCCGAGCTTCTCGCTGAAGCGCGTGCGAAGGGGTACGAGGGCGAGGCCTGCAGCGCCTGCGGCAACTTTACTCTCGTTCGAAACGGAACTTGTCTGAAGTGCGATACCTGCGGCGGCACCACCGGGTGTTCATGAGGCTACGCCGCTAGCTGGAGCCCGCGCCATGGCAGGCGCGGGAGGCTTGTCGCCTCGGACGCTAGAGGGGGCATGGAGCTCAATGACGCTCTGGACGATAAGACCCAGCCAGGACCACGATGTCTACACCGTGGTCTATCTGCTCAAAGACGCATTAAGGTCCGCGCTCAGCGACGCCTGGTATTTCGAGCGCACAGCGCTGCCGAAAACCGACCTCAAGGGCGCGGGCCACGACGAAATCGCGGCAAAGCTTGGCCGCTTCCGCGATAGCTGCAAGAGCTTCGAGGAACGCGAGGCGCTGATGGTCACGAAGCTTCTGCGCGCCCGGTCCTGGGCCCAGGAGCTTCGCGGTCTGGCCCATGATTTCCAGATCGACATCGACGCCTTTCTGGAGGCGACGGCGGCCTGCGAGGAAATCCAGTCCAGCTTCCTGCGGGATGCACAGCGCATGTTCAACGGCGGCATGTCGCTGGGCCGCTTCCTTGCGAAACGCAAGCCGGAACCCGGCGCGCCCAATGCGGTGACGGACCGGCCCTCGGGCATGTCCTATCTCGTTGGCGGCCGGACGGCGCTTTATGAACTGCACGCGGCCTGCGAGGCTTTCCTTGGGCAGATCGACGCCGAGTTCTTTGCGTCGGAGCGGGAGCCGGTATTTCTGCCCATGCCCCAACTCGAACAGCCATCTCTGGAACCAGACTATCTCGAAGCGCAGTATATAGAGCCGCAGCAAGAGCCTCCGCTGCTGAGCGAAATCGTTCACTGAGCCGCCACAACCGGCGGTTATTCTCTTCCCTGCCCGTCTTCCGAAGCGAGAGACGGGTTTTGGCGGTTGGTGCAGCCGGAGGCCGTTCCGTCATCTTATGCGGAGACCGGTGCCGTCACCCCCGGCAGCCTTCTGGTATTGGTCCTGCACAAAAGAAGTGTTTCCCACCGCAACGGGCGGATTCATAAAGAGTATTCCGCAAAATAAGTTCTATATTGAATCTCGCTGCAAAGAGTACTGTTTTCGAAGCCGGTGCTGTTTACGAAAATGACGCAGCCGTAAGGCGTTGACGCTGCGTTGCCGAGCTGCCACAAGCACGGGAAAATACCGGCTTCCGCCGGTGCCTGAGAACGCTGTCTCTTGCCTTATGTTCCGGGCCTTTGTTATGCGGCACACAACCGGCGAGGTAAAGAACATGTCAGCGTTCTTAGCAGGACAAATCCCGGGTGTGCTCTGGTAGTGATGGGCAGTCCCCGCATGGATCAAGAGACGCTGCAAGCGCTCATCGAAGTGTATAAGGGCCGGGCCAGCGCCGATCTCCTTTCCATCATAATGGATGAGGCGGAGGGGCAGCATGGCCGCAGCGCCGTGCTCGGGCTATTGCGCGCGCTCCCCGAAGAGACGCTCTCGGACGACGGCTTCGCGCCCGTGCGCCGCCAAGCTTGCCAATTCTGCCTCAACGCCGGCGATTTCGAGCAAGCCGAGCGCCTGGCCCGCGTCTCCGAGCAGCCCGAGGACCGCACCATGCGCGCCCGCGCGCTTCAGGGGCTAGGCCAAATCCAGGAGGCCATCGCCCTTTACCGGCAGGCCGTCGCCCAGGATCCCGCCATGCGCAACCGTGAGCTGGAGCGCATTCTTGGCATCCGCCCTGGGACAGCCACCACACAGCCCGCGAAGATCATCTCGCTTATAAGCTACTCGGCGCGGCGCGAGAGCAAAGGCCCGCAAGAACGCCTCGATATGCTCCCCGATACGCTGCTTGAGGATCTGGACGACGCGGCGATCACTTTTAGCGATGTTGCGGGCCTGGAGGATGTGAAGGACGAAATCCGCCGGCGGATTGTGCTTCCCTACCTCAAGCTTTCGCTGTTCGAGCGCTACAGGCAGAAACCAGGCGGCGCCCTTCTGCTTTACGGCCCTCCAGGCTGCGGCAAGACGCTGCTTGCGCGGTCGGCTGCGGGCGAGAGCGACGCGCGTTTCCTGTCGGTCAACCCGGAGGAAATCATCGACAAATATGGCGGCGACGCCGAGAAGCGTCTGCGCGTATTTTTCGACGAAGCGCGCGCCGAACCACCGGCGATCCTGTTTTTCGACGATTTCGACGTGCTCGCCTTCAAGCGGAGTACTACTCAGACCGAGCCGGGACAGGCCCTGATCGCCGCGTTTCTTTCGGAGCTGGATGGCAACTTGCGCGACAATAGCGGTGTGCTCATCATCGCGGCCACAAATGCGCCATGGACGGTCGATCCCGCGCTGCTGCGCTCGGGGCACTTCCAGCGCACGATATTTATTCCCCCGCCGGACCTGGCGGGGAGGACGAAAATCCTATCGGAGGCGATCTCGGGCGTTCCAGGGCATGAAGCTGTCAAGGTGGACCGCATTGCCCGCAAAACGGCTGGGTATTCCGGGGCGGATTTGCGAGCGCTGGCCAGTTGGGTCAATGGCGCGGCGCTGGCCAAGGCGCTGGCGGCGGGGTCAGAGGTTCCGGTAACAACGGAACTATTCGACGAAGGTCTAAAGACCTCTGCGCCTTCAACGCCGGCCTGGGTTGCGCAAGCCAGGGTTTTATTGCGGCCACTGGAGCGCGATGCCTATTTCACCCGGCTTTTCGCGCCGGTCTTTCGCGGCTAGGACTTCCCATGGACCGCTTTCGCCGCGTCTGTGGCTCGGATACAACAGACTGAGACATCTCTGCCCAGTTTAGGCCATAAAGGCCAAACAGATTGTCATCATCGGAATCCGGAAGGAGGCCGGTGAAGAGATTAGGAAGCGGCTTATGCCGCCGAAGTGACCGCTGGTACTGTGTTTCCGGCACTTCTCTTTCAAAAAAAAACTGATGGTTTGAGACGTAACCGGGAACATTCCGCGGGAGCGATGGTTTGTGCCAAAAGTCCTGCGGGCAGAGTAGGAAGGCGGGGGTTGTAGCAAAATGGTCACAGCAGGGAAACTTCATACACCTTTGGTTTATTTGCGCGCATGGTTGGGGCGTCAGCACGGCCCAAGCTGTCTGCTCAGTGGCGGCCACTACAACCTTGAGTTGCCACAAAGCGGACATTTTTGCCGCCGTAATGCCCGGCCTTTGCCCAAAAATAACTACACGTCAAGAGCATATCTGGGGCGTGGGCTGAAAGCGGAGTGTGTGCTGGGCGGAGCGGCCACTAGTCCGGAGTCGAGTGTAGGAGTAGCGGGCGAAGCCAATGTCTAGAACATTCCGGGCACTAAAAGTCACTGCGGTTCCCCTGCTGTTTACGGCAGCGGCGCTGGGATTGGCGACGGTTCACATCTCGGGCGAGCGGAAGGCTGCGCGTGACAAGGCGCACATAGTGCACGAAGCCGCCGCACAGGACGCGAACGCTTCCGGCAAACTTGCCGGCGTCAAGCTTCAGGTTCTGGCGCCTGCCGCCAAGCTGGGCGACATTGCGGCGGAGGTCGAGATGGCCCGCCGCCTGGCTCTGGGTGAGGGCGTCAAGAAGAACGAGGTCCAGGCTGCGGCCTATTTCCGGTCTGCGATCAGCGAGTTGGGCGATATCGGCGCGCACGGCAAGTACGCTCCTGTGGCTGCTGTGGCATACCGCTTCATGGCGCGGTTCCACCAGCACGGGCTTCCAGAAGCGCACATAGCCGCGAATCCGGGCTATGCGTTCGGCCTCTTGCATCATGCCGCGAGCTATTTCGGCGACGCCGCCGCTCAATACGAGGTCGCCAAGGCGCTGATCAAGGGCGATGGCGTCCCCAAGAACGCGCACTCCGCCGCTCAGTGGCTATTACGGGCAACCAAGAAGGGTTATGCGCCTGCTCAGGCAGCACTTGGCGAGATGCTCTGGCGTGGCGAAGGCGTGAAGCGCATGCCGGGCGAGGGGCTGGGATTGCTTGCGCTGGCGCGGCGCAGTGCTTTGCCGGCGAACAAAGACTGGATCAGCAAGAAGTTCGAGGCAGCGCGAGCGGAAGCCCTGCCAACGGAAATTCTCGCGGCGAATACGTTTATCATTCAGGAATCCGGGGCCTCACCCTTTACCACGCCAGCCATCGGTATTGGGGATAGTGATCTGCTGGAGGTAGAGGGGCCCGGTTCCGATGCGAAGGGGGGTGCTACGCCTGTGCAGTCTACCGGAGCGCAAGAGCATGACTCCTCCGCCCGCGGCAACCTAAAGTTGCAATCTGGACTCGTCAAGAGCCACAATTTCTTGGGCCTTGAACGTTCTAGCCGTGATGTAACAGCGCACAGGGGCAAGACGGGCGGTACCGCCGGTATTGTGCAGATGTACCGGGCGCCGGAGCGCAAAGCGGCTGACGGAGCCCCAGCACCGGTGCGAGTGGCAGACGTTAGGAAGCCCGCTGCGGGCAAAAACTAGTACCAGCCGCCAAAGGCATTGACCACCTTGGCGCCCTACCCGCGCAGGCGCATAGGCGCTAATGTAACGCTAAGTAGCGGATTGTACTGAGGGGATCACCCCTCATCCTGTCCTTCTCCCTATGGGAGAAGGGACGCCCGAATAGCCGCTGCGGGTAAAATAGCGTCCCCTCTCCCATAGGGAGAGGGATAGGGTGAGGGGTTGAACCCTTCGTATTAATCAACGACCTACCTGCTATTCTAGCGCACATGCGCGGAAGCAGGCATCCATGACAAAAAAATAGCGCTCCTGCAAATGCTTCCCATGGATTCCCGCCGGCAGGACGCTGGTTGCGACATTTTAGACGCCGCGCCGTTTGCCACGGGAACTATGCCGCACCGCCGACGCGCCTGAGCCCGTCATATGCCTTTTCATTCCGGGAGTTGATTCGCAGCGCCTTGCGATAGTCCTGCGCCGCCTGCTTGCGGTCGCCCATCGCTTCCGCCGCCTGCCCGGCATAGGCCCACGCCTCGTGGTTGTTCACCTTGTTAGTGCCGGCGACTTGGAAATCCTCCAGCGCCTTCTTGTACTCCCGCACGGCCATGTAGCTCACGCCCCTGGCGAAATGCGGGTCTGGCGCGTCGGGCCGGAAATTAACCGCGACGTTCAGGTCGTCGATGGCGGCGCGATGATTGTCCATCGCCTGATAAACGAGGCCGCGCGCATAATAAGCTGCCGCCGCGTCGGCCTTCAGCTCGATTGCCCTGCTGAGATCCGCAATCGCCATGGAATAATTGCGCCGCCCCTTGTAAGCGTTGCCCCGGCCGACATAGGCGGTTGCATAATCGGGCTTGATGGCAAGCGCTTGAGTATAGTCGGATATCGCGGAGTCGAGTTCGCCCGTCCGTAAATAGATAAGCGCCCGGTTATTGTAAGCTTGGTAGAATTGCGGGTTGATCTGAATTGCGGCGGTGAAATCCGCGATTGCTTTTTCGTTATTGCCAGCCTTCCCATAGGCGGTGCCGCGCACATTGAGGGCGTGCGCATCGCGTGGATTCTGCGACACCACCGCCGAAATCGAGGCGATGTTGTTTTTCTGATCGGGCGTTTGATGGCCAACGCTTGCCTGCGGCTGCCCGGTCAGACCGCTCGTCCCGCAGCCGCCAAGTGAGATAAGAGCGAGCCCGAGCCCGCCCGACGCCAGCACCCTTTTTGCCGTCAGAACCATCATTGTTTAGGCTCCACCCCAGCCAAAACGTCCTCAGCCTTGATTCCAAAACTTGGCCGCAGAATACGGCCACATTCGGGTACGCCAGGAAAAAGCACTGCCGGTATGTCATATCAACGAAAGGCCCCGGCCGGGCCTTTGTAGCGATCCGTTACCGCATCGCCGCGCGGCCAGGAGCGCTGAGACCTTCGCGCAGGGCCTTTTTGCGAGCGAGCTTCCGGGCCCTGCGCACGGCTTCCGCCTTTTCGCGAGCGCGCTTCTCGGAGGGCTTCTCGTAGTAGTTGCGCAACTTCATTTCGCGGAAGATGCCTTCGCGTTGCATTTTCTTTTTGAGCGCTTTGAGCGCCTGGTCGACGTTGTTGTCACGGACGTGAACTTGCACACTAGCTCCTGTTTCCGGGTAGATTTGAGTAAACAAAAAAAGGCCCGCAACGCATGCAGGCTTTCTTAGCATCACTATAGCAGGCACTTTCTGCGGTGTCTAATTTTTGCGTCTTTGAAACCCGGTTTTCCCTATTTGTTTGTCAGCGGTGATATTCCGGTAACATGGCCAAGCTTACGCCCCTGCCTGACCCCGGTTTTTCCATATAGATATATGGATAAAGCGGGGTCTTCCGCCAGGATGCTCCGCCAGCGCAGCACGTCCTCGCCCAGAAGGTTGGTCATGACTGCGTTAGAATGCCGCGCCGCCGAACCGATGGGCCAGCCGGCAATCGCCCGGATGTGGTTTTCGAACTGGCTGATCGCGCAGGCGTCCATCGTCCAGTGGCCGGAATTATGCACGCGCGGCGCGATTTCGTTCACGATCACCGGCTCCGCGGCGTCTTCCGGCATGACGAAAAACTCCACGCTCAAAACGCCGCAATAGCCGAGAGCCTCTGCAATGCGCGCCGCCATTTCCTTGGCGCGCTTCTGGTGCTTCTCCGGGCAGCGCGGCGGAACGGTGGCCGTGCGCAGGATGCCGCCTTTGTGGTGATTCTCCGGGCAGTCGTAGCAGGACATCCGGCCGTCCAGCGATCGCACTCCGATCACCGATATTTCCATGGAGAAATCGAGAACCGCCTCCAGCACGCAAGCGGCCCCGCCGAAGCCGGCGTAAGCGTCCTTAAGCTCCGCCGCGGAGGAGACGCGCTTCTGCCCCTTGCCGTCGTAGCCTTCGCGCGAGCGCTTCAGGATCGCGTCTCCCGCCTGTTCCAGGAAGGCAAGTGCCGCTGGCAAATCCTCCGGGCTTTCGGCGATAGCTTGCGGCGCGACGGGCAGGCCGTTTTCCGCGAGGAAGCGCTTTTCTGCGATCCGGTCCTGGGCGATGGCGGCGGCACAGGCTCCGGGCCGCACAGGGCAATGCCGTGCGGCGGTCTCCAGCGCCGTGGCAGGCACGTTTTCGAATTCGAAGGTTATGACATCACAAGCCTTGGCGAAGTGCTCCAGCGCGGCCTCGTCGTCATAGGACGCCGCAAACTGCCGGGACGCCATCTGG
Organism: Rhodomicrobiaceae bacterium; assembly: GCA_050298295.1. Lineage (GTDB taxonomy): Bacteria > Pseudomonadota > Alphaproteobacteria > Rhizobiales > Rhodomicrobiaceae > Rhodomicrobium. The sequence goes on from JBNKTW010000157.1 coordinate 90,433, forward strand.
AACGCCGGGCTGTCTTCCTCCGGCGCATATACCGCGGTGTTGAGACCCAGCTTGGATGCGGCGATGGCGAGAAAACGCCCGAGCTGGCCGCCACCGAAAATGCCAATGGTCGCGCCCGGCTGCAAAAGTTCAAACGGCATCGGCGGGACGCTCCGCAACCTTGGCCGTTCTGGCGGCCCTCCAGGCCTCGACCCGCGCGGCAAGCTGAGGATCGGAAACGGCGAGGATTTTCGCCGCGAGCAGCCCCGCATTAATGGCACCGGGCTCGCCAATGGCCAGCGTTCCAACCGGCACGCCCGCGGGCATTTGCACGATGGAGTGAAGCGCATCCTCACCGCTAAGCACCGTGGCCGCAATCGGCACGCCCAGGACGGGCAGTGTGGTCATGGCCGCCGTCATGCCGGGAAGGTGAGCAGCGCCGCCTGCTCCCGCAATGATCACCTTGAAGCCGGCGTCCTTGGCGGATTTGGCGAATGCATAAAGCCGGTCTGGCGTGCGGTGCGCGGAAACGATGCGGGCTTCATAAGCAACGCCAAGCTCATCCAAAATTCCGGCTGCGGCCCGCATAACGTGCCAATCGGACTGGCTTCCCATGATGATAGCGACAGGGGGCGATTGAGTTGTCATGGCCGTTCTCAACCATAAAATCGGGCTCAATAAAAGCCGATTGTATCGCTGCGCCCGGTTTGCCCGCCTGTTTTTCCAAAACCCGGATATCAATCAGGCGATAATATCCGGGAGAAGCTGATCTTCCAGCCGTGCGATCTCATCCTTGAGCCCGAGCTTGCGCTTCTTGAGCCGCGTCAGCTGGAGCTGGTCGCGCTGCGACTGGGTTTCCAGCGCGATGATCGCTTCGTCCAGATCCCGGTGTTCCTGCCGCAGTTGCGTAAGCTTGTGGCGCAAACTTTTGTCGTCTGTCGTGCTCATCAACCCCCCAGGGATGATGCTGGGGCTTTGGGGCCCGGAAATGAAGCTGAGATACGTCATGTTATCATGAATTCCCGAAATCCCGAAAAGGGCAATCGCCGACTCAAAAAAATTCTAACAGAACCTTACCCCTTCCTCACACATGCGCTGTCCCGCAGCATAAGATTTTATTAAGCCTGCGGCAAATTCGCCATAGGTAAACGCGATTGCCTTGACATCTTTGCACAACCTGCCACAATTTCCTCGTTGGCGTGTCATCATTTTGACACGTCCCCGCGTTGCCATAGGCCATTAAACATAAATGGAGGCCGGGAAATGAGCCTTTTTGCGCATATCGAGGAACTAACCGAGAAGCACAGAGCCATCCATCGGGAAATCGAACTGGAAATGGCCCGCCCCCTCGTCGATAGCATAAAAGTCTCCGAACTAAAACGCCGCAAGCTCCGCCTCAAGGAAAAGATAGAAAAGCTTAAATCCGAGAAGAACGTAGCCTGAGGAATTTCCCAGTCGAACCGCATGTCGCCGCCGCCGCCGCCCGCGTGGCGGAAGATGTAGTGCGCTGGCGCCGGGCCGGGCTGCGATAGGCGGTTTTACGGGATTTATCCGATAAAATCTGTTGCGCTGAAGCGCTAACCCCTTCATTTCTTGCCACCATGAGCGGCAAGAAAAAGACCACACTGGTGAAGGCGCGCCTGCCCAAAGGTATGCGCGACGTTGAAGCGCAAGAGACACGCGCGCTCAAGCATATGCTGAGCACCATAGCCGATGTGTACGAGCGGTACGGGTTTGAACCGCTCGACACTCCGGCATTTGAATATACCGACGCGCTCGGAAAGTTCCTGCCGGACACCGACCGCCCGAATGAGGGTGTGTTCTCGTTTCAGGACGAGGACGAACAATGGGTGTCGCTGCGATACGATCTGACCGCGCCCCTGGCCCGGTATGTCGCGGCGAATTTCGACGCGGTGCCAAAGCCGTTCCGCCGCTACCAGTCCGGCTACGTCTACCGCAACGAGAAGCCGGGGCCGGGGCGCTTCCGCCAATTCATGCAATTCGACGCTGACACTGTCGGCACAGCCAATCCCGCCGCCGATGCGGAAATGTGTATGCTCGCCGCCGA
>JBNKTW010000158.1:0-4199 GCA_050298295.1 Rhodomicrobiaceae bacterium
AATCTCTAACCGGACGCAGAGCGTACAGGTTGCAAGCCTTGGCCGGTTTGGCAAGGGCCTGTAAGTTGCTGCCGGCTTCTTCCGCCCCTTGGCGCCGGCGGGGGCTGGCACTTGCGCCACAGTGGCGGCGCGGGGCGGGAAGGGGTGCGATGGCGAACAGGATAGCAGGCGGGAAGAGCGGGAATGCGGCCGCCGCACACGCCGCCGCGCCGGGCAGGCGCCGGAGGCCGCCTGGCGCGGGGTTTCCGGCGCGGGCGGGCGGGGGGAAGGGGCTGGCGGGGTTGCGGCTTGTCATGAGTTGCAATTATAGAGAATGCGCTTTTCTAAAATTTTAACGGCCGGCGCGGCGTGTAGCGCATTGATATTGCGGCGGTATTTGGCGGGCGGGCGCGGGCCGGCAGGGTTAATTCGCGCGTTGCGGACATAATTAACGGGATTCTGGAAGCGTGAAATCCGGCCGGAAACCGGTGGAAAATCGCGCAAATCGCGGCCGCGGACGCCCCGCGCGCCCGCGTTAACCACGCCGGCATTCACCATGCCGCGCCGCGCAGGCGGCTTCACCGTTTCTTAACGGATCGCCGGCGGGGCATTTGGCGCCGCCGGGGGCTGGGGGGCGGCAATTTCGCGTTGGGGCAGACGCCGGCATCGCCCTGCGATGCCGTGGCCGCTTCGTGAAGCGCGCGGCTTTGAAAGAGCCGATCATACGCCGCATTCTTCCCGGCTTCCATGGGGCCGGCCAGAAGGTTCCCCACCGCCGCGCCTATGATCGCCCAGTATAGGTTGCTTCGCCAGCTTGGTCTCTCGACGATGAAATGGTTCATGTTGGGCTCCTGTTAGAAAACGAGGTGCCGGTTACAGAAGCGCACGACAAAGCTGTCGCGCAAAGACAGGGGGACGACACGGGCAAATGCGGTCTGGGATGCTGTCCGGTGGAACGGACGACAAGCTGCGACTGCGGATGTCGCCTATGTGTCGCGGCTGTGTCGTTGACATGAGGACGAAGAGCAAGAAAGCTACTAAGCTTAAACGAAGGGGGTCACACCTGCTTTCAGACGTGATACTTGCTACAGTGTCCCCGCAGGACCACCAATGGCTGACGTACCAGATTGGGATGACAAAAGAAATTATCTAATTAATGACCCGCTGCCACGAAGGGTCTCACAAGAGCGCTTTGCACGGCAGCACTCCGGATTAGGAAAAATCGATACGGTGGAGAAGCTGGCCAAGGCTGCTGGCTGTGTCAGGCAGACTCTGTACACGCAGCCTAGAGCCAAGATTTTGTCCGAGATCGAATTTTTCTACAAGATCGAAGCGGGCTCTGAATGCGCAGGGGAATTTAAGGCTGGGTCGTGTCAGGACTTCGTGGATGAATACCGGGCGTTGCACGGCACCCTTACGGGTGTCAGTGAGCCTTCGGCCGCGTCAATTGAGCCGGTGCCCTTGAAAGAGGATGTGTTCGCCGATACCGCAAAGACGGAAACGCCGTTCGCGTCCCTCTCTCTGCGTACCGGGCAATCTCAAAACGTGCCGGGCGAAGTCTCGCTGGGCTTCGATTTGAACTGCCCGGAGGAGAACGCTTGCGGTCAGCTTACCGGCGTCAAGCGGGCGTTCCTGATCTTCGATTGTGGCCAGGGACGGACCACAGATTTGAAGGGACGGACGGGCTACCCAGTGGGAGAAACCTTCAACAACGCCAAGTTCACGCCCCTCAGCGTTGACGTGAACAAGCCAAGCTGGCGCGTGGAGTCCACCGGAGACTGTGCAATCGGACTTGTGGGCGACGTTCCGCCAACCTTCATCCGCGTCTTCAATCTCACGCCCGGCTCCAGCGTTTGCGCCGAGCTGAAGGCGTGCGTCAAGGACATTGCGGCAACCTTCGTTGTGCCGCCGGAAGGGAAGGCTCAAAGCGTGGCAAAGACGAAGATCAAGAAGCGGTTGCGGGAGATGAAGATTCCGGCCGGCGAAACCGGCGAAGCAGCGCTTGCGTTGGCCGAAATCAGGTTCCGCGTGTGGGAGGCATGAGCGCGATGACGTGGCTGCCGAAGGATGTCGAGGCTGCGGAGCGGCTTATCGACGAGGCCGAAACGGACGATTTTGCGAAGCTCATCAAGATTGCTGGGCTCGATCCGAAGCAGCATCTACGCTTTGCGGATTGGTCCGGCGTGGATTTCTCCGGCTGCGACTTGCGCGGCTTTGACTTCACCGCCGCGCGGCTGAACGGCTGCCGCTTCGACGGCGCGCGCATCGCCGGCGCAGGCTTCGACAGCGCGCGCTTCGATGGTGTGCGTTTTGATGGCGCGCGCTTCGATCAGGCCGAGATCGATGGCGCAAACCTGCGCGCGGTGAAGGATTGGGCCGCCTACAGACAAAACTGGGTGAAGGCGCCGCAGCCGGTGCGCAGCCATCATCTGCCGCCCGGCGCGGTGTTCCAGGACGCGCCCTTCGCGCCGGAGATGGTGGCGGTGCCGCCAGGGCGGTTCTGGATGGGCTCGAAGGACGGCAAAGGGTTCGATTACGAGCATCCCCGGCACGAGGTGACGATCCCGCACGCCATCGCGGTTGGCCGCTATCCGGTGACGTTCGAGGAGTGGGATTTCGCGCGGGCGGACAAGGAGTGGGCGAAGATAACAGGCATTGAGCCGCGCAAGCCGGAGGATTATGGCTGGGGGCGGGATCGCAGGCCGGTCATCGAGGTCTCCTGGGACGATGCGCAGGCTTACACAAAGTGGCTCTCGCACAAGACCGGCCAGCCCTACCGGCTGCTGAGCGAGGCCGAATGGGAATATGCCTGCCGGGCGGGCAGTGAGGCGGCCTATTGTTTCGGCGATAGCGAAGCGGAGCTTCGCGGTTACGCCTGGTATTCCGTGAACTCGGGAAAAAAGACCCATCCAGTGGGCGAAAAGAAGCCGAACGGGTTTGGGCTTTACGATATGCACGGAAACGTTTGGGAGTGGTGCCTGGATGGCAAGCGAGACTACACCTCGGAACCTGCCACAGATCCTGCCGGCCCCTTGGATGGCGCCTCGCGCGCGCTGCGCGGCGGTTCCTGGGGCATCTACGCCAGTTTCGTGCGTGCCGTGGCCCGCTACGCGCGCGATCGCGGGTACCGGCGCGACGACACTGGGTTCCGCTGCGCCCGAGTCCGGCAGTGAGCAACGGCAAGCGGGGCAGGGCGGGGCTGCCTGGAGCGGGCCGCGCGGGAGGCGCGGCCAAGCCCAGGAAGCATCGCCCTGCCAGGCCGGCGGAACCGGCCCTTTGCAACCGCGGCGATTTGGATGCCAGGGGCCGCCACAAGCGCCGGGCGAAGCAGACCCGCCGGAGGCGGGCCGGTTATTCTGCGAGCCAAACAGTTTCTCCGGATGAATTTGTGGTGTATATACGTTATTGTATAGACAGGAGGGGTTCTTGCGTTGGACCTGGGATCTGGCGAAGGCCGGGGCGAATTTGAAGAAGCACAAGGTTTCCTTCGAATTGGCGGCCCGCGTTTTCGGCGATCCCTTCAGCATCACCGTACCGGACCCCTGCCTTGAGGAAGAACGCTGGAGAACCATCGGCAAGCCCAGCACGGATTTCCCGGTGCTGCTGTTCGTGGTTCACACATGGCCGGACGATGACGAAGAAGAACCGGTTGGGCGCATTATCAGCGCCCGCAGAGCGCAAGCGCATGAGAGAAAGCAATATGAAAAAGGGTAACCCCGCGCCGCTAAGCGCGAAAGAGAAGGCGGAGCTTGAGGCGCTGGCGGCGATGCCGGACAGCGGGATAGACACCAGCGATATTCCGCCCCAGACGGACTGGGCCGGCGCGGTGCGGGGCGCGTTCTACCGCCCCATCAAGAAGCCGGTTTCGCTGCGGCTGGATGCCGATATCGTCGACTGGTTTCAGCGGCAGGGGGCGGGCTACCAGACGCGCATCAACGCCGTCTTGCGCGACTATGTCGAGCGCCACCAGAAGAGCCATGGCTGAGGCGAGCGCCGCCTTGCGGCTGGGCTATTCCGCCAGCCGCACGCCCATCCGCCGCGTGACCGTGCGGAACCCAAGCGCCTCGTAGAAGGCGATTGCCCCGGCGTTGAACTCATGCACGCCAAGCTCCACCGCCGTGGCGCCCCGCGCTTCCGCGAACCGAAGCGCCTCGCGCATGAGCGCCCGCCCGATCCCATGCCGCCGCGCGTGCCGGGCCACGCCCAGATGCGCGATTTCC
>JBNKTW010000159.1:0-4138 GCA_050298295.1 Rhodomicrobiaceae bacterium
CCGCGCCAGCAGTTCCGCGCCAATAGCCGCAGCGACCGTCAAAATCCCGCCCATTCCAGAATCTCCGCCGAATCAAAAGGCGGACTCTTGGAATCACATCGGGATTCATCTTAGCAAGCAAAATTTTGATGGGTGGTAAGGGACGATCTCCGCCGGCGCTTCGGAGACGCGATATTGAGCCCGGCGCAAGAGGACGTTGCCGCTCACCGGCCCTTCCACGCGGGCCTGAAAGCGGCCTGCACGGTCGAGCAGAACGATGGTGATGCCAGAAGCGGCGCAAGCTCCGATCAGCGCAGGCGAAATATAGATGGCACCAAACAGCACCAGAGATGACAGCATATGGAACGGCACGCGCGCCCGTTCCGCGCCGTCCACCTCGGCAACGAGGTTCTCGCCGTCCTTGCGAAGGCTTGCGCCTTCGGTTGTGATATAGACGGTGTTCAGCAACTTCTTCATCGGCTTTCTCCCGGCAGCATGCGGTCGACCATCCGCCGCCGCCAATCGCGGACGGCGCGCCCGGCAATTTCTGGCTTGCAGAGCTCAGCAAGTGAGCAGGCGCGGCTGCGCTGCTGCGTTGGGAGTGGTGTCAGCCGGGAAGAAAACACGTCCCGGAGCGCTTCGATGGTGGAAAGTGTCAACGCTCTGAGATCGCTGTCGAAAGCAACCTCCGTTCGCCGCTTCGTCTCAGCATAGAAAAGCGCGCCCGCCGGCACGCTCTGACCGGTCATGTCTTCGAGGCAAAGTGCCTGGGCACAAAGCTGCACCTCATCGGCGCGATGGCGCTTCGGCGTGCCGCGTTTGTATTCCACCGGGAACGCGATCTCGCGGCCGTCCTCCTTGTGGAATTCGACGAGATCGGCGACGCCGGCGATGCCGAGGCGCGTTGAGCCGATGGCGAGGGCGGTCACGCGCCGCACGCCACGAACGCGCCGCCCACCCGGCTTATCCGAAGCAACATGCAGCACATGCCCCTCGGCGGTGAAGCGGTTCTCCTCCCACAGGCGCTCAATGTGGATCAAGGCCGCCTGGCGGAGGCAGTATACCGCGTGCTGCAATGCGGAGAGCGGGATGGGCTCTTGCTCTTCAACCGGGCCTGGCGGCATCGCGCGTCACAGCCGTTCGATGATTTCGACGCCATCGGGCAGATTGGCCCGGTCGATCGCCACGACGTAGTCGGAGTATTTGCGGGCCGGCGGCGCGTTACCGATGCCGCGATCATCCGCATTACGGAACTCGCCGTCGATATTGCGACCGACGCGGACGCGCTCGAATAAGGCGTGAGCCGGTGCGTTGCCGAGAGCGGAATCATGCTTGAAGACAATCAGCTTGCGGCTTGCCATTTCGCCGCGTGCGGCAGAGTGGTCATGCTCGAACATGTCCTGCAGCGCGGTGAGAAGAAGCTCGAGGTCCGCCTCGCAGAAGCTGGTCCGCTCCGCCAGCTTGGCAGAAATAAAGCCGTGGGTGCGATAGAGAGCATACCCTCGGCCTCAAGCGTCACATGGCCGTTCGCCATGAGAAGCGCCCGCGCCTTTGGCGGCACCTGCACGATGTAGCCCTGCAACTGCCGGGCGAGCTTGCCGGAAGGAATGGCCGGATTATTCAGGTCAGCAATCGCCTTGGTGGCGGTCACATCGCCGTCCGGTACGATCACCGGCAAAAGGCCGCTTTCGATCATCCGGAACGCATCGCCGGCCGAGCGGTACGAGAAATTCGTTCCCGTGGCGTCGAGACGGAACTTCTCGAGGATACTTTCGCGATCGAGTTCCGGTCCGGCACGCCAGAACACTTCTTCGAAGTAATCCTGAATAGCAGCTGGCATGAAAAGATCGGCGTGCTTGTCCTTGATCCGCTGAAAGTCTCCGATCAGGCCGGCGATTTCGCGCGGCACCGCGTATCCTTCCGGTTTAAAGACGGTGACGGCGCTACCGTCAGGATCGAGGGTGCCTTCGCGGTTGCAGCGGCCCGCGGCCTGCGCGATCTGGTCCAGCCCTGCCTCGGCGCGGAAGACACAAGGGAAATCCACATCGACGCCCGCTTCGATCAGCGACGTGGCGATCAGCCGGCACGGGCGGCGATGTTTCAGCCGCGCGCGAACGTCTTCCAAAATCTTGCGGCGGTGCACCGCATAGTGCCGCGTGGTGAGATGCAAAACTCCGTCGAGCCCAGCCCCGGCTGCCTCGCGATAGAGGTCGAGCGCATGGGCACGGCTGTTTACGATGACGAGCACCTGCTGCTCATGGCTAAGCGCATCCACCAGCGCTGCATTGTCCATCGGCCCCGCGAACTCAAGCGTCGTTCGCCTGAGTTCGCGGGCGAGGCCAGCTGGGTCCGGCGCCAACTCCCGGCCATCGAGCGGCAAGCCGGGGAAACCCTCACGTAGACCCAAAGCCGGCTGCGTCGCCGTGCACAGGACAACCGTGCACCCGTAATGGGCCGCCAGTTCCTCTATCGCGCGCACGATCGGGATCAGCAAGTGACGCGGCAGGGTCTGAGCTTCGTCCAGTACGATCACCGAACCAGCGATATTGTGCAGCTTGCGGCAGCGCGAAGGGCGCGCCGAGAACAAGCTTTCGAACAATTGCACGGTGGTCGTGACTACCACAGGCGCCGCCCAGTCCTCCATGGCAAGGCGGAGCTTGTCACGGCTCGACCGCTCCTTCACCTTCTCTTCGTCAATGGCGGAATGGTGCTCAAGTACGGCATCGTCGCTGAAGAGATCGCGGAAAATTCCGGCGGTCTGGTCGATGACCGAGGTGAAGGGAATGGCGTAGATGATGCGCCGCATGCCGTGAACTCGCGCATGGTCGAGCGCGAAGGCAAGCGAGGTCAGCGTTTTGCCACCGCCCGTCGGAACCGTCAGTGTGAAGAGCCCCGGCGCCTCGGTTGCCTTGCAGCGCACAGACGCGAGAACTCGCTGGCGCAGACGGTTGACTGGCGTGTCTCCTCCGCGTTCTGCCTTGCGCGCGAGTTCCGCGTCGAGCCGATCGATGAGCGACAGCAAGATCTTTTCAAGCTCGGGCCAACTCCTATCGGCCATCCAGCCTTCGATTCGATTGTAAAATGCCTCGGTGTCCTTGAAGTCGGCGTCGACAAGGCAGGAAAACAACATGCGCCCAAGAAAGGATAGGCCGAACTCAGCAGCTTCTTTGTTCTTAAAGGAAATAGCAGGGGTAAGATCAGCTGGATCAATGCCTAGCTCGCTGCGCCAAGCTGGATCGAGGTTGCTAAGATTACCCCGTTGCAATCGCTCGTCCAGGGAGGAAGTATCGCCGATCCGGTCCGGCAAGCCGGCATGATGGCCCGCGATTACGTAGGCGATCAATTCAGTAATCGCCTTTTCGCACGGTTTTTCCGCGAGCAATAGAATCAGCGCTGCGCCCGCAATGGAGTGCTCGACTCTGATGGTGCCGCCGCTCAGCCGTCGCTGAAAATCGCGATGATACTTTCCAAGGTCGTGCAGAAGCCCGGCGAGACGGGCCGCTCGCTCGCATCCGCAAGGCCCGGCAAACAGCGCGGCAAGCTCGGCCACTCCCGACAAATGCTGGGCAAGGGGCTGCCAGTCACTCTTGCTGGCGTCTTTTGATGAGTGCGCAAAATACATGGCCAAGTAATCAAATATGAGGGGAATCTACTATGACAGACGCAGGCGCTCCATATATCCATGTTCTTTCACATTTCCACAGCGAATTGGTTTTTCGACGCCTGCGCTGCTTCTGTACTTGCCATCGATTGGCACAGAGCAGGTGCGGCCGCGTCATCAAGTTGTCCCGGGCGGGTTCAAGGCCCATGAGAGCGCGGCAAACCTAAGTCAGAGACGAATGAGGTGTGGCTCTGTCAGTGTTGCTGTCGATGCGGTCTATTGCAACGTACAACTCTCCCAATCGCTAGCCCCACGCCGCCAGCATCGGCCGAAGTTGGCGTCCGCTATCTTAGGCTGAGTGGTCAAAGTAAGGATAGATTCTGCAGGCGGAGCACATTTCTATATAGTGCCTGCCAACCGCGCTCACCGAGGCGGCAGAGCGGGTCTATGCCGGCACCGCGCTATCGTTCCCCCAGATCGAGGCGCACGCCACCTATGAGCCCAAGATCGGGGAGGCGGAGGCCAGGATCGATTGGGCGAAGCCAGCGGCCCAGGTCT
>JBNKTW010000160.1:0-2934 GCA_050298295.1 Rhodomicrobiaceae bacterium
TCGAGGTTTTCCCGCCCGCTTTGCACCCAAGGATGATGATCCGGCAAACTCGCTTCCACGATGGCCAGCGCGCGCCGCATCAAGGGCTCGGCCTCCGCGAGACGGTTCGTGGCCTGAAGCAGCTGCGCCAGATTGTTCAGGTCTCTGGCCACATCGGGATGACCGGGGCCGAAGCTTTCCTCGCCGATGGCCAGCGCGCGCCGCATCAACGGCTCGGCCTCCGCGAGACGGTTCGTGTCCTTAAGCAGCAGCGCCAGATTGTTCAGGCTCGTGGCCACATTGGGATGACCGGGGCCGAAGCTTTCCTCGAAGATGGCGATCACGCGCCGCATCAACGGCTCGGCCTCCGCGAGACGGTTCGTGGCCTGAAGCAGCTGCGCCAGATTGTTCAGGTCTATGGCCACATCGGGATGACCGGGGCCGAAGCTTTCCTCGTCTATGGCCAGCGCGCGCCGCATCAAGGGCTCCGCCTCCGCGAGACGGTTCGTGGCCTGAAGCAGCGCCGCCAGATTGTTCAGGCTCGTGGCCACATTGGGATGGCCGGGGCCGAAGCTTTCCTCCCAGATGGCCAGCGCGCGCCGCATCAAGGGCTCCGCCTCCGCGAGACGGTTCGTGGCCTGAAGCAGCCGCGCCAGATTGTTCAGGTCCCGGGCCACATCGGGATGGCCGGGGCCGAAGCTTTCCTCGTCTATGGCAAGCGCGCGCCGCATCAAGGGCTCGGCCTCCGCGAGACGGTTCGTGGCCTGAAGCAGCAGCGCCAGATTGTTCAGGCGGATGGCCACCTTGGGATGACCGGGGCCGAAGCTTTCCTCGCCGATGGCCAGCGCGCGCCGCATCAAGGGCTCGGCCTCGGAAAACCAATTCATTGCCAAGAGCAGTTGGGCCAAATTACTGAGGTATGGGGCCATGTCGGAATGATTGGGACCGAGGCGATTTTCGATAATGGCGAGCGCGCGTCGCATTACGGATTGAGCCTCGAAAAGCCGATTCGTAGCTTGAAGGTGCAGCGCGTATTGATTGAGCAGATGGCTGGTCTTTCCGGCTGCATCGCCGGCATCGGGGGCGAAAGCCAGCACGGCGGCGGCGTGGGCTTCGAGCCGGCCGCAGGCGGGCCAAGAGCGCACATCCGTGGGATCTGTGCCGCCGGGATAGGCATCCGCGACCAGCCGCGTGGCGAGTGCGGCTGTCTCCGCCGCCCCCTCGCCGAGCCGCCGCCGCATGACCTCCTGCACCAGCCGGTGCAGGCTGAGGGCGGAGGAGCCATCGTCCAGCACCTCGCGGCCGGCGAGCGAAACCTCCGCCAGCGCGGCCACGGCCTCGCCCTTTTCGATCTCGCTCATCACGTCATCGGCGACGATGCCGAGCGGGATGCGGTCCGGCGCGAGGAAGGCGGCGATGGCCAGCAGGCGCTCCGCGTGCGCGCAGGTGGCCTTGGCCTTCCCGATGGCGAGCGTGAAGGTGGCGGCGATGGAGCGCGGGTAATCGACGCCCTTGGTTTGCTCGCGCTCCAGCAGCTTCGCCTCGGCCAAGTGCTCGCGGTATTGCGCGAAGGTCCAGCCCATGCTCCAGGCGTGGGCGCGGGCGATGGCGAGCGCGAGCGGCAGGCGGCCCAAGTCTTCCGCCAGCCTTGCGGCGGCTTCGTATGTTTGGGGGTTATATGGAGGGTGCAACCCCTCACCCTGTCCCTCTCCCTCTGGGAGAGGGGACGCAGGCACAACGGCCGCGGCTTTCGTCCCTTCTCCCATAGGGAGAAGGACAGGATGAGGGGTTGCGCCCTTCGCATGGGCCGCTACCCCCGCCCCGCGCGCCTGCGCCATCAGGAACTCGATGGCGGCCTCCTCGCTGAACACCTCCAGCGGCAGCTCGCGGGCGCGGCCGTGCCAATCCTGCCAGCGGCTGGTGACGAGCACATGGGCACCGCCGCGCGGGGTGAGCTTTTCGAGCGCGGCGGGGTTTTCCGCGTTGTCGTAGACGAGGAGCCAGGGCTTGTCCGCCGGCGTTTGCGCGATGAAGTCGAGCGTGGCGCGGGCGGCGGCCTCGCGGTCGGGGACTTCGGCGAGGCCGGGAATGAAGCGCGCGCCGAGTTCGATGAGGTCGCCGAGCAGCGTGGGGCGTTCCTCCGCGCGCAGCCACCAGACGCCCCGGTAGCGCTCGCGCTCGCGCCAGGCGTATTCGCGCGCCAGCACCGATTTGCCGACGCCGCCGAGGCCGGAGAGCGCGGTGGCGGCGCGGGAGCCGGTGAGGGCCGCCGTGCCGCCGTTCCAGAGCGCGGCGGCGAGGGCGGCAAGCTCGGGCGCGCGGCCGGTGAAGCTGGGGACGGGGGCGATTTCGGGGTGCAGCACTTGCGGCGCATGGCGGTAGATGTTGATGAAATCCGCGCCGCTCTGGCCGGGCTCCGCGCCGATCAGTACGCGGATCGCACGCCGCAGAAGCTGCTCGCGCAGTGCCGGGGCGCTTTGCGAAAGGATCGAAACGAGATCGGTATAGGCGAGGTCGCGAAGCATTCCCCTTGGCGCGCAATCCTCCACGCGCAGCACGATCAGGCGTTCACGGAGGTTCCGCGGGTCGCCCGTGAGCGCAACCTCATATTCCTTCTGACAGTATTCCGAGTCCTGATAGGTCTTGGACAGCAAAGCGATGGTGCGTGCGCCGCTATCGAAGGCTTGCGTCATCCGCGCCATGAAGCTGGCGTGTCCGAAATCCTCGTCCTGCAACCAGGTTTCGAAACCGGCCTCGCGGACGATTCCGGCGATGCGGATGGCGAGCGCTTTGTCCGCGCCCGCGCGCGAGATAAAAAAGTCGCGTGCGATGGGGGCCGGCATGAAAAGACCTGCGTGCTTAAACTCCGCCGGCGGCACATTAGCAGCAATCCGCGAATTTGCCGGCAAAATTTGTTATAAATGTCTGCGGCGGTCAGGTGCCGTGCCGGAAGCG
>JBNKTW010000161.1:0-13391 GCA_050298295.1 Rhodomicrobiaceae bacterium
GGGAAACGGTGCGTCGGGTCGATCCCGCGTCAGCTCGGCAGCTTGACCTGTTGCTGGCTCGCTCGGCCAATTGCCCGCTTGCCACAAAGTTGACATAATTCCGCACGGTCACGCGGGCGGGGGGTAATGCCCACAACGCCCGTTCCCCAGCCAAATCTCAGTTTTCGGCAATTTGGCCGCGCCGTCAGTTTTCGCGCGACGGGCGGTGGTAGTTGTTTCCGCAAGCATATCAAAGGGCTGGCGGAAGGTGGCAACCACTTCGCCGTCCTCCCAAGTGCAGTTCGATAGCACGAAATTGAGAAGGCGGCGTTTCTCGCGAGGTTCCTGCTTTGCGAACAGCCTTTGTGCATTGCGAGCCAGATCCAGAAGCTTCACTCCCTCCTCCATGAAGGACTTATCGGCATTCTGGTGCTGCTCGATTTCGCGGAGGCAGCGGTTCTGCTCCGCACGCCATTGGTTCGACATTTTCTCGAAGAAGGCCGTGTCTATGATGCCGTCGAGCTTGTCGACATACATGGCGTTGATGCGATCCTGAAGCCGCTTGTATTCAGTTTGATGGCGCTTGATCGCCTCTTCGTGTTCACGCCGCTCGTCTGCGTGGCTGGCGTGCAGCGCATCGCGCACCCACTCCAGCACCTCATCATCGAACTTGAGCCGCCCAAGGAGTTCTGTGAACTGCGCCTCCAGCACTTCCTCGCGGACATATCTGCGGCGGCAGGAGGCTGGGTTTCCTCGGCACTTATCAGCGTAGCCTGTGCAATGGTAATAGACGTAGCGCTCCTTTTTGATCTCCCCGACTACAGCGCATCCGCAAGCATGGCAGGCGATCATCTAAAGAGCCGGAACCCCAGATACGTCCCTCCCCGTGTCGTCAGCGGTCCAACTTTACTGGCAGGGAGAGCGCGCTGCGGCTATTGCGGTGCGGCCTTGACGCTAAATACCGGCAAAGGGGGAGCTTACCGCTACTATTGCTGCTCGCGGAAGCTGAAGGAGGGGCGGCTCTCCTGTCAGGGCCTACGGATTCGTATGGACCGCCTGGACGAGATCGTGATTGGAGAACTCAGCGCGCATATCCTCAATCCCAGCCGTCTTCGCTCGCTATTGGATGCCTACCTGCAGTCGGCAAGCGAGCGCGCGGACCGGGAACGGAGCCAACTCGATAAGCTCCGGCACAACCATCGTGAAATTCAAGCAAGGCTGTCGCGGCTGCTGGACCTCGTGGAACTGGGGCAAATGAATGCGACGGACCCGAACCTCAAAGACCGGCTTTCCGGTCTCATGCTGCAGCGGGACGAGCTGGCCGCTGACATCGCAAATCTTCAACACCGTATTGCGTCAGGGGAACCGGAGATAACGGGGGAGAAAATCGAGCGCTTTGCCTCGCTCTTACGCGATAAGCTTCAGCACGGTGACCCTGCCTTCAGGCAGGCTTAGCCCGTCTGTTGACGCAGGAAGTGTCGGTCACAGACAAGCATATCCGCATCAGCGGCTCGAAAGCGATCCTCGCCCGGGCGGCTTCTAAAGAGTTCGAAGGAACCGCACCTGCGGTTCTCTCTTTTGTTCGGTAATGGCGCCCCGTAGGAGAATCGAACTCCTGTTTCAGCCGTGAGAGGGCCGCGTCCTGACCGCTAGACGAACGGGGCAAGCTATGTGAACATAATCCGCAAGCACACGCCGATCAAGCATAATACATCCTGTACCAGGGTGATTCAAAAAACCGCACCCAAGCTGGGGTGACAAGGCGGGCAAATCGGATTCTATGGGTAAGCCACCAGCACTGGAAGTGGCTCGATGACCCAGTCCCTATGGAATGCTCTTGGCACAATCGCGGACGGGCGGGGCCGCAAGGGGCGGCAGTTTCCGCTGCAGGCGATCCTTGCCATCGCCATTGCGGCGATGCTCGCCGGGGCCAACCTATGTCGCGGCCATTGATGATCCGGCCCGGTTCCGGTCTCCGGAAACGGTTGGCGCGCATTTCGGTTAGACGCCCGGACGATACCAGTCCGGGGACAAGGATGTGACCGGCCGCATCTCCAGGATGGGAGACAAGGAAGTGCGCGTGGTGCTTTACGAAGCCGCCCATGTCATCCTGACCAAACCGGTTAAGGGCGGGGCCTTGAAGAGCTGGGCGATGAAGCTCGCAAAGCGGGCGGGCATGCAGAAAGCGAAGGTTGCGCTGGCCAGGAAGCTTGCGGTGATCCTGCATCGCATGCTGGAGGACAGTGCGCCTTTCGATGACGCAAAGGCGGCGGCGGCATGAGCGGCCCGGCTGATCGAACGATGGCGCCGTGCTCGCGGCCGTCAACGCCGCTTCGCACCGTTTAGCGCGAGTCAAACCGGGGCAAACCGGTTCATAGGGCCTCCAACGCAACAGGTAATGGAGGCAGTGCAGGCACCTGCCCACGCCGGGGCGCACGAAGGTTTTGTAAGTCTTCTTATCGTGCCAGGGTTCGTAGGCACCGCAGGCTCCAATGGCGGAGATCACATGGGTGGATGCTCGCTCCGCTCGGCAATTGCCTTAGCTACAATGTCTTCCTTGCAGATGTAGTTCTTCGTGATGCGCTCAACCCTGGCGCCTGCGGCTTCCGCAACCTTCGCCGCATTGTCCCAGAACTTGTCACGCAGCGGGGATGCGAACTGCGGATAATCAAAAATGCGGATGCCGTTCGCCCGGAGAAATGATGTCAATGCCCTTGGCGTGGTAGATGCCAGTGATCGTCCTGGTGATCACGACCTAGCCGAAACAGGAAACAACCCCGGCAATCCGCTCATCGTAGCGCTCAACAAGCCCCTCCGGCATCGCCCCTCGCAATTCGGCTACGCCGGCCATTATTATAGCGCAACCTGTTTGGTTCCGGCTCCGCCGGGTTAGGAACAAAAAGCTGCGGCTAAGCCGCAACCTTCTTCTGCCCTTCCGCAGCTTCCGCCTGTTTGCGCTGCATCCGGCCGCCCTTCGTTAGCGCCTCCGCGACCTTTTGAATGGCGATCGACTCATCAACGTCTTGGGCGGCGGCGATTTCGCGCGCCATGCGATCCAGCGCGGCCTCGTAAAGCTGGCGCTCAGAATAAGATTGCTCCGGCTGAGTGTCGGAGCGGTAAAGGTCACGCACAACTTCCGCGATAGTAATAAGATCGCCAGAGTTGATCTTCGCTTCATACTCTTGCGCACGCCTGCTCCACATCGTGCGCTTGACGCGTGCGCGGCCACGGAGGGTTTCGAGGGCGCGGGCGAGGACGGATTCGTCGGAGAGCTTGCGCATACCGGCGCTTTTCGTCTTGGAGGTCGGCACGCGCAAAGTCATTTTATCTTTTTCAAAGTTAATGACGAACAGCTCCAGCTTGCATCCCGCGATCTCCTGCTCCTCGATCGCAACGATACGCCCCACGCCATGCGTCGGATAAACCACGTACTCGTCCGTCTCGAAGCCGAAGCGCTGTTTTGCATTGTTTTTTTCGGGCATACTCGCTCTCACTCTTCGTTCGCTGGTTCGATGGCATCACCTCAATCCGCGGAAGCTCGCGCTAAGCATGAACTTCCGGAATTGAACCCTGCCCCCCCGCTCGGGTCAGTTTTAGCCAAACCGGATGATAATTTCTAACGCAGGTGGCCACACCTGCCATGGTCCTTGCCGTAGCTCAAGGGACTCAACTTGGGCGCGTGAAGATCGTTCACTGACTAGGATAGTATTACCAAAATATGCCGTTTTTGAGAAGGTTGCAAAGTGGTTAATCGCGTCAAATCTGGGGATTAAGCACTGAATCTCATCGATAGTGTTAACGGGGCAACGGTTGCATCGGCTAGGTTGAGCGCGCAACATTATGAACTTTAACGCGAAATCCAGGCGCTGGCCGTTCCAGCAATACGCTCCTGCGGAAGCGGTAGACCCTCGCGGGCCGCCCTCCCGTGCGCGCGGCAACACCTCCCGCCGGCTCGACCAGGCCAGCGTTCTCCACAAGCCGGCGGAAATTCTGCTTGTGGAGGTAGCTCCCTAGAATCGCCTCTACTACACGTTGAAGGTCGAACAAAGTGAAGGTTTCCGGCATGAGTTCGAATATCAGCGGGCGGTATTTGAGCTTGCCGCGAAGCCGGCCCATCGCGGTCGCCAGGATGCGGCGGTGATCGAACATCATCGGCCGCCCAAGCGCCGGCAGCGCGGCCCAATCCTCCGCCGCGGACCGCCCGTCGCGCGCCGCCTCCGCCACCAGCCCCGCCTCGTACAGAAGCTCGTAGCGCTCCAGCACCCGCTCGTCGTCCCACGGCACCGACAGGCCAAAACTCATGCGCAGCCGGTCCATGCGCGCCAGCGGCCTGCGGGGCGCCCCCGCCGGTTCGCGCCGGCCCGCCCATTCCGCAAGCCGCGGCTCGATCTCCTGGCTTAAAACCGGCGGCTTGCCGTCGCGCCAGTCCTCCCAGGGGAAATGCTCGTACCAATCGCTCCAGCCGGCGCCTGGCCCCAGCGGGGTGTCCGCGGACCGGGTCAGCGCCAGGTAGCCGATGGAGACGACGTGCAAGCCATCGTCGCCCAGGCGTGCGTGCCGGCCGCGGTCTCCGAACGTATAAAGCTGCTCCACATAGCCGAGATCGAGCCCCGTCTGCCCCTTCACCCAGTCGCGCAGGCCGATTTCGAGCGTGCGATGCTTGAGCGGTGTGAACAGGCCGAATGGCAGCGCGGGGGACTGCTTGACGGCGCGCCGCCCGGCAGGGCACACGGTCAAAATCTGCGGCTCACCCGCGATCATGGAGACGATGGCCGCGTTCAGCCCGATCTCAACCGCAACCGCGTTCGCCGCCAGGGGCGCTTCTATGTCCAGGTCGATCGAGGCGATGGAAGGCTCCCGGGGCTGTTGCAACACGCTTTATGCAAACCCGTCACCGCCAGGCGCTCCGGCGCCGCCGGCTAGAATTCCTCTTTCGGCTCCAGCACTTGCCGTCCGCGATACTTGCCGGACTTGAGATCGATATGATGCGGCCGGCGCAGCTCTCCCGACTCCTTGTCCTCGACATAGGCGGGCGCTTGCAGCGCGTCGGCGGAACGGCGGAAGCCGCGCTTCATGGGCGACGTTTTTCTCTTGGGGACTGCCATTGCGAGCTAAACTCCGGATAGAATGCAATGCTACGCGCTCACCGGGCCTTCGGGGCCGGAGACGCACGGTCATGCGGGATGTTCATCACCGCAGATATACATGCGGTTTTCGAGCTTGGCTAGCGGTTGTTTGCGTGTTTCCCGGCGCCGGGGTGGAGCAGCCGGTGGAGGATGTGGTAAAGAATGCCTGAACCTGAAGGCGGGCAGGCGCTCCGGCGTTAACCGTGCACGCGGAAGTTTCGCTTGACGCCGGTTGCGCGCGCCCGGAAATGCACCGTTTCGTGGTTAATTCCACCGATGCAAATATATTTAACGGGATTTTTGAAACGTGAAAATCGCGCGAAAACTAGCAAAAATTCGCCAAAATACGCACGTTTTTGACGCCGGTTTCGTATGTTTACCATGTTCGTATTAACTATAACCGGTGCTTTAACAAGATAAACCTTTCCTTTAACCGGTGGATGCAGACAGCGGCGGCGTCCGCGTAATCTGAAGCTGTGCCGGCCGGTCTGATAACCGGCAAGCTGGCCGCTCTGCCCGCTGCGATCCAAAAGGAACTCGCGGATGCCGTGGAGAGCTTTGACAGCGAACGCATAACGGCCATCATCACCGGAATCGGATAAGCCGATGCGGAGTTGGGCGGCTTACTGCAACGCAGCAGGCGGCTAAAAGAACAAATCAGATGGCGGGACTGACAAGACCAAGTTCCACGAGTTGTTTGATCGCTATGTGAAGCAGCCGGTGCGGAACAATCCTGATCTTCTTCGAAAGGCGGGCTGGGAGTGAGGTATTTTGACGTCTACTTTGATGATGAGTCGGAGAAATTCGGCATGGCGCGGAGCAGGTCAGAAGATCTGCTGTTCCTTCCCGATCGGGGGGCAGTCACAGAGTGGGTTGAACCTCAGTTCGATCTTGTGGATGGCGTTTTTTTTGATTATCTGGCAAATGACCTAGGCCCTCCACTGTGCTCGGACAGGATGCGTCGCGTGCTGGAATCGGCAGCATCACCCGCCGATGTGCTCCAGTGGTTACCGACACAGGTGACCCGTGGTAACGAGGTCCGTACCTACTGGGTTCTGCACTTTCCTGAGCCAGTCGATGCTCTCGGGAAACGAACGATCTGGCAGGACGACTTCGTTGTGAAGCCGGTCCTTAGCGAGGCTCGTTTGCAAGACCACGCTGTGCTGACGTATCCTGGCGCACAAGGCCTTGCATTGGTTGTGAGCGAGCAGGCCAAGGACGCTCTCGAAGGTGCATCATGCACTGGTTTTGAGTGCGAGGCTGCAGCGGTTGAGCCTTAGATTGTAGTTCGCAAAGCCTTGCTGTCCTGCACACCAAGCCTTCATCTACGATCTGAACGGCAACCAGGCCAGCTGGGATTCCACCACCTACGCCAACCGCCGCATGGCCTGGGACGAGGACAACCGCCTGCAGCAGGTCAAGGACAGCAGCCAGCAGCCCGTCACCTTCAAATATGCTTGTCCTCGGGCAGGCTGAAAGCCTGACCCGGGGAACGGCGACACTAACCGCGTGGTGAAACGCGGCTCGGGTGGTGAGACGCTGTATGTCAATCCGTGGTATGTCGCCGCGCTGGGGCGGAACTCCAAGCATGTCTTCGCCGGCACGACGCGCATCGTCACCAAGCTGGAGACCTTCCCCACCGGCGAGGGTTACGGCACCGGCGCCACCAACCTGCGCGAGGTGTTCCAGTACTTCTATCACCCGGACCACCTGGGGAGCACGTCCTACGTCAGCGACCGCGACGGCGAAGTCTGGCAGCACCTCACTGGACGGCCCCTAAGCCCGGTATATGGTAAGAGGGTAGAATTCCGGGCATCAGTCTCGCGGACTGTTCCGCAGCGCCGTCCCCGCACATGCATGGGCGCTTCTAAATAAGTGGTAAATCATTGATTATTAGAAGGATTCAACACCTCATCCTGTCCTTCTCCCTATGGGAGAAGGGACGCCCGAATAACCGCTGCGGATGAAACAGCGTCCCTCTCCCAGAGGGAGAGGGACAGGGTGAGGGGTGAAGTCCTTAGTGGAATCCGCTACTTAGTCTATATTTTTTCACGCAATCAGGCGGCGGCGGCCGACTCGTTGATGCATCCTGCCAGCAACTCGATCGATTTTATCAAGCGCTCCCTTTCCTCGTGGGTGAAAGCCTGGGAATAGGCCATGATGGTGATTTCCCTGAGAGTGGACAGGATAAATTCCGTGACCTCCTCATCGGACGCACCGCCATAAACGCGAACCTCCTGTGCAAAGGCGCTGTTTGAAACGAGACTATTCATTTGTTACCCCTATATGCACTGCCCTCGGCATTGTCTACAATTGGGCACAAGACGTATGCCTATATATTGAATATATAGCTGAGAAGGATCTGATCACAACCAAACACGGGTTGCAGCTTTTTGCGGTTCGCTACCTTCACGATACAGCCGCTTTCTCACTTGCATCCAATGCATGCCGGGGAAGCGTATGCGCGATAGGCAAGAGTGCCTGTGACGCAAGCGGTTGGGGCATCCCCGCCTGTTTATTAACCACATGGTCACAAATAAGAAAGGGCCGCAAGCCAAGACCCGGCTCAACTTCCGGGCAATCGCCTGGAGAGCACACCTGGCGTTTCGAAGATTTGTCACCCTGGCCGTTAACTTCCGGCAACCCGGATCGCCTATCATCGCAATCCGCTGGGTGCGGGGGATCGCACGGCGAGTGGCGGCCTTGAGCTTGGCTTTCAGGAGTTTCCGCCGCTCGAAACGCCGGAGTGAAGCATGGTGAGACTGTTCCTCGCGGGCGACGTTATGACCGGCCGGGGCATCGATCAGATCCTTCCCCATCCCTCCAATCCTGAACTTTACGAAGACTACGCAAAGTCCGCGCTCAACTATACCGCGCTTGCCGAACGCGCCAGCGGAGCGATCCCAAGGCCCGCCGGCTACGATTGGATTTGGGGCGAGGCTTTGGAGGAGCTTTCGCGGGCCAAGCCGGACGCCAGGATCGTCAATCTTGAGACGGCGGTAACCGGTTACAACAAGGCCGCGCCAAAGGGCATCAACTACCGTATGAATCCGGCCAATCTGCCAGCGCTCAACAGCGCCGGGATCGATTGTTGCGTGCTGGCGAACAATCACGTTCTCGATTGGGGCAAGCCGGGTCTTCTCGATACGCTCGCCGCATTGAAGGACAGGGGGATTTTAACCGCGGGAGCAGGGAGAAACCTGCCGGAAGCCTGCGAACCCGCCATCATTGCAGGCCGCGGTTCAAGCCGCGTCTGCGTTTTCGGCGCCGGCCACGCAAGCAGCGGCATCCCCATGGATTGGGCGGCCACGCAGGAGCGCCCCGGCGTCAATTTCCTTCCCGATCTATCCGAAGAAACCGCACGGGAGCTTGCCGCCGCGGCGGACGCCCACCGGACGCTGGGCGCCATTATTGTTGTCTCGATCCATTGGGGCGCGAACTGGGGCTACGAAATCCGCCGCGAGCAGCAGGCCTTCGCGCACATGCTTGTGGACTTTGGTGCCTGCGACGTTCTCCATGGCCACTCCTCGCACCACGCGCGCGCCGCCGAAATCTACCGGGGGAAGCTGATTTTATACGGCTGCGGCGACTTCGTTAATGATTACGAGGGGATCGCGGGGCATGAAGACTTCCGGGGCGATCTCGCGCCTATGTACCTGGCGGATATCAGTGAAGCGGATGGGACGCTGGAAGCCTTGTCTGTTTCCCTGTTCCAGATGCGCAGGTTCCGCCTGCGGCGCGCCTCGCCGCAGGACACGGAGTGGTTCCAGGCAGCCATGAACCGGCACGGCGAAGACTTTGGGGTGCACTTTCTGTTGAATAGCGATGGCAACCTGTTCGCGAAACCTTAAGCCCGGCGCCCACATATCCTTCAAAGCCGTTGACTGGCGTCAACCCGCGGCAAACGGCAAGCATGGTAATAATTGCGGGGCGGCGGCGAGTGCTGGAGGCTCCCATGCGACGCGAACGAGAAGAACCCGATGAGGCCTATGCCGACGAGGCGCTGACGATTTCGGCGGAGCAGGTGTGCTTTATTGTCGTGAAAGCCCGCGAGTACGACGGCAAGGATGCAAACAGCGAACTGGAAGCCGGCTCCAATGCATCCGACGATCAAATGGTTTCCGTGCTTGAGGACAGCCGGGACGATCCGGTGCAGCAGGAGCTTTCCTCCTTCATCGCGGATCTTTCGGAAGACGAGCAGATCGATCTCGTGGCGCTTGCCTGGCTCGGCCGGGACGACAACACGATAGACGATTGGCCAGCCATACGGGAAGAGGCCGCGAGCGCCTTCAAGCCGGGGCGCGGAGCCACCGCCCGCTATCTCCTCGGGATGCCGCTCCTGGCCGACTACCTCGAAGAAGGGCTCGCGCTGTTCGGCAAGTCCTGCGAGCAGTTCGAGATGGGCAGGCTTTGAGTGCGGAAGGAAAATGCCGCGGCGGAGCCGGGCGCGGCGCCGCCGGGCCGGGGGATAGCGCGCTGTTGACCGATCTTTACCAGCTCAACATGATGCAGGCCTATCTCGATCACGGCATGACCGGGATGGCCGTGTTCGAGTTCTTCACGCGCAAACTGCCGCCGAACCGCAGGTTCCTGATGGCGGCGGGGCTTGAGCAGGCGCTTGGCTATCTTGAGAATCTGCGCGTCACCGGTGCCGAAATCGAATGGCTTTCCTCGACTGGCCGTTTCCGCCAGAATCTCCTGGATTACCTCGCCTCCTTCCGCTTCACGGGCGACGTGCACGCCATGCCGGAAGGGACCGTCTTTTTCGCGGACGAACCCATCATCCGTGTCACCGCGCCGATGCCCGAAGCGCAATTGGTTGAAACGCGGCTGATCAATCTCTTGCATTTCGAGTCGCTTATCGCTTCCAAGGCCGCGCGGCATGTGCTGATCGCGCCCGGCAAGCTGCTGGTGGACTTCGGCCTGAGGCGCGCCCATGCCTCCGAGGCCGGGCTTCTGGCCGCGCGGGCAAGCTATATCGCGGGCTACGCCGGCACCGCTTCGGTGCTGGCCGGCGAGCAGTTCGGCATTCCGCTTTTCGGCACCATGGCGCATTCGTTCGTTCAGGCGTTCGATAGCGAGGTGGAGGCCTTCGAGGCTTTCGCCCGCTCGCGCCCGCAAGATCTTACTCTGCTGATCGACACCTACGACACCGAAGCGGCCGCCAGAAAGGTGGTGGCGCTGGCCAAGCGGCTGGCGCCCGAGGGGATCAAGGTCGGCGCGGTGCGCCTCGATAGCGGCGACCTTATCGCGCTGTCAAAGTCCGTCCGGCGCATTCTCGACGAGGGCGGCTGTCCGGACATCGCGATATTCGCGAGCGGCGGCCTCGACGATGAGGAACTGACGGCTTTGCGGGAGAGCGGCGCCCCCATAGACGGCTTGGGCATCGGCACAAGCTTGACCACCTCTTCCGATAAACCGGCCCTCGACTGTGCCTACAAACTTGAGGAATATAACGGCCTGCCCCGGCGCAAGCATTCTCCGGGCAAGGCGACCTGGCCTGGCCGCAAGCAGGTTTGGCGGCAATATGGGCCGGACGGCCGCATGGCGGGGGACGTGCTGTCGCTGGAAGCGGACGATCAGCGCGGAGAGGCGTTGCTCGCGCCGGTCATGAAGGACGGCCGCCGCCTCGGCCCGCCGCCGGCGCTGAGTCAGATAAGAGCGCACGCGGCCAGGAACCTTGAACGCCTGCCCGGACCGCTGCGCCGCCTGGACCCGTCCGCCAGCTACCCCGTCACGGTTGCGAAACCGCTGATCGCCCTTGCGGACGAAACGGACCGGCGCATAGCCGGGCGGGCCGGGCTATGAAAACGGCCATTCACCCCGGCCCGGCGGACGTGCTGATTGTGACCGACATTCAGAACGGATTTTGCGCGGGCGGCGCTCTCGCCGTGCCCGGCGCCGATGAGATCGTGCCGCCCGTCAACCGCATCGCCGGGCGGTTCAAGCATGTAGTGCTCACGCAGGATTGGCATCCGGAGGGGCACAGCTCCTTTGCATCGGTTCATCCAGGTGCCAAGCCGTTCGAAATCACCCAGCTTCCATACGGCCCGCAGGTTCTGTGGCCGGATCACTGCATCCAGGGCAGCGCGAGCGCGGCGTTTCATCCGGCGCTGGACATTCCGCACGCCGAGCTGATCATCCGGAAGGGCTATCACGCGGAGATCGATTCCTATTCGGCTTTCTTCGAGAACGACCGCGTGACCCCCACCGGCCTTGGCGGATATTTGCGCGAGCGCGGCTTCTCCCGCGTGTTCCTGGTCGGGCTGGCGCTCGATTTTTGCGTGCGCTACTCGGCGGAGGATGCGCGGAGGCTGGGCTTCGATGTGGTGATCCTGGAGGATGCCTGCGGTGCCATCGACACGGGCGGCTCGCTCGGCGCGGCGCGGGAGAGCTTCGCGGCCATGGGGATTACGTGCATGGCAAGCGGTGGCGTTGCCGCGCCGGCGGCGCGCCATCCGTGAGCCGCCGCGCACCGGCGGTCAAGTCCAGTATGGCCCGGTGCGCGATACCCTATAAATTGGTTACTTCGCCTGCATTTTAGCTGCCTGCGGCCGCAGCAGCAGGCTATCGCGTAGCGATTTAGTGCCACGGCGCTTTCCGGACGCCTGCCAGGAGCGCGCGGTTGGCTCAGCCATGGCAGGCATCCGGAAACCTGTACGTGAGCTGCCATGCCGACTTTAAGCAAATTTGGGCGGAAGTACCTTCAGAACCGGACCATCTGGGAAGGCATAACTTTCGCTGGACGCGGTCAAAGAGTGTCCTGAGGAGATGTCAGTGGAAGGGCTTGCCCATTAGTTTCCCGTTAGCCTCTTCCTCGACCAGGGGCTTTATCCAAGCCTCAAGTTCGTCCCGTGAGCGGATGAGGGGGAGGGGATCCTCCTGCCAAGGATTTTGCTGCAGGGTAGCGAAGGCGAAGGCTTCGCATGACCTGCGAGGATGGCGCATGAGAATGCTCTGGTCAAGACTGGGCACGACACCCCCGTGAAGGCTTGAGACGTTAAAATCGGCCCAGGCATTCTGGACCTCCACAGCGTTGCGGATATCAATATATGCGATGCGGGCCAACCTGTGAGTTGTATTATTTTGCCAAGCTGTGAGGAGAAGTGATCGCGCCTCAACGTCTGTGGAGGGCGCGCTGTAGCCGAAAATACTGATGTAGTAGGCCTCCCCAATCCCGTCTGTGGCCCGCCTCCATTGTTCGGCCACGAACGAGTCGACCTGGTAGTCCTTTTTGTCGATGGGGTAGAGCAAGGGCGTTGGCACAAGCTGCTGGCCTGGGTAGGGTTCGTCCGTCAGAAAGCCAAACACTTTTGCCTGTCTGTCAACTCCGAGGTCAACGTTGCCGTGGAGGAACACCATCTGCGGTAGGACGTCGCCGAGGTGCCGCCAGCGTTTGTATGCTTGGATGAGGAGCGGATCCCAGTTGAAGGTAACGATTACATCTTTTGAACGAAGCGAAAGCACGAGATAGTCGTATACCGTGGCTTCGTCGGGAAGTTGAAGTGCTGTAAAATAGGTACGCGTCGCGGCATCTATGTCGGTTAATACCGACTCAAGACCGGCCTTGTGGATGGAGCTGTATATGGCTTCGAAATTACCGCTTGGGTCATAGCCAGCCTTACGAATGAGGTCGGTTATACCGAGCGTCTCGACGTAGTCCGCCATAACCGGCAGCTTTCGCCCATTGCGGTCACCCGTCGGACAACAAGCGCGACTGGCACCCGCTCCAAGGACAACTATGTGGGGTGAATGGTTAATGCGCGTCTTGATATCGAGGCGAGGTATCGTGGGCATATTCTGGTCCCTCTCGGCGTACGTTCGAGCACAACCAACCTGAACGAGCGCGTACAAATATACCATTGCATCAATGAGTCTGTAAGAGACCAGACAGGCGTTTAGAAGTGGATGTGGAAAATGATAAGGAGAGACGCTTTAGCACCGGCTCGGTGCGGGAGCTAATCCCTCAACAGCGGTCAGTTTCGGAAATTGGCCCGATGGCCGCTAACGGCCTCAAGCGCCACATGAGCGGTCATCCGTTGGCGAACCTATGAAATCCTGCTTAGATGCCCTCTTCATGGGCTGAAAAAAATACGTAAGCCATTGCGGGAGATTGCAGCCGGCCGCAGGTTTTCTCTGACGTGAATCATGAAGGCGGCGTGTTTCGCGCCGTCATCCGCCAAAGCTAACGTCCGGCGGCAGGCGCGCGATGAGGTCCAGTTTCGCCCGCGCAAGAAGCGCCGCGTCCGCCGAGGTCAGCACAAGGTTGGTGCCATAACGCCCGTC
>JBNKTW010000162.1:0-2675 GCA_050298295.1 Rhodomicrobiaceae bacterium
CGCCGGGGGCGCGCCCGTCTTTGAAACGATGCGCTACGAGGCGGCCGATAGCAACGGCAAGCGGAGGAAGCGCTTCTCGCAACGGCACCGCGGTCCTGACGGCGAATGGGTCTGGAATACTGAGGGCTGCAAGATCGTCCCGTACCGCCTCCCCGAGCTGCTCGAAGACATCGCGCAGGAGCGCACCATTTTCTTCATCGAGGGCGAGAAATGCGTTGACGCCGCCCGCGATCAGCTCGGCATCCCGGCGACATGCAACCCGATGGGAGCGGGCAAATGGTGGGACGAGCTAACCGAGCATTTCCGCGACGCCGATATCGTCATCATCCCGGACAACGACGCGCCCGGCCGGAAGCACGGGCAGCTCGCCGGCGAGAAGACCGCCCCCGTTGCCCGCCGTGTCCGCGTCCTCGATCTTTCCGCCATCGAGCGCCTTGGCGAGAAAGAGGACATCTTCGATTGGGTGCAGGCGGGCGGAACCTCGGCTCGCCTTTACGATCTTGTCGAGAAGTATGCCGTCCCCTGGAACACGCGCCCGATTGTCTCCGCCTTCAAGGCCATCCCTTATTGGGAGTTGGATGTGCCGGGTCCAGAGCACGAATGGCTTATTGAGGGCGTCTTGACGCAGCGTGAGCGCTCGCTTCTCGCCGGACAATCCCAGGCCGGGAAATCGTTCCTGGCCCTCGACATGGCGATGGCAGAGGCTCGCGGCGTCCCGTACTGGGGGCGGCGAACCGAACGCGGCGGCGTTGTCTATCAGGCCGGCGAGGGCGGATACGGCCTCAAGGACCGCATCCGGGCTTATTGCATCCATCACGGACTTGATCCGCGCGAGCGCCTTCCATTCATCCTCATGCCCGCAAAGATCAACCTCTACAACGGGGATGAACAGGTCGAGACCTTTATCGATGAATGCAGAAGGTGGTCTGACCAGTTTGACGAGCTTTTCGGCGTTCCCCTTCGTCTCGTCACCATCGACACGCTTTCCAAAGCATCGGCCGGTGCCGACGAAATACGCGGCATCGACATGGGGCGCGTCCTGGACCGCTGCGACCGGATAAGCGAGGAGCTAAAAGTCCACGTCCAGCTTGTCGCTCACCTGAACGCGGGCGGAACCAAGGTGCGCGGCCACACCTCCCTATTCGCGGACCTCGAAAACGCGGTCTTTGTCGAGATCGACCAGAAGCAGCTTGACGAGGACGGCAGGCCGATCCGCATCGCGCGCGTTGCGAAGCAGAAGGATGGCGAGGACGGAGAGTGCTGGAATTTCGTCCTTCGCGGCGGGATCGAGGTAAGGCGCGACCGGTACGGCACGCCCAAAACATCGTGCGTCGTCGTCCCGCCGGAGGGGGGCGCATCGGAGATTGCGGGCGGGCGCAAGAAAGCGCCGGCCAAATACCGCGGCCATCTCTCAGACCGGCAGGAGATCGCCATGCGCGCGCTCAACGACGCGCTTCTTGAGCACGGCCAGGACGCGCCCGCCGGGCTTGGCCTTCCCGCCGGAATGCGCGTCGTCGAATGGGCGAAATGGCGCGAGCGCTGGGCGCGCATGGATTTCAACGACGAGGCCAAAGTCCAGAAGGAGAGCATCCGCATCGGGCAGGCGCTCCTCACCAAGCGGATCATTGGCAAAGACGGGAATTGGGTCTGGATCGTCAAGCACGAGAAAAGCAAGGCGCAAGAGCAGAAGGCGGACGGCGGCCAGACCAGTTGGCTCGATGGGGAGGCGGCGTGATGCTGAAGCCTAAGCCGGACTGGCGCCGCAACTGGCGAATGGCCGTCTCCGCCGCCGAGGCCGCGGCCGGCGCCCGAGGCGAATGGACGCCGGAACTCGTCCTTGAGCGCCTTCGCGAGGCGGCGAAGGTTGCCGCCGTCTGCGTCGGCTCCCCGTTCCCGTCAAGCAAAGTCGTGGCAACGCTTGAGACCTGGCGCGAGTTCTGCCCCGAGCTGAGCGACGCCAAAACGCGCAGAAAATATGCAAGCCCGTCTCAGGTTTCCATGATGGAAGAAACAATCGGCTGGATGGCGGATCATGTCAAATGCAACAAAGCCAGGGCGATGCTCTCCCAGCTCGCGGCGGCTCGCACTCTTGGGAGTAACTTCCGCGCCGCCTGCAAAGCGCGCGGCTGGGGAAGGTCGCAAGCCTATGAAATCTGCAACATCAACCTCCGCGCCATCGCGGGCGCGCTCAACCGTGGCAAAGTCCCCGTCCGCGTCTGAAGCGCCGGCCGTATCCGCCATCGTCAAGCTCCGCGCCCGTTGCGCGGCTCTGGCAACAAAAAAACACCTTGACCGGACACTTTTCGAAGAGTAGAGCGTAAAAGTGCATATTGTGGACAGTTGCGATTGGCGATTTCTACGCGTAATCGCGAGCGCAGAAATGAACCCCGGGGGCTCTCATGCGTTAGAACACAACTCTTGAGAAAACCTTAGATTTATGAGGGCCGGGGCGAGTAGAACGCTTCCGGCCCTAAGCTTTTTTTGGGGGGCGTATGGCTGGAAGCGTTATCACCATCCGGGCGCTTGACGGCATTCTCAAGCGCTACGGCAACCAGCTCAAAAGCCTCGGGCAGAAGCAGGCCGTCAAGGTCATGGCGCGCGCGCTCAACTACGAGGGGCGCAGGGTTTACACGCTCATCAAGCGCGAGGTCGCCAAGCAATCGTCGATCCCCTAC
>JBNKTW010000163.1:0-15608 GCA_050298295.1 Rhodomicrobiaceae bacterium
CTTTCACGCCGGTGACCGGCAAAGGCGGACCCGGCGGCGCGGGCGCACCGGCGTTTCGCTGAGCCGCGTGCCGGGAACCGTAATCGCGCATGACTGAGTTTCATGACTCCATACCTCCTCTTTCCACATCCGCCAAAAAACTGGACGCCCCATCGCCTGGGACGCATGCTTGTCTGTGTTCTTGTTTTATTCCGGTGAAGCTTGCGCGGACCTTGGTGCGCCGTATTTTGCCATCATGGCGCGAAACTTTTTCAATGGTTCCGTCAAAGTTGTGTAAAACTTTCTCGTTCTGGTTGCGTTCCAGCCGGTCCGGCGCAATCCTCCGGCCATCCGCGGAACGCTTCAACGCTACCGGACATAGCGCGGGGATACCTGCGGAGCTCTTTGAAAAGTTGGTCATATGGCAGCGCCAAGCACAGCGGGGCATATTGGTGCGCCATTGCGGGACATGAAAGGCCAGTTCGCGACGGCCGTCATGTCCCCACTATAGCGACGGTGCCGCCAGTCGCCGGGAAGTCCGTTTCCTGCACTGTCGCCGTTTCCCGCATGGTGTTTGCGAGCTACTCCACCAGCAGCACGATTTTCCCCATATGCGCGCCCGCTTCCATCTCGCGGTGCGCATCCACCGCCTGCGCGAGCGGGAAGGACTTGGCAACCACCACCTTCACCGCCCCGCTTTCGAGCAACGGCCAAACCTTCCGCTCAAGCTCGCCCGCCAGATGCGCCTTGAACCCGGGCGGTCTCGGCCGCAAGGTCGATCCCGTAAGCGTCAGGCGCTTCAGCATCAGCGGCATGAGATCAACCTGAACCCGGGAGCCCTTGAGGAAGGCGATCTGGACGATCCGGCCATCGGGGGCCGCGCAGGCGATGTTCTCCTTTACATAATCGCCGCCCACCATATCGAGGATCACGTCCGCGCCGCGTCCGGCCGCCGCTTTGATTTCAGCCGCGAACGCGGGGCGGGTTTTGTAGTTGATGGCCCGCTCCGCGCCAAGGCTCTCGCAATAGGCGCATTTCTCATCCGTGCCGGCGGTCGCGAACACGCGCGCGCCAAAACGCGCCGCGAGCTGGATCGCGGTTGTGCCGATACCGCTTGAGCCGCCATGGACGAGGAAAACCTCGCCGGGCTTAAGCCCGCCGCGCTCGAAGACGTTGTGCCAAACCGTCATGAAGGTCTCGGGAATGCAGGCCGCCTCCGCCATGCCAAGACCGTTGGGGATGCGCAGGCACGAGCCTTCATGCGCCAGCGCATACTCGGCATAGCCGCCGCCCGCGGTAAGCGCTGTCACCTTATCGCCGGGCCGCCAGCGCGTGACGCCATCGCCCAGCCGCGCAACCTCGCCCGCCACCTCAAGGCCCAGGATGGCGGAGGCGCCGGCCGGCGGAGGATAAAGCCCCTGGCGCTGCAAAATGTCGGGCCTGTTCACACCCGCCGCCGCCACTTTTATTAGAACCTCGCCGCGCCCTGGCTCCGGCTCCGGCGCCTCCGCCATCGTGAGCACTTCCGGGCCGCCGGGCTCGCGGACGGTGACAGTTTTCATTGTTCCTCCCGCAGCTTAACTTTGTTCCTGCAACAAGCGATCTTTTTACCGCAAGTTAAGCGGCGCTTGCTACCTTGCAATGAGGGAATGCGGACGGGCGCGCCACAGGCAACCCTAATTTCAAAGATTTTGAACCGCGTTCTTGATGTACCGTTAATTTACGGTAAGCTCTCGTTGCAGGGTTGCCGTCTTTACCATCCAGGAGGGCGGTGGCTGACATGGGGTACGGGGTGTGCGATGTGCGGCTCGGGTCCCGGTTGAACCGGTAAGTAATGCGTGAGGCGGACCAATGACAGGCTCGAAAGTGGTGGAAGAACGCGAGGCGGGCGCTCTTCTTTCCTTCCGCGACAAATACTTAGCGTCCCAGCATTTTGCGGACCTCTACCGCGAAGGCATGGACCTGGTCGAGGAGACAGCCGATTATCTCGACCGCGCAGGCCGGCTTGAATCGAAACGCCTCGCGGCTCCGGCCAGCATCGCCTACACCTCCGAAAGCATCAAGCTGACAACCCGGCTCACCCAGCTTGCCTCCTGGCTGCTGGTCCGGCGCGCCATCGCCATGGGCGAGATCACGGCGTCCGAAGCGCATACGCACAGGCATAAGGTTACGCTCGCCGCGCAAAGCTGCTCCCGGCCGGATTGCTTCGGCGAGTTGCCAGAAACCTTCAGGAAGCTGATAGACGAGAGCCACAGGCTTTATGGCCGCATCCTGCGGCTCGAACCACTGCTCAGCGAGGGTTATAGTGCGCTTGCCGAAGGCGCCTCGCCCATCTCGCCCCAGATCGAGCGCATCAAGCTCGAATTCCCCGCAGCGTAGGCCGCACCCGGCGCCAAGGGGTCACCCCCTCACCCTGTCCCGTCAGGAGAGGGGACGCAATCGCGGCCGCCGTGCGGGCGTCCCTTCCCCCTTTTGGGAGAAGGACAGGGCAAGGAGTAACGCCCTGCGATCAGCACCCGGCCGCCGGTTACAACCGCCTACTTCTTGAAAATCGAGGCCGCCGCGTTGAGCTGCGCGCTTTTCTTCGCGATCATGTCCTCGGCGCGCGCGATCTCTGCCCGCAGCAGATCCGCGTAGGCCTGCAAATCCTCTATCGAGAAAACCGAGAGGTCTTTCGGCTTTGCCGGCGCCTTGCGTGGTTCGAAATCGTCGAGGTCCATGGTCTTCGCTCCTTCGAAGCAGGGTACGGCCCCTGCCCGGCCGCCTGGCGCGCGCCTATTGTGGAGGCCGTCCCCCGCCAAACGCGGGCATGGGCGCCGCCGCCGCCTGATCCTCCATTTGAGGCTGGATCAAAATCTCCGACCGTGCAAAATCCTCGCTACCATCCGGCTGGCTCGCGGCGTTCACCGGATAGCCTCCGCCGGTAAATTGCAGCCGCGCCATCCTGTTCGTGCCGGTTTTCACGATCAAATCGCGCCAGCCCGCGTTCGATCCGGGGCCAGCGGCGATAGGTGCGTTGACCCCGATGGTACGCGATATGGGCTTGTACCCGACTTCGCTCTGCTGAAAGACCACAAGCGTACAGCCCCGCGGCGAGCACCAGTCCTCGCCGGTGAAGAGCACGAGCGCGTTGGCGCGGCCGTCGCTGTTCAGATCCGCGCCCGCCTGGCTGAAGGGGCTGCCTGGCCTCTTCCTCCTGGTGATCCGGACCCGCTCGATGGCCTTGCTCAGCGCGGCTTGGTCGGTGGCCATGGCGATCGTTTGAACGGAGCCTCTGTCCGGCGCCAGGGCAACCGGCGCCCCGCCGCCCGAATCACCGGAAGAGCCCGCGTGCCTGCCGCCCCAGCTGCAGCCGGAAAGAACGCCCGCGGCAGCCATGGCCGTAACTGTGGCGATAAACCGGAAATGCATGGTCCCCTCGTTTTTGCGCCGCAATGGCTTGGCAGACTCAGCGGAAGAAACGCGCTCCGAAGGGCAGAACTGTGGCAGCCGGCGTGAAGGCTGGCTATAACCCGGAAGCCAGTCCGCCCCGGAAAGCGCGAAGCCCTGCCGCGGGGGCAGGGCTCGCTGATGTTGAACCGGAAAATGCGCCGCTGGGCTTACTTGCCGGTCTGTGTCTTCAGATAGGCGATAACGTTTTCACGGTCCTCCGCCTTCTTCAAGCCGGGGAAAACCATCTTGGTGCCGGGCACCACAGCTTTGGGATTCTCAAGGTACTTGCCAAGAGACTCCTCGGTCCAGACGAGCCCCTTCGCACCGGCCTCTTTCATGGCGGGTGAATACTTGTAGCCGGGACGCGCGCCGGCCGTGGCGCCGATGAGATCGTTTTGAACGGGGCCGATGCCAGGCTTGGCGTTGGGGCCTACGGCGTGGCACATCTTGCATTTGCTTTTGAACAAAGCCTCCCCTTTGGCGGCGTCGCCCGCGGCAAATGCGTTCGCGGACCACACCAGGGCCGTACCCAGCAGCGCCGTCTTTATGAGCGTTTTCATGTTTTTCTCCTACCCATTCGTCGCCGGTTTCTGATGCCCGGCCCATTAAGCTAGGCCGAAGATGAACAGGAACTCAACAAGAGTCTGCGTCAGAACGCCGCAATTTACCCCAATTGCCGAGACGGAGAGGACCGCTGCCAAGCTTTCGCTGGAGGATACGCCGGACTTCCCCCGGAACAAACCGGTAGGCAGTAACATGGCTGTCAGTTTTGTGCTGGCGGCAAGCTCCGCTGCAGGCTAACCGTTTTCACGGCCGGTGATATCCAGCGCCAGCGCCTTGCTTTCCTTGAGCGCTCTCCTTACAAAACAAGGCAAATCCACGCCGCTCGCTGGAGCTGAACGGAACGGGCCATGACAAAAACGCTATACGATAAGATTTGGGACGATCACGTTGTCGAGACGCAAGCGGACGGCACCTGCCTGCTCTATATCGACCGCCATCTCGTGCACGAGGTGACGAGCCCGCAAGCATTCGAGGGGCTGCGCATGGCCAAGCGCGGGGTGCGCGCGCCGCAAAAAACGCTGGCAGTGGTGGACCATAACGTGCCGACCACGGACCGTAGCCACGGCATCGAAGACCCCGAGGCGGCGCTGCAGGTGCGCACGCTGGCCGAAAACTGCGCGGAATTCGGCATCGATTATTTCAACGAGCTGGACCACCGCCAGGGCGTCGTGCACATCGTCGGCCCCGAGCAGGGCTTCACGCTGCCCGGCACGACCATCGTCTGCGGCGACAGCCACACCTCCACGCATGGCGCGTTCGGCGCGCTCGCCCACGGCATCGGCACCAGCGAGGTCGAGCATGTGCTCGCCACCCAGACGCTGATCCAGAAGAAGGGCAAGAACATGCGCGTGACGGTGGACGGCGCGCTTGCCGGGGGCGTCACCGCCAAGGACATCGCGCTCGCCATCATCGGCCAGATCGGCACCGCCGGCGGCACCGGCTATGTCATTGAATATGCTGGCGAAGCGATCCGCGCGCTGTCGATGGAAGGCCGCATGACGGTCTGCAACATGTCCATCGAGGCGGGCGCGCGGGCCGGCATGATCGCGCCCGACGAGAAGACCTATGCCTATATCCAGGGCCGTCCGCGCGCGCCGAAAGGCGGCGCCTGGGACATGGCCCGGCGCTATTGGGAAAGCCTGCCCTCGGACGAGGGCGCCGCTTTCGACAGCGAGGTGCGGCTCGACGCGAGCGCGCTGCCGCCGCTGGTCACCTGGGGTACCAGCCCGCAGGACGTGGTGGCGATCACCGGCGTGGTGCCCGATCCCGCGGCGGCCGGCGATGAAGGCAAGCGCGCGGCAATCGCCCGCGCCCTCGCCTATATGGGCCTCACCCCCGGCACGAAAATGACGGACATCGCCATCGATCGCGTGTTCATCGGCTCCTGCACCAACGGGCGCATCGAAGACCTGCGCGCCGCCGCCGCCATCGCCAGCGGCCGCAAGGTTCCGGCGAACGTCAAGGCGATGGTCGTGCCGGGCTCGGGCCTCGTGAAAGAGCAGGCCGAAGCCGAGGGCCTCGACAAGATCTTCCTCGCGGCGGGCTTCGAATGGCGCGAGCCGGGCTGCTCCATGTGCCTGGCCATGAACGCCGACCGGCTGGAACCCGGCGAACGCTGCGCCTCGACCTCGAACCGCAATTTCGAGGGCCGGCAGGGCTTCAAGGGCCGCACGCACCTCGTCTCGCCCGCCATGGCGGCGGCGGCGGCCATCGCCGGCCGCTTCGCCGATGTGCGCGAGTTCGGGAAGTAGCGCGCGGCCGCGAAACGCCACCGGGAGGGCGGCGGCGCCGGCTGGGGCGGCCGCCTTCCTAAGTAGTTGTTAACTGCATTTTTGCGCTTTCTGGTGATTTTGGCATGAATGCCGCTGTCCTTATTTAGAAGACATTGTCGCGGAAGCTCCTTCCTGAAGCTTTAACGGCGCGCTATGTCACTGATTCTGCGCGGATATTCCTGGCTGGCGCTCGCCGCCGGAGCGGAAAAACGCACCGTTTCGCCGTTAACACTTAAACCGCCGGTATATTTAACGGGATTCCGCAAACGTGAAATTCGCGCGAAAACACGGAAAATCGCGCCGGAATGCGCATAAATTGCGCATGAGAGTGCGGCGTTAACCACCCGCGCATTAACCATGATGCCGCGCCTGCGCGCGTTTACGGGATGGTAAGGAAGCGTTGGGGGCAAAGAACCTGGGGCGCAACCCCTCATCCTGTCCTTCTCCCTGTGGGAGAAGGGACGCCTTCTCAACGGGCACGGCGGAACTCCCTCTCCCATTGGGAGAGGGTTGGGGTGAGGGGTTGCGCCCCCGGTTCATGGCACCTGCCTCCCAGCCGCCGCTTGCGCTGCCGCGAACCTTGCGGCATTGTGCGAAAATTGAATAGTCCGGCTTGTGGGGCACGGCATGTTGCGGAGGGGATTGCGTATCGTCTTGGCCGTCTGCGCGCTGGCCCTCGCCGGCCACGCCGCGCTCGCGGGCAAGCGCGTGGCGCTCGTCATCGGCAACGCGGCCTACACCAAGGCACCCGCACTCACGACCCCCAAGAACGACGCGCGGGACATGGCCGCCGCGCTTGAGGCGCTGGGCTTCACGGTCATCCTCGGCACCGACCTCGGCAAGAGCGCCATGGACCGCAAGATCCTCGAATTTGCCAACGCGCTTTCCGGGGCCGAAGCGGGCGTGTTCCACTATTCCGGCCACGGCCTGCAAGTCGCGGGCGTGAACTACCTCGTGCCGGTTGACGCCTCGCTCGAAACCGCCGCCGCACTCGACTTCCAAGCCGTGCGGCTGGACCTCGTACAGCGCACCATGGAACGCGAGGCGAAAACCAACATCCTGTTCCTCGACGCCTGCCGCAACAATCCGCTCACCCGCAACCTCGCCCGCGCGCTCGGCACACGCTCCGCCAGCATTGGACGCGGGCTTGCTTCAATGGAATCCGGCGCGGGCACGCTCATCAGCTTCTCGACGCAGCCGGGCAACGTCGCGCTCGACGGCAAAGGCCGCAACTCGCCCTACTCCGGCCCGCTGGTCAAAGCCCTCGGCACGCCGGGCGAGGATGTGCTGTCGATGCTTACCGGAGTGCGCAACGCGGTGATGACCGCCACGGGCAATAGGCAGGTTCCGTGGGACAACAACGCGCTTAGGGCAAAGTTCTATTTCAACTCCGCGCCCGGCGGCTCCGCTCCGCCGTGGTCCGCCGATGCGCAGGCGTGGAGCCTGGTGCAGAATTCGCAAAGCGAGGCGGTGTTGAAGGAATTCACTCGCCGCTTCCCCGATAGCGTCTACGCCAGCTTCGCGAAGGCGCGGCTGGCGGAACTTGAACGCGCCAAGAGCGCGTCCTGGTGGCCTTGGGGCAGCAATTCGCAGCCCAAAACAGCGAAGCCAGCGGAGCAGCTAACCGCGACCATTACGCCACAGGCGCCGCCAGCTTCTCCGAAGCCAATGGCGCAGCAAACCGTGGTAGTTGTGCCTAAGACAGGGCTTGCGATCCCGCCAGAGCCAGCGTGCGACGGCCTGCTCGTGTCCGTGGCGTCCGGCAAGAAGCCTTGCATAAAGCCGGGCTCGGGCGAGAGCTTCAAGGATTGCCCCGATTGCCCCGAGATGGTGGTGGTGCCGGCGGGCAGCTTCACCATGGGCTCTCCCTCAAGCGAGCCGGGGCGTTACAAAGACGAAGGCCCACAGCACGAGGTGCGCATCGCGAAGCCCTTCGCGGTTGGGCGCTTCGCGGTGACGTTCGCGGAATGGGACGCCTGCGTGGCGGATGGCGGGTGCGGCGGCTACAAACCTAGAGATAGTGGCTGGGGCCGGGGTAGCAGGCCGGTCATCAATGTGAACTGGAACGACGCCAAGGCGTATGTGGAATGGCTTTCGGGCAAGACGCACAAGGAGTACCGGCTGCTCAGCGAGGCCGAGTGGGAATATGTGGCCCGGGCCGGGACGAAAATGCCCTTCTGGTGGGGTAAGACGATCACCACGGATCAGGCGAACTATAATGGGTATTATCCCTACAATGGCGGCGCGAAGGGGGAGTACCGGAAGAAGACGGTTCCGGTGCGGTCATTCAAGCCGAACCCCTGGGGATTGTACCAGGTGCACGGTAATGTGTGGGAGTGGGTGGAAGATCGCTGGCACAGCGATTACAAAGGTGCCCCCGCCGATGGTTCCGCTTGGCTCACTGGAGCCACTGTGCTCCGCGTCCTGCGTGGCGGGTCATGGGACGACCATGCGAGGAATGTTCGTGCCGCTTGCCGGAACTACATCCTTCCCCCGGGGTACCGCTACAGCTACGCCGGGTTCCGCTGTGCCCGAGTTCTTAAGTGAACAGTGACAGCGGGCAAGGCGATGCAGCCTGGAGCGGGCGGCGCGGGAGGCGCCGCCAAGCGGAGGGCGGCTTCGCCGTCCACAGCAGCGTCCAGGCGCTTTTCCAAACCGGCGCTGTGCTCAGTTATGTTACTGGAGGGTTGCCGTATCCGCCGCGCGAAAGAGACCCGCCGGAGGCGGGCCGTTTTTTCTGGCCTGGCTTAGCCTACAAGGCCGAAGATCACCGCCAGCGACCGGTTCAGCCGGATAAGTGTCTCCGGTTCGAGAACGCCGATATGCGGGCCGGCCTTCTCCCGCCGCACCGGCGCCGCCTTGTCCACCATGATTTGCGAGTGCGCGCGCAAGCCGTTCTCTTCCGAAGGCTCGACGGGAATGCGGATGAGTGGCGCATCCACGAGTTCGCTTGTGAACGGGCAAAGCAGGATCGTCGCATGCGTATCGTTGAGGTAATCGGATTGCACGATCACCGCCGGGCGCGGCTTGCCAAAATCGCCGGCGAAGGCAACCGTGACGATATCGCCCCGCCTCATGGCTTAGGCAGATCGGAATTTTCGGCAAGCAGCCCCTCGACGAAGGCGATGTCCCGCTCCTCGCCGGCGGAGCGCGAGACGAGCAGCGACTGCCGCCTCAAGGCTTCGGCAAAGCCGGGCGCCCTGGTGTCGGGCACCCACAACTGTACCGGCCGCAGGCCCTGGCGGCGCAGCTTGGCGCGGTAGACGCGCATCTTGTTCGCGGCGCGGCGGGGTTTTGAGGAGGGCTGTGCATCGGTCCCGGTCATGGGTAACATGTTACCGCTGCGCGCGGGATTGTCAAGCGGTTGCGGGCAGCCCTTGGCGGAGGGCTTTCCGGGCTGGCGTGGATGCGGTAGAATGGCGGCATGACAGCGATGCAACTGCGCGGCCGGAATTTGGAGCCAATAACGCAAGCGGCGGAGGGCTTGCCGCGGCGGCGTTTCACCGTGGCCGAGCTTGAGGCGATGGTCGCGGCCGGCATTTTGGATGAGGACGAGCGCATTGAGCTGATCGGCGGGGAGGTGGTGCCGATGTCTCCGAAAGGCAGCCATCACGAGATTATGAAAGCGGCTCTCCTCGAATATTGGCTGGAACGGCTTCCCAAGCACTTCAGGCTGGTTCCGGAAACCACCTTCCGGCTGTCGCCCGATACCTATTTGGAACCCGATTTTATTTTTTTCGACAGGGTAGTGGGTATTAGGGGCTTGAGAGCGGATACGGCGCATTTCGCGGTGGAGATCGCGGATTCGAGCTACGCCTACGATATCGGGCCCAAGGCCGCGCTGTATGCGAGCTTCGGCGTCCCGGAGCTGTGGGTGATCCATGCCGTGCGGCTTGAGACGCGCGTCCACAGGCGGCCCTCGCCGCAGGGCTATCCCGATATCGCGGATCACGGCCCCGGCGCGGAGCTGGTTCCCGCGTTCGCGCCGGAGCTTGCCGTTACGCTAAGCGCCCTCGACCTGCGTTGAACGCAAGGCCGCGCCCGTTCGCGCCCTCCTTCGCGGGAACAGCGCCGCGGAATATCCCCGCTCTTGCCTCATCCGCCCGGTAACGCGCCAGGAATGCCAGGCTGGCTGTTCCGCTTGTCTTTTCGGGCCCGTTGCGGCTGCAACTGCCGGATCTGGGACTATACGGAAGCCAGGGAAGCGGTCCCGGCCACGGAGCCGCCAAACTCAATCATCGCATCCGCGAGGCACTCCCAGAAATACTCCGCCGAGGCACTATCGGCCAGCAGATGAAACCCGCCCGCGTGCGCGATAACGATAGCGTTGAGCCGCGCCACCGAGGTCTGGGCGATGGAGCCGGCGGGGAAGCGGTGAGGCCGCAAATCAACGCCGCAGAGCTTGGCCATGGTTCCGGGCGCTTCCGGGCCGCCCAGGTGCAACCAGGCGTGACTGTCCTGGCGCGGCACCGGGAAACACATGCCGGCCCCGGCCTCCCATGACCATGCCGCTTGCAGGCGCTCCACCGCGCAGGGCTCGCCATCAATCCGCCCCAGCAGGAGGAATTCACCGGGTGATAGGCGGGCGAGCAAAGCGCCGTCCGGCTGCGCGGTGGCCCAATTGTGCGCCCCGGGGAACTGGAGCCCCTGAGCGGCCAGCCAGCGCGCCGTCTCGGCGCCCTTGAACCCCGCGCGGGGCAGCGGCGACAGATCGCGCAGCACCACCGGCGCGGCGGGGTTCTCGCCGGGAACACGGGTGGCCACGAGGCCGCCGCCTATTTCCTCCACCGTAACGGCGCCGGAAGCGGCCAGGGGCACGCGGACGAAGCTGGCGCGCATGGCTTACATCTCCTGCCGCTTGTTGCCGGGATCGTAGAACGGGAGCGGCACCACCTGGGCGGTCACCATAACGCCGCCGTCAACGCGAATGCTGAAACTCTGTCCGGATTCAGCCTGATCCGGCGCCACATAGGCGAGCCCGATGACCCTTCCCAGCGCGGGCGAGCGGGCAACCGAGGTAACCCGCCCGGCGATATCGCCGCCGCGGATCACGAGGTGATTTTCCTTAGGCACAGGGCCTGCGTCATTGGCCAAGACGAACCCCACCAGGCGCCGCGTGATGCCCTTGGCCTCCAGCAAGTCCATCGCCGCCTTGCCGATGAAATCCGCCTTCTTGCGCCCGATGGCCCAGCCCATCGCCGCCTCGGCCGGATGCGTCAGGGCGTCGGTGTCCTGCCCCACGATGATGTGGCCCTTCTCCAGCCGCAGCACGCGCTGAGCCTCGACGCCCACGGGGCGGATGCCGAAGGGCTCTCCCGCCGCCATGGCCTTGTCCCACAGCTCTTCGCCCCGGCTGGCCGGGACGTGGATCTCGTAGCCCAGCTCGCCGCCGAAACCGACACGCATCACCCGCACGGCGATTCCACCAGCGCTGCCCGTCCGGATGCCGAGATAGGGGAAAGCCTCGGGGCGGATATCAACGTCCGTGCCCAGCGCCGCCAGAACCTCGCGGGAGCGCGGGCCGATCAGGTTGATGCCCGCATAAGCCGCCGTGACGTTCGCGATGTCCACCTTCATCCGCCATTGGGCATTGTAGAACTGCATCAGGCGGAAGACGCGGTCCACGCCGCCGGTTGTGGCCGTAACGTAGAAATGGCGTTCATGCAGCCGCCCGGCGACACCATCGTCGATGATGGCGCCGGTCTCATCCAGCATCAACACGTAACGGACGCGGCCAACCGCGAGCTTTGCGTAAGTCCAGGTGTAGACGCGCTCCAGGAAGCGGGCGGCGTCCGGGCCGCGAACGTCCAGCCCGCCGAGGGTGGAAACGTCGATCAGGCCAACGCTCCGGCGGGCGGCCAGAACCTCCGCCTGGACGGCTGTTTCCATATCGCTGCCATAGAAGGCGGGGCGCATCCAGGCGCCAGCCGGCATCATCCGCGCGCCCGCCGCGAGATGGCGGTGGTGCATGGCGGTCAGGCGCACCGGCTCGAAGCCCCGGCCCGCGAGGTGGCCCAGCTTCTCGCCGGAAACAGGCGGCCGGATGGTGATCGTGCCCACCGCCGGCGGCGGGCTTGCCGTGACGCCAGACAGCACCTTCTGAACCAGGGCGTTATAAAGCTTACCCTGGCTCGGCCCCATGCCGGCCGTCGAAAAGCGCTTGAGCAGTTGAATGTGGTCCCAGCCCATGGCGGCGGCGTCGAGGATGTCCTTGACCTGAACGTCCTCGTCGAACTCGATGAAATCCTTGCCCTTCGGGTGGGGGAAAATGGGGTTGGGACAGGTGAGGCCGGCGGAGTCCGGCACGAGCGGTCCGGGCACGGCGCAATTCTTGCCCGCATGAGCGGCGGCGGCAAGGCCGGAGCGGCGGCCATCCGCAAGGCAGCGCTCAACGCTCCACATTCCGCCAGCCGAACCGGCTGCGAACAGTCCCGGTGGCAGAGCGGCGACCGTGGGCATACAGGTTGCCTCGTCCGGAACGAGGCGGGCTCCGCCCTGGGATAGGAGCTGGGTGCTGGGGATGTAGCCCACCGAAACGCAGACAAGGTCGCAGGCGATCTCCTCGCTTACGGGGCCGCAACGGCCAGGGCCGGTCACTGGGGCCAGCCGCACGGCGGCAACGTGGCAGGAAGCCTCGATTGCCTCCGCGACGGTAGTCTCTGGAAGAATGCACACCCCGCGCGCGCGAACCGCGGCCACCCGGCCATCGTCCTCACGCGGCTGCCCCAGATCGGCGATGGCCTCGACCGCAACACCGGCGTCCAGCAAGTCGAGCGCGACGCCATAGGCATCGGCGTTGGCCGCCAGCACGACAGC
This sequence comes from Rhodomicrobiaceae bacterium, assembly GCA_050298295.1. GTDB lineage: Bacteria > Pseudomonadota > Alphaproteobacteria > Rhizobiales > Rhodomicrobiaceae > Rhodomicrobium. The sequence continues at coordinate 12,564 of JBNKTW010000163.1, forward strand.
GCGATTTCCGGGCTTGACCGCCCAAAGATGTATCAGCCGTTGAGCCGCCGTGCCCAGCATGATGCCAGGCAGGTCGTTGTTGCGGAACACCGCCGGCTGCTCATAAGCGCCGGTTGCCGCCACGATCGCAGTGGCGCGCAGCTTGTACAGGCGGTTGCCACGGGTAACGGACAGCCAGTTGTCCGCGAAGACGCCCTGGCAGGTGGCCCCGGAAAGCACGGTGATTTGACCATCCGCCGCCACCTTTGCCGCCATGTCCTCGACCGTGGCGCGGATGGCGCTTACATTTTCGTCCGGCCGCGTGAATAGCAGGCTGCCGCCCAGCCGTGGAGCGTCATCGATCAGGATCACTTCAGCGCCGGCCGCGGCTGCCTCCAGGGCAGCAGCCATCCCGGCGATACCGCCGCCAATTACCGCCACATCGGCGAAGAGGTAGGCTTTATCGTACTCGCCGTGCGGGGCCGAAACATCCACGGTTCCAAGGCCCGCCAGCCGGCGGATGACCGGCTCCCAGAAGCGCCAGGCGATGCGCGGCGTGTAGAAGGTGCGGTAGTAGAAGCCCACCGGCAGAAAGCGGCTGAACTTTTCCAGGACACGCCCATAATCCCGGCCGAGGCTGCCGAACGTATTGACGGCCCGGACCGTCATCCCAGGTTCGATGGCGCGGCGGTCAGCCAGAACGTTGGGTTCCACGCCAACCTGCACGATGGTATTGGCTTCAAGCCCTGCGGCGGAAAGAATGCCGCGCGGCCGGTGGTATTTGAAAGAGCGCGACAGAAGCCACCGCCCGCTGCCGGCAAGCGCGCTTGAGATGGTATCGCCGCCATAGCCATGAACTTGCTGGCCTTCGAAGGTGAAGGCGACCAGCCGACTGCGGTCGATAAACTGGCCGTAGGGCTCGGGCAGGCGGGGACTTATCATGTTTCCCCTCCTTCGGGAAAGATCTCCGAGGCGGGGTAAGTGCGCACGATTTCGTCCGTGGCCAGATTGCGCTCGGCGATGAACCAGTAGGAGGTGGGCATGTGGAACCACCATTCGCGGGCAATGCCCGGCTGATTTTCCTTGTGAAAGACGTAATCAGCCACGGCTGCCGCGCTGGCGCCCGGCGACGGGCGGGTCTTCACCTCGCCGCCATAGCTGAATTCCGAGATGTTGCGCGGCCCATTCAGCGGGCAGGTCATGATCTTCACCGGATGTCCCTCACGATCCGACCGAGGCGGCCCCTGCCTCGCCTACCTGCTCGAACCGGCCGAACCGGCCATGATGAAAAGCGGCGAGGATTCCGGGCTGGCTATCCGTCGCGATGCACTCCGCCATGCGCTTGCCGCAGACCGGCGTGGCCTTGAAGCCCCAGGTGCCCCAGCCGGCGTCGATGTAGAAATTGTCGAGATGGGTCTTGCCCATGACCGGGGCGAAGTCGGGCGTCATGTCCGCCATGCCCGCCCATTGCCGCATCACCCTCACTTCTGCGAGGAAGGGGAACAGCTCCAGCATGTGGGCCATCAGCCCTTCCTTGAAATCCAGGGTCGAGCGGGTGGAATAGACGGGATAGGGGTCCACCGCGCCCCCCATAACCAGTTCGCCGCGCTGGGATTGCCAGATGTAGCAATGGAGGCTGCCCGAAACGATGACGGCGTTGAGGAAGGGCTTCAGCGGCTGCGACACGCAGGCTTGCAGCGGCACGGTGCGGATGGCCAGCTTAAGGCCGGTCTTTGCCGCGAGCACACTGGTTGCGCCCGCCACGGCGAGCAGCACCTTGCCGCAGCCTATGCTGCCGCGGCTGGTATGGACTTCGGTTATGCGCCCGCCCTCGATGGTGAAGCCCGTGGCTTCGGTTAGCTGGTGGATTTCGGCGCCGAGCTGGGCGGCGCGGATCGCATAGCCCCAGGCGACGGCATCGTGCCGGGCGGTGCCGCCCACCGGGTGGTAGAGCGCGCCCAGCACCGGATAGCGGACGCCGCGCCCCAGATTGAGCGTGGGCTCGATTTCGGCGATTCTTTCGAGGAAAATTAATTCACTGCTGACACCGAGATGCTTGTTCACCTCCGCCCGCCAGCGCATGGTGCGGATCGCGGCGTCGGTGTGGGCCAGGGTCAGGTGATCCTTCCGGGTGTACATGACGTTGAAGTCAAGCTCCTGGCTCAACGTCTCGAAAAGTTCCATCGACTCCTTGTAGAAGCGCACCCCTTCGGGCGTCAGGTAGTTCGCGCGGATGATTGCGGTGTTCCGCGCCGTGTTGCCGCCGCCGATGTATCCCTTGTCGATCACCGCGATGGACTTGACGCCCCAATGCCTGGCAAGATTATAAGCCGCGGCCAGGCCGTGCCCGCCGGCGCCGATGATTACCACGTCGTAGGTTTTTTTAAGCGCGGGGGTGGACGGGAGTTCCCTGGGGGGAAGCTTGGACCGGCCGGACAAACCGGCCTTGAGGAGTGCGAGTGGCATACGCTTGGTCCACGGAGAGGTGACGCGCAGACCTTATCAGCACCTTTCCCGTAGGGCAACTTTTTTTCCGTACATTCCCGGCGGGTGTTGTGTGGCGGCGCACCGCAATGCCGCCCAAGGCGGACCGGCGATAACATTGCGATGCCGTGAAGCGATTGCGGGCAGGGCGTGATTTCCGTCACACATGATAAGACGGGCAAGAAGCTCTGGATACCGATGCATCGGGAGCTATTGCCGGTTATGGCTGAGATTCCGCGCCACGCCTTGACGATCCCGGCAAGCACGCGCGGGGTGCCCTGGACACGGGACGGCATCCGCGCGCCGTGGCGGAAAAAAATGCCGCGCCCGGCGATGGCACCGCCGCGGAATGCGGGGCTGGTGTTCCATGGCTTGCGTAAATCCGCCGCCGTCTTCCTGCTTGAAGCAGGTTGCACGAATGCCGGAGTTTCATCCATCACTGGGCAATCGCGTCAGATGGTGGAACACTGCGCCTGTATGGTCAATCAGCGGAAGCTCGCGGCGTTGAAGCGGGAAGCGCCTGGACAAGCGGGGCGGGAATGGAGTTGGTAAAACATCGGCCGGGGAATTGTAGAATGGCCC
>JBNKTW010000164.1:0-4938 GCA_050298295.1 Rhodomicrobiaceae bacterium
TACGGGCCCGTATTGGTAGGTGTATTTAACCGAATTATCCCAAAAAGCGGTCTCCGGGCCGCCTATGCCGTTAACTGCTCCCCCGGCGTAACCGATCAACGAGAAGGCGAGGGAACCGCGGTTCGGATCGTAGCCCTCAGCACCTGCGTTCGTCAGCGAGGCATGACGGCCGGCCGTGAGCATGCCGTAGGCGGAGTTGCTCAAACCGGCGTAGACTTCGGTGTTGAATGCTTGACCGCAAAGGGGGCCGTCCCCATTCGCGGTTTTCGAACCGTTCGCAGCCTGAACCAGGCTCTTGCAGACGTCCGCAAGCTCAGCCGAGACCGGGTCAAAGGCGGTACCGGCCTTACCGATGGCGGTGAAGCCCATGCCCAAAGCCTCCTCGACCTTCACGCCAATCTGCGATAGCGATGCTGCATTGTTGACCAGAGTGGAGATCGGGTGGAGGCCGGTGCCGTTCGCTTCCCAACTGAGCCCCGGATGGAAGCTGGCGCCCAAAGGAAGGCCCGCCGTCTGGTAGGCATAGCCAACGTCGATCGTCCCGTAGATGGTGACGCCTTTATAAGTCAGGCTATCCGGCAGCGGATCCTTTAGGCCTTCAATGCCCTGCTCAGCCGCATGCGCCGAGGCGGCGAAGCCGCCCAGCACGGCTGCGCAAATGAGAAGTCTCCTCACGGCAATTCCCCCGCTTTTGCTAAACGATTGCACACAAGACGCAAACGTTCGCCCGGACGCTGGTCCGGACTTGCAACCGCGGGAACGTAACCAATTTCCCTCCCCCGGCTCGATCGCCGAAGGAGTTCGCCCATTCCCTACTTTCTGGTGCTTAAGCAACCGCAAGCTATCTCAGGCTGTGTTGAAGGCTGCCGGGCCGGTCAACGGCAAGGGCAGCGCTTACTCGAATGTGCGTCACCGATGGTGACTTTTCGGTAACGAGGCAACCAGCCCCGGTTGGAGCTTGTTTTCGGAGACACCTCGATTGCAGGACGCGCCTTCGCACCGGCGTTTGGTCTTCTTTCACCGTTGTCAATGAAACTGGCCGCAGGATTCCCGGCTAAAGTCAAGCGCGGATGCGGCATGTACAGATTCCCGAAAGCAGCTTTTCCGCCCGCCCTCTTGGTGAGCATGCTTCTCCCCTGTGCTGCAGAGGCAAAATACCGCGCCATGATCGTGCCCAAGCTGGTGGGGATCGCCTATTACGATGCGGCTAAGCGCTGGGTGGAAGAAGCCGCGAAGGAATTGCCGGGGATGGAGGTGATCTCAGGCCAGGCAACCCGTAATATGCCCTTTGATTTATACATGAAACGTGGGGCGTAGGTGCCACCGCGCCACTATCCGCGTCGAGGAGGTTTAGATGCTACTTCGCTTGACGGTCTTTTTTCTAGCGCTGTTATGTCAGTTTGGTGCGGTCGAGGCCAAGGATTTGGTCCAGCCGTTTCGCGTTGGCGTGCTGTACTGGTCGATGAACATTCCCGGCCAGGCCGCCATGCGCAAAGGACTGGAAGCGGAAGCCAGTCGCATCAACGCGGCTGCCGCCAGTCGCGGCGAGCGCGGGGTTAGTTTGCTGCCCGAGGTTGCCGGCGATGGTGCAGCCGGCGTCGACCGCCAGATTGAGCAGATGCAGGCAATGTTGGCGGCCAAGCCGGACGTCATCATCGTGCAGCCGACCGACAACGCGGCGCTGGCCGCGCCACTCAAGGCGGCAAACGACGCCGGAATCCCCGTGGTAGCCTACGACCAATATATCAGCGGGGGCCGGTTGGCCGCCTATGCTACGTCAGATAACCGCCAGGCCGGCTATCTGGGCGGCGAGTATCTGGTGGCGCAGTTCCCCGGCCCGGCACCATTGAAGCTGATCCTGGTGGAATACCCCCTGGTGTCCTCCACGGTTGAGCGGCTTGACGGCTTTCTCGATGCGCTGCGTGACTACGGTAAGCCTTTCACTATCCTGAAGACCTATCAGGCCGTGGAACCGGCTTCCGGCCGCAAGGCGGGGGAAAGTATCCTCCATGACTTCCCGGCAAAGGGCAGCATTGACGCCATCTTCACGGTCAACGACGGCGGCGGCCTGGCCGTGGTGGACGTGCTGGCCAAGGCTGGCCGCAACGAAATCGCGGTCGCCACCATTGACGGCGATCCGGCGTCCGTCGAGAACATCCGCGCAGGCCGCCTGACCCGCATCGATACGGCCCAGTTCTGCGGTCCACTGGGCGCTGAAGCGATGAAGGCAGCTTATGCCGTTGTGCGCGGCCAGCCGGTGGCTCGCCACATCCTGGTGCCGGTGTTTCCGATCACGAGGGAAACGCTTGAACGTTATCCGGGCTGGCTCGGCCCCATACCGGCGCCATTCAAAAAACCTTGGCCAGCAAAGGAGCCCATATGGCGGGGCACAGTCAAGTATCAATGATACCCTTGACCGCCCAGGATAGCTATGCACTGCCCAACTTGGCGAATGTCGACCGGCGCCTTGCGCTGTCCTTTGGTGGCCTGATTTTCGTCCTGCTGGTCACTGTGCTGCTGGCCGGCGAGGCGTATCTGCGCGGAGTTATGGAGATGGAGCAGGACCGGCTGTCCAGCTTGACCACCGGCGTTCTGGCAAATGCAGTCAGCCGGGTCAGTTTTGCCGGTAAGTACCACGCCCGTCTCATGCTTGAGGACATCAAGGCAGCAGAGCCGGGCATTCTCTATCTGCGCCTTGTCAACAGCCAGGGCCGGATCATGGCAGACAGCGACCCTGCACGGAACGACCAGGAGGTCGATCCGGCTGCGCTGGCGGCGGTGCGCGCAGTATTGGATGGGCAATCGTCGCCGCAGGTGCGCCAGTACGAGTTCGCAGGCGAACCGGTGCGCGAGGTCAGCCTTCCCTATCGCGGCGGCTACGACAACGCCGTGATGGGTGTCATTCAAGTCGGCATTTCCGAAGTCGATCGCCAGCGCGCCCTCGAAAAGGGCCTCTTTTTGATGGCCGTCGTGGTTACGGCGCTGCTCATGGGGGGCATCTACATCACCTTGCGGATCAGCGCCTACTTCGGCAATCCGATACGCCAAGTCGCCCAGGCACTGGTGGTTGAGCGCGCCCATCTGCGCTCGCTGGTGTCGACCATTCCCGATCTCGTCTGGCTGAAAAACGCCGACGGGGTCTATCTTTCCTGCAATTCGGCCTTTGAACGCTTATACGGCGCCAGTGAGGCGGAGATCGTTGGTAAGACCGATTATGATTTTGTCGAGAAGGAACAAGCCGACTTCTTCAGGCAAAAAGACAGGGAGGCGATCGCCGCTGGCAAGCCGCGCACAAATGAGGAGTGGGTTACTTTTGCCGCCGACGGCCGCCGGGTGCTCCTGGAAACCACTAAGGTGCCGATGGCCGCCCCGGACGGCAGCCCGATCGGCGTGCTGGGCATCGGCCACGACATCACCGAGCATCGCAACATCCTACACGAACTAACCCAGCATCGCGATCACCTCGAAGAAGTCGTCGCGGCGCGCACGGCGGAACTGGTCCTGGCGCGCGACGCGGCCGAGGCGGCGAACAAGGCGAAGAGCGTCTTCCTGGCCAATATGAGCCACGAGCTGCGCACGCCGATGAACGCCATTCTTGGTTTTTCCGCCATGATGCGGCGCGAGCCGCAACTGACAGAAAGCCAGCGGGAGAGCCTCGGCATCATCAACCGCAGCGGCGAGCATCTACTGACCCTGATCGACGATGTGCTGGAAATAGCCAAAATCGAGGCTGGACGCATACAACTGGAGAACGCGCCGTTCGACCTCGGCGCCATGGTGCGGGACGTGGCGGACATGATGCGGCTGCGCGCCCAGCAGAAAGGGCTGCAACTGCTGCTCGACCAGTCCTCCGCCTTTCCGCGTTACATCAAGGGCGACGAGGCACGCCTGCGCCAGGTGCTGGTCAACCTAGTGGGCAACGCGGTGAAATTCACGCAGCATGGCGGCGTGACCATCCGCCTGGGCGTAAAGCACAACGCCCGCGATCACCTGCTGATTGAGGTCGAGGATACCGGCCCCGGTATCGCGCGTGAAGACCAGCAGCGAGTGTTCCAGCCCTTCGTACAACTGGGAGGGGCGGGCACGCAAAAAGGCACCGGCCTGGGGCTGACCATCTCGCACCAGTATGTGCAACTGATGGGCGGCACCATGGGCGTCGAAAGCACGGTGGGCAAGGGCTCCATCTTCCGCGTTGAGCTGCCGGCGGAACTGGCGGAGGAGGCCGGTACCGGCACCCTGGTAAGCGAGGGGCAAGCTGAAGAGGTGATCGGCCTCGCACCCGGCCAGCCAGCCTACCGCATCCTCATCGCCGAGGATCAGCCGGAAAACCGGATGCTGCTCGTTAAACTGATGACCAGCATCGGCCTGGATGTCAAATTGGCCGAAAACGGCGAGGAATGCGTGAGGCTATTCCAGGAGTGGCGCCCGCACCTTATCTGGATGGACCGGCGCATGCCAGTGATGGACGGCGTGGAAGCCACGCGGCGCATTCGCACACTGCCCGGCGGTCAGGACGTGAAGATCGTCGCAGTGACCGCCTCGGTGTTCAAGGAGCAGCGCCAGGAATTACTCGACGCCGGAATGAACGATTTCGTGCGCAAACCCTACCGCTTTCACGAAATCTACGGCTGCATGGCAAAGCAGCTGGGCGTGAAATACGTTTACCGTGACAGCGCCCCTGTGGCCGCGGAAGCGCCCCCCATCGCTGTCACCGCCGCAATGATGGCCGCACTGCCGGATGCCGCGCGCAAGGAACTTAAGGATGCCGTGGAAAGCCTGGACGGCGTACGCATAGGAGCGGCGATACAGCGGATCGGCGAAGCCGATGCGGAGTTGGGCCGGACGCTGTCCCGTCTGGCGGAAAATTTCGACTATCCGGCCATTCTCAGCGCGCTGACGGCGGAAACGCAACAACGCGAAGCCCCTGGCGGCAGCGGA
>JBNKTW010000165.1:0-18894 GCA_050298295.1 Rhodomicrobiaceae bacterium
GAATCGCTAAGTTAGATGGAACGAATCGACGAACATCGGGTAAGTTCTTGTAAATAAAGAGATGGTCCCGTAGCTCAACAGGATAGAGCACCTGCCTTCTAAGCAGGGGGTTGGGGGTTCGAGCCCCTCCGGGATCGCCAATAAAAACAATGGCTTAGGCCAAGAAATTGGAGAACATTTGTTCTTGTTTTACAATTCGCAGGCCAATGTTTTACAAACTCGGCCGTCTTAAGTTCACCTTTTGATCTGGCACAACAGGTGATGAGATTGCCTTGCGCTCCCACTTCTCAGTCGGGGAGAGTCGAGATGTGGCGCGGTTGCGTTAGGCAGGGCCTGTCTGTTTCCGCCCCTTTCGTCTGGCGGTGCCTCAGTAGTCCTGCCGTGACTCCGTTTCCACACCCCGCTCATCGAACGGGGCTTGCGGATTTCCCACACCCGGCTCTCGGACAAGACCTCATGTAGATGGTGGTCAGGAAGCGCGCAAAGATGGCGGCGGTGCCCGAACGCTGTTTGTGTCAGGCTATTCTTTCTTTTTTAGCGGCGGTTCCTGAGTTCGGTTGAGAGCGCCTGTTCCTGCGTCCCGGCCTGCTTTCCGAAGGCCCTTGCGCGCGCAGGCTGTCAAACGCGCGCAGCGGCACCGCAGCCATGCACAGCATGGCGAGGAGCCACCGTTTGACAGGCGAGCACGGAAGGGCAGGCTGAGCTATGGGCGAGGCGCATCATTGCAAGGGCTGACTCAGCACCGCGGAACGGGCTAAGACGCTGCCTGTATTGAAGGCGGGCGGGCGCTCAATCTCAACGGCCAAGCTGGGTTTCAGCGCCACGCCCCACACCGTGCCAGGCACGCATGCGGGGGCAGTATCCCACCCAGCGCGGGTTTCGTCTACATCCGTCCGGCTGCCCAGATGGAACGCTGGCCCGGCTTTTCCTCTGCGCGCGCTGCCACAACGCGTGACCGTGTGCAGTTGCTGCGATCGCGGCCAGGTCTATTGCGCCGGCGGCTGTGCGCAAGAAGCGCGGCGCCGGGCTCAGCGCGCAGCTGGCGCGCGTTATCAGGCAAGCAGGCGTGGCCGTTTCGCTCATGCCTTGCGCGCCCGCCGTTACCGCCACCGGCAAAAAAACGTGACGCATCAGGGTTCACCGCCGGCGCCGCCGGATGTTTTGGTGTCCCAAGACCTGATGGCGGCGAATGACGTGCCTTCCAGCGGCGATTTTCCGCAGGCTCCGCCCTGGCGCTGCCATTGGTGCGGCAGCCGCTGCCCCGATTTCTGTGTTTCGGCGTGCAATAAGGCCCCCGTTGGCGGGGTAATCGGCGTTCAAACGGCCCCCCTCTGACGCTTGGGTCCACAAAGCCCCTGGTGGAAGCTGGGGGCTGCGTTTGGGATGCTGGATGTGGATGAGATCGCGAAGATCCGCCGGGCGTATTTTGTCGAGAAGAAGCCGGTCAAGGCGATCTGCCGGGAGCAGAAGCGCTCGCGGAAGGCGGTGCGTAGGGCGATCCGTTCGGAAGCGACGGAGTTCCGGTACGAGCGCAGCGTGCAGCCGATGCCGAAGCTTGGGGCTTGGCGGGAGCGGCTCGATGAGCTTCTGGCTGCGAACGAAGCCAAGCCGCGGCGGGAACGGCTTACGGTTGTGCGGATATTCGAGACGCTGCGCGACCTCGGGTTCGACGGCGGCTACGACGCGGTGCGGCGCTACGCCAAGAGCTGGCGCAAGGAGCAAGGGGCCCAGGCGGCGCAAGCCTATATCCCGCTGACATTTGCGCCTGGAGAGGCCTACCAGTTCGACTGGAGCCACGAGACCATCGTGATGAATGGCGTCACGATGATCGTGAAGGTGGCGCATAACCGAAACATCCCGGAATGAGATTGCCCTACAAATGGGGCTTTATTGCCGCTTCCTGAAACTTCCCGGTGCTTGCCGAAAATGAAGTTGGCTGGCCAGCCAGGATACATCTGCGAACCAGTATGTCGATGTTATTCCACTATAATTCTGGCCTTACGGTCGGTCGAAACATGGCCCAGAAATAATCGCGACGGTAACGCGGGTTTAACCCGGCCTGCGCTGTTGGCGACGTTTGCTGCTGAGCGTCGCACATAGGTCCCGGAGTGCGGCGTCACGATGGACGATACGGAATCGCGTTGAGGCTCCCCTCTCAAGGATTTCAAGCTTTATCTCCCTCATGCTATGGGTTTGGTGTCCATCATCAAAGAGCCGAGCCTCGATTAGTGTACCGATGCGCATCAGGGCATCCAGACCGTCAGCATCGGCTGTCAACGCGGTGATCCCCTCTCCCTCTGAATCGACCGACAACAGGGCCAGCACACCGTGATCCCATTCACCGAGCAGTACGAGGTGAAGGCCCTCCGGCATCTTCGGACGGCGGCCAGGTCCGCGTCCCATTTTCCCCACGTGAAAGAGACTGTCGACTTTGCAAAGTTCAGGGCTGTTCCGTAGCATTGCGCGCGCGAGTTCGAAATCGTTCGTCGCTCCGTATAGGTAGCGGCTGCTGGTGACGACCTGCAGTTGGTTGAGAGCGTGTATGTCGTGGGCGGGGTAAGTCACTATGGTTCCGTTCACTATGCCGTCACGCAGGTTTCGAAATCTCTCACGGTGCGCGTCGTCTATAGAGTACACCGGATTGTCAATGACGATCAGCCGCTTCAAATAAGACGGACACAGAAACGCTACGCCGAGAGTGGGGGACAGTGGTAGGTACACTTGTATGCCCGCGGCTTGCAGCCCAACATCTCCATAGGGGAACGCATTGGTCATAACGACTGGGTTGTCGGAGATATGGAAGCGCGCGTCGTTGGGTGGCTCAAACAACACCGCATGCTTTTTAGCAAGCGTTGTTCGGTTCGTATCGCGCTTCAAGAATGACTGAACGGTGAATAACCGCGCATCATTGTCAGTTGGGAGTGCGTAATAAGGGTCGTTGTCGGTCGCATAGCCCATCGCTTCGACCACCTGCCGCATGCTCTGACCAAGCGTGGTAAGCGACGTCCTCCACAGCTTGGTGCGCAATAGCTGAACAGCGAAAAGATCAACAAGTGCGAAGCGGTCTGTTTGAGACAACCTCGCCAGCGATCGCTCCTCAATCAGTTGATGTACAAGGCCAGCAGAATGATTGTCGATCTTCTCAAACAAGTTCTCGAAATTTTCGCAGTAACCATCAATATCCACGGTGTTGAAATGATTCTCGGAGCCAGCGTCAGCAATCGAAGACTTATATGTGCGATCGTGCTTCTTGTCGAATACGAAGATGCACTTTCCCACGCCATCAAGGCTGAAATTTCGCAACAAAAACTGCGGAACATAATGGTGTTTCTTCGATTTCGTGCTCATTGCGGCAATGTATCCTGAGCAGCATTTGACGTCTAGCTAGCCCGTACAACGCCCTGCAATGGGCTGGGCAACTAATAGGAGAAAATGCAAGCTACCAAGTAGATAGCGCAATGGCTGTACTTATTTCATGATGCCAACACCTGAACCAACTCGAAGAAATCGCGTCGGCGGGTTGCGAGCGTCAGAGGCATCCGTCACATAACACAGGAACCGCTTTGCGCGCGTGACACCGACATAGAACAGCCGTTTTGCCTCCTCGAAATCCTCTGCGCTTCGCGCCTGATAGAACGGAATCCTGCCTTCGTGCAGGTCGATCATGGCAACCGCCGTGTATTCCCGTCCTTTTGCATTGTGTAGTGTCGCTAGCTTGAGCGCCGCATCCGGAGTTGCATAGATTCCGAGATCATCGATTGCCAGATTGGCTAAATCGACCTTGTTGTTGCGCATATCGGTCTTCATCTCCGCGACCGACATGGCGAACACGTCCTTGTCGCCTGGAGTTAGATACTCCTCATCAATGAGTACCTGCGAAAATGCTGATGCCGCCGCATCAAGCCAAGCAATGCCGCTCATATGAAGCCGGTGAAGTTGCTGTGCGTGGTCCAGGAGCTTGAAAACCACCACGCGGCCACGGTAGGAAAAGATATCGAAGTACGGACGACCAGTTACATCCAGAAGCGTGTTGAACAGTGTGCGTTCGATCCCGACAATCGCGTCAGGCTTGGATGCCATCAGATAGCCGCAGACCTGCTCGGCCAGGGGGGCGAACTGTCTGTTTCGGCGATAAGGGCGCGCTCCCGGTCCAACGATGCTGACTCCATATTCGCGAAGCCGCTTCCCGAGGGGGAACAGTGAATACCACGTCGGTGCAAGAATGGCAGCTTCTCCTATCGGAATTTTGAGGGTTTCAAGCACCGGCAGGAAATAATCCGTGATGACAGTGAAGGCAGAAGCACCGTGCTGCCACGCGGGCAGTTCAGTGTAGTTCCTGGCGCGGCCTACCGCTGTCATAGGCGGCATTCGCGGATACAACATATTTGCATGAGCGATGATCGGCGTGCTTGACCGGAAATTTCCGGAAAGCTGCTTGTCAGTGCGTGCGGCGATGCGCTCCGCGAACTGATCAGCAAGATCGGGCCGCGCGCCCGCAAAGTGGAAAATTGATTGGCAGGGATCGCCGACGAGCAGAAAGCGGGTCCGCTTCTTTCCGGCGATCAATGCCAGGATTTCGACCTGTAAGTCTGTCGTGTCCTGAAATTCATCAACCAGAATCCAAGCGAACTTCGCCGACACATAGCTTAAGATTTCTGGCCGCTTTTGCAGGAGAAGCAGCGAGTAGTAGATGATGTTTGCAAAATCGACGAACCCTGCTTCGCGTATGCGTTTCCAGTACGCGATCGCGACTTCGGGCGTGAGCGCCCCACGTTCGATGCCGATCCCGACGGGGTTGCCGTCCACATCCATGCGGAGTTGGGCGAAATCCTCAAAATCCCTAAAAGTCAGATTGTACCTGCGGTGCTGTGCGCAGATCGCTGTAATGTGCCGTTCAAATTCAGCACTGTCGGGTGTCAGTACTTTGAAGCCGTTCTTATACCCTTTGATGAGATGGCAGAACGGTCGAAAGATGTGATTGAGACAGAATGAGTGAATCGTGCAGATATCGTAGTAGGCGTCGTCGCCCGGCTGAAGGTGGTGCCGCAGACGGCTCTCGATTTCCTGAACAGCGGCATTGGTGTAGGTGATACACGCTACGGTGCGAGGCGTTTCGCGGATTTGATCAATGACGCGCGAAAGCTTGGAAATGATAACCCGTGTCTTGCCGCTGCCAGGGCATGCCGTTAGCATGAGGTCGTCCTCACAACGCACGGCGTCCTTTTGTTCTGCGGTCAGGATCATGGTTCGGTGAGCCATCTAACCGCGTCGCAGAGATATTTTGGGACGCTTGTCGCCTGATCAACGTGGCGGGCGGCAATCTGGGCAAAGCGAGCCTTACCGAAGCGCTTCGCAGTGTTCAGCACGGTTTTGCGCAAGGGGTTCAGTATCGCATCCCTCTGGTTTTTATCGAGGCCATCGTCGCCCAGCTCAGCCGCGCCCTTGCGCAATTTCTTTGCGACGGTGGGTGCGCCGATATCGTCGGCCGCCCGCGCAAGCATTTCCAATGTTCCTGGAAGAGTCACGGCACGCTCGAATGTTGTCTGGCAGGTGTACACGTGCACGTGATCATTCTGAAGCTCTTCCAGATTGGGGGGCGGCGGCAGGTCGTCCTCCCCCTCAAGATCAGGATCCGCGTCGCTTGGTTTCAAATCGCCATCAGTGACGATGGCGCACTTCTTCGGCAGCGAATTGTCAGAAAAAAGCTTGGCATACACGTCGAAATGCACCCCGTAGATCGGGATTATGGAGACCCCCTCACGGTCAAGGTCAATCTTCGCAACTTGTTTGATCAGCGCGGGAATGAGGAACAGTTCGGCCGGACCTTCTACCAGCATCACCTTGCGAGCGAAGAGGAGATTCGATCTCGTCGCATCAAGATAGCGCTCCAGATCGCGCAACTCGTCTTTCTCCAGCCCGGCGTCCTCGGCCGGGACTGCCGACGCGACGGCGGGCTCCCCCGTCTGTGTGAGAACGACATATGACTTGAGGTCCGCGTTGGCAGTGATATGCGTGCTATGGGTTGTGAGAATTGACTGAAAGGGAAGATCGCTGAGTGCTTTGAAAAGAGTGACCTGAAGCTGGGGATGGAGGTGAGCCTCCGGCTCCTCGAATAAGATGATCTGTCCAGCCGATTTCTTCTTTGCGAGCCGTCTATGAAAATACTCAATCAAAATTGAAACATAGAGGATGTTGTTTAGGCCAAGCCCGTTAGTGGAGGGATCGAAATTCGTCATTGCAGCGTTCGACAACAGGATACGCAGCGCCCGAACGATTGCCTGAAACGACGGCTCGGCGAGGCCAAGATCGACATCCATACAAAACGCGGGGCCGGTGACTTTCTTGAAGGAGGCGTCAATTGCCTCTGCAATCGCATCTATTGTCGGCGCAGCGGCGATCTTATCATTCGCCTTGCGTAAAGCGTCCAGCAGCGTCTCCTGCTCGGCAGGATCAATCTCCATCGCTTCAATAAGGCGAGCAAGTGGCGAGTTGCGAAACTGCCGAAGATCGCTCTCCACGTCCCGGAGTGCGGGGAGAAATATGACGAGAAAGGACTGCAGGTCGCTGAACCGGATGGATGAGCCAACATCCTGATTCCAGTCTATTTCCGCAGGATCGTGAGCGGGATCGCCGCCGCCGGTAATTTCCCAATGGTAGTCATCCCGCGTTAGATCGCCGGGTTGCATCTCCTCTGTTTCCAAATCTTCGCGAACGCCGAGCTTTGGCCGATAGCGGTAGATGAGCCGCGCGTGCCCCGGTTTGAATTGCCATGCACCAACGAGCGCCTCTTCATTGGTCTTACCCGCAAAATCGGTGATCTCTAGTGCAATAAGCACCTGCTCCGGTTGGGACAAATCGATGCCCGAATGGATATCGGTGGGGATCAGCGAGCGGTACGTCGATGAAAGGTTTGCGTCGATGCACAAGCGGATAGCATGCAGAAGATTTGATTTGCCGACATTGTTCTCGCCAATGATGCATGTCGCGCTTGGTCCGATGGATACATCGAGGTGCTTGAATGAGCGAAAATTCCTGACAACAATGCGGTTGATATACATAGCGCTATGCCCCCCTAATTTTCTTAAATTCCTCTTCATCCGACACAAGGGTGCACAGCCGATCAACCCATGCCTCCGAATAGGAGTACGACATATAAAGTGGATGATATATGCAATATTCCTTATCGGTAATTTCTGGCTGTTTGCTTGTCCCTTTGGGGCGCACTTTTAGCAGGCAAGCGGCTTTAATGTGATCGTATTGGCTGAATTTCTTTTTCGTCCTCTGAGCGACGAGCTTGCATACATGTCCGGGCTTATACGGATACAGGGAGTCTGCAATGACACGTTTTTCCAGGACATTGCAGATTTCCTTGCCTTCGGCTGTGTCGGGCCTGACGAACTGGATATGGGCGCGGCTTTTCGCCGAACTTTGGAGGGTATAAACTACCCTGAACTGGTATTCGAGATCGGCGCGCTCTGCTTCCGTGTGGGCACCGTGTAATCTGGCGTCCAGTGCGGCGATCTCCTGAGGAATGTCGTACTTTTCGAGGGCGACTAGTTGTTCAAAATCCAGCTTTGCGAACTGTAAAGCCAGCGACAGATCGTTGCTCAACGTAAGTCTGTCACCGAACAGAGCGCACAGCGTTTTCTCGAAATTCAGGCAGCATGCTTGGAAGAGGGGAAAGAAAGTCAGATCGCCCCGGCGCAACAGCAGATGTTCGACGGCGTCGCGTATTTCCTTGATGTCATTCAGATTGTTCTTGATCCCCGTAGAGAGCGGGCAATCGTCGCGTTTGAGCATTTGGCTCAGGTAGAGCGCGTTGCCTTTGGCATCGACAATTTTGATGCCCTTCCTGTCATAGTATTCATGAAGGAGGTAGGTCCAAGCGATATTAGCAAGAACAGCAAAGACTTCTGTTTTGAAACAAAGCCCTGGATTATTGAATGCCTGGACCGCAAGGATCATCGCTTCCCTGGCACGAACCAGCCGTTCATCATCATATGGGTTTAGGCCCGTGCGGGGGTCGTAGGCCTTCTTTTTTCGAATGTAAAAATCAACGTCATCGTCATCGGCAGGCTGCACCTTCTGATCTTGCTTAACCTCGGTAACTCGCGCGCCATTGATGGTGGCTTTCCTGCCCGCATTGACGAGGGCCTGGATGTCCTGATTGCGCCAACCGCGCGCAAGCAATGCTTTAATGATCGGTTTTTCCGTCTTTGATAGCGTGCCTTCGGCATTGCGCACAACCATGGCGTTACCCCGCAGCGACGATTCGGTATGGGACTAAACTTACAAACAGAGTCTATGTTATGCTTTGCATTCCGGCTTGCCATATAAGCATTGAATAAAATAATAACTGAACGTTACCTTGTATATCTCTATAGACATTCCAAATCACCTATAAACTCTGAGCCGGGCCGCACGCCGCTAATTATCAGCCGATCCCTCGCCCTGGTGCATGCCACATAGAATAGCTGCCGTTCGGTCGCGTAGACATCGTCAAGTTCGACTTCATCGGCCACGGCCTCAATCCGTTCTTGCAACGGCAGCAGGTTCTCGTCGCAGGCCATGACCGCAACGGCCTTAAATTCGAGGCCCTTGGCGAGATGCATAATGCCGATGCGGACAGCGCTCACCGGGCCTTCCTTGCGCGGTGTGATTTCGGCGGCGGAGAGGCCGATTTGCTCGATTGCGGCGCGGGCACGCGGCAATGCTTCGCGGCAGCGGACAAATAGGCCGATTTCCTCGGGTTGTGTACCGTCAGCCATGGCCGACTGGATGAAGGCAGCAACGGCGGCGCTCTCCTGTTCAGGCGTATCATGCAGAGAAATGACGGGTGTTGGGCCGTTAAAGACCGACACCGTACCGCGCCGATCCTCTTCGCGGCCGTCAACGTCGGCAATGGGTCTGGAAAGCAAGCGATCCGCTGTTTGGCGTATCTGGTGGGACGTGCGGTAGTTGACCTTCAGCGTCATGGACCGCCCTTGCACATCTACGCCAAGCGCCTTCCAGGAGAAGGGCTGCTGGAATATGCGCTGGCCAAGGTCACCGGCAAAAAATAGAGCGTTGGGGTCAGCGGGGGCGATTGCTCGCAGGAAGCGCAGTTCCGGCACACCAAGGTCCTGCGCTTCGTCAACCACGACATGACTGAAGGGTTTCGCGGGTTCGTCGCTGTAGTGATCTGTCAGGTTTTGAAACACGCTGGCACTGGTTTCAAAGCCGCGTGCCGCCAGTTCCTTCAGCACGCGATCAAACACGGGCCACAGCCGGTCACGCTGTTTGACACCCATACGGTTCTTGCGGCCAAGACGCGGGACATCGGCGTAGTCGGTTGCCGATTTGATCTGCCAGGCATCGACCACATGCGTCCATTCGGACATGAGGAAACGTTCGGTAAAGCTCTGACCGCCCTCCGCTTCGGCTGCCTTTCGCAGAAGGCTGCGGATGATTTCTTCTGACGCGATCGGCGGTTTGTGGCCGTGAACAAGCTGGTACAGCTCGCTGGCGATGCCGTCGAACGAGGCGACCGTGATGCGCGGAACAACATCGGATTTCTCGCCTGCGAGGATTTGCAGCTTGCGTTCAAGGGCAAATGCAAGAGGCTCGGAAAAAGTCGTCAGCAAAATACGCGCGTCTGACGCCTGGGCAAGACGCCGGGCGCGATGGAGCCCGACGACGGTTTTGCCCGTTCCCGCCGATCCGGCAACGCGGGCAGGCCCCGAGAATGCCTTGTCAACGAGCGCACGCTGGGAAGGATGCAGAAAGACGATCCAGCGATCCCAAGGATAGGAAAGCGCCTGCTCCAGCTCTTCCACGTTTTCGACGACACGGAAACGCCGCATGGCGTCGGGGTGCGCAAACGGATCTGCGACGATGGCAGGGGCCGACTTCTTGAGGACGCCACTTGAGACAAATTCGAGAAGTGCTTCGGAGGCCTCGCCGGGCAGATGGTCGGCCAAGTCGAGAAAGCCGTCTTCCGTCGCGCCAATTACGTCGGCAATCCAGTCTTCCGGCACGCCGATGGAAAGCAGGTCATCGCCATTGAGCGCGGCGAATGGCGTTGCGGGGGGCGCAGAAGCCCTACGTTTGGATGTGCCGCCAGTGTCCAAAGGTTGCTCATTCGGGCGGCTTGGCGGCAGTTCTTCGATACGTTCGCGCACTTCCACGATCTGGATGGCGCCCGTTTTGGGGTGCGCTTCGATCCGGCGCCGCTCGGCCCATTTGTAGGCGTCGTCATGATGGCCGACATAGGCCAGCAGGAAGCTGCTTGCCGTCTTGTGGATGATGATGCGGATGTCCCGGTTGACGCGCGTGGACCAGAAATTGGGGTCTTTGGACACATCAATGCGGTGCAACTGCAAGCCGGGTGCGGCCGGGTTCATCTGCATATCAAAGGCAGACGTTTTCACCGCCTTCTGCTCGTCGTGCGTCAGCTTTGTCAGGGCGTTGGTGAAGCTTTCGGCTATACGGAATTCCATTTCTCGCCCCTCTCAGACAGTCCAGTCGCGCTTCTTGACGCCTTGCCGCGCATCGTGAATGCGTCGCCGTTCCAGCTTTTGCTGGTAATGCGTCCGCATCCTGGCAAGTATCTCTCCGGCCCAGCTGCCATCAAGACTTGGAAAAAGCCGATTGTGAGCTTCGTCGCCGAAAATGCACCAAATCTCGTATAGTGTAAGCATTATGCCGGACTCGGCTTTATAGCTTTCGGTATCTGGCCTTGTGCAATGCCGCAGTGCGCCTGCGATCTCTTGGCCCTCCTCGATATTGAGGGGGCGGCGACGTATGTACCCGGCAGCATCACGCTCAATGAAACCAAGTGCTCCGCGAAACTCAAGTGCGCCGCATGTTGTGCAGTTCATCTGCATGCACCAATTTTCGGCTACAGCCCTGCTCAACACATGCTGAAGCCAGAGCCTGTCGGAGCGGTCAACGCTTACTATCGTGCGCTCCCTGCCTTTCATCTCACACCTGATAAACCTTCATCACTTCGTCGCCGAAGTGGTTGATGACCTTCACTGCGATGCGGCCGGTCTTCGGGCGCAGGAAGGGGCGCGAGGTGTTACGGTACAGCGTTGACCATGCTTCCTCGTCGATCTCAGCGCGCAGGGCGGTCTTGAGCGATTTGTACGGGTCGTTTGCGCCGAGGAAATAAGCGTGGCGCACGAAGAAGCTCTCCTCGTTGTAGTCCGTGTCGATGAACCAGGCGGCGATGCCCTTCACGTCGTTGGAGCGGATTTGGCCGGTGTTGGGGTCGAACACGTCGATGCCGTTGACCTTGACGACGAGGGTTTCGTTGCCCTGATCGAGGATGTCGATGTCGGGTTCGCCGAACACCACGAACAGGTTGCCCTTGCCGGTGTTCTTCAACTCGCCCGCCATATGCAGGTCGGGGTTCATCTTGGCTTTGAGGATGGGGAGCGCGCCAAGCCGCGTCAGCTCGGAGGCGTGGGCATCGAAATTGAAGGCGCAGGCGATCAGCACGTCGAAGCGAGCGTCGGTCGCCTCGCGTGCGGCGGCGGTGAGATCGACGCGGGAAAGCGTGCCAAATTCAGGGCCGATGAAGATGGCGGCGCGGCGCTCATGTTCGGCGCCGTTCTTTTCGATGAAGCGGCCCTCGGCGCCGATATATTCGCCGGGCCAGCCGGTGAGCGAATTGAACATGATCGTGTCGCGCTTTTCGGCCTGATGGACGCCTGCCGTGCGCAGATGCTCCAGCACCATGTCGGCGAAGTCGGTCGGCGGGGTGATCACCTTGGAGCGGCGGCGCTTGCCTTCTGCCGCGTTGACGATGTCGGTCAGTTCTTCGTCGTCGGCGGGAACGACGCGGTGCGGCGACAGGCTTTCGACCGTGAACGGGCCAGCCACGCGGACGCGGGATTTGTCCTCATGGGGGCGGTCATAGAGCATTTCGACATCGGCTGCCTTGGCGATGGAGGAGTCGATCTGCCGTTGCCGTTCGATGCGCGCTTCCCACCAGGAGGTGTGGAGTTTCTTCGCTGGCCCTGGCCAGCTCTCCCCAGCTTCGCGGGGGATTTCCCATTCCTCCCACGACTTTTTCAGCACGGCGTTGAGTTCGGCGCGGAGAGGCTCAAGGGTTTTCTGGAAGCTTTCCCAGATGACATCAATTTCGGCGTTGTTAGCGATGGATTTAAGAGCCACGTGCGGTGCGCGGTCATAGACGAAGCCCTGTCGGATGTCGCTGTGGGTGGGCGCGTCCGGCTGAATTTTGCCGGAGACCTCCTGCTCCTTGGCGCGCCCTTCTTTGCTGTCAGCGATGTAATAATAGGGATAACGTGCACTCATCAAACGGGTGCGCGCGAGCGCAAGCGCAACCCGCGAAGTGTCGATGGTGATCCAGCGGCGGCCCCATTGTTCGGCGATACAGGCCGTTGTGCCTGAGCCGCAGGTGGGGTCAAGGACGAGGTCGCCGGGGTCTGTTGCCATTAGAATGCAACGCTGAACGACACGCTCAACTGTTTGAACAACGTAGATTCGATCCTGCTCAGAACGAACATCATTCCAAATGTTGGTGTAGTTTATGTAAGGGAAGTCAATCCAATATTGCTTGTACATCCTCGAAGGAGACGCATCTAAAATCAGACGATCAGCCCTCGCAAGCCTTACCATTCCTGGCAGAATTGTCTTCCAGTTCCTATTCGAACCAGAGTCAAATCGCTTACTCAGGTAGGAAAACGATCCAGTAGTATTGGCGCGGATGCCGGGAGATACGGCAGAGTTTGTGCGGAAGACAGCATTGTTCAGATTGCCAGTGATCGCTTCGCGCAGTTCATCCACATTTCTAAACTCTCCGGCCCGGTCAACCGCGAGGTTGCGCTCACGAAAAAGCGGGCGGAATTTTATATTCTGCTTTTTTCTCGAATACAAAAGCAGATAGTCAAACACGCTGGGTACCAAGTCGCTAGTTAAGCCCGTCGCTTTCGTGAACGCTATCTCAGCGCAAAAATTCTCTGAACCAAACACTTCATCCAATACTGACCGCACGCGGTGCACGTTCTCATCGCTAATCTGCACGAAAATGCACCCGCTTTCAGCGAGTAAATCCCGTGCCACTGTTAGCCGGTCGCGCAGATAGGTGAGATACGAGTGTATCCCGTCCTTCCACGTATCGCGGAACGCCTTTACCTGTTCCGGTTCACGCGAGATATCGGCCTGCTTGCCGTCCTTCACGTCGCGCGACAGCGTTGAAACCTGCCAGTTCGAATTGAACTTGATCCCATAAGGCGGGTCGAAATAGATGCACTGCACCTTGCCGCGCAAGCGTTCGCGCTCGGCGAGGCTGGCCATCACTTGCAGGCTGTCGCCCAGGATCATCCGGTTCGACCAGTGTTGGCTGTGTTGGTAGAACTCCGTCCGCGCTTCCGCGTCGGGCAGCCCGTTGAAGTCGGCGAAGAGGTCGGGCATGTCCTCGTCTTTTGCCCTGGCTTCCTTGGAGCGGCGGGCGAGATCGTCAATGATGGCCTTGGGGTGCACCTTCTCCTGAATGTAGAGTGGCGGCGTGTTGACGACGAGATCGGACCAGTCTTGGCTGTCCTTGCCGCGCCAGACGAGTTGCGCGTCGCCGATTTCGATCTCGCCAGTTTCCTGAAGGTCGCGGATTTGTTCGTGCGTAAGGCGAATGCGCGCGCCATTCCAGATGATTTGCGGATCAAGGTCCGGGTTGCGCTCGCGCACCGCGCCCGCAGAAAGAGAATGAGGGCGGGGGTATTGAACCGGCTTTGCCGGGTGCATCTCCTCCAGCCGCTGCGCCAGCGACTGATGCTCGGCGGTCGGGATGTTGGAGCGCTCAGCATTTTCGTGCGTTAGCGCCTCGACCGTCTTCGGTCCCTTTGTCGTCGGCCGTTTCGCCATCAGGCTGCCCCCTTCGTCTTGTCGTTGCCAATGGCGTCTTCAACCAGTTTGGCGAAGGCTTTTTCGATCTCGAACACGTCGCGGAATTCGGCAAAGGCCCAGCGGCCGAACGTGCCGAGATTGTTCACGCCGGGCACCCACAAATTCTGCATGGTCTCGGCCTTGAGCTGAGCGTCAAGCTTGCGATAGCCCTTGGTTTCGATGACGATGTTGAGCGGGTCCGGGCCGCCGTCGTCGACCTGCACGATGAAGTCAGGCACGTACTTTTTCGGGTTGGAGCCGTCGCGGTACGGGACTTCGAATTGCAAACCCTGGTTCTTGACGTAGGCGATCACGCGCGGGTGGCTTTCGACCACACGCGCAAGCTCGCTCTCCCAATCGCTGTCACAGACCACATAATTGATGTGGCTCTTGTCGGCCGATGTGGTCCAAAGCGTATCTTTGGTGGTGTTGAAGCTGACGTGGCTCGTGCTGCCGCGCGGATTGTAGGCGTCCAGAATGGCCTTCATGCGCGTTTCGCTGCCATGTCCGCGCTGGCAGGCAAGGTAAATCAGCTCGGAAGCCTTATCGGCAACGTCGAGATAAGTGACCATGGCGGGCAGCGTACCACCCGTGCATTCGAGGTAGCCTTCTTCAAGCCAGCGGCGGACAACGCTCTTGATCTGGCCAAAAAGGTGCATGGGCGGCGCTTCGCCTGGCTCACGGAAGCGGCTGTAAAGAAGGTGTTTGGCAAGGTGGAAAGAGATTTCGCTCTTGCGCATGCCTTCGAGTATTTCGGGTCCGATTTCGACGCCTTCGCCGACAATGCCTTCCAGCAGGACGCGGCACGGGCCGACCAGTTCGGGCGTGAGCAACAGCCGGGAATCTTCTTTGAATACGGCCGTAATGCGTTCGTCGGGCAAATCCTTTCGGTAGCCGACAACGCGCGGGAAGCTGATTGCCAGCGCCTCCCGCTCCTTGACCGCATGAACCCGTGTGGAAGGTTTGGGCGGCTTCGGGGGAGCAACCACGGGCTTCGATGCGAAGTCGAACGGAATGCCGAGAATGTCGGCGTATTCGACATCGAACATGTTGTCGTCGTTGAGATCGTAGGACTGTCTGCGCAGCGCGCGGCCCACCCTGTTCGCAGAGCAACTGCGTACCGAATGCGCGGATACCGAGGATATGCGTAACGGTGTTGGTGTCCCAGCCTTCGGTGAGCATTGAGACCGACACGACGCAACGGACCTGTTCGCCGAGGCGGCCGGTTTTGCCGACAGTGTTCATAACCTCGCGCAGAAGATCGGAATCCGAAATGCTATCGGCGGAAACGGAACCAGCCCCGGAGCGCTGCACCATTTCGCGGCGGAACTGCTCGATTTCCGGTCCAGCCATTTCGCGGAACTGCGGATCGAGCGCGTCCCCAGATTCCAGTTGCTCGGAGTCAATCAGCAGGGTGTTTGGGCGAGGGATGCGATTGCCGTACTGATCGTAATTGCGGAACAGCTCAAGATGACCGAGATGCGATTGCTCTTTCTCGCCGTCCTCGCTCTGTCGCTCGAAGCCCGAAATCCATTCGTAAACCAGCTTTGACGTCGATGTGTTGTTGCACACGACGATGAAAACTGGCGGCACGGCGATGCCCGCGCGTTTCCAGACCTCGAATGTTTTCTCATAATGGCCGTAAAGGGCATACAGCGCGGTCTGTAATTCCGAGGGGATTGAGAAGGGGTCGAGGTTGCCAGTTTTTCCAGCGCCCTTTTTGGGAAGGCTCTTGCCGTTCCGCTTTAGATGTTCCCACAGATCGCGATATATCGGCATGTCGCCGACGGGAACGTTGTCGGCCACGGGCACGCGCGGCAATTTGACAATACCGCTTTCAATGGCGTCGATCAGCGAAAAATCGCTGACGCTCCAAGGGAACAGCGTGCCTTCGGCATAACCGGAGCCGCGAAGGAAGAACGGCGTTGCCGAGAGATCATAGACCGCGCGCACGCCGACCTGTCTCTTGAGCGCCTCAATGCCTGAAATCCACAAGCGGGCGGCTTCGTTGTTCTTTTTGGCTTCGTCTTTGTCTTCGCCTTTGAGTTCGGCTTCTTCGTCCGAGTTTGGTTTCTCGCGGTAGCAGTGATGGGCCTCGTCGTTGATCACGACGACGTTCTTCATCGAGAGTAATTCGCCGCAAGCGCGTTGCAGCATCTGGCCTTCGCTCTCGATTGTCACGACGGGCTCACCACGCCCTTGCAGAAGGGCGCGCCCGACCTTGGAAACTTCCATCGTCTCGCGCCGTTTGAAGGTGTGATAGTTGGAAATAACGATCTTGGCTTTGTCGATGTCGGGCAGCATGTCGGCGGGCAAAAGCTCGCGGGTACGATAATAGCTGTCCGGGTCCTGGGGCAGGAGGACGCGGAGGCGATCCCGGATGGTGATGCCGGGGGCGATCAGCAAAAAGCCGCGTGTGAAGAGATTGCTGGTGGGGGACCGCACCGCGTTGACGGTCTGCCAAGCGATTAGCATGGCCATGACCGTGGTTTTACCGCTGCCGGTCGCCATCTTTAGGGCGAGGCGCATCAGTTCAGGATTGGCGTCTTTGTTCGCGCCTTCGATGTGGCGCCAGATATGCTTGTACTGCTTCTTCTGACGAGCAAACTCAGTGAGCCAAATGAGTGTTTCGACCGCTTCTATCTGGCAGAAGAACGGACGCACGCCCTGGAAATTGTAATGCCGCCAGTGCGTGAGGAGGCTGGCCGTGGCTGGCGTAACGCCCCAATCCGCCGGGCTCGGCAAGGCGCGCCAACTTGCGATGTGGGAGCGGATTTCGTTGATGATGGGGGTCGGATTATATTCCTGCTCAACCGTCGAAAGACCGTCAGCATCAGGCAGGACAAAGCTTGGCTGATCGGGGCTTGCCTTTTTCTGCTGTTTGCGCGGTTTGGGAACGGGCGTAATGAGTTCTGATCGCCGCCGCCCATCAACAGGCGGCTGATCCAAGGGCTGACCGTCCTTGTTCAGTGCGTGGTGGCGCGTTGGAACCGCATAAGGCGAGTTCAAAACAGGCTGTTCAAAAAAAGTAGCGTGCATGGCTCCCCACTGCCGGTGCCGAACGAAAACGTCGATTAACGAGATAGGCAAATTAAGCAAGGCGTGCGGGACATTGCAAACCGGGATTTGGCTTATAACCAAGGAACCATCCCTTGTGCCCGCAAAACGCTGCCTTTTGGCAGGTCGGATGTCACCCCAGCTTTATCGCCCCATCAGCGCCGCCATAAAATCCCGCCAGTCGTCGGCAACGCGAGTGATCCGGAGTGGCACGGCGTTTTCCCTCGGTCACTGGCAGCTCGCCACGGCTGTGGTTCTGAAGGAGACGGCAGGTGTTGTGCTTTCCTCGCGCCCGCTTATTTAAGCCCGCTTACTTTAGCGGGTCGCTTATTAAAGGAATTGCGTATTTTCTTTACTAACGGGACAACCCCCGCTAAGCTGCGCGGCCATGGCACGTTCCCCTCGCAACCCCCGGCTTGGCCGCTACATTGAAACCGCTAGCAGCGGTGAGCGCGTCCGCGCGTTTGTGCCGCCGCCGTTGCCTCCTGAGCCTCCGATACAGCTTGATGGGCTATTGAACCGACTTGGCGCCGCCGATCGGGCTATCGGGCGGCTCGACGGCATCAACACCCTGCTGCCGGACAAGGCGCTTTTCCTCTACATGTATGTCCGCAAGGAAGCGGTTCTGTCGTCGCAGATCGAGGGAACCCAGTCAACATTGTCGGACCTCCTGCGCTTCGAAAGCGAGGCGGCGAGCGGCGCGCCCATCGACGACATCCGCGAGGTGTCCAACTATGTTGACGCCATGATGTACGGCCTGGAGCGGCTGCACTCGCTGCCCCTTTCTCTGCGGCTCATTCGTGAAATGCACGCCAAGCTTTTGCGGAGCGGACGCGGCGGCTCGCAAAATCCCGGACAATTCAGAACATCGCAGAACTGGATTGGCGGCACACGCCCAGGCAATGCAACGTATGTCCCTCCTCCAGTGAACGAACTTATGCCTTGTCTCGGCGCCTTGGAAAAGTTCATTCATGCGGAGACGCCGCATATTCCTCCGCTCATCAAGGCGGCACTTGTGCATGTCCAGTTTGAAAGCATACATCCCTTTCTCGACGGCAATGGGCGTCTTGGCCGCCTCCTGATTGCCTTGTACCTTTGCTCGCAGAAGATCTTGCAGGAACCGCTGCTTTACCTCAGCCTCTATTTCAAAGTCAGGCGGGCGGATTATTACCGGTTGCTTCAGGAAGTCAGGGAGCAGGGCGCTTGGGAGGCCTGGCTGGAGTTTTTTCTGGATGGTGTCGCCGAAACCGCCAATCAGGCTTTTGATAATGCACTGAGGATCGTGGAACTGTTCAAGGCGGATCGGGAGCGCATCGCCGCAGCGGGGGAACGCGCCGGATCGGCGCTCCGTCTGCACGAGCTTATGCAAACCAGTCCGTTTCTGACGGCAACGGCGGCAGCGGAACGGACAAAGCTGACTGCACCGACCGTCAATGCAGCGCTGGAGTCCCTGCGCACACTTGGCATCGTCAGTGAGGTGACGGGACGCAAGAGGGGGCGGGTCTATGCGTACAAGGCGTATATTGATGTGCTGAGCGAAGGCAGCGAACAAGCATCAGCACTACGATAGCCATTTTGGTGCGCGCCTAGCCGAACAGCTGGAGTTCTTCGAGCACGCGGGCCGTGGCGGAGGCGCGGTGTTGCGGTTCGTGGGCGTCATCGTGGGCATCGCGGATGGTCGTCATGGCGGGTTCTCCTAGGGTGAAGGCCGCCTCTCGCGGCCTTGATGGCGAGGCACTCTGCCGGAGGCGGGGGCGGGGGCTGCACCGAAGCGGGGCTTGCCCCGCGAGGCCGGAGCGAAGCGGAGGACGGCGGGCGGGCCGTTTATTTTGTTTCGCGATGCAAAGCGGCCCCCACTTTTCGGGGGCCGCGGCGGAAAATAAACGGCCTGCCGCCGTTGCCCTCCGTACCCGCCTCTGGCCCCCTCGCCACCATAAAAGGCGCGAG
>JBNKTW010000166.1:0-4691 GCA_050298295.1 Rhodomicrobiaceae bacterium
GCAATGGCGTATAGTCCGCCTGGCGTCCTTGGTGAAGACCGGCCGCTTCATCCAATTCTCCGCTGCGCTACACTTTTTCAAAGAACTCCGCGGGCGCGCCCCGATTATGCCAGGCAATGCGGGAGCGCCTTCCGGATAGCCAGAAGATGGCGGCAATCCGGCGCGAACACAACCGGAACGGGAAAGTTCTCCACAATTTTGACGGTAGCGCCGCCGCATCACCCGGAAAAGTTGTGATGAAGCGGTGCGGCAAGCTCCGCGCAAGCTGCGGGCGAACAATACGGCAACAAAGTTTGGCGCGCCGGGGACGCGCCGCGCAAAATTTGCGGATGTGGATGCGGGATGGAGTTATGAAATTTGGCCATGCGCGTACATTTTTTAATAGGCCGCGCGGCGGAACGGCGGCGCCGCCGGCGGAAAACCGGAGCCCAGCATTGCCGTGCCCGCCAGCGCGCCACGCGCTTCCCGGGCAGAACGGAAACAGCTGGCTTGGGCCGCCGCTTCAATTTTTGAAAACGCTCGAACGCCGGCATGAAAGCGCCAGAATTTAGAATATTAATTCACGCCCTGGAATTTCACTCATGCGGGGCGAGGGGCGAAGCTGATGACCGGGAAAAAGCCGCGGCTCATTACATTCGGCATATCGCACTATTGCGAAAAAGCGCGATGGGCGCTCGATTGGCTCGGAGTGGATTACGAAGAGACTGTCTATCCACCGGGTTTGCACATCATTCTGGGCAAGCTCCACGGCGCCAGGCGCACCACGGTTCCATACCTTTTGGATGGCAAGCACGTCATCGAGGGAAGCGGCGCCATTATCGATTGGGCGGATGAACAGGCGCTGGATTCCCCCAGGCGGCTGACATTCGCGGACGCACTCGAAATCGAACGGCGCGCGGACAGCGGTATCGGCATAAACGCCCGGCGGTTTTTCTACGCCCAAATTCTTCCTCAAGCGCCGTATGTGATCAAGCCGGCATTCTTTGCCAATACCTCGCCATTGCACTGGTTCATCGGCAACATCATGTGGCCTTTGACGCCCAGAATCATCATGATGAAGTATAAGACCGGGCCGGGTGCGGTACAGGAGAGCCGCGCGAAACTCGACGCCGAGCTTGACTGGCTCGACAGCCTGCTCGCCGATGGCCGCCAATATCTAACTGGGGACCGTCTCAGCCGGGCCGATATAACCGTGGCGAGCCTGCTCGCGCCATTAGTGCCGCCGGAACGGGCGAAAACCTATCATGACTTGGTATTGCCGGAAGCGCTCACAGCCAGTTTCGAACGCTGGAAGGACCGGCCCGTTATGCGTTGGGTGGCTGAGCTGTACCGTACCAGCCGCGCGGCAAAAGGTCTGCATCGGGGCCCCGTTACCCCGCCGGAGCATTTGCCGGCCTGACTGCCGGGCGGCCACCGGTCCAGCGTGAAAAAAGCTGCCGCCGCGTTTGTGTGCGTGGCACGCATTTCCAGAAATCCGCGCGCCCTTGCCCGCTCTTTCTACCGCTTGGCCTTCGCCGGATTGGCGCGGCCGGGCCTCCGCTCCCGAAAGTTTCAGTGGAATAAATTCTTTTGCAATCACGGATTCACACGATCAGAGCGCCATCATTGTAAGAAGTTCCGGTCAGGCGGGCGATGAGGCCTAGCCGCCGCTTGCGGGGCGCGCCAGCCCCGCGCCAGCGTGGCCGCCGATTGTGGTGGCTGTGATCGCCCAGCCGATGAAAGAGGCAAGTATGTTGCGTGAAAACCGGACTTACGATGAGATTGAAGTTGGTGACGTTGCCACGGTCAAGCGGCTGCTGACCGCGAACGACCTTTTCGTTTTCGCCCACGCCTCGGGCAACCTCAATCCGCTGCACCTGCCGCAAGCGGGGCAGGAGGATTCAACGGGCATCGTGGCCCCGTCGATGTGGGTGGGCGGGCTGATCTCGTCGGTGCTTGGAAACATCCTTCCGGGGGCGGGTACGGTTTACAAGTCGCAAACCCTGCGGTTCCGGGACCGTGTGCGCGTCGGCGACGAACTGACGGTCACTGTCCGTGTCCTGGAGAAAATGGCGGGCAGCGTAGTGGCGCTCGATACAACTATAACCCGCCAAAACGGCGATCTCATCGCCGATGGCACAGCGGAGGTGCAGGCGCCGTCCGAGAAGATCAGGCTCGAATACGGTAACGTTCCGCAGCTGCTTGTGACGCAGCACCTGCATTTCGACAAGCTGATCGGGAAAGCCAAGAAACTCCGGCCGCTCAGGACGGCGATCGTGGCGCCGGAGGAGCCGCTCGCGCTCAAGGGCGCGATCATGGCGGCGGAGCAGGGCATCATCGAGCCTATCCTCGTGGGCGATCCCGGTAAGATCGCGGAGGCCGCCAAGGCCGCGGGCTGCAATATCGCAGGCTACGAGATGATCGAGGCCGGCAGCACAAGCGAGGCGGCGGCGAAGTCCGTTGCGCTGATCTTGGAGGGCCGCGCCCAGACGCTCATGAAGGGCCACCTGCACAGCGACGAGCTGCTGCACGAAGTCATAAAGAAGGAGGGCGGCCTGCGTGGCGCGCGGCGGCTCTCCCATGTGTTCGTCATGGATGTGCCGGGCCTTGAACACATGCTTTTGATCTCGGACGCCGCCATCAACATCGTGCCCACGCTGGAGGAGAAGGTCGATATCACGCAGAACGCCATAGACCTTGCACTTTCGCTTGGCATGAAGGAGCCGAGGGTTGGCGTGCTTTCGGCGGTCGAGACGGTGACGCCCAAAATCCCCTCGACGCTCGACGCCGCCGTTTTATCGAAGATGGCCGAGCGCGGCCAGATCAAGGGAGGCGTGGTGGACGGGCCGCTCGCCATGGACAACGCCATTGACATGGAAGCCGCGAGGACGAAGGGCATTACCTCGCTGGTGGCGGGCCGCGCCCAGATCCTGATCGTACCTAACCTCGAATCCGGCAACATGCTGGCCAAGGAGCTATCCTTCATCGCCCATGCCGAGGCCGCCGGCATCGTGCTGGGTGCGAAGGTGCCGGTGATCCTTACCAGCCGCGCGGATAACGAGAAGGCAAGGCTTGCTTCCTGCGCGGTGGCGGCACTCTACCGGGCCTGGCAGCACTCGGCCGCCGGGGCGCTCCGGGAGGCTACATGATGGCGCACCTGCTGACGCTCAACGCGGGCTCGTCCTCGCTCAAATTCGCATTATTCGAGGCGGAAGGGCCGGAACCCGCGCTGCTTGCCAAGGGGCAGGTGGAGGCGCTGGGGACATCGCCCCATCTTGTCCTGTTCACTGGCGCCGGCGATGCGCTTGAGGACCGGCCGGTTCAGGAAGACGGGCCGGATGCCCATGTGTCGGCCTTGAGGCGCATCCTGGATGCGCTCAAGACGCATTTTCCGGCGATGTCCGTTGAGGCGGCGGGTCACCGGGTTGTGCATGGCGGGCCGTGCTACGCCGAGCCGCTTGTTCTTACCCCGGAAATCGCCGCTAAGCTCGCGGAGTTCATCCCGCTGGCGCCGCTGCACCAGCCGCACAACCTCGCCGGCATCAAGGCCGCGCAGCAGGCCTTTCCCGGCGCGATGCAGGTGGCCTGCTTCGATACGGCGTTTCACCGCTCGCATTCCTGGGAGAACGACGCGTTTGCCTTGCCGCGCGCTTATTACGGGAAGGGGATCCGCCGCTACGGCTTCCATGGGCTGTCCTACGAGTACGTTGCGGGCCGGCTTGCGGAGATCGCGCCGGGCGTGGCCAGCGGCCGCGTGGTGATCGCGCATCTTGGGGCCGGAGCCTCGATGTGCGCGATCAAGAACGGGCGGAGCGTGGCCTCGACCATGGGGTTTTCGCCGCTCGACGGCCTGCCGATGGGTACCCGCTGCGGCCAGCTCGACCCCGGCGTGCTACTCTATCTTCTCGACCACGAGGGCATGACCAGCCAGGAGATCGGGGACATGCTCTACAAACAATCGGGGCTCAAGGGGCTTTCGGGCCTCAGCGGCGACATGCGCGAGCTTGAAGGCGCGGACACGCCGGAAGCCAAGCAGGCGCTCGGCTACTACGTGTCCCGCATCCGGCGCGAGCTGGGCAGTCTTGCCGCCGCCCTGAATGGCCTCGATGCCCTGGTTTTCTGCGGCGGCATCGGCGAGAATTCCGCCTATATCCGGTGCGAGGTGTGCAAGGATCAGCAATGGATCGGCCTCGCCGTGGATGATGAGCGGAATGGACGGGGCGATGCGCTCATTTCCCCGGCCGGCAGTGCCGCCAAGGTCTTTGTCATCAAGACCAACGAAGAGGCAATGATCGTCAAGCACACTCAGAGGCTATATTGGCGCGCGCAAAAGCCCCTGTGACAGGTTCATGGAGGGGCCCAAGGCATGAGCCGTAGCGGGTTTCGCGAGGCTGGACGCCGCCGCGAGTGGCGCCAGCCGAAGCTACCCCGCCATCCAACGGATTTGCACGCCGTTGCGTGACCGTTCGACGGTTGCCCCAGGCCCCAGCAGCTTCGTGATGTCTTCGGCGTGCGAGCTTATTTGATAGCCGTTCGGGACGTTATCGGTTTTCGTCTTCAGGTAGCGCAGCAACTCGCTGTTCGTGACCGCGATAGCACCCGTGGTGTAGTTCTTGATGATCTTGTCGAGCACATACATTTGCCGCCGCTGGGAAAGCGGCCGTGGGCCGCCGTTGGAGCGCGTGTCGAGGCTGCTGCGCATTTCCTTCAGC
>JBNKTW010000167.1:0-35334 GCA_050298295.1 Rhodomicrobiaceae bacterium
GCTTTAGTGAAGAGGTGCCAAAGCGCCTCTTTTCTTTTGCGTGATTACCCGGCTCGCATACGTCTCGCTTAGGACGCCGCCGATGCCCTATGCGCTGGTTGAATGGGGCGACGCAACCGCGTAACAGGTTTTTATTGGGAGGGGTGGATATAGTGAAATATCCGGCCGCCTAGCGCGCAGCCCTTGCATTCGGAACCGCCGAGGGCTCGGCCTTCAGCACCGCTTGGCATTGGGCCGGAAGCCGCCCCACTGGGAAGGGCGGCTTGCGCCTGGGACCCGCCAGCTTGCGCTTCCACGCCGCGATCCTGGCCCTGATCGCCCCAAACTTGGTGGCAGGTACGGGCTTCACCTGTTTCATGAGCTTCGCGATCCACCGGTCGAGCCCCTTGCCGCAACCTTCACCACCCTTAAGCACTTGGTTCCTGCAGCCCTTCCGGCTACCCGCGGGGCAGGACAGCCGCACATGGAAGTGCGCATCGTGCCCTATGATCGCGGTGACTTTTCTGAGGTATGAGCGGTTGCCCTTCGCGTTGTCGCAAAGCCATTTCTTGATCGCGGGGTTCACGAAGATGCGCGTTACCTCCGGGTAGGATACCGCGCGGCGCAGGAGCTTCTCATATTCCGGTTTCCAGACCGCCGTATTTACATGGCCGGGGTCGAGCAGAAAGCTCTTCATCTCTATGTTCTCGCGCTCCGCGGGCGAAAGCTCATAATCCGGTGCGGGCTTGTACCAGATATCCACATCGAGCCCAACCTGGTGGCTAACGTGATCGGATGGCATTGGCCCGCCACGCGGCATGGAAAGATCACCTATGAGCAGGCCAGGCCAGCCGTCCTTCTCCTTCGCGTCCTTGGCGAAGCGCTCGATATAGCGGATGAGCGAGGGGTGGCCCCACATGCGGTTGCGCGAGAGCCGCATGACCTGCCACGCTGGGCCGGTCACCGGAAGCGGCTTGCCGCCGGCAAGGCAGCCTTTGGAGTAAAAGCCGATCGCGCGGGGCGCAAGGTTCGCCGGCCCCTTCACCTTCGCGAACAGCACCCTCGCATTGGCTTTCTTCAGCGCCGCCAAAGCTTTCTTCGCCGCTGCCGCAGCCTTCTTCGCCGCCTTGGGGCTGAGCTTGTGAGCCGGGGCGGCTGCGTCTTTCGAAGGCAGGGAGGCCGGAACAGCGGGGACCTTCGCCTTCGGCGCCCGTTTCGCGGAATGCGCGGCGTGCTTCGAGACTGCCTGGGACTGGCTCTCCGCCCTTGCGGCCTGAACATATTCGCCACCCGGCATAGCCAGAATTCCAGCCCCGGCGAGCGCCAAGCCCGCGGCGCCGGCAGCGCGCAGCATGAGACGGATAATCCGCATTCGGCGACTCCTCTTTAGTGGGCTAAGCTAGTATCACCGCTGGACGCAGGCAAGCGCGGCCATAGCCCAGCGGTTGAAAACTGGTGGCTATGCGCTTTCGCGAAAACGGCGCCGCGGCCAGCCCGCCTCGCCGGCGCTGGCTTCAGCCGCCGTTTTTTTGCAACGGCGCTCAAGGCGATCCGCCTTGGATGTGAACGGCTTGGCTGCCGCCAGGGCCTGTGCACTGGTTGTGGATTTAATGCTTTCTTTGACCGCGGCTCTTCCCTAAAATCGCGAGCGGTTTTCTTCTTCCTGCTCATTTGAGGTTGGGCGTAATGTCGATTTGGGACAAGCTGGCAGGCGCGGCGGCAAGCATTAAGGGGCCAATTGGCGCAATGCTCACCCGCGTGGGCCAATTTGCCATGGATGGCCCGGCGCACGATAAGCAGGTTGCCTTTACCGTTGGCGTGATCGCGCTTGGCGCCAAGATGGCGAAGGCCGACGGCATCGTGACCAGGGACGAGGTCCAGGCCTTCAAGGAAGTGTTCAAGATTCCGCGCGGCGAGGAACATAATGTTGCGCGCCTGTTCAACCTCGCCAAGCTGGACGTGGCCGGGTACGATTCCTATGCACGCCAGCTCGGCCGGCTTTTCCGCAACGATCGCGATCTTTTGAGCGACGTTATGGACGGGCTCTTCCACATCGCCGCCGCGGACGGGAAGCTGCACCCGAACGAGGATCGCTTCCTGTTCAATGTTGCTGGGGAGTTTGGCTTCAACGAGCAGGAATATCTGGCGATCAAGGGCCGGCACTTCAGGTGCGATTTGTACGACCCCTATAACATCCTCAGCGCCTCGCCCAAGGCATCCGACGCCGAGCTCAAGGCGCGGTATCACAGGCTCGTCGCCGAGAACCATCCCGACATGCTGATAGCTCGCGGGGTGCCCGCCGAGGCCATCGGCATTGCCACCAAAAAGCTTGCGGCGATCAATGCGGCTTACGAGGAAATCAAGGCGGCGCGGCGGACCCATGTCTGAACAGAGAACTCCAGGACCGGATTCGAAGCTCGCAGCCCGGATTCATCCAAGCCCTAATTATGACCGGCGTGAAGGCGGGGTCAAACCCAGCGTTCTGCTGCTGCATTACACCGGAATGCCTTCGGCGGAAGCGGCGGTCTATTGGCTGGCCGCGCCGGAATCGAAGGTGTCGTGCCACTACGTGGTGGCGGAGGACGGCGCCATAACCCAGATGGTGGCCGAGCCCCTCCGCGCCTGGCACGCCGGCGTTTCGCATTGGCAGGGCGCAAGCGACGTGAATTCCCGCTCCATCGGCATCGAGATCCACAATCCGGGGCACGATGGCGGCTACCCCGATTTTCCCGGTGCGCAGATGGCTGCGGTTGAGGCGCTCTGCCTCGATATCGCCGCCCGGCACGGCATTGAGCCGCAAAATGTGCTCGCCCATTCCGACGTGGCGCCCCGCCGCAAAAAAGATCCGGGCGAGAAGTTCAGCTGGGAGCGGCTGGCACGCGCTGGCGTCGGGCGCTGGACGGAGCCCGTTCCGGTGACGGGCAGTGCGGCGCTCGAACGCGGCGCACGCGGCGATGAGGTGCTGCGCCTTCAGGAAGCTTTGGCCAGCTATGGCTACGGCATCCCGTGCACCGGCGAATTCTGCGAGGATACGGAATTCGTGGTGGCGGCCTTCCAGCGCCATTTCCGGCCTGCCCTCGTCGATGGACGTGCGGACCGCTCGACCCAGGAAACGCTGGAAGCGCTGCTAAGCAAGCGCTGCGCCCCGGCCGGGCAGTAGGATACGATTCACGGCTACCATTCGTTTGGATTCACGCGGATGAGCGTTTGAAAAAACCGAAACCGCGGGAAATGCCGAAGACTCTGCGGCGCCATCCCCGCGAAAGCGGGAATCCACGTAATAACAATGCACTATCCTGCGGAAACATGGGGCCCCGCCATCGCGGGGGGCGGCGCTGCGGCGCATTTCAACTGCCGGGTTTGGGTTAATAAGCAGAAGCCGCGCCACAGCTATCGGTAGCAATACCTTGACGGTACATGTGACTGGCGCGCATCAACTTTCGCGAAACTGGAGCAACAGCCCATTTTGGGCCAATTTCGTAAACAAATCCGCAAAAGGTCTGCTAACCTACAGCCTGCATGGGAGCCTTCTGCGCGGCGCATGCAGTTTCGTCCGGGGGCACGGCGGACTGAAAAGTCAGGGAATGCGCGCGGATCAGTTTCACTCTCTGGGAGGGGGTTATGAAGAATTCGGTAAAATTAGCGGTTCTGGGCGCTGCGGCGCTGGCCGCCTCTTCGACCGCAGCTTTTGCGGCTTCCACGCTTCCGAACGGCGCGGTGACCGGCTTGGCGCTTGGCGCTCCTCTGCCGGAAGGCGTCTATGCTGTGCACATTTCCAGCTATGGCAGCGCTGGCGGCCTCAATGTAGCCTATTCCGCTCCTCTGTGGCTCTACTGGTCGACGCCGTGGCAAGTCGCGGGCGGCCGGGTGAGCTTCAGCACTTATACCGGCGTGGCGGACGCCTGGGCTGCTGGCGGTAACGGCGTGGATAGCTTCCTGAATACGCTTGTTGAAGGCGGCATTGCCTGGAACCTGCATAACGGCTTTAACGTGTCGTTACATGCTGGCGCGTGGCTGCCCAGCTCGCAAACTGTTCCGCAAATATTGGGCCGCGATTACACGGCGTTCCAAGGCATCGGATTTGTCAGCTATATCGCTAACGGCTGGAACTTCACGGCTGGTGTCGGCTACAACAGCGGCGGCGGCGGCGCAGTTGGCTCATCCACCGGCCAGTCAGCATCCGTCACACTCGACATGACGGCAGCCAAGAAGATGGGCAAGTTCGAAGTCGGCTCAATCGCCTACGGTTCGTGGGACCAAGACGGGCTTAAGGAAGAGCACTTCGCGATGGGCGGTCTCGTCGGCTACGATTTCGGCTCCTTTGTTGCTCAGGCCAAGCTCGGTGTCGATTTGGAGCACAGCGCTCTTGGCAAACGGGGCCGCGAAGATGTCGCAAAAGAGACCCGCGGCTGGATAACGATCATCAAGCCGCTTTGGAACCCGGCTCCCGAAGGCGCGCTGAAGTAAGCCCTCGAATATATCTAGCTAGCATTTTGAGCCAGCGGCGAAAGCCGCTGGCTTTTTTTGATGCCGGCGCATCCCCTGCCTGATAGCTCTCGCGGCCTACCCATAGCTGTGGCGCAAATATCCCAGCCCACGCCAAATTACAACTAATAGTAGCGGTTCCACTGCAATTTTTACGCGCACGCGATAAAATTGTGCTAAGTACGACTCACACTTGGCTCATCCAAAAGCGTCGGCGTAACTGCAGCCTTCCGGGGCAGGGAGACCTGCGGCCCCAAATGGCGCGGATGAGCTGGATTTGGCACTTTGGAGGGGTTTTATGAAAACTACCATTAAGCTTGCGGCTATTGGCGCTGCCGCGCTGGCCGTTTCGACGACTTCCGCGCTCGCACTTTCCACGCTGCCGGCTGGCGTTACAACCGGTATCGCGCTCGGCGCTCCGCTGCCGGAAGGCGTTTACGACATCACGGTCGGCAGCTACGGCACGCGCAACACCACGCTCGGCAACGTCGCTTACGCTCTCCCGGTGTGGCTGATCTGGTCAACGCCCTGGCAAATCTTCGGCGGCCGGATCGGGTTCGACACGGTGACCGGCGTTGCGGATGTCTGGACGCCTAACAACGCTTTTATTGGCGGTTTCCAGAATGGCATCGGAACCGACAGTTGGCTGAACACGCTGATGGAAGGCTCAATCGCCTGGAGTTTCGGCAATGGCTGGAATATGTCGCTGCGGGCTGGCGCATGGCTGCCGAGCACGCAGGTACTCCCGATGACCCTGGGCCGCAACTACACAGCTTTCATGGGCGGCGGCTCGATAAGCTATGTGGCGAACGGCTGGAACTTCACCGCGACCGGCCTCTGGGGTTCGGGCGGCGACGGCAACAATCGAGCGAACCAATTTCAGAATCCCTGGTTCAACCTCGACTTGACGGCAACCAGGAAGCTCGGCAAGGCTGAACTCGGCGCAATTGCTTACGGCTCGTGGGATACAGGCTGCGCGGTTAACGGCTGCGCCAAATCAAGCCAGTTCGCGGTTGGCGGCCTTGTTGGCTACGACTTCGGCATCTTCATAGCGCAGGCGAAACTCGCCGGCGACGTTGAGGCTTCCCACTACCTTCAGGACCTTTTCGTCGCGAACGACGACAGCAGGGAAGTTCGCGGCACGATCAATATCATCAAGCCGCTGTGGAATCCCGAACCTCCGCTGGCTCCGCTGAAGTAGGTAATTCAAGTCATTTTGAATCCGGGCCAGCGGCTACAACCGCTGGCCCGCTGTGCACCAGGGAAGCCCCGTTCCGTGGCGGTAAGGGGCTTCGCGGGATGCGGGAAACCGCAACCGGGCGATACTTAAGGGGGAATACATGAATAACGCTATTAAGTTTGCGATTTTTGGCGCATGCACGCTGGCGGCTTCTTCAAACACGGCGCTTGCAGGCTCGGAACTGGCGAGAGGCCTCACAACCGGCCTTAGCGTCGGTATGCCATTGCCGGAGGGCGTCTACGATATTTCGATAGGCAGCTATGGCGGCTGGGATCCGAAGTCCGCCAGCGTAGGTTTGAGCGAGGCCTACGCTGTACCGGTCTGGCTCGTCTGGTGGACGCCGTGGAAAATCGCCGGCGGCCGCATAGTGATCGACACAGCGACGCCGGTTGGAGATTTATGGAATGCGAGTAATGCCAGCCATGCCCTTAGCGCTACCGTTACCTCTCAGGACGGCATCGGCATCGATAGCTGGCTGAACACGCTCGTGGAAGCCGGTATCGGCTGGAACCTGGGCGGCGGCTGGGGCGTCAGCCTCCATGCGGGCGCCTGGCTGCCGAGCACCCAAACGCTTCCCGTGCTGTTAGGCCGGAACTATACGGCCTTCCAGGGGGCCGCGGCGGTCAGCTATTTGGCGAACGGCTGGAACCTTTCGGCCACGGGCATCTATGGCTCGGGCGGCGGCGAGCAGACTGTTGTTCTTCCCGTCTTCGGCGCGATGACCGCACAGCAGGCCGAGTGGGTCAACCTTGATCTGACGGCTGTGAAGCACTTCGGAAAGTTCGAGACGGGCGTAGTCGCCTACGGTTCCTGGGACCTGACCAACAGCGGCACCGTGACCTGCTATCTCGCGGGCGGCACGGTGGCTTACGCCCAACCCTGTAAGCAAAGCCAGTTCGCGGTAGGCGGCTTGGTTGGATACAACTTTGGGGCGTTCCTCATTCAGGCCAAGCTGACGAGGGACGTGGCGGAAACCGCCTATAGGGGCTTGGAAACACGCGGTAACCTTAACTTCGTCACGCGGCTTTGGAAGCCCGAAGAGGCTCTGCCGCTGAAGTGAGCGCCGCCGAAAGTCAGGTGCAAATCCCGTATTTGAGCCAGTGGCGAAAGCTGCTGGCTTTTTTTTAGTCCCCCCGCCATATCCGGGGCATACAAGCACCGGACAAGCTTCAATCTCGTTCCAGCCACATTTCTCGAAAATAAGGGCTCAACCAGCCGTTCCTGGCCGATGGACGGTCTCTTGGGTTTGCGCAGACGCCGCCGCGAATGTAAGCGGATAGCGGGCGTTGCTTGCCCCCAACCCTGTCAGGGATTAGTGTTTCGCGGACGGCTTACTCGATTCCCGGGTTTCAGGATGAACTTAAAAAAACTCACTCGATTCACCCGGCTAGCGTCCTTGGCAGGGGCGCTTGCGGCTCTCGCGGGGGCCGGGCTCATGTTGCCCGCGCCCGCCCATGCCGAACTGAAACTTTGCAACAGCACCTCCAGCCGCATCGGCGTCGCCATCGGCTACAAGGATAAGGACGGCTGGGCCAGCGAAGGCTGGTGGAACGTCGACAGCCAGTCTTGCGCGCTCCTGATTCAGGACAAGCTGCGCGCGCGCTTCTACTACGTCTACGCTTTCGACTACGACAAGGGCGGCGAGTGGGGCGGCCCCATTCCCATGTGCACCCAGGACGTGGAGTTCACGATCAAGGGCATCCAGAACTGCGCCGGGCGCGGTTATAAGAAGAGCGGTTTCTTCGAGGTCGATACGCAAGAGCAATCGGACTGGACGATCAAGCTGACGGATCAGCCCGAGCCTCAGCAGAGCGCCGGCGGAGGGGCTGAACAGTCTCCGGATCAGGCGGCGGCCGTGTCGCCGTCGGGATCGAAAAAGAGATGAAGCGCGAGCGCCGGGTCAAGATCGTAGCGACGCTTGGCCCTTCGAGTTGCCAGCCTGCTGCCATGGAACGGCTCGTGCGGGCAGGCGCGGACGTGTTCCGCATCAATATGAGCCACTCAAGCCACGAAGACATGCGCGGCTATGTCGCTTCGCTGCGGGAGCTTGAGGCGGAATACGGCCCCATCGCGATTTTGGCTGATCTGCAGGGCCCAAAGATTCGCATCAGCTCGCTCGCGGAGGGGCAGATCCGGCTGGAGCGCGGCCAGCATGTGGTTTTCGACGCCAATCACGCGCCTGGAAACGCCAGGCGCATCGGGCTTCTGCACCCCGAGATTTACGCGGCGGCGGAGCCGGGGCACACGCTGCTGATCGACGACGGCAAGCTCAATCTACGCATTCTGACCGTCTCGCCGGGCCGCCTCGTGGCGGAAGTCGTCACCGGGGGAATCCTGTCCAGCCGCAAGGGCGTCAATCTGCCCGACGCGATTCTGCCCCTCGCCTCCATGACCAGCAAGGACCGGGAGGATTGCGAGGCCGCGGTGGCTGCCGGCGTGGATTGGGTCGCGGTTTCCTTCGTGCAGCGTCCGCAGGACATTCTGGATGTTCAGGCCATCGTGAAGGACCGCGCCTGGATCATGGCGAAAATCGAACGGCGCGCCGCCGTCAACGCCATGAACGGCATTCTCGAAGTGGCCGATGGCATCATGGTTGCGCGGGGCGACCTCGGCGTCGAACTGCCGCTGGAACAGGTTCCGGGCATTCAAAAACGGCTCCTGCGTGCCGCCCGTTGCCGCGGCAAGCCGGTGGTGGTGGCCACGCAAATGCTTGAGAGCATGATCGGCTCGCCCGTGCCCACGCGGGCGGAAGTTTCCGACGTGGCGACTGCCGTATTCGAGGGCGCGGACGCCGTAATGCTGTCCGCCGAGTCGGCAACCGGCAATTACCCCGCCGAGGCCGTGGCCACCATGGACCGCGTCGCCCGCGAGGTCGAAAAGGACCGGAACTACGAGGGCATCTTGCACTTCAAGGAGTCGAGCGATGCACCGACCACCGCCGGCGCGATCAGCGCCGCGGCGGCGTCCATTGCCGAAACCTTGGATTTGAAGGCGATCGTTTGTTACACCGCGACCGGTGCCACGGGCCTTCGCGTCGCCCAGCAGCGGCCGCGCCAGCCGGTCCTCGTGCTGACGCCGGTCAAAGCCACGTCACGGAAGCTCAATCTGGTTTGGGGTTTGCACTGCGTCGTTACCGCCGACCCCGCCAACACGGCGCAGATGGTGAAAATCGCGGGGGCGGAGCTGAAGGCGGGCGATTACGCGAGCGATGGCGAACGCGCCATCGTTTGTGCCGGCGTCCCCTTCAAGAGGCCGGGCTCAACGAACATGCTGCGCGTCTTCACGCTTGGCGAGGATAACCGGCGCGGCTGACGCACCGGCCGCGAATTTAGCCTTGGCGTGCCTTATAGCGCCGGACCGTCTTGTTGATGACGTAGAGCCGGCCGCGGCGGCGCACGACCCGGTTAGCGCGGTGACGCGTGCGAAGCGTCTTGATCGAATTCTTAATCTTCATAGCCGATACCTTTACGGCCCACCGCGCGCCACATGAGCCGCAGGAAGCACAAGCCGTGAGTTGAAGTTCCGGGCGCGGGTGGTGGAAGCGCCGCCTGCGCCGTTGCTACCATGGTTTTCCGCTCTTTCCAACCCTCTCCGCACGAAATTGGAGACTTTGAAATAAGTGCTGGCGATCCGGCGCGGCAGCGCTAATATCGCTATAGGTTGCGTATGTTGATGCGCTCTATTGCCGGTTGCCGCCTTAGCGCCGCGTGAGGCGCGCCGCAGCCAAGGGTTATGTTATGCGTTTGAATTGTTTTGTGAAATGCCGCCGCCTTTTCCCGGTAAACGCCGTTCTTCTGCTCGTGGCCCACACCGCTGGAGCTGGCATAATGTC
Source organism: Rhodomicrobiaceae bacterium (assembly GCA_050298295.1). GTDB lineage: Bacteria > Pseudomonadota > Alphaproteobacteria > Rhizobiales > Rhodomicrobiaceae > Rhodomicrobium. The sequence continues at coordinate 9,537 of JBNKTW010000167.1, forward strand.
CAGGCCGTTATTGCCGGATCCGGGGGGCGCAGGGCTGACGTTCTTCCCGGTTTCGCCGGGCAGCATAGTGGAGGCGGTTTCGCCCATCGGAAGCACCGGCTTCTGCGATTCGCTCCAGGCTCACCGTGAGCGGTTTCCGGCACCCGTGCCCGCGCCTCCGGTGCTGGTAAGGAATCCGTTCCTGCCCGCTGCCAAATAATACCAGCCTCCCAAAATAACGGCCGCTCTGGCGTCGTACCCGCGAAAGCGCATGAGCACCAGGATACCCTAAGTTGAGGATTACACTGATGGAATCACCCCTCATCCTGTCCTTCTCCCAATGGGAGAAGGCACGCCCGAATAACCGTGGCGGCAGTTCAAGGGTCCCCTTTCCCATCGACATCCGCTTGCGGATAGGGATGCCCCCGAGGGGCAAGCTCGCCAAGGCTATAGGCAATTTGGCGGTCATCCCTCGGACTGATGGTGTCAAAAACGCGCCCATGCGCTTTCGCGGGTATGACAGCAAAGCAAGCAGGCAGCAGTTCCGGCGGCTGACCTAGCAGCTTTCGCAGCTTCACCGGTTCGTGTGGATAGACAGTGCTCTGGCAAGATTAGTTGAAGAGGGCTTCACGCTTTCGCTTGGGTTGCCATAATTTTGCACCAGCGCTGCCATATTAACACGCGTTAATTTTCGCTTGGAGATTCCAGCCAAATATGCTGCTGCGAACGCTTGCCATCATCGTTCTGGTTGCCGCATGTCCCGCAGCTTATGCCCAGCAAGGGCAATGCGATCCGGCCGCTTTCCGGGAGGCTGTCGCGCAGGCCAGCGCCAGAATTACGGGGCTTCAGAAGAAAAATGCACCGGTCTTTCAGGCGCACCTGCAAAAGCTGCGCACACGGAATAATTGGCGGGAAGCGGAATACGTCACCAAGGCCGCTCCCTTCGTAAAGGACGAAACCACCACGTCCCTAGACACCGCGAATCAGGCGCTGCTCGCCAAGGTACGGTCGTTCGATGCCGGCAGAGCCGCCACCGAACCGGGCCGTTGTGCAATGCTGGCCGAGCTGAAGTCCGCCATGGAAAAGGTGGTGTCGAACACTACGGCTAAGTGGGAGCATATGCTGGACAAGGTCAACCGCGCTTCCGCACAGCCCATCCAGGCTGGCTTTAAGCGATAAAGCGCGAACGCACGCGAATTCAACCCAAATCCGGCAGTTGAACCTGCGCCACGCCGCGACACACGCGCCAAAACGTTGTGCTCTGCTATTCCTGCGGCGCACCCGCAGGGTGAATGCCCGGCGTTTTGCCGCTGTTACGGCCTTTTGTCTAGCACCCTGATTTTATTGAGTTGAGCTCTTTAGATTCGCCCGAATCAGCAAAGACCGGCTAGCACGTATGCGCTTTCGCGGGCATGACGGTTGTTCCGTATCTTAGCCACGATTGTTTTGCCCGGGCTTTTGCATCACTTACCTTTGTTCCTATTTCCACCTAAACCACGGCAAAAGCTACACAATTGCCATTAGACTTTTCTCCTGCTTAAGAACTGGAAATTACCCTTGATCCAAAGCACACCGCCGATAATGATGGCGGAAGCTAGGGCTTTGCTCAGAAACTAAGTGAGCCGCCCTGTTTGTTCTTATGCCCGTCCGCGGCGCTGCAAAAGGGGTACATAGCTGGATACGCGCCCCATTTTGCGCCTTGCAGCCGGCTAAAATCCCGGCGCACCCGGCTTGCTTGCTTCAAAGCGAGGCCTTGAGCGCCGAAGGGGGCTATCGCATGAGTGAAGACACTCTGGCACGGCTCGCCGCCACAATCGCGTCGCGGCGGAGCGCTACCGCCAGCGCATCCTATACAAAGTCGCTGCTTGACAAGGGCGTGCCCGCCTGCGCCAAAAAGCTTGGCGAGGAGGCAACCGAGGCCGTGATCGCCGCTGTGAGCGAAAGCGGCGAAAGGCTGTGCGGCGAGGCCGCCGATCTTATCTATCATTTGCTGGTCGTGCTTGAGGCGCGCGGTGTTCCGTTCCAATCTGTGTTGAGCGAGTTGGACCGGAGGACGGGGCAGTCCGGGCACGCCGAGAAGGCTTCGCGGGCTTAAGAGCGGGAGTGCGGAATGAGCGTGCAAGAGGTGCGGGAATTCGGGCCGCCCGCAGTGCTGGAGGCCTCGCCCTTCCGCAAATTCACCCGCAAGGAGTGGGCCGAGCTGCGCGCCGGCGTCGAGATCCCGCTTACCGATGAGGAGCTGGAGCGGCTTTCCGGCCTTATCGAGCGTATCAGCCACGAGGAGGTGGAGGACATCTACCTGCCCGTCGCCAAGCTCGTGAGCTACTATGTGAGCGCGGCCCAGGACCTGCACAGCGCCACGGCGAAATTCTTCAACAAATGCGGCGACAAGACGCCGTTCGTCCTGGGCATCGCGGGCAGCGTGGCGGTGGGCAAGAGCACCTCGGCGCGTGTGCTGCGCGAGCTTTTGGCGCGCTGGCCTTCGCATCCGCGCGTGGATCTGGTAACGACCGACGGTTTCCTCTTCCCCAACGCCGGGCTTGAGCGGCGCGGGCTCATGCAGAGGAAGGGCTTTCCCGAGAGCTTCGATCAGGCGCGGCTCTTGCGCTTCGTGGCCGATGTCAAGGCGGGCAAGGCCAATGTCGAGGCGCCGGTCTATTCGCACAATTTCTACGACATCGTGCCCGGCGAGAAAATCGTGGTCGACCGGCCGGACATCCTGATCGTGGAGGGCCTCAACGTGCTGCAGCCGGCCAAGCTGCCGCGCCACGGCGAGGCGGTGCCGTTCGTCTCCGACTTCTTCGACTTCTCGATCTATATCGACGCCGATCCGGCGATCATCGAAAAATGGTATGTCACGCGCTTCCTGCGCCTCTGGCAGACGGCCTTCCGCGACGAGAAGGCTTATTTCTACCGTTATTCCCAGCTCAACGAGCAGCAGGCCATCGCCCAGGCGCTCCAGCTTTGGCGTACCATCAACCTCGTAAATCTGCGCAAGAACATTCTGCCCACGCGCCAGCGCGCGAACCTGATCTTGAGCAAGGGTGCCGGCCATCGCGTTGAAACAGTATCTTTGCGGAAGCTCTAATTTGGGCTAGGCTTCCTTTCCAATTTTCCCGGCGGGGCAGCTTAATGCACAAAACGATAATACCTCCCAAAATTAGCGCGCAGACCGGTCTCGAACGGCATGCGGACCGGCGCACCGACACCGCCTTCATGGGCTCCGCCCGCGCGCACCCGGATGCTAAGGTGCTGCCGCTGTTCGATCTGCGTATCCCCATCGTGCCCGCCACGGACGGTTCCGAAGCCAGCCTGCGCTGGCTTTCCATGCACGATGTGTACGCCATCGCCAAACCCAGCGAGTTCGTGTTCCTGGGCGAGGAGGAAAGCGGCTCCCCCGTCTTCACCTGCAATTTCCAGCCGCTTCAGACCTACCGGTCCGCGGCGGCGGTGGACGAGATGAAGCCGCTGGCCGATTTGCGCTCGCTCGCGCTGCAGGGCATCCTGAGCAAGGAGGAACTGCTGGTCGTCTCGCAGGCGCGCGCACTCATGGCTTGGCACGCCGTACACCGCTGCTGCTCGCGCTGCGGCGCTCAGGTGCGCTCCCACGATGGCGGCTGGCGGCGGCATTGCGGCGCCTGCGGGCTCGACACCTATCCGCGCATGGACCCGGCCGTGATCATGCTCGTCACCCGCAACGGCCGCTGCCTGCTGGGCCGCGAGCACCGCTTCCCCGACAAGCTGTTCTCGACGCTCGCGGGCTATGTGGAGCCGGGCGACGATATCGAGCACGCCGTCCGCCGCGAGGTGCGCGAGGAGACCGGCATCAAGGTCGGGCAGGTTCGCTACGCCGGCAGCCAGCCCTGGCCCTTCCCGCATTCGCTGATGATCGGCTGCTGGGGCGAGGGGCTTTCCGACGAGCTGACGCTGTCCGCGGCCGAGCTTTCCGACGCGCGCTGGTTCACCCGCGAGGAGGCGGCGAGTATGCTTGAGAAGAGCCATCCGGAGGGGCTCGAAGTGCCGCCGTCGATTTCAATCGCATATGCGCTTATCCAGAGCTTTGTGGACGGCACGCTTAGCGAGGCGACGGCCTGATCGCGGTATGCCCTTCCGGTAGACCGGGTTTAACGGAAACAGTCAGGTGTGGCTCCGCCTTTGACATCCCGTAATTATGAGCAGTTTGAACGCCGGCCGGCGACACATCGGGTCATCCCCCTCCCGCAGCCCGCTTGCGGCAGCCTCGCGGCCACACGGGGACGCCCGTTCGCTTGCAAGCGTGGCGGCGATGCGCAATAATCGCGCGCATTCGATATGCGGAGAGGCTGAATGAATTCCTCAGTCTACGATAAGGGCGCTCCGAAGCGCGCCGTAAATGTCAGCATCAACGCCGATCTTGCCGCCAGAGCGAAAGCGCTTGGCGTCAATCTTTCCGAGGCGCTTGAGGCCAGGCTGGCTGAGCTGGTCGCCGCCGCGGAGCGCCAGAAGTGGCTCGCCGAAAATGCAGCCGCCATAGAAGCTTATAACGAACGCGTGGCGGAGGGGGGCATCCTCAGCGATTTCGAGCGGCCATTTTGATGGCGCAGTTCGACGTATACCGTCTGCCGCGCGGGGCAGATTCCATCCTCGCCGTGGATTTGCAGAACAAGCTGTTCGATGGGCTGGCAACGCGGGTGGTTGCTCCGCTGTACGCCTTGAAAGCGAAGGATAAACCGATCCTCAGGCTGAACCCCGTGGTCGAGATCGAGGGGCGGCGGTATTTCCTGGCAATTCAGGAAATGTCTGCTCTGCGCGTGAAATCGCTGGGAGCGAAGGTGGCGTCTCTTGAAGCGCAGCGTGATGAGATTATCGCGGCAGTCGATTTTCTGATTACCAGCATTTGAGATCGGAAGCCACATCGCGCCAATGAAGGCGCGTGCGGGAGCAACCCAAAAGACCCATTTTGCAACGCTTGGTTCTGTCTTTGACATGATTCAATTATAGGCAAATGCGCCTTACCGGGCCCTTAATGGCATGGAGGTGCGTCAACATGCTGATATGACTGGATAATATTCGTCCGTGTTTTGTGTGAACGTAGTTAACCTGCGACTTGTAAATATATTTAACGGGATTTTTGAAACGTGAAAATCGCGCGAAAACACGCAAAAATTCGCTGAAATGTGCGTGTTGAACGCATCGCGTCCGCGCGTTAACTTTGCTTGTATTAATACAATACAGCGGTCACGGAAATTAACGCTTCCGCAAACAAAGGCACTTGCCGGGGCAGGCGGCACTCACCCTTCCTCGCGCAGCCCTCCGTCCGGGCGCTTCTCCGGTGTTCCCACCGTGCCGGGCAGCACAGCCCTCTTACGGGAAGATCTTTCCGCGCTTGTTCAGGCGTTGCAGCGCGGCCGGCAAGAGGTCCGGCAGATCCTCCGCGATCAGGCCGGGCCCGAAGGTCTGGGCAAGCTCGCCGTGTATCCACACGGCCGCCGCCGCCGCGTCGAACGCCGCCATGCCCTGGGATACGAGGCCGGTAATAATGCCCGCCAGCGCGTCACCGGCGCCCGCCGTGGCGAGCCAGGCCGGCGCGCTCTCGTTGATGGCGGCAAGGCCGCCGGGGTGGCAGACGACCGTGTCTGCCCCCTTGAGAACAATGACAGCGCCGGAGATTTCGGCCGCGCGCCGCGCCCGCTCCAGCTTAGACGGCTCATCGGCGAGATCCGGGAACACCTTCCTGAACTCGCCCTCATGCGGCGTGAGGATCGTAAGCGCGGGCATCCGTGCTTTAATGCGGTCGAACAGCTCAAGGGGCGTATCGCTGAACGAGGTGAGGCCCTCCGCGTCGATGACCGCCGTGACCTGGCTTGCGAGCACGGCGTGGACCTGCTCCTTTACCTCCGGGTCCAGGCCGGCGCCTGGCCCGATGAGCGCCGCGGTGATCCGGGTATCGGAAAGGATCTCCGCCAGCCCCTCCGCGCCATCGTAGGCATCGACCATGATCGCCGCGAGTTGCGATGCGTTGATATAGAAGGCGGATTTCGATGTCGCCACCGAAACGAGCCCGGCGCCAGCGCGCAATGCCGCCCTGGCCGCGATCCGCGCCGCGCCGGTCCGCTCCATCGGACCGGAGACGACGACGGCATGGCCGCGGTCGTATTTGTGGTCGTCCACCTTGAGCTTGGGGAAGAAACGCAGCCAGAAATCCGGATCGTTGAGGAATGATCCCGGCTGGATCTGCTCGATCACGGATGCGGGAATGCCGATCTCTGCCGCGCGCACGTCGCCGCAGTAAAGGCGGCCCGGCAGCAGCACATGCCCCGTCTTGCGCCGGAAGAATGTGACGGTGGAAGACGCCTTGAAGGCGACGCCGTGAATGACGCCAGACGTGGCGTCGACGCCGGTGGGCACGTCGATGGCGACCACGGGAAGCGCGCGGGACGTTACCTCTTCGATGACCTGCGCCACGGGGCCGCCGATCATTTCCCGCAAGCCGGTTCCGTAAAGCGCGTCCACGATGACCTGGGCGCCCTCGATGGATTTGGGCGAGAACGGCTCGATGGCCTCGTCCCAGCGCCGCGCCATCTCCTTCGGGTCGCGCTTCAGATCTTCCTTGCGCGCATTCAGCGACAGACGGACCTGATAGCCCCGTTCACGCAGGTAACGGGCGCAGACGAAACCATCCCCGCCATTGTTTCCGGGACCGCACAGCACGGCAACGCGGCTACCGCGGGGAAAGCGCCGCACAACCTCTTCGGTTGCGGCGCGGCCCGCGTTTTCCATCATGGTAAGCGTCGAAACGCCCGCCTCAGCGGCAAGCTTTTCGGCACGGCTCATTTCTTCAGCGGTCAGCAGTTCCAGCAAGGGGTAACCCCGTAGCAATCGATACCGTGTTATTCCATAAACCGGATACCGGCACGAATGTAGCCAAAAATTGACTAGAGGCGAAAGAAATGCAAGTGCGGCTGGTGCATCGCTGCACAAACTTCGAAACAGCGCTAACTCTCCGGCCCGGATCGCCGCCGAATCGAGGCGAAAGCGTCGCCGGAAATAGCAATTGCCTATTTTTTGCGCTATTTGCTCATTCATTAGGCACAATCGGCGGCGTGCTAGGATTGGGAAACTGCGCCCCACGCTACTTGGCACGTCCTGTGCTTAATTCTGAACCGGCTATTTGCCCCCTGGCGGAGGATACGATTGACGATGAAGAAGATTGAAGCGGTCATCAAGCCGTTCAAGCTCGACGAAGTGAAGGAGGCTTTGCAGGAAATCGGCCTGCAGGGCATCACCGTTACCGAGGCCAAGGGCTTTGGCCGGCAGAAAGGGCATACCGAGCTTTACCGCGGCGCGGAATATGTTGTCGATTTTTTGCCTAAGGTGAAAATTGAGATTGTACTGCCGGACGACATGGTGGAAAAAGCGGTGGAAACGATTCGCAATTCCGCCAAGACGGGACGTATCGGCGACGGCAAAATTTTCATAATCAACGTGGAAGACGCGATCCGCATAAGAACCGGCGAAAGCGGTGCCGAGGCTATCTAAAAGCCTTCAATTTTGCTCAAACACCTTTGCATGCAGCCTAACCCAGCGCCGTCCGGCGCTAAATCATCCAAAGCTCGCGAATTAAACCTGCACGAGGGAGTCCCATGGCAAACGCGACTGAAGTTGTAAAAAAAATCAAAGACGAGGAAATCAGGTTCATCGACCTGCGCTTCACCGATCCGCGCGGTAAAATGCAGCATCTGACGATGGAAGCCAGCGAGATGGGCGAGGAAGCCTTCGCCGAAGGCATCATGTTCGACGGCTCCTCGATCGCCGGCTGGAAGGTCATCAACGAAAGCGACATGATGCTGATGCCCGATCCGGAGTCCGCTCATATGGACCCGTTCTTCGCGCAATCGACGCTCGCGATCTTCTGCGACATCCTGGAGCCCCACACCCACGAGCGCTATGAGCGCGACCCGCGCGGCATTGCCCGGAAGGCCGAAGCCTACTTGCAGCAGACCGGCGTCGGCGATAAGGCCTATTTCGGCCCGGAAGCCGAGTTCTTCATTTTCGATGACGTGCGCTACTCAGCCGATCCGTACAATTGCGGCTACCACCTGGATTCGACCGAGCTGCCCAGCAACATGGGCACCGAGTACGAGATGGGCAACCTCGGCCACCGTCCGCGCACCAAGGGCGGCTACTTCCCGGTTCCGCCGGTGGACAGCGCCCAGGACATCCGCTCCGAGATGCTCTCGACAATGTCGGCCATGGGCGTCGCCACCGAGAAGCATCACCACGAGGTGGCTTCGGCTCAGCACGAGCTTGGCATAAAGTTCAACACGCTCACCCGCATGGGCGATGCGATGCAGATCTACAAGTATGCCGTCCATAACGTCGCCCAGTCTTACGGCAAGACCGCGACCTTCATGCCGAAGCCCGTATTTGGCGACAACGGCTCGGGCATGCATGTGCACCAGTCGATCTGGAAGGGCACCGAGCCGGTAATGGCGGGTAGCCTCTATGCTGACCTTTCCGAAACCTGCCTGTTCTACATCGGCGGCATCCTGAAGCATGCCAAGGCGCTCAACGCCTTCACGAACCCGAGCACGAACTCCTATAAGCGGCTGGTTCCTGGCTACGAGGCTCCGGTGCTGCGCGCCTATTCTTCGCGCAACCGTTCGGCTTCCTGCCGCATCCCGGTCACGGCGAACCCGAAGGCAAAGCGCGTCGAAGTCCGCTTCCCCGATCCAACGGCCAACCCGTACCTCGCCTTCGCCGCCATGCTGATGGCTGGCCTCGACGGCATCAAGAACCGCATCCATCCCGGCGATCCGATGGACAAGAACCTGTACGATCTGCCCGAGGCCGAACTGAAGGAGATCCCGACCGTCTGCGGTTCGCTGCAAGAGGCCATCGACGAGTTGAAGGCCGATCACGCGTTCCTCATGCAGGGCAATGTCTTCACGAAGGACGCGATCGACGCCTATATCGACCTCAAGGTTGAGGAGATCGACCGGTTCCGCATGATGCCGCACCCGGTCGAGTTCGAGATGTACTATTCCGTCTAAAATACGGATACTTCACGGAAAAGGCCGCCTCCGGGCGGCCTTTTTCTTATCGGCGGGTTCGTGGCCCGTTTACGTGCTGGCGGCGGCTGAAACACAGCCCCCTGCGTAAATCCGCCCGGGCGGCCGCTCAATGCAGGCAGCACTTCTTGTATTTCTTGCCCGAGCCGCAGGGACAGGGATCGTTGCGGCCAGCCTTTATCCCTGGCTCTTCCGGGCCGGCTTTCCGCAAGCCCGCCCCATGCGGCGACGCCTCGAAGAAGCCCTGCACCACGAGCGGCAGCTCGTCTTGCGCCGCCAAGAGGCACTCTTCCCCGGCCGGCCCGCCATCCTCCTCGATGCTTGACAGAAACTCCTCGTCCCGGAGAAGAGCAAACACCAGAAAGAGACCGGCGCACACGTTTTCATCCTCAAGCGCGCGATCCCATGCGTCCTTGCCCGGCTCCATGCCCGCGATGAAACCCTCCGCCCAGTCCTGCGATATCAGACTGCCGTCCCCGTCCTCCCAGAAATCGGGCGAATAGCTGCCATCGCGCGCCGCGAGGCTATCGAGAATGCTGCGGTATTCGATCATCAGCAGCTCGCGGGCGGACGTCACCTCTGCGCTGTCCAGTTCTTCCGGAGGGATATCGAGCAGAATCGAAAGCCATCTGGCGGAATCGACAGTCTCAGGGCTCACAGCGACAGCGGTGATGAAGCCGTTTACGAAAGAGGCGCTGGCCGATTCTTCTTCATCGCCGTGGCCATCGAAATCGCCGTCCAGAGCTTCCGCATCCTTCAACGCTTTCCGAATACCCATGCCGCGCTCCTTTCTGGCCGGAGGTTTGCAGATCGCCAATGCAGCCCCAGACTAGCAGGGACAGCGGAAACCGGACAGGGAGCAAAGACTGGCGGCGCCGTCTTGTCCACCTAGTTTATGCGCTGCCGCCTTCAGCGTGCAGCCAAGTCCGCGTATCTGTCCGTCGCGGCCACCATTTCGTGCATGATGCCCGGCTCCGTCATCGCGTGCCCCGCATCGGGCACGATGCGCAACTCGGCCCTGGGCCAAGCCTTCGCCAGATCCCAGGCGTTCCTGAATGGCGTCACGACATCGTAGCGGCCGTGAACGATGATTCCGGGGATGTGCGCTATCCGGTCCGCGTCCTGGATGAGCTGGCCGTCGCACCTGAAGAAACCCTTGTTGAAGAAGTAGTGGCACTCGATGCGGGCGAAGGCCAGCGCATAGCGCGCGTCGGCGAACCTGGCGATCCGGTCCGCGTCGTGGATCAGCGAAAGCGTGGTGCCCTCCCACACGCTCCAGGCGCGTGCGGCGGCGATCTGCGTCTCGCGGTCCGCGGCGGTCAGGCGCCGGTAGTAGGCCTCGATCATATCGCGGCGCTCGGCGGCGGGGATGGGCGCAAGATAGCTTTCGAAGGCCTCCGGAAAAATCCAGCTGCACCCTTCCTGATAGAACCAGTCCAGCTCCGCTTTCCGCAACAGGAAGATACCGCGTAGCACAAGCTCGGTGACGCGCTCCGGGTGCGTCTCCGCATAGGCCAGGGAAAGCGTCGATCCCCAGGAACCGCCGCAAAGCTGCCAGGCCTCGATGCCCAGATGCGCGCGTAGCAGCTCCATATCCGCCACCAGATCCCAGGTGGTGTTGGCGTCGAGGCTGGCGTGCGGGGCCGAGCGTCCGCATCCGCGCTGATCGAAAAGCACGATGCGGTAGCGCGCGGGATCGTGGAAGCGCCGCATCGCCGGATTGCAGCCGCCGCCAGGGCCGCCATGGACGATCAGCGCCGGCTTGCCCGCGGGCGAGCCGCATTCCTCGTAGTAGATGTTATGGCCGCCGGGTACGGTGAGCCAGCCTGAGTTATACGGCTCCAGCTCTGGATAGAACTGGCGCCGCGCGGTTCCGGCCATATCAGCCTGCAACAATCCCAGCTGGCGCATAAAAGGCCCCAAAAACTAGCGGGCGGCCAAGCCCGCGAACATCAACGCTGCGTTTTCGCCCGTGTGGCCAGACGCAATGTGCGCGACTGCAATGTCTCCCCGGCGGGAATGCGCAGCTCGTCCGCCGCTTCCAGAACCTGTTCATCGGGCCTGCCTGAAAGGAGGCTTATAAGAAATGCCGCGCCAAAGCTAGCTGGAATGCCAAGAGCGGCGGCGGTTAGCGGATCGGCGCCTGCGAAGGGCGCACCGCTGGCGTTCATATAGAGCGCGGTGACGCCAAATCCGGCCCCCATGCCGGCAATTGCCCCGGCCGCCGAAAGCCTCCTCCACCAGACGCTCAGCACAAGGACGGCGAAGAATGTCCCGCCGCTGAGCGAAAACGCGGAGATGACCCACCTGAGAGGATCGACGCTCCGGCTCTGGCTGGCCGCGAACGCCACTGCACAGAGAACCAGCATGGTGAAGCGGGCAATGAGCAGCCTGCGTCCCGGCGTGGCGCTCCTGCTCAGAAAGCCCCCGAAAAGATCGTCGCTCACGGCGTTGGCGGTTGCGAGGAGCTGGGACGAGGCGGACGCCACGATCGCTGCCAGTGCCGATGTCGCCACCAGCCCAAAAAATACTCTGGGAAGCCCGCCGGCTATGGGCAGGATGAGCGCCAGGCTGTCGCGCTGAAAGGTTACGCTGTGCGCGGCGTTCATCGGATCGAACTGGTTGCCAGGAAGCGACACGAGCCCGAGATGCTGCAGCAGGCGGCTCCAGACCGGAAGGCTCGGCGCCGGCACGCCGACCAGCGCCTCCACCGCCATCGCCTTGGTGAAAAAGGCATAGGCCGGAATGGTCAGAACGATTAACGCGGCAATTGCCGCCACCCAGCCGAAGGACCGGCGCATGGACAAGATCGTGGGCGTCGTACTGAGCCTGGGCACGAAAGCCGGATTCGCCGCGATCCCTGCCGCGAGGCAAACGATCAGCAGCAGGAAGCTCATCGGGGTAAAGGCGCTGAACGCGCGCTCGGTGGGCCGCACGATGGCCGCGGGCGTTGTCCCCGGCAAGGCTTCGCTCAAGGTGGCGGGCTGGGAGACCGCCACAAGGCCCCGGACGGCCTCAAGCGTCTTGAGTTCCTCCAGCTCCGCGCCATAGGTGAGCTGCGGAAGGGGCAGATTCGTCCGCATCACCGAAACCGAGATCAAGGGCGCCAGAATGCTCAGCACGACGACGAACTGCGCTGCCTGGGTCCAGGTCGCCGAGCGCATACCGCCAAGCGCCACGGTCAAAAACAGGCAGCCGCAGATCAGCGCCGCATAAAAGGCCATGGGCGCCATTCCGATCCCCAGCATCTGCGGCAAGGGCAGAAGATAGCTCAGGACTTTGCTCCCAAGCGCCACCTCGGCCACCAGAACCATGGCGGCGGGCACGATCATGAGCAGCACGGCGAGCACCCTGGCGCGGGTGCTGGCGAGCCTCAAATGCAAAAACCCCGGCAAGGTGTTGGCGCCGGCTTTTCGCAAATGAGGGACGAATAGCACCCCGGTCATGATCAACCCGGCAAAACAGCCGAGCAGGATCGCTATCGCGTCGATGCCGTCGAAAAAGAAGGTGCCGATGCTACCCAGGAATATACTGCCGCCGAACACGGTGGCGCAGAGCGCCAGCGCATTATAAAACGCTGGCACGCGCTGGCCGGCCAGGAAGAAATCGTCCGCGCCGGTAGTCCGCGTCATGAAGCCGATGGCGATGTAGAAAAGGGCCGGCACCGTCACCATGAGCAGGTCGACCGTCTGCACCGGCAGGCCAAGCTGCTCAAGTATGATAAGCAAGAGTACCAGGCAGGTGTAGGTGCTTGCGAAGATCGCGAAGCCCGATCCGAGCCTTGGGTTGACAACCGGCGTGCTGTAATTGAGCGTCATTTTAGAACTGGAGCGTTACGTTGTAGGCACGATCGTTTTTCTGCTGCCCGTTGAAGAAGGCGTAGAGCAGGGCTGCGGCGGCGATAAGCGAGGCGGTGCCCGTCAGGAAGTAGCCGAGCGGAAAACGCAGGAAACGGTAGGAGTCCAGCGCCGGCATGAAAAGAGGCACGAGCAGCATCAGCCCCGCGACGGCAAGAGTCATCAATAGCGTGAGCCGGCGGATCTGCCGCCAATAGGCTTGCTTAGCGTCCTCGTAAGGCATACCTTCACGGTCCTGGGCAAAATTTCGCGGTTTTTAGCGGATTAGGGCGGGTTTTGGTTATCCTATCCTAACTTAGGTGTGAGACAAGAGTAACAGGATGGAACCGATTCGTCCCGAACATGCCGCCACGGTGGAAGAAGGATTTGGGCATGGCTAGGCTCCTGCATCCTGGCTTGAAATGGGCGCATAACCGATGACCACTCATCATGTCATCATTGCGGACGACCATCCGCTTTTCCGCGATGCGTTGAAGCAAACGTTAGGCACCGCTTTGCCGGGCGCGGCCATTACGGAAGTGGGGTCGCTGGATAAGCTGTTCGAAGCCCTCACCCAAAGCGCGGACGCCGATCTGGTGCTGCTCGATCTCAAGATGCCTGGGGAAAAGGAAGCGGCTTCGCTCTCCGGGCTGACGGGCCTCATGTATTTGCGCAGCCAGCATCCGGGCATCCCGGTGGTGGTCGTCTCGGCAAGCGACAATCCCAGCATGATCCGCCGCTGCCACAATCTCGGCGCTTCCGGCTTCATCTCGAAATCGCTGCCGGTCGATCAGATCCGCGTCGCGGTCAAGACGGTCCTCGATGGCGGGGTTTGGTTCCCGGACGAGGTTCAGGGCGACGCCCATGCCGATGAACTGGCGGAGCTTTCGGCGCGGCTTGCAACGCTGACGCCGCAGCAGGTCCGCGTGCTGTCGATGCTGGGCCAGGGTCTCCTGAACAAGCAGATCGCCTTCGAGCTTTCCGTTTCGGAGGCCACGGTGAAGGCCCACGTCTCCGCCATTCTGCAGAAGCTTGGCGTGGATAGCCGCACGCAAGCGGTGATCGCGGTCAACCGCATCGCCGCGGTGGACGGCCACGACGACGAGCCCAGCGGTATCTAGCCCTTCCGCCTGTTTCTTGCCGGCGCCGGTAACGGGGCGGGAAACCCGCCTACGATTTCCGCAACAATGCGGCCGTGCATCGTTTGATGTTTGGCCGTTCGACCAGACCCAAGCCGGCATCCCCGGCCGCCTTGATCTGCTCCGCGAACTCCGCTTCGCTAACATGGCCCGCGGGCTCCGCCAGCAGGACCGTTGCCTCCGGTTTCATGGCCTTGGCGCACTCGGCGAAAAAGGCTGCCGGCGACGGCAGCTCGTGCACCATCGCGCACGCGAACACGAAGTCCACGCTCCGGTCCAGGCCGGCGAGCCCCATCGACTCTGAGCCGCAGACGCGCGCGTCGATCCTGTCCAGGAGGCCGGCCTTACTCGCCCGGCGTTTCAGCGCTTCGATCATCCGCGGCTGAACGTCAACCGCCACGGCGCGGCCGGAAGGGCCAACGAGCCTCGCAATCTCCAGCGTGAAAAAGCCCATGCCGGGGCCGGGCTCAAGCACGGTCATGCCAGGTTGGATATAGGGCCCAAGGAGGCGGGCGGGATCCTGCCAGAACTTGCGTACCGGGCTGGCCAGCAGGTAGCCAACCCACCAAGGGCAAACGCCGTGTTTTGCCATTGTTTTTCTCCTGGAATTGAACTGAAAGCGCAGCTTCGGGGTGCAAACGGACCGGCGGCCATAACGGCCCCGGCAGGAAAGTAGCCGGATTAGCCGCCGTTTGAAAGTGCTGCTATTCGGCCGCGCGGCGCTGCACGATCATCTGCGAGATGAGCGCCCGAAGCGCGGCGGGCTTCAGCGGTTTTTGCAGGAACGCGTGCCCGGCCAGCAGCACCGACTGGCGGACTTCCTGGGCGCCGTCCGCCGTCACGACGATGGCGGGAATTGGCTCGCTGCAAGCGGCGCAAATGTCCTGGATGGCTTCTAGCCCGTTCTCCCGGTCCAGATGATAGTCCGAGATGATGATGTCGGGCACGATCTTGGCCGCCTCAAGCTTCGCGATGGCCTGCTCGCTGTCGAGCGCGGTGATGACCGGGCAATGCCAGTTGGCCAGCAGCGTGCTCATGCCTTCGATGATGCTGCGGTCGTTGTCGAGGCACAGCACAATGACGCCGCGCAGGTTTCCATAGGGCAGGGGGCGCATATTGAAGGGACGCGGCTGCTCCTGGTCGAGCCAGCGCGCAGGCGGCAAGCCCACGGAGAAGACCGAGCCGCGGCCCGGCACCGACCTGAGATCCAGCTTGTGGTTCAGCACCCTGCACATGCGGTCAACGATGGAAAGGCCCAGGCCCAGGCCAGGAACGCCGCGGCTGTTGCCGTCCAGGCGCTGGAATTCCTTGAACACCACCTCGCGCTGGTGCTCGGGGATGCCCGGCCCCGTATCGTGCACCTCGACATGGAGCGACTTGCCGCGATGGCGGCAGCCCACCAGCACGCGGCCCTTTTCGCGGTTGTATTTCAAGGCGTTGGAGATCAGGTTCTGCAAAATCCGGCGAAGCAGCTTCCGGTCCGAGCGCACAAGCGAATGCGACTGCACAATGCAAAGCTGGATGCCGCGCGACTTGGCGATCGGCTCGAAATCAATCCGCAACTGGTCCAGCAGCTCGTTGATGGGGAAGACCGCGAATTCCGGCTTCATCGCGCCGCTGTCGAGCTTCGAAATGTCGAGCAGGGCGGTGAGAATCTCCTCCACGCCGTCGAGCGAGGCGTCGATGTTGCGGGCGAGCCTGCCAAGCTCGGCCGGCGGCGACCGTTCAAGCAGGCTCGCGGCGTAAAGCCTTGCGGCATTGAGCGGTTGCAGCACATCGTGGCTCGCCGCAGCCAGGAACCGCGTTTTGCCCAGGTTGGCTTCGTCCGCCTTGGCCTTGGCGATCGCCAGCTCCTGCGTGCGCGCCTGCACCCGGCGCTCCAGATGCTCGTTGGCACGGGCCAGCGCTTCGGCGGCGGCTTCGCGCTCGGTGATATCGGTGTAGGTCACGACGATGCCGCCAAGCGGCATGGCGTTGGTGCGTACCTCGACGATGCGCCCCTCGGCGGAGCGCTCGTGGAAAGTCTCCATCGTGACCTGGTATTTCTCGATCCGGTTCGCAACAAGGTTCGCAACGGCGCTTGGGCTCTCATGCTCGCGCTGCACCATGAAGCGCACGATCTCCTCCAGGGGCACGCCCACCCGGCCGAACTGCGGCGGCAGTTTCAGGATTTCGCGGAATTGCCGGTTCCAGCAGATGAGCAGCATCGTCTTGTCGAAGACCGCGAGCCCCTGCCCCACATGCTCAAGCGCGGTCTGGAAGAGGTCCCGGTTGTATTGCACCGCCTCGGAGGCCTCGTCGAGCAGCTTCAGCGCCGATTCCCGGCCCACATTGAGGCGCCGCAGCATCAGGGACATGACGAGCCGCGACGATGGCGTGCCAATCGCGCTCGCCAAAAGGTTCTCGGTGAACTTGAGCGCGTGCATGTCGCCCTGGGAGTGTTCCTTCGGGGTCATGCCGCGCATGGCCATGTATTCGCCGAAAGAACGCGCCGCCCGGTCTTCGCCCAGGTAGCGTGCCGCCGTTGCGATCAGCTCGTCCATGGGAATGCGCGTGCGCCACGGCCTGAATGCCGGCACTCCAGGCGCCGCGGGGGGCTCCTCGATGAAGACGTTGGTTTGCAGCCTTTCGATCGGTTCCGGCGGCCGCAGCAGCGACACCGTGATCAGCGCCAGAACGTTCGCGAACAGGCTCCAGACGACGCCATGTGTCAAGTGGTCGAAGTGCAGGTAGAAAAGCATCTCCGGCCTGAGGATCGCCAGGCCGAAAGGCCCCTCTTTCAGGAACGCGGCGCCATCGGGAAAGCCGCCGATAAGCTTCGGCAGCAGGAGCGTGTAAGCCCAGACCGCGAAACCCGCGAGAATCCCCGCGAGCGCGCCGCGCGCCGTGGCCCGCCGCCACAGGAAGCCAATAAAAAACGCTGGAGCGAACTGGGCGATGGCCGCGAAGGAAAGCAGGCCGATCTCGGCCAGGGAGGTTTTCTCGATGCTGTCGTAAAAACTGTAGGCAAGCAGGATGATCGCCAGGATCGAGGCGCGCCTGATATTCAGGAGCAGGCGGCTCATATCCTTGCTGCCTTCCGCGCCCGCCGCCGTCCGCCTCTGCAGGATCAGCGGCAAAAGCAGGTCGTTGCCGACCATGATCGAAAGTGCCACGGTTTCGACCACCACCATGGCCGTCGCCGCCGACAGCCCCCCCAGGAAGGCAAGGAAGGTCAGAAAGTGATTGCCTGAATAGAATGGCAGCGCGAGCAGGTACATATCGGGCGGCACGTCCGTTCCCGAAAACCGCAGGATGCCCGCGATGGCCACCGGCACCACGAAAATATTGATGGCGATCAGATAGAGCGGAAACAGCCAGAACGCCTTCTTAAGCTCGTCCTCGGAGACGTTCTCGACGAACGTGACATGGAACTGCCTTGGCAGCAGGAAAATGCAAACGAAGCTAAGCCATGTCACGGTCAGAAGCGTTCCGCCGTGAATGCCGCTCTCGAAAAGCTTCGTAATGACCGGCTTGGTTGCCGCCTGGGCCATGAGCGGGCCAAAACCGCCGAACATGAAGAAGACGATGCCGATGCCGACGGCCAGGAAAGCGATGAGCTTGACCACCGATTCCGCCGCGATGGCGAGCATCAGCCCGCGCTGGTGCTCGGTGGCGTCGGTTTGGCGCGCGCCGAACAGCATGGTGAAGGCGGCCAGCACCAGGGCGACCAGAAGCGCCATGTCGATAGGCAGAAGCTTGGATACTCCGGGATCCTGCGACGTGAAGCCGAAAAGCAGCGCGACCGACTGCGAGATTGCCTTGAGCTGCAGGGCGATGTAGGGCAGGAGCCCCGCGACCGCTACCACCGTCACGATAGCCGCGACCGCCGGGTTCTTGCCGTAGCGGGCGGCGATAAAGTCCGCGATGGAGGTGATGTTCTGCGTTTTGGTTAAAAGGATGATCCGGCGCAGCAGCGGCGCGGCCAGGGTGAAGGCGATGACCGGACCAAGATAAACGGCGATGAAGTCGAGCCCCTTTTGGGCCGCCGATCCCACGCTTCCGAAAAAGGTCCAGGATGTGCAATAGACGCCAAGGGTGAGCGCATAAACATAGGGCCGCCCGGAGAGCGAGGTCTGCCGCTGGCCAGCACGGTCCCCCCAATAGGCGATGCAAAACAGCACGCCTATGTACAAAAAAGATAAAACTACGATGATCCAGCCGTCGATCATACCTTCTACTCATGCGGGGCGCTGGAACACTCTACAATAGGAATTCTTCCCGCGCTCCTCCCGCGCGTTCACGCCCACCTAGGTGACAATATAGCATTCCCGTTCCGCCTGCGCCATTTCCGTTCCGCCTTCTTTCCTAGCCATTTCAATTTGTTGAAGACTCCGCCTGCTTCATAAGCCATATTTTACGCTACCTGCGTCATTTGCAGCACTGGCGTAGCGGGGGCAGGGAACACTACCATCTCAAGCTGCGTTCAGAGTTCCGGCAAGGAGGCTGGTGCAACACCATGGCCTATGATTACGTCATCGCCGGGGGCGGCTCGGCAGGATGCGTGCTTGCAAACCGGCTTTCAGCCGATCCCGGGATCGAGGTGGCGCTACTGGAGGCAGGCCCCCGCGATAAGAACTTTCTTATCCATATGCCAGCCGGATACCCGGCGCTTATGAAAACCGGCATCGTTGACTGGGGCTACCATACCGAGCCGCAGGCCGGCATGAACGGGCGCTGCCTGTTCTGGCCGCGCGGCCGCGTGCTTGGCGGATCGAGCTCGGTCAACGCCATGATCTATATAAGGGGCGTGCCAAGCGATTACGATATGTGGGCGCAGCTTGGCAACCGCGGCTGGTCCTGGGACGATGTGCTGCCCTATTTCAAGAAGTCCGAGACCTACCTGCCGGGCGCGGACGGGCATCATGGCGGGGACGGCCCCCTCAAGGTGTCGAGGCCCGGTATGTCCAGCCCCCTGACACAGGCATGGATCGAGGCCGGACAACAGGCCGGCTACCCCTACACAAACGATTTCAACGGCGCGAGCCAGGAGGGCTTCGGCCCCATCGACTGCACCGTGGCAAACGGCCGGCGCGCCAGCTCCGCGGCCTGCTACCTGACACCGGCGCTGGACCGGCCCAATCTCACCATTATCCCGCGGGCGCAGGCAACACGCATCCTCTTCGATGGCAGCCGCGCGGTGGGCATGGAATATGCCCAGAAGAAGCGGCGGCACGAGATGCGGGCGAAGCGGGAGGTGATCCTTTGCGGCGGCACGATCAACTCGCCCCAGCTTCTGCTTCTGTCGGGCGTCGGGCCCGCCGGCGAAATCCGGAAGTACGGCATCGAGCCTGTGCTCGACCTGCCCGGCGTCGGCAAGAACTTGCAGGATCACTTGCACGGGGCGGTCAAGTACAACTGTACAAAGCCGGTTTCTTTGTACTCGGTTTTCAATCCCTTCGCCCTGCCCCGCCACATCCTGCACTACCTCTTCACACACAAGGGGCCGGCGGCGACCATGGGCCTGGAATCGCTGGCGTTTCTCAAGAGCCGCCCGGACGTGGTCGCGCCGGACCTCGAATACCACTTCGTGCCGGCGCTCTATGCCGACCATGGCCGCCAGATCATCTTCCGGCACGGCTTCATGGGCTACTACAACATGCAGCGCCCGGAAGCGCGGGGCGAAATCACCCTCAAATCCGCCGATCCGCTGGCGCACCCGGCCATTCAGCCTAACTACCTGCAGAACGAAGAGGATTTGCGGACCCTGCGCGAGGGCTTCAAGATCGCCCGCGAGGTGTTCCGGCAGAAGGCGTTCGGCCCGTACCGGGGCGATGAGTTCGTGCCGGGGCCCAAGGTGCGGACGGAGACGGAAATCGACGAGTATCACCGCGCCACCGGCGAGACGCTCTACCATCCCGTCGGGACCTGCAAGATGGGGCAGGACGAAATGGCGGTTGTGGATGCCCAGCTCAAGGTGCGCGGGATTGACGGCTTGCGCGTGGTGGATGCCTCGGTCATGCCGCGCCTCATCAGCGGCAATACCAACGCGCCCACCATCATGATCGCGGAGAAGGCCGCGGACATGATCCTGGGCCATACGCCCCTGCCCGCGGAAAAGGCACCGGCCGAAGCCGCCTGATACGCCATGCCTTGCCCCAGGCCGTGCGCATCAGCATAACGCTGGCTGTGCCTCGAACCGGGCGAATCCCGCCTCATCCTGTGACCGGCGTTACCTCCGCGCGGCTCGCAACCTAACTCTCTTCGCCGCGCGGCGGCCGTTCATCGGAAGCAAAACGCGAAGCCCGTCCGGCTTTGTCAGATGCAGGCTAACGGCCAAATCCTGGTGAACGCCATCCTTGACCTTCACGCGAAAGCGTTCGTAGAGCAGCTTGAAGCTGAACTCTCCATGCTCGTCCGTATTGCCCCCGGCAAAGGAGACGTTGGATTTCGGCTTGGTAACTTTCACGGACGCATTCGGAATAGCAGCGCCGCTTGCGCCGTCGATCACCCTGAGATGTACGCGTTCTATAATGGAATTGACCACGAGCGTCTTGAAGGATGGCTTCGGCCGCAGACTTTTATTCATCACCGTAATGTTCAACGCCTGAACGAACCCCACGCCCGAGCACTCCTGGCTTGCGCCCGCTTGCCGCAGCAGCTTCCCCATATGCCGGATCGGGGTAATCCACTGCCCGGCCTCCGAGTCCGCCGGTCCTCCCTTGACCATGCCGATCAAATTGCCGGTGGTGCCGTAAACCGGCCCGCCGCTCATGCCGTCCGCAAATGCGCCGGTAGCGGCCCAGCGGCCGCCGTCCACGCTCTGCTTCTTGAAGATCCCTGGCACCGGCTGAATGCTCTTCCCCCGCGGAAAGCCGAAAGCAAGGAAGGAATCGCCTTTCGCCGATTCCCCGCCTGGCCCCAGGCAAAGGGGCGCCGGCGCATAGCCCTGAACCGCATTCCGGTCCGGGTCCGGCAATTTCAGCAGCGCGGCGTCTCCGGCATCGGGGCCGCCCGCATTGACGGCCGAGAGGGTAAGCGGCTTTGCGGAGACGTAGCCGGGCTTGCCGCCCAGAGACGCCTTGAGCGGATTGCTCTTCTTCTCCGCCGGGGTCTGCTTGCTCCAATCGCGCAGGAGATGGGACGCAGTTAATACATGGCCGAGCCGGGAGACGACAAAGCCGGTTCCATGCACCCTGGTCTTTTCGCCTGTGGCGGGATCGGTCACATCGAAAAAGATGTAAGCCGTGGACTGGCGGACCTGATCCCACTTTTGAGCGAAGACGGAAGGTTCGCGGCAGGCTTGCCTGTTTTTGGCGGCCGCAGAGAACGTTCCCAAGGCCAGGATCAGCGGCAGAAAAGCAAATGTGAGCGTTAGGCGCAATGCTGCGGCTTTGGGGCGCATGGTGCTGCGAGCCGCAGCCGCCGCGCGCGAGGTGAAAGCAGCTGAAATTGTAACCGGCAAAGACATAAAGGCTCCGCGCTTTTTGGTTTTGAACGCAAAGGCAGAAAACAGAACGGACAGGCGCGCACATCGCAACTCCGTTGCAATCTTAGGTTGATTCTCTTCCATCCCGGAGAGCTCCATTCGTTTTACCCACACTCTATTCGCGGGCGCGGATTCTAACGCCTGGAGTGGTCCTGGCTGCTGCCATGGGTATGAAACTTAATACTTAAGTGCAGTATGGATTTGGGGAGGCGGCCCGCTAACTCCCTGTGATATTTGGCGCACAGCTCCGCGATGGCCGGTGCATACGGACCGATCGGGGTTGACGCGGCGCGCGTATACGAGCATATAGGAAGCAGGCGTCAGGGGAACCTAGCTTTCTACCCCGTGCGCAACTTCCGGCAAAGCCTCTTAAAGATAAAGAAGTGACCTGCCGTAGCCCGCTGACATCGCGGCGTGAAAAAATCCTGACGCATGTAAGCTGTCATCGTCCCAAGTGGCGCGCGATGACGATCAAAGAACTCCGAAGAGAGCGGTTCGAAGAATTCAACTGGATATGACATTTAGCCAACTTAAGCTCAGCGAAAAAGTGCTGGCGGCCGTCGAAGCGGCCGGTTACACGACACCCACCCCCATTCAAGCCCAAGCCATCCCCGTCGCCCTTGAAGGCCGCGACGTTGTCGGCATTGCACAGACGGGCACGGGCAAAACGGCGTCCTTCGTCCTCCCTTTGCTCACCATGCTCGAAAAGGGCCGCGCCCGTGCGCGGATGCCGCGTTCGCTCATTCTTGAGCCCACGCGCGAGCTGGCGGCGCAGGTTGCCGAGGCCTTCGAGGCGCTCGGCACGCAGCACAAGCTCACCATGGCGCTGCTCATTGGCGGCGTGTCCTTCGAGGACCAGGAGCGCAAGCTGGAACGCGGCGCCGATATCCTGATCGCGACGCCCGGCCGGCTGCTCGACCATTTCGGGCGCGGCAAGCTCCTGATGAGCGCGGTCGATTATCTCGTCATCGACGAGGCGGACCGGATGCTCGACATGGGGTTCATTCCTGATATTGAGCGCATCTGCAAGCTTCTGCCGCCCACGCGCCAGACGCTGTTCTTTTCGGCCACCATGCCGCCGGAGATCCAGAAGCTCACTGACCAGTTCCTGCGCAATCCGGAGCAAATCCGCGTTTCGGCGCCGGCCACAACGGTCAAGGCCATCACGCAGAAGCTCAAGTTCTCGCCCTCCGACTCCAAGATGAAGCGCAATGTGCTGCGCGATCTGATCCGGAGCGAGGCGGAGAACGTGAAGAACGCGATCATTTTCGCCAACCGTAAGCGCGACGTGGCGGTCTTGCACAAGTCGCTTACCAAGCACGGCTTCAACGCCGCGGCGTTGCACGGCGACCTCGATCAGCGCCAGCGCATGGCCACGCTCGAAGCCTTCCGCAAGGGCGAAATCACCTATCTGGCGGCTTCCGATGTCGCCGCGCGCGGCCTCGACATCCCGGATGTGAGCCACGTGTTCAATTTCGACGTGCCGGTGAGCCCGGAGGATTACGTGCATCGCATCGGCCGCACGGGCCGCGCGGGCCGCGACGGCTTTGCGGCGATGATCGTGACGCCGAAGGAGATGAAGGCGCTTGCCGCCATCGAATCGCTCACCAAGACCAAGATCGAGTGGATCAACGGCGAGCCCTCGACCGACAATCTTGCCGAGGCGGATTTCAGCGAGCGCCGCGAGCGTGGACGCCGCGGACGGGGCAAAACTACGCGCGACCGCGAGGAGCGCAAGGAAGCCGCGCCGCGTCAGCAGCAATCGCAGCAGCAGGCGGAAGTGCGCCCGTTCAGCGGCAAAGGCAGCAGCCGCCGCCGTGACAAGGACAGCAGCGTATCGCGCTATCACCGCGAGCTTCTGCCGCCGGCAACCTCTGCGCCTGTCGTCGGACTTGGCGAACATGTGCCGGAGTTTCTGAAGCGCCCCGTGCGCGCCGCTGGCTAAAGGGCGTTCTGAACGGGTGCTGCCAGTACCAGCGCTGTGCCCGCGAAGGCGCATTGGGGCCTGGGTGGTGCCTTGCTTTACGCGAATCACCCCTCACCCTGTCCCTCTCCCCCTGGGAGAGGGGACGCCAGAAATCCCGCTGCGGGTAGTTCGAGGGTGCCTTCTCCCATAGGGAGAAGGACAGGACGAGGGGTTGCCCACTTCGAACATGCTGGAACCTGACAACCCATTACAGAAGCGCCTATGCACCTTCGCGGGCACGGTGCTGCGGGTAGCTGCGCGCTATCGCGGTAGGAGCACCTTGCCGGGGTTGAGGATGCCACGCGGATCGAAGGCGTCCTTGAGCCGGTGCATCATGGCAAGCTCGGTGGGGGATTTCACGCGTTCAAGCGCCTCCGCCTTCATGCGGCCAATGCCGTGCTCTGCGCTGATCGAACCGCCGAAACGCGCCACGATTGCGTGCACCGCGTCCGATACTTCCTCCCAGCGCGCCAGATAGGCGTCTTTGTCCGCGCCCTTGGGCTGCGTGATATTATAGTGGATGTTGCCGTCGCCGTAGTGGCCGAAAGGCACTGGGCGCGCGCCGGGAACGAGCCGCCCGATCCCGGCGTTCGCCTCCGCGATAAAGGCGGGGATGGCGGAAACCGGCACGGACACGTCGTGCTTGATGCTGCCGCCTTCATGTTTCTGGACTTCGGAAATGTTCTCGCGCATACACCAGAAATTGCGGGCCTGCGTCTCCGAAGCCGCGACGGTGGCGTCCGTGACGATGCCGTCTTCGAGCGCGGCTTCCAGGATCGCCATCGCCACCTGCTCCGCGAGGCTATCGGCGACGGGCGGCGCGACCTCCATAAGCACATACCATGGATGCGGCGCTTCGAGCGGATCGCGCATCCGTTCAAGGTGCGTGGTCAGGAACTCGACGGCAATGCGCGGGATTAGCTCGAAGGCGGTGAGCATCGGCCCGGCGCTTTCGAAGGCGCGGCTGAAAAGCTGGCCCGCGGCCTCAAGGCTCGGGCAGCCCGCGAACACGGTCGCGACCTCGGCCGGGCGCGGGAACAGCTTCAGCGAGGCGGCCGTGATGACGCCAAGCGTGCCTTCCGAGCCGATGAGCAGGCTTCGCAGGTCGTAGCCCGTATTGTCCTTGCGCAGCGTGCGCAGGCCGTTCCAGATCTCGCCGCTTGCGAACACCGCCTCGATGCCCAGCACCAGGTCGCGCATGGTGCCGTAGCGCAGCACATGAATGCCGCCGGCGTTGGTAGCGATGTTGCCGCCGATCTGGCATGTGCCTTCCGCCGCGAGGCTCAGCGGAAAGAGCCGGTTCACATCCGCCGCCGCGTCCTGCACGGCTTTGAGCGTGACGCCGGCCTCGGCGGTGAGCGTGTTGCCGGCCGGGTCCACGGCGCGGATCGCCTTCATCCGCTCCAGGCTAAGCACAAGCTCGGTGCCGGTCTCGAACGGAATCTGCCCGCCGACGAGCCCGGTATTGCCGCCCTGGGGCACGATGGCGATGCGCTCTTCGTTCGCGAGTTTGAGGATGGCGCTGACCTCCGCCGCCGATGCGGGCCGGAGCACCATCGGCGTCTTGCCGAAGTACTTGTCGCGCCACTCCTGGCAATAGGGCTGCACATCGGCCGGCGCGGTCAGCACGCCCTTTTCGCCAACGATGGCCGCAAACCGTGCCAGCACCTCGGGCGTTGGGGCTTTCGCTTCGCTTGGCATGTCTCTGGCTCCGGCAGGGCTTGCTGTTCTTGCTTGTTCCATCAGGCAGCGTGAGTACCCCGGTGTTACTCCACACATGACGGCAAAGCGGTCATTGTTTCTGGCGGGTGGCATAATACGCTGCATCGCGCGAGTTCGCTAGCGGCGGCACCGCGCGCGCCCTCCAGCGCGAGAGGATGCCGCGGTACGGAACACGCCAACAGCTATTGACCAACGATGCCCGTGCACCTATGGTCCTTACGGTAACGGTCGCGGTGAATGGTGTACCGTCCGCCTCGTAGAGAGCCCATAGCTCAGCCGGTAGAGCAACTGACTTTTAATCAGTAGGTCGAAGGTTCGAATCCTTCTGGGCTCACCAATAAAATCAAGAGGATAGGCCGGGAACAAAAAAGAACATTGTGGGCGTTTTACAAGCCCCCACCAGATGTTTTACAAATGCCGTTCTGGCTCCGTTCGTCCTGACGCTTCCCACTTCAGCACTGCCGAAGCCGCGAGCTTCTTCTGATTTACCATACGAGCGTAGTGTTCCACCATCTGGCGCGACTGCCCCGTGATTGATGAAACCTCCGCATCCGTACAACCGGCTTCCAACAAGAACACCACGGCGGACTTGCGCAAGCCGTGAAAAACGAGACCTGCTTTCCGCAAGGATGCCATGG
>JBNKTW010000168.1:0-27232 GCA_050298295.1 Rhodomicrobiaceae bacterium
CGAAGGCGTGGTTCGTGGCGCTGGCGGCGCTTGCCAAGGCGGCCACGCCGGAGCGGCTGCGCAAAAACGCGCTCGCCGAAACGGCCGCAGCCGCGCCTGGCGCGGGGCCAGGCAAGCCAATGAAATGAGCGGGCCGCCGGATGGTTTAACGCCTTCAGCATCTTGATGGCGCTGTGGATCGTCGCGGGCCTGGTTGGCGCGTCGCGCCATATGGAAGGCTCAGAGCCTGACTCAAAAGTTTACGTTTCCTGCTTTGGGCTTAGCGGGATAGCGCTGGAGTGGGAGATCAAGCGCATCGGGGTTCCGGCGGGGGAGGGGTAGCCTGCCGCCGGGTGGCGACGGGGCAGGTTAGGCCGGAACCGGAAAAACGTGGCTTTCGGAAGACTTTCTGTTGTTGGGGGTCAAGCGGCGATGATATTATTAAGGTGAGATTTTCGACAGGGCTTCCTTCGCGTGGGAATCGGATGCGGCCCTTTCTGGTCGGTCGTTACGGAGTCGCTACTGCGGCGTTGTCGGCATTCGGGTTTTTGCCGATTATAATAATGGTTAATTGCCATGAAACATGACCTCAAAGATAGACTAAACGCCATATCGGAAAAACTTCCAGGATTTGTATTCCTTATTATGGTATCTCCACTTTTCATAATAATTGCTTCTCCGCTTTTGCTTTTTTATATATCAATATGTACAGATTTAAATATTTTTTTTGATGGTATAACATTACTAATTCTTTATTTTGTTGTTGGATGCTTCGCCTCTGCATCAGCTTTAATTATAATACTTATTATATCACGATTAAAAATGTCTTATGTACTATTTCTTTTTAACGTTTCGTACGAAAGTACGATATCACAAAAACTAGAGGCAATTTTTAAATATTTTATTCAAGTGTATTTGATACTAAGTTTGTGCTCTTTAATGTTTGTTTTTATGTTTGGATATGGCGTTCACCTCATAAACTACCTGGATGACGTTTTTAGTAAGAGAGAAGCGTCGCATTTTCCTGTTTTAAGCTGGGATGATGCTGCTCAACTGTTCAAAGGCATGTCTTGCTCTTACTTAAGCCCGCCACTTGCATTTTTATGGAAATATTTCGGCTTCGTTGATCACTGCCCAGCTTTCTACCCTTCAAGGTGGGCCAGCATTTCTCAATACGTATCGTTGATCGGGTCTACAGTCCTATCTGGCGCAATGCTCGCATTGACAGTAAATCTATTTATAAGACTACGTTTGCCCAATTTTGTTCGTAGGCAGCTTAAAATGAAGATGGTCGAGAAAAATTGAGATATACAGTGTTGCGGCTAACGATAATCTGCACCTCCTTTTTTGGCGGCGTTGGCGGCCCGCCCTCAACAAATCCGCAGCCCCCGAATTATGGGTCCGCTTCTGGAGGTGCAGCTGCCCGAATTTTCTCCATTTGAGTGTTACTGCTTTCGACCCGAGGCAGCCTTGCGATGGCGATAGCGTGGCGTTGGAAGTGGCGCAACTTTTGCGGGATATGACGCGGCT
The DNA here is from genome assembly GCA_050298295.1 of Rhodomicrobiaceae bacterium. GTDB lineage: Bacteria > Pseudomonadota > Alphaproteobacteria > Rhizobiales > Rhodomicrobiaceae > Rhodomicrobium. The sequence goes on from JBNKTW010000168.1 coordinate 1,510, forward strand.
TGAATGGCGCAAGGCACAACTTAAGCGCGACGGGCTATGGTTACCACAGGCATGGTTAACGCGCTAACGGTCTGGCTGGTTTCATGCGAAAACACGCCGATTCTTCGTGATTTCGCGTACGAATCCAGGGTTCAAAATACCCGTTAATATTAGAATCTTGCGCGCGTTAACCACAAAACCCATCCTCTAGTTGCAATTAGCGTATTCTTCTACTCATTACATTTCAAGTCTCTCTTAACCCCATTTTTAAAAAGCTGCGCCCCACTGTTTACCGCTTCGTAAACTGCAATTGCCGTCAATTTGACCGGCTCCGTACAACAAGACCGCTGCGGCCGGCGCTCCAAATTGTATACAGGTACAAACATGACCGCCATCCCCAGCGCCATTTGCGCAACGGCGCAAACTCGGATAGCTAGCCCTAATAGCGCCGCTTTGGCATCCTCTACACTCGGCCGGGTATCCACGAAGGCGATCGGGAAAATGGCGAACAAATACAAGCATGTTACGGTTCTGATGGGCGGCTGGTCGGCCGAGCGCGAGGTTTCGTTGAAATCGGGCGCGGCCTGCGCGGACGCCCTCGAACAGGCCGGTTACACCGTCGCCAAGGTTGATGTGGACCGCAACATCGCCGCCCGCCTCGCGAAGCTGAAGCCCGAAGTGTGCTTCAACGCGCTGCACGGCAAGGGCGGCGAGGACGGCTGCATCCAGGGCATCCTCGAATCGCTGCGCATTCCTTATACGCATTCGGGCGTGCTGGCCTCGGCGCTGGCCATGGACAAGGAGCGCGCCAAGACCGCGTTCAAGGCGGCGGGCATTCCGGTGGCGGAAGGCATCGTCGCGTCCCCCGCCGAGGCCGCGCGCGCGCACCTGATGCCGCCGCCTTATGTCGTCAAGCCCGTCACCGAGGGATCGAGCGTCGGCGTGTTCGTCGTGCGCGAGGATCGCAGCCACCCGCCGCAGGAATTGAACCGCCCGGATTGGACCTTCGGTGACGTTCTCGTTGAACGCTATGTGGCCGGCCGCGAGCTGACTTGCGCGGTTCTCGGCGATAAAGCGTTAGGGATTACCGAGATCCTGCCCGCCGAGGGGCTGAGCTTTTACGATTACGAAGCCAAATATGCGAAAGGCGGCTCGCGCCACGTTCTTCCCGCGCAAATTTCACCGGATATTTACGCTTTTATCCAGAAACTGTCTGTGGACGCACATAAGGCGTTGGGGTGCCGTGGCGTAAGCCGGGCCGATTTCAGGCTCGACGACCGCCCGGAAGGAACCGGCGAACTCGTCTGCCTGGAGGTGAACACCCAGCCGGGCATGACGGCGACATCTCTCGTTCCGGAACTCGCAGCCCATGCCGGTATGGCGTTCAGTGAGCTTGTGCGTTGGATTGTGGAGGATGCGTCTTGCGATCGTTAGGCGAAGAACGCTTCTGCTACGGTAATTTAGGCGATCCCAGCGCCCAGTCTTACGGGCTGAACGCGGCGTCCGGCTCCTGGTTTGCCCAGGCCAGCGCCCATGCCGACAAGGCGGCGAGCGCCGGTTTTGTCGCCAGTATGATCTTCCTGGCGGTCACTGCGATCTACGCCTTTTCCCTCTCCGATTCCGCCAAGCCGCTCATGGCCGAGATTGCGAGCCTCGCGGACCAGGCTGCGCGCGACGCGGGGTTCAAGTTCAAGTCAGACGAATTTGTGCTTTCGGGCACCAGCAACACACCCGATGCGGCTCTCCTTAGCGCACTCAACCTTCCCTACAAGGGCTCGTCGCTCTTCTACGATACAGCGGATGCGCGGCGCCGCCTGCTGGCCATCGGCTGGATCGAATCGGCCGAGGTGCGCCGCGTCCTGCCTTCGCGCCTTGAGGTGGCCATCACCGAGCGCAAGCCCTTCGCACGCTGGGAGGATGCGCGGCACAAGGTGCAGGTCATCGGCCGCGAGGGGCACATATTGGGCCAGGATGATGCCGGCCGCTTTGGCGAGCTGCCGCTGTTTGCGGGCGAAGGAGCTGCCGAAGCAGCCGCAGCGTTTGTGAACGCGATCGAGGACAGTGAGGCCTTGAAGAACCGGATGCAGCGTATCGAATACGTCACCGAGCGCTTCTGGACGGTCAAGCTCGACACCGGCCCAGTGCTAAAACTTCCGCGCAAGGTGACCCCCCTAGTTTTGGAACGTCTGGATTCGCTTCTGGCCAGCCCGAGGGTTGCTGGATTGGGCCTGGAGACTATCGATTTGCGCCTGTCGAACCGCACGATTCTGCAATTGCAGGAACCCACCGTGGCTAACCGCGACAAAGCGATCGCGGTGCTAAACCCGGCGAGTATGCAGGCTTCGGCCCCGCGGAAAAAGGGCAACGCCTTGTGATTTGGGGGCTGAGCGCCCAACGAACAGAGCGGCTCTTCCCTCACCCTGACCCTCTTCCCATGGGAGAGGGGCCGGTGTTGCAACCATTGTACAGGGGTCCCTTCTCCCATGGGGAGAAGGGCAGGATGAGGGGAGATTCCCTTTGTTCAAGGCATCGCCAGCAGTTATGCTAAAATCTATGTACACATGCGGGGATTGTTCCGCAGGACGGGGCACAATAAGGAGCGGAGCTTCATGACTTCGGAGCGGCGGCAAGCCTCGCGCGGTCCGTCGCGGCTCTGGCCGTTCAAAGCGCGGGACGACACCGTAACCATTGTCGATCTGGGCGCGCAAAAGGTTGCCTGCGCCATTGCTGCCCTTACCGCTCCGCGTTTCGGCCTGGACACAGGCCCGCGCAACGTCAAAGTGCTGGGCAGCGCCATCGTCCGCTCCTCCGGCTTTTCGGGCGGCCGGATCGTTAACATCGCGGCGGCTGAAACCTGCGTCAGGCGGGCAGTGGCGCAAGCCGAGGCGGAAGCAGGCCTCACCGCGGGCGATGTCGTTGTAACCGGGCAATTCGACGGGCTATGCGCCCAGGTTTTCGAGGCGAAGCCAGGGGCTGGCGAAAGCGCCATCTCGAACGAGGATGCAGCCATTATCTGGGCCGCGGCGGAGGAGGAATGCCGTAACGCACAGCGCAAGCTTCTGCACATGTTCACATTTTCCGCGCGCGAGCCAGTGACGCCGTTCACCGCTGCGCAGGAGGTGGTGGAGGACGAGGTTGACGTCGCCGCCGTCTCGATGCCGCTCAAAGGCGCAAAGCAAATCACGGCCTGCTTTGCGAAGAGCATGTTGAACGTGCGCGCGCTGGCCGCGGGCCCGCTGGCCGCTGCGCTCGCCGTAACCGACACGCTCGAAAGGCTGGCTGGCGTGCTGGTGATAGACCTGGGCGCGCACACGACCGGCTACGCGCTGTTTTTCAAGGGCGTGCCGGTATTCATGGACTGCATCGGCATGGGCGCCGAACACATCACGGCGGAAATCGCCAGGGTCTTCTGCTTGCGCAAATTCGACGCCGAGCGCCTGAAAATCCGTTACGGTAGCATTTTCGACGGCCTCGCCGCCGATGTCGATTTGCCCGCCCAGAACGGCGAGACGGGCGACGCCATATCCAAATTTTCTCTTAATCACCTTATTAGATCGAACGCTTCCCTAATTTTCACGGCCGTTAATGAACGGTTAAACGGTGCTGGATACTCTATACCCTCGGGAGGCGCTGTATTGACCGGCGGAGGAAGCTTGCTCCCTGGGATGCGCGAATTCGCTTCTCAACTGCTTTCCTCGGATGTCAAAGTTGCCGTACCCGTTGCGTTGAACGGATTGAGTGCAGCCAATCCGCTGGCGGCGTTGGTTGGAGGATGCCTGTATGCAAGCCGGCATCAGTCCCGCGGCGAAATGGCCAATGCGCCCGGAATAGTGTCCCAAGATAGTAGCTACGCGTCCCGAATCAGCCAATGGCTTAGGGCAAGCTTTTAGTAACGAACTTTGCCCGGAAAAGTTGGCGCGAGGTAAAGGCGGGCTATAAAGTTGCCCGGAATGAGGAAGCTCACGAGGCCGGACATGGGAATTAACCTGCAACTACCAGGCTTGACTGAGTTGCGGCCGCGAATCACCGTCATTGGCGTTGGCGGGGCTGGCGGCAATGCCGTGAACAATATGATCGAAAGCGGCCTTGAGGGCGTCGAGTTCATCGTCGCCAACACGGATGCGCAGGCCCTTGCCGCATCGAGCGCCGGGTGCGTGGTCCAGATGGGCGTCGGCATCACCGAGGGCCTTGGCGCTGGCTCCAAGCCCGAGATCGGCGCCGCGGCGGCCGAGGAAACCATCGAGGAGATCCGCTCCCATCTTGAAGGTGTGCATCTCCTGTTCATAACCGCCGGCATGGGCGGCGGCACCGGCACCGGGGCAGCCCCCGTTATCGCGCGCTGCGCCAAGGAACTCGGCGTGCTAACGGTCGCGGTGGTGACGAAACCGTTCGAATTCGAGGGCCAGCGCCGTATGCGCGCCGCCGAAGCCGGCATTGCGAATCTTGCCAAGTACGTCGACACGCTCATCGTTATCCCCAACCAGAATCTCTTCCTGGTCGCGAGCGAGAAGACCACCTTCGCCGACGCTTTCCTGCGCGCCGACGACGTGCTGCGCTCGGGCGTGTCCTGCATCACCGACCTGATGGTGAAGGAGGGGCTTATCAATCTCGACTTCGCGGACGTGCGCACCGTTATGCAGAACATGGGCACCGCGCTCATGGGCACGGGCGAGGCCGAAGGCGACAAGCGCGCGCTTCAGGCCGCGGAGGCCGCGATCACCAATCCGCTGCTCGGCGAAGTCACCATGCGCGGCGCCAAGGGGCTGCTGGTGAGCATCACCGGCAGCTACGACATGACGCTCTACGAGGTCGAGGAGGCGGCATCGCGCATCCGCCGCGAGGTCGATGCCGACGAAAATCCCGAGGTTAATATCATCGTGGGCGCGACGTTCGATGGGGCGCTGCAACGCCGTATCCGCGTGTCGGTCGTCGCAACCGGTATCGCGCCCGGCGCCGACTACATCCAAGCCACATCCGGCGCCTACGCACAGGATAAGCGCGGCCTTGGCGAGCGGCTCTATGGTGCCGATTCTGGGCGCGGCGGACAACTGCCGCCCGGAAATGCACGCGTCCGCAATGAAGGCCGGCATATGCAGCTCGATCCGAAGGGGAAGGGCGGTTACGGTTCCGCGCCCGATTCTTCTTCCGGTTTCGAGCCCATGGCGCCCTCAAGGACCGCAAGGCCGCCGAAGCGTCCCTTGACCTTCCAGGATTTTCCCGAGGCGCAAGGCGGTGGTGACGCCCAGGGCCAAGCTGGCCGGGCTCCCTCCAAGCCGAGGGGATTCTTCGATTGGATGGCCGGGAGGAACAAGAATCCCCAGAAGGCAGCCCCTGTGAATCCTGGGCAAAAGACTGTGACCTTGCAGCCACGGAAGCCCCACGAAACACGCCAAATCGAATCTGAGTTTAACGGGCACAAGAGCGGATATCCGGGCCGCTCTTCCATGCTTGGCGATAGCAGCGGCCTGGATGGGGAAGATGCAGCGGTACGCTACGCGACGGGCGAAGTTGCTGATATTCCTGGTTTTTTGCGCGGACGCTCCGCCAGGGAAGACGAAATGCACTAAGCGCCGCGGCTCTTTCCAAGCCTTTCCCAAGGCTTGGAAAACGCTCGCGTGCTTCAATTTATTATTGTTCAAAGCGTTACCGTAACAGAGTGTTAGAAAGCGTGATTTGAAGCCGGCCGCCTTGCCCGGCTAGTTTCCCTCCAGCAGATGTCAGTGATCCTACGTAGTTAACCGGTTTAACGGCCGGGGTGAAGAGTGGCGCGAGCTGCTGTGCAAAAAGCTCAAGGTTTACAGGCATTTGTTCGCGCTACAGGGGGCACCTCCGGGGGATGGAGGAGCGTTGGGAACAGGGCGGCGAAGGATATGAGCTCCAGGGGCTTTTCGAATAGGCAGACGACGATCGACCAAGAGGTCGTGATGAAGGGAACCGGTGTTCACAGCGGTGCCGAGGTTTCGATGATCCTTCATCCTGCCGAAGCGAACACCGGCTACAATTTCTACGTCCAGGGCGGCGGGCATATCGGCCACGTCGCGGGCGACTTCAGGGCGGTAAGCAACCTGACGCTTTGCACTGTACTCAGCGCGGCGGACGGAACGTCGGTTGCGACCGTCGAGCATCTGCTGGCGGCGCTGCGTGGCATGGGCATCGATAACGCGGCCATCGAGGTGGACGGCAACGAAGTGCCGGTCATGGACGGCAGCGCCGAGCAATTCGTGGATGCCATCCAGGAGACGGGCCTGCGCGAACTGGACGAGCCCCGCCGCTACATCAAGGTGCTCCGGCCCGTTGAGGTGAAAGACGGCGAATCGGTTGGCGAGTTCTTCCCCTATAACGGTTTCCGGCTCGACATCGAGATCGACTTCCAGTCCGAATTCATCGGCCGCCAGCGCCTCGACATCGACATCACGCCATCCTCTTTCAAGAAAATCTGCCGCGCCCGCACCTTCGGCTTCCTGAAGGACGTGAAGCAGCTTTGGGCGGCGGGCCGCGCGCTTGGCTCCTCGCTGGAAAACACCGTGGCCATCGGCGACGATCGCATCCTGAACCCCGAGGGCCTTCGCTATCCGGACGAATTCGTCCGCCACAAGACGCTCGACGCGGTTGGCGATATGGCCCTTGCCGGCGCCCCGATTCTCGGGCTTTACCGCTCCTATCGCGGCAGCCACCGGCTCAACTCCAAGGTTTTGCACGCGCTTTACGAGGCGAAGGACGCCTGGACCATCGTGGAAGTCGCCGAGAGGCCCGCGCACCGCTATGTGGCGCCCCGCGCGGAATTCGGGATCGCATTCGCGATGCCGAACTTCGCCCCCGAGACTGCGTAGAGTTGCTTCCCCGGAAACGGCATCACCTTTATTGCGAGCGCGGCAAAGCAATCCGGCGCGCTGGGTGAAGGTTCCGTTCCGGATCGCTGCGGCGGCCAAACCCACCTCGCAATGGCGTTTGGGACATAGCTGGCACGCATCTTTGCCGTGGATGCGCCACTGACCGAAAATCTCCGCATTTGACCATCATGTTGCAGCTTTCTATCGTCAGGGAAAAGATGGAAGGCGGCTGAGTCGCAAGGACGGCTTGCCGGAACGGGCTTTGGAGCAAGATCACATGAGATTGCGATTCATCGGGCAGCTTTGTGCGGCCTTTACGCTGGCGGCCTTCCTAACCGGCTGCGGGTCCACGGGATCCCTGTTCACCGATGGCGACGGCAAACTCGATAACCAGCCGCCAGCGGAGGTCTACAGGCAGGCGAACGAGCTGCTCGAAGGGGGCAGCAGCGAGAAAGCCGCCAAGCTTTACGAAAGGCTTGATCAGCTCTACCCCTACTCGGAAGAGGGCAAGAAGGCGATGCTCCTGGCGGCGGTCGCCTACAAGAAGGCCGGAAAGAGCCCCGAGGCGGTGGCAGCCGCGCGGCGTTACCTCGCCGTCCATCCAGGTGCGAAGGGCGCGGCCCAGGCCCAGGATATCATCGCGTCGGCCTATTTCGAGCGCATATCGACGCCGAGCCGCGACCAGGGCGAGACCAAGAAGGCCATTCAGGAAATGGAGACGCTGGTCCGCCGTTATCCCGATAGCGAGTATGCTCCCGAAACCAGGCGGCGCATCAAGCTCGCGCAGGACACGCTGGCCGCGTCCGAGATGAATGTCGGCCGCTACTGGCAGAAGAAGGGCAACTACCTCGCGGCGGTGAACCGTTTCAAGGCGGTGGTTACGGACTATCAGCAGACCGCTCATGTCGAGGAGGCGCTGATGCGGCTGACGGAATGCTATCTGGCGCTCGGCATCGTGAACGAAGCCCAGACTGCGGCCGCGATCCTCGGCAGAAACTATCCGCAAAGCCAGTGGTATAAGGACGCATACGCGCTGCTTCAGCAGAACGGCTCGCAGCCGAGGGAAGACTCTGACTCTTGGATGAGCCGCTCCTGGAAGAAAGTCACCAGCGTCGCCGGGTGAAGCCGCGGCGCGCATATCTGGCGCAACAATCATAGCGAGGCGGCTCCCGCTGCCCTGCCGGCCCGCAGCGGAGGCAGCCAAATCGCTGCCAGCCTTGGCTGTAGCACCTTCCCGCTCTTGCGCAACAGGGCATCGAGTAACGCAAGAGCCGGGCTATTTCGCTCATAAAGCTGTTGAACCCGGCTCCTGGAATTTGCTAAGCGGGCGGCATTGCGCTTTGGTACACGCCACACGCTAAAGCTTGCCCGGAGGGTTTCATGGCGAAGAACGGCGATATGGATTTGAAAGCGCTGGTGCGCTCTATCCCGGACTATCCCAAGGCCGGAATCATGTTCCGCGACATCACCACGCTCATCGGTCACGCCGAGGGCTTCGCACTCGCCATCCGCAAGCTCGCCGCCCCTTTCCACAATGAGCGCATCGACGCGGTGGCGGGCATCGAGGCGCGCGGCTTCATCCTGGGCGGCGCGGTGGCGGACAGGCTCGGCACGGGCTTCATACCGATCCGCAAGAAGGGCAAGCTGCCCTGGCGCGCGGTCGGTCAGGATTACCAGCTCGAATACGGCACCGACATTATCGAGATGCATGAGGACGCCGTGCAGCCCGGCGAGCGCATTTTAATCGTGGACGACCTGATCGCGACCGGCGGCACAGTGGAGGCCGCGGTGAAGCTCATCCGGCGTGTGGGCGGGCATGTCGTAGGCGCGGCCTTTGTGATCGACTTGCCGGAGCTTGGGGGCTCAGCGCGGCTTGAGCGCGATTGTGGCGTCGGCTCGCATGTGGTGATTGAGTTCGAAGGACACTGAACAACCCTCGCCTGCAAGGCGAGGGGGGTACAAATAGACGCCGATTGAAATCGGCGGTCATGCACTCAGCACTTGGTGATCTGAAATGGGAAACCTTCGCTCCCTCTGGCAAAACGGAAAGCCTATGAACGCCGCAAGCGGCACGCCCGATATTCTCTTCGCCTGAAGGCGAGGGATTTCAACCATCCCCGTATGGGACATTGCTTTAAATGAAGCGGGCCACTTAGCCCGAGCCAATTGCAAGAACTAGGCGTGACGGGCTGGATTTCCCGTTCTGGAGCCTGGGAAAAAGAGCCGTATCCGCGGGAAATGCCAAAGACCCGGCAGCGAAGAGCGGAACCCTGAGCCCGCTTCGTTGTTTCCGCTGTGTGTAGCTTCGCAAAGCGAAGAGCAGCTTCCGCCACAAATGCGGAAGCGATCCAGAGGCAAGCAGCAGAGCTTCCGCCCAGGCCGTCCCGATGGACGAAGACTTAACCATTGCCGGTCATAGTTGGACGCGTTCGTGGCGGCCGCCCGCTGCGCGAACGTGAAGGAACTGTGACATGAGACACTCGGGCTCGCATCGCGGATTGGAGTTGCGCCTGGACACACTGGCGGCGCGCCTCCACATGTTGCGCGAGAAGGTGGATAGGGCGGAAGGGCTCGCAAAAATCGAAGGGCGCCGCGAGATCGCCCAGCTTGAGCGGCGCCAAAAGGATCTCGAACAACGCCTGAGCGCGCTCAAGCGCGAAGCTCCAGGCTTCCGGCATGAGATGAAAAACGAGCTTGAAAAGCTAGCCTTCGACCTGTCGGGGGCGGTCGAAGACTTCATTCTGTGGACCGATTCTGGGTTCCAGCCGGGGAAGTGGCCAGCGTGCGCGGCCAAGCCCAGGAAATAACCGCCGTCCGCCACGGCTAAAAAAAAGAAAGAAACGGAAACAACAGCGAGGGCCGGAATCATGCAGGATCAGGTAGAGGCAAAGTTCGAAGCCAAGAAGGGCGCGGTTTCTGAGTCCGCTAGCGGATTGACCGAAGCCGAGGCGGCGCGCCGGCTCGCGCAATACGGCGAAAACGCCCTTGCGGAGCACCATGTCAGCGTTTTCGAACGGCTCGCGCCCTTCTTCTGGGCGCCGATCCCCTGGATGATCGAAATCGCCGGGGTGCTCTCGGCCGTGCTCGGCCATTGGGGCGACCTCGCCATTATCCTCTTGATGCTGTTCATCAATGCGGGCGTCGGCTTCTGGCAGGAGTTCAAGGCCGACAACGCCATCGCCCTTCTGAGGCAGCGGCTCGCCCCCAAGGCCCGCGTCAAGCGCGACGGCGTATGGAAGGACATTGAGGCGAAGCTGCTCGTGCCGGGCGATGCGGTTGTGGTCAAGCTCGGCAACATCGTGCCCGCCGACCTTAAGCTCGTTGAAGGCGATTATCTGAGCGTCGACCAATCCGCGCTGACCGGGGAATCGCTTCCTGTCGATAAGAAGGCCGGAGACGAGGCCTATTCGGGCTCCATCGCCAAGCAGGGCGAGATGACCGGCGTCGTTACTGCGACGGGGATGAATACTTATTTCGGCAAGACCGCCCATCTCGTCGAGGCGGCGGGCACCGTCTCGCATTTCCAGCGCGCGGTGCTCAGCATCGGCAATTTCCTGATCCTCGTCACGGCCGGCCTTGTCGTCCTCATCGTGGTGGCCGGCCTGTTCCGCCAGAACCCGGTGCTGGAAATGCTCCAATTCGCACTGATCCTGGCGGTCGCCTCAATTCCGGTGGCGCTGCCGGCGGTGCTGTCGGTTACGATGGCGGTTGGCGCCGAACGGCTTGCCCGGATGAAAGCCATCGTCTCCCGCCTTGTGTCGATCGAGGAAATGGCCGGGATGGACACGCTGTGCTCGGATAAAACAGGGACGCTCACCAAGAACGAGCTGACGCTCGGCGAGCCCCAGCCGGCTCCCGGCGCAAAGCGCGACGAGCTGCTTCTGGCCGCCATGCTGGCCTCGCGCCAGGACGCGCCCGACGCAATCGACGCCGCGATTCTGGCCGGTGCGCCAGCCGCCCTGAAGACCGGCGGTTACAAGGTAACGGCGTTCCGTCCCTTTGACCCCGTGGCAAAGCGCTCGGAAGCGGACATCGAGCACGAAGGCAAGCGCTTCAAGGCCGTCAAGGGCGCGCCGCAGGTGATCCTGGACCTTTGCGATCCGCCAGCCACGGTGCGTGAGACGATTTCAAAAATCGTCGATCAGGACGCGGCCGAGGGCTACCGCACGCTCGGCGTGGCGCGCACCGATGACGCCGGAAAATGGCGCTTCCTGGGCCTTCTGCCGCTGTTCGACCCGCCACGGGACGATAGCGCCTCGACGATTGCGGCAACCCGCGAGATGGGCGTCGATATCAAGATGGTGACTGGTGATCATGAAGCCATCGCCAAGGAGATCGCCGGCAAACTCAAGCTCGGGCAGAATATCGTGGTCGCGGACGCCGTGTTTGGAGACGGAGCCGGGGTGCAGGCCGGTAAAGTGCAGAAGATCCTGTCCGCCGACGGCTTCGCCCGCGTCTTCCCCGAGCACAAGTTCGAGATCGTTAAGACGCTGCAAGGCGCAGGACGCATTGTCGGCATGACCGGCGACGGCGTGAACGACGCGCCGGCGTTGAAACAGGCCGATGTGGGCATTGCCGTCAGCGGCGCCACCGATGCCGCGCGCGCGGCGGCGGCGCTGGTGCTGACCGCGCCCGGCCTTTCGGTCATCACCTCCGCCATCGAGGAAGCGCGGCGCATCTTCGAGCGCATGACTTCCTACGCAACCTACCGCATCGCCGAGACCATGCGGCTCCTGCTCTTCATGACGGCCGCCATTCTGATCTTCAATTTCTATCCGGTCACGGCCATCATGGTGGTGCTGCTGGCGCTGCTCAACGATATTCCGATCATGATGATCGCCTACGACAACGCGTCCTTCGCGCGGCAGCCCGTGCGCTGGGACATGACGCGGGTGCTCACCATCGCCAGCTCGCTCGGCATTTACGGTGTGCTCGAAAGCTTCGTCCTCTACTGGATCGCGAGAGATTATTTTGCGCTGCCCGCCGCGGAACTGCAGGCCACGATTTTCATCAAGCTGCTGATCTCGGGTGAACTGACCATCTTTCTCACGCGCAATACTGGCTGGTTCTGGCAAGGGCCGCTTCCAAACTGGAAGCTGGTGGCGCCGTGCGTGGGGAACCAGGTCCTGGGCACCTTGATCGTCGTCTATGGCGTCGCCATGGCGCCTATTGGCTGGGAGATGGCGCTGTTCGTCTGGGCTTACACGCTTGTCTCATTCTTTATCGCGAACGCGGTGAAGATCGCGGCCTATGGGCTCATCGGCAAGGTTGGTGTCTTGCATAGACGTCACCTTGCGCGGATCGAGCGCCATGTTGCCGGGCGCCATGCTGCCGCGTGAGGCGGAGGCGCGATTAACGCAGGCGCCAGGGATCGCTTAGGAGGACTGGCCAAGGCTAGGCGGTGGGCTGCGGCCGGGAGTGCATGAGACACCGCCACCCGATGCGTATGGAAAGGAGCAGGTTATGTTCAAGTTTATGGAGAATTTGCCGCCGGACGTCATCGGCATCGAGGCCAGCGGCAAGGTTACGCATGAGGACTACAAGAACATCCTCATCCCCAAGCTGGAAGCCATGATTGCCAAGGGGCCGGCGAAGCTGCTCTACGTTATTGGCGAGGAGTTCGACGGCTACGAGCTTGAGGCCATGTGGGACGACACAGCTTTCGGCGTGAAGCACTGGCACGATTTTTCCCGCATCGGAGTGGTCGCGGATCAGGCCTGGGTGCGCGCCGGTGTTGCCGCGTTCAAGCCTTTCTACCCAGGCGAGGTACGGCTATTCAAACTCGCCGGCCTTGAGGAGGCGAAGGCCTGGATTGCTGGTCCGGAAAAGACCAGCGCCTAGCGCCGGCCGCGGGACGTTCCGGCTCTCATCGCAAGCGGCCCCGCAAGAGCCCATGGGCGCCAAGATAACGCCAAGTAGCGGATTACACTGAGGGTTTTGCCCCTCATCCTGTCCTTCTCTCCATGGGAGAAGGGACGCCTGAATAGCCGCTGCGGATGAAACAGCGTCCCCTCTCCCATGGGGAGAGGGATAGGGTGAGGGGTTAAATCCTTCGCATAATCAATGACCCACCGGCTATCTTAGTGCACATGCGCAAGAGCCGGGGCCGTGTTCCCGCCCACGGAAGGCGGAAATTACGGGACGCCTCCATTCCGGTCCGGCCGCACGGCCCGCACCGGCGGCGCCCCCGGCCGTGTTCCCGCCAGCGCCTGGAGGATCGTCTGGTAATCAAAGCTGGCGGCGAGCTGCGCGAGAGTCTTTTGCAGTGTCTTGTCATCCCCCCCAGCCTTACGGATGACCTCGGCGACATGCTCGGCATCCAGGCTTTCGAGCGCCTTTTCCAGCTCCACGCGCAGCGCTTCCGGCAGCCTGGACAACTGCGCAGGCGTCAGCGTCCTGGGAAGCTGCTCCGGTTCGTGCGTGTCCTCGTAGACATAGCGCAAGCCAAGCTGCCTCGACAGGCAATCGTAAATCTCCGCCGCGTGGCAAGGTTTCCGCACGAGGTCGTCCAACCCGGCTTCAAGTATCTCCTGCTGCCGTCCGTTGAGCGCGGAGTCCGTTAACCCGGCGATCTTGACCTTGCCGCCGCCAGGCAGCAAGCGGATGCGCCGCGCCGCCTCCATGCCATCCATTACCGGCATACGCAGGTCCATCCAGATCAGATCGGGGCGCCAGCTTTGAAATAGCTTCACGGCCTGATCGCCATTTTCGGCGAGCTCGGCCTCAAGGCCGATGCCAGTCATCAGCCGCTTGAGCAGCAGCCGGTTTTCGTGCTGGTCTTCCACGATCAGAATGCGGTAGCGAGGCTGACTGGGGCCGGGTCCAGCGGTCTCGCCGGGCGCCATGGCCGCCGCCCGGGGAACTTCAGCGGGGCTCGCCGCTTTCACCGGCATCTCGACCCGGAAGACCGACCCTTTGCCAACCGCGCTCTCGACGGAAATAGCGCCGCCCATCAGCTCGACGAACTGCCGGGTAATGGTCAATCCCAGACCTGCGCCTTTTTGCTCGCCTCCCTCCTCCAACTGGACGAATGGCTTGAACAGGCGCTCCTGGTCTTCTTCGCTGATGCCGGGGCCGGTGTCTTCGACTTCAATGGTGAGGTATACCGGATCGCCGTTCACCGCCGATAAGCGGATGGTTACGCCGCCCTCCCGGGTGAATTTCACTGCGTTGCTAGCAAGGTTCATCAGAATCTGACGCAGACGCATTCGATCGCCGGCAATGAAGCGTGGCACGCTGGCGGGTATTTCGGTCTCAAACCGCAAGTCCTTGTCTTGAGCACGCAATTTCATAATGCCGGCAACTTCGCCCACCAGCGTATGCAGGTCGAAAGCGGTTATTTCCAGTTGCAGCTTACCCGACTCGATCTTCGCGATCTGCAGCACGTCGCTGATAAGGTTGAGCAGGTGCTCGCTGCTGCGATTGATGATGTCGAGGTTCTCGCGCTGGCTGGCAGGCAGCAGCGGATCACGGCGCACAAGGCCCGAGAACCCGAGGATGGCGTTCAACGGCGTGCGAAGCTCATGGCTCATATTGGCCAGGAAAACGCTTTTGGCCTTGTTGGCCGCCTCGGCCGCTTCGCAGGCCAGCCGCAAGTCGGCCGTGCGCTGCTGCACGGTTTCCTCAAGCCGGTCCCTGTAGCAGCGGAGTTCCTCCTCGGTTTCCTTGCGCTCGGTGATGTCGCGCGCGGCCGCGTAAATCAGGCCGCCTGCATTGATGGAGCGCCATTCGATCCAGCGGTAGGAGCCATCCTTGCATCGATAGCGGTTGGGGAAATTGAGCACCTGCCCGTCCGCGGAAAGCGAAGCCATTGCCTCCCTGGTGGCGGCTATATCGCCGGGATGAATGAAGTCGAAAAACGGCCGCTGCTTCAGTTCATCGAGGGTAAAGCCGAGAGTTTGCTCCCAGGCGGGGTTCAGCCTAAGAAACATGCCGTCCAGCGTGGCGATGCAGAAAAGATCCTGGGCGAGGGTGAAGTAGCTGTCGAGTTCCTTGGTTTTCTTTTGCAGCTCTTCCTCCGCCTGCTTGCGCTCGATCAGCCTCCACATGCCTTCCATCACCAGCGTCAGTTGCTGCACGTCGGTCTCGTTGTACTCCTCCTCCTTGTTCCCGACGCCCACCACCAGCACGATCTTGCCCCCAACGATGACCGGGACACTCACGTGCCGCGTAAGCCGGACGTGCCCTTCAGGTGTGCCCCTCTTCAATGGATTGGGGGCGCTGTAGTCGTTGGTTATCATGGGGCGCCTTTGCCGCACGGATTCGCCCCAGAGCCCCGTCGTTTCCACCGGCCAAATAATCGGCGGGTTTGCGACTTTGCACTCCGCCATGGCTTCGCGGGACCAGAATTGCATCCTCAAAGCGGTTTCGTCTTCGTTCATGAACGCGAGATAGCCGAGTTTGCTCCGGGTGAGGCGCATGGCGGATTCAAACGCGTAACGCGTGATCTCATCCTGCGTTGCTCCGGTCATCTGGTTCAACTGAAGCAACGCATCGACGCGTTCGGCGTCGAGTCTCTGCTGTTCTTCCGCCCGCTTGCGCTCAGTGATGTCGCGGCACAATGCCATCCTGTAATCGGCGCCGCCAAATGTGAAGGTGCTACTGGCGATCTCGACGGGAAAAGTGCGCCCATCCTTGGTTTTGTGGCGGGCCTCGAAAGTCCTGAAGGGCTCGATGGAGTATTTTTGAATATAGGTCTGCCAGGGAACGGACGGAAAGTCCGGGTCGATGCCGGCCACGGACATGCCAAGCAGTTCTTCGCGGCTGTAGCCCAGCGCGCGGCAGGCTTCGCCGTTCACATAGACGAAGTGTCCATCATCGGCGATGAGGTAGGCGGCTTCGTGGATGCGGTCCATCGCGCATTCCAGCACGGCCCGCTGTTCCTCGGCCTGACGGCGTTCTTCCTCGGCGCGCTTGCGCTCGGTGATATCGCGGCCTTCCGGGATGATCTGGACAACGCGCCCCTTCGAATCGGTGACGGGCTTGAGCGAGAAGTCGATGTCGTGAACAGTTCCGTCAGCCGCGATGTGGATGGCTTCGAAGCGCACGAACTTTCCGCCGGCAGCCTCCTGGATGCCCGCGCGCAGCTTCTGCTGCAGTTCAGGGGAGTGCGCCCACCACGGCGTTTCCCAAAACGGCTTACCCAGCACCGCGTCCTCGTCAATGCCCGCGAGTTGCAGTGCGGCCCGGTTGGCTTGTAGCACCAGGCCACCGGCCGACAGCACGCCGATCAGTTGGAATGTTTGGTCGAAGATCGCGCGGAATTTCTGCTCACTCTGGCGCAGCGCTTCCTCTGTCTGTCCGCGCTCTTCGATCTCTTTGAGAAGCCTCGCATTGGCGGCACTGAGTTCGGCCGTGCGTTCGCTCACGCGCTGTTCGAGTTCGCCGTGCGCCCGCCGCAACTCCTCTTCCGCCTGCTCGCGCATGGCGATGAGGCGCGCTTGCTGAACGTTGTGGTAGGCTTTGAGCGAAAGCTCGTTAGCCAGCAGGAACAGGGCGTTGCCGATTTTGGTGAACTGCTCGACGGACATCTCGGGGACTTCCCGCAACGCGCTCCTGAATTCCTCCTCGTCCGCCCCGATCTCACGCGCGTAGCGGAGAATCTTCTCCTGGTCGATCGCCTCGTTCTTCACCTGGCCGATGAGCCAGTTGGCGATGTGCTTCCCGCCGACCGTGATGCTGGCGCCCGCATCCCACAATCCACCGCTCAGGCACGGCTGGATGATGGGGCCGCCGGGGTTCTGCCGGCCTACGACGGAATCGGAATAGATACAGTTGGCAAGGCCCTTCTCCGTCTTGCGGATAATGCCCTGGCACAGCCGGCAAAAGCCGCTGGGCTTGGTGATGGGTGTTCCATCCGGCGCTGTGATGATCGAAGCAACATTGGTCGCGGCGGCAAAGGCATCCTGGATTTTCTGGATTTCCCCGACGTCGAAAAGGTCCTCGAATGTGATATTCGCAGTTTCCAGCGGCCCGGTCAGCGCTGCGAGCCGCTGGTTGAGCGCCTCCGGCTCCCCCATCCGGCCGCCGTTTTCCTGGCCGGGCTGAGCGCTGGCTTCAATCGGCTCCCCTGTGCACACCTTGAACCGTTCCTCCAGATGATCGCGGCATGGCCGAAGCGTGCCTTCGAACCATTTCAGCGCCTATCTCCCAGGCAGGCGCGGAAGCTGGCGCTCTCCACCGGGATTGCCACCTGTAGTTGTCATGCTAATAAAAGAATATTAATAGATCGAGAAACGGTCCGCTCAGAATAAGGCGGCCCGGAGCCCGGATTGCTTCTCTTGCCCTCGCGTATGCGCCGTAATCGGGGCCGCTATTCTGCGGCCCCGCACACATCGTACGGTTCGCGCTCCACGAGCGGGTCCGAGGACTTGTGGTTCCCGGCCAGGAAGCCGCCCGACTGCCGCGCCCAGAGGCTCGCGTAAAGCCCGCCCCGCCGCAGCAGCTCCTCGTGGCTGCCATCCTCCACGACGCGGCCTTTGTCCATGATGATCAGCCTGTCCATGGCCGAGATCGTGGACAGCCGGTGCGCGATGGCGATCACGGTCTTGTTCGCCATCAGGTTATAGAGCTGCTCCTGGATGGCGGCCTCCACTTCGGAGTCGAGCGCGGAGGTGGCCTCGTCCAGGATCAGGACCGGCGCGTCCTTCAAAAGCACGCGCGCGATTGCGATACGCTGGCGCTGGCCGCCCGACAGCTTCACGCCGCGCTCGCCGACCTGCGCCTTGTAGCCGCGCCGCCCCTTGTAGTCCCGCAGCTCCTGGATGAACTCCTGGGCGTGCGCCTTCTTGGCCGCGGCCATGACCTCCGCCTCGCTCGCGGAGGGCTTGCCGTAGCGGATGTTGTCGAGCACCGAACGGTGCAAGAGCGAGGTGTCCTGCGTCACGAGCCCGATTTGCGCCCGCAGGCTGTCCTGCGTGACCTGGGCGATATCCTGCCCGTCAACCAGGATGCGCCCGCCTTCGAGGTCGTGGAAGCGCAAGAGGATGCTGATCAGCGTCGACTTACCCGCACCCGACGGCCCGACCAAGCCAACCTTCTCGCCCGGCTTGATCGCCAGTGACAGGTTTTCGATCAGCCCGCTGTTGCGCCCGTAATGGAAGCGAATGTTCTCGAAGCGGATCTCGCCCTTCGTAACACGCAGTTCCTTTGCGCCCGGCGCATCGACCACAGACCACGGCTTGGAGATGGCTTCCATGCCCTCCTGCACGGTGCCCGCGTTTTCGAAAATCGTGGTCAGCACCCACATCGCCCAGCCAGCCAGCTGGTTGATGCGGATCGCAAGCCCCGAAGTGAGCGCGATGGCGCCAAGCGAGATCGTCCCACGGCTCCATAACCAGAGCGCCACGCCGGTGGTGCCCGTGATCAGCATACCGGTCAAAACCCATTGCGCCAGCTCGAACCGGGAGATCATCCGGAGCTGGGCCCGGTGCTTCAGGAGGTGATCGGAGATCGCTTCCCTGGCGTAAGCGTCCTCGCCGTCCGTATGGGCGAACAGCTTCACGGTCAGGATGTTGGTGTAGCTGTCGACGATCCGCCCGGTCAGCAGCGAGCGCGCTTCCGAGACGACCGTGGCCTGCGCGACCAGCTTCGGCACGAAGTACCAGATCATGCCGCCGAAGCCCGCGAGCCAGCCCAGGAGCGGCACGAGCAGGAGCGCGTCGAGGCTGAAGAAGATCACCGCCGCGCTCGTCCAATAAACCCCGATGTACCAGAGCGCATCCACGATCTCGACCATGCTCTGCCGCATCGCGCCGCCGGTCTGCATGAGCTTGTTGGCGATGCGGCCCGCGAAGTCGTTCTGGAAGAACGCGAGGCTCTGCCGGAGCATGTAGCGGTGCTGCTGCCAGCGCACCATGTTCATGACGTTGCTGTTCGCGGTCTGGTTGATCAGCATTCCGTGCAAGCCGAAGGCAACGGGCCGCGCCACGAGAGCTACGAACGCCATCCAAAGCAGCATCCGGCCGTGCAGTTCGAAGAACTCCGCCGGGTTCGCCGCACCCTTGGCGAGGTCCACGATCTTGCCAAGGAAAGCGTAGAGCGCCACCTCGATCAGTGAGCCGATAAGGCCGAACAGCATGATGAGCGCATACACCCACCACACCGGGCGCAGGTAATGCCGGTAGAACGCGCCGAGCTTGTCCGGCGGCTGAACGATTGGAACGTCTCTATAGGGGTCGATAAGTCTTTCGAACCAGGAAAACATGGCTTCGCTCGCGTCATTGGGTTGGGAATCGCGCGGCGAAGCGAAGCGGATGACTTCGCGGATTTTGCCAGCGCCGTCAGCTGCCGGATACGGTGATTGTCATTTTTGTTAAAAATCCTGCTTCCAAACCGGAGGGCGCTTATACTATAGTTATCCGCATACCGGAAGAGGTATTTTGAAGGCGGCAAGATTGCCGCCTTGCCGGGAGGGCGATGGCGAACGGCGTCGGGTTCCTGGCGAGTATAGGTAAAGCTCCTGTTATAGTATGTTATATCAATAGCTTAAGCATCCTCGTAGCTATAGCTGAGCTTTGCTCAAATGGATTAACCGCTACAGGTAGGGCCGGCCCCTTATGTCAGGCCGTAATATAGTTTGCGTAGGGCTAGGCAGCCTCTGCCTGGCGCTTTTCCCAATAGGCGGCTCAGCACAAACCAGGGTGGCGGCAACGGCGGCGTGCCAGCCTGTGATCGTGGCGGAGCCCATGAGCGCGGGTTTAGCCCGTTTGAGCGTATCCGCCCCGTGTATGCCGCACCGCAGGGTGCATTTCCGCTACGATGCGCTGGACCTCGTGCGCAGCCTGGATGGGAGCGGGCGCCTCGATATAAATTTTAGCTGCTTCCTGGGCGACAACGCCGCCTTGACGGCTGATTTTCAGGAAGGTCCATTGATCCCGGTCAAGCTTCGCACGCTCGACCTCGACCGGGTCACCATGGTGGCGGTGCTTTGGAAGGGCGGCGTCAACCTGGATCTTCACGCTTTCGAGTACGCCGCCAAGCCGTCCGATGAGAACCATATCTGGGCGGGCGCTCCATCCAGCCGCTGGCTGGCCGAAGAGCGCAAGAAGCGCGACAGGCGCGGCCATGGCTTCCTTAGCCTTGCAAGCGATGGCAGCAGCGAGGGCGATCAGATCGAGGTCTACACTTTCGTTCACGAGCCCAATCAGCATTCGGGCGCCGTAACCCTCGCACTCGATTTCGAAAGCAGGTCCAGGCGCCCGGGCGACCACGACACATGCGGCACCGGTTTCTACGCCGATCTCGAATACAAAGCATTCGTCCGCTATCCCGATGGCAAGATTTCGCGCCTGCGCGGCGCATTCGCGCCATCCCGGTGCAATCAGCCCGTGGGCGAGATCGCCCGCTACCACTCGAAAGCCCTTCCGCAACTTTTCCTTACGCGCTGAAGGCCCCCAGGGCCCGGTGCCTTAGCACTTGTGAAATAGATACTTATATTGGGAGATATCATGCTGCTCCGGCCGGTTATTAACGTTGCAGCCTGCCTCACGCTCAGCGCCGCTTTCATTACCGGCACTTGCGCGGCCAATGCCAGTGAAGTCACGCCTGCGCCGCAAACCGGCGAGCCCGCCACGGCGGGCGGGCTTCGCCAGCCCAGTAAGGGCTTCCACGCCACCGGGCCCGGCAAGTCCGTCGCCACTTTGGCCGAAGCCTTGAAGCTGGGGTGCACTGGCGCCGCTTGCCCCAAGGCGCGGGCAAGTCTCTTCGGCATTCACGGCTCGAACATCATTGGCGCTCAGCTCATGCCGTATCTGATCGAGCGCTTCGCGGAACAGGAAGGATACACGATCGAGAAGATCATCGACGCCGATCCCGAAACGGTCCAGTATAAGCTTTATACAGATAATGGCGGCGTGGCGGGCCTCATCAGCCTGCAGTCGCATGGCAGCAACACCGCCCCTCCGGACCTGCAAAAAGGCGCGGCGCAAGCCGGCATGATGTCGAGGCCGGTTGAACCTGAAGAAGTCGAGGCCATCGAAGACAGAGGCGCCGGGCTTACCAGCCGCGTCTTCGCGCTGGACGGCATCGCCATTATGGTTTCTCCGCAAAATCCGGTAAAGATGCTCAGCCTCGATGAAATCGCGAAGATATTCGCGGGCGCGATCACGGACTGGAGCCAGGTTGGCGGAAACCTGGGCAAAATCAGGATCTACGCGAGAGACGCTAAATCGGGAACCTACGACATCTTCAACCAGCTCGTGCTCCGGCCGGCAAACCTGAGCCTCTCCCCGGACGCTTTGCGTTTCGAGTCAAGCCTCAAGCTTTCCGACGAAACCGCGCGCGATCCCAACGGCATCGGCTTTGCAAGCTTAGCCGGCATCAGGAACGCAAAGCCCCTCACTATCTCGACGGAATGCGGAATTGTATCGCGGCCCCAGGAGTTTTCGGTCAAGACAGGGGAATATCCGCTTTCCCGCGGGCTGTTTCTGCTAACGGCTGCGCCGCTGCCTGAGTTTGGCGCCAAGCTCGCCGCTTTTACGCTTTCCAATAACGCCCAGGAAACGATCTCACGCGCGGGCTTCGTCAGCCAGAACATCGAGCTGCAATCCTTCGATCAGCAATCGGGCCGGCTGGCGTCCGCGCTCATGGTTCCGGACAAGGATTTCAACTTCGCGTACATGCGCGAGCTGGTGAAAGACCTAAAGAACGCGCAGCGCTTGTCCATCACTTTCCGCTTCGCCAAGAGTTCGGCCACGCTCGACGATATGGCCCGCGCCAACATTCCGCGCTTGGCGAATTTCCTGAAACGCAACACCGGCAGGTTCACGGATGTCGTGCTGGCAGGCTTCACCGACAGCACCGGAACTTTCGACGCGAACCGCGCCAAGGCGCTGGCCCGGGCAATGGCCTTCAAGCACGCCTTGGTGGCCGAAGGCGTTCCCGAAGCCCAGATCGCGGTCAAATCGTATGGCAGCCTGTTGCCGGTTGGCTGCAACACCACGGAGGCGGGAAGAGACAAAAACCGGCGCGTCGAAGTCTGGGTCAAAGAGTAGCGCCAGCGCATCCAGAGGCTGTAAATACAGCCAACGCCTTACCTAAATTGTGCTGAAAATTGCGATGTTTATTCAACATGTTGCCGAAAAGCTAGAACGGAACCGAAGAAAACGTGTTAGAAGGTCAGCTTCCGTTAGGCATAGCAGTGGCCTTCGTGTTGAAAAGCCGGTATGCTGGGCGTTTCCTGCGGTCTGTTGCTCAAAAACCGCAGATAGTGCAACAGTCACCTGTTAAGCTTTACGGCGAGTCGCTTGAAAAACAACAACCGCGTTTTGGCATAGGCGAATGTCCGATGCTGGCAAGAACCGTCCTACCACTTGAGCAAAGCCCGGTCCTCCAGGTGCCGGAGGCAGGATGCAACGTCGAACTGCGCCGGTCGGCACGCGCGAAGCGGTTTTCACTCAAGGTTAGCCACACGGAGCGTTCCGCGATCCTGACCCTGCCAAACCGCGGCCGGCTGGAAGACGCCAATGCGTTTCTCGCCCGTCACGCGGACTGGCTCAAACGGCAGCTTGAGCGCCTCCCCGAGCCCATTCCCTTTGCCGACGGCGCGGTGATCCCTCTTCGAGGGGCGCTCCATCGCCTCAAATTCGCCGGCGCCCAGCGCCATTGCGGCGTCGTATCGGTTCAGCAAAACGGTTTTCAGCTAACAGATATTCCAGGATTTGCGGCGGCGCCGGGTTTTCCAGCCACCTATTATGCGAGCCCAAGCGCGGCGCTTCCCCAAATCCTGATCAGCGGCGATATGGAACACGCGCCCCGGCGGTTCTCGGACTGGCTTCGCGCCGAGGTACGCAGGGATATCGCGGCCTGCGTGGAGAAACACGCCAAAGTACTCGGCTGTTGCCCCAAGCGGATCGCGGTGCGCGATCAAGCGACGCGTTGGGGTTCCTGCTCGACAAGCGGTACACTTTCTTTTTCATGGCGGCTCATATTTGCGCCGCCATTTGTTTTAGATTACGTCGCAGCCCACGAAGTCGCCCATATGCGCGAAATGAACCATGGCCCGCGCTTCTGGCGTCTTGTAAAGGACACTGCCCCGTCCACCCAAAAGGCGCGATACTGGCTGAAGGCCCACGGAGCCGAACTCCACCGTTTCGGCAACGGCTACTAAAGCTCCAATTCACAGCTTACTTCATCTCCCTCGCAGCAACACCCGGCCCAGCAAGAAAAGTCGACGGCTATTCCCCCATCAGTTTTGGTAACGCAAAATTGTGCTCTCGCCCAACGCGAGTTTTTTTGGCAAACTGATATTCTCTGTTGTGCTAATTCATGAATCGCTGTGGATCAGAAAAGACGCTTTCCTGAGTTCTATGTGACTTCGCCACAGCCCTGCCCCTACCTGCCGGGCCGGCAAGAGCGGAAGATTTTCACGCACCTATCGCCCGACAGGCCGCGCCCGCTCGTCGACAACCTTTTGAAAGGCGGCTTCCGGCGCAGCCAGAACATCGCGTATATGCCCTATTGCGACCACTGCGCGGCCTGCGTGCCGGTGCGGATCGTGGCTCGCGAGTTCGAGCCCAAGCGGACGCTCGCCAAGATATGGAAAATGAACACGGGCCTCTTGGCGCGGCGCGTCCCCTGCAGGCCGACAATCGAGCAGTATTCGCTGTTCCGCGCCTATATAGAGGCGCGGCACGCCCAGGGCGGCATGGCGGACATGTCGCTGCTCGACTATTCAATGATGATCCAGGACAGCACGGTCGAAACGCACCTGACCGAATACCGGCTGCCACCAGCGGACGGCGGTGACGGGGCTGGCCAGCTCGTGGCCGCCGTGCTCTGCGACCGGCTGAGCGACGGTATCTCGCTTGTTTACAGCTTTTTCGAGCCCGAAATGCCGGACAGGGGGCTTGGCAGCTACATGATTATGGAGCAGGCGGCCTTCGCGCGCTCGCGCGGCTTGCCCTATGTCTATCTTGGCTATTGGATCGCGGGTTCGCGCAAAATGGCCTACAAGGCGCGCTTCACGCCGCAAGAACATCTGACATCGGCAGGCTGGGTGCGGCGCGCACGCTGACGCCACGCCGGAGATCCGCAAGCGTCTTCACAGAGGACTGGAGCATCGCTCAAGCGCTCCGCCGTGCCCTTGGCGGCGTCCGCCCCCGCCAGCGCTTGCGCCATGCACAGGCAGTCTTGCGCCAGATGCCCAGCCGCCGCGCCGTCTCGCTGACGCTCACCCCATCGGCCGCGAGCAAAACGATCCGCGCCCGTTCCGCCAGCTTCTGCGGCGCCGGTGCGCCCGGGTCAGCGCGGTCAGTTCCTGGTGCTGCTCCGCCGTAAGCTCCAGTGGTGCAGCTATACAATCCGCCATGCTTGCCTCCATCGCCCATTGCAATGGCGGCCCTATGCACTGATTTGCCCAGCGCTGACTCGCACCGGTTATCCCTGGATACCACTCGGCCTTAAACCTGTTGCGCCCCAGACTCACTTATCCAGGCAATACCCCCCAGCCTGAGTCAGGACTTCCGGCGGGCTGTAGCCGGAGCGAGGCACAGTGCCGGAAACCCGAAGGGGCAACTCAGCCCCCTGCAATCGCGCCGGAACTTTATCAAACCCTCGCCGCCGCCCTGGTCCGCACGGCCCAGCGCAGCCGTGCCGAGCGCGCGCGCGGATTGGCGGCGGTTTCCGCCTCGGATGGCTCGACGCCGTGCCGGTTCTTGAGTCCGAAGGCTGGCGCGGGGCCTTCCGGTCCGGCGGGCAGATGGCGGGAGGCATGAGGCCGCCGGCCCGAGCGCTCCGCCAGAAAGGTCTTAACGATGCGGTCTTCGAGGGAATGGAAGCTGACCACCGCAAGCCGGCCGCCCGGCTTCAAGATGCGCTCAGCGGCGGCAAGCGCGCGCTCAAGCTCGCCCAGCTCATCGTTCACATAGAGCCGCAGCGCCTGGAACGTTCGCGTAGCGGGATGCTTCGCGTCCCCCGGCTTATGCCCCAGCACGCGTTCCACCAGCCCCGCAAGCTGGCCGGTACGCTCGAATGGCGCTTTCGCCCGGTCTTTGATGATCGCCGCAGCAATGGCCCGCGAGCGCCGCTCCTCGCCAAGCCCGAACAGGATGTTCGCGATCTCTTCCTTCTCGAAGGTGTTGACGACATCGGCCGCGCTGAGCCCGGCGCCCGACATGCGCATGTCGAGCGGCCCGTCGCGCATGAAGGAGAAACCCCGCTCCGCCTCATCGAGCTGCATGGAGGAGACGCCGAGATCCAGCACAACGCCGTCCACCCGATCCCAGCCGTTTGCCCGCGCCGCATCCTCCATTTGGGAAAATGGCGATTCGATCAGCTTGAGCCGCCCGCCATAGGCAGATTCGAGCCCGCGGCCAGCCGCAATGGCCGCGGGATCGCGGTCGAGGGCGAGCACGCTGCAATCCGCCGCATCAAGGATTGCGCGCGCATAGCCGCCCGCGCCGTATGTGCCGTCAATGAAGCGCTCCGCCCCTGCGGGCGCGAGCGCTCTCAGCACCTCCGCAAGGAGCACAGGGATGTGACGGACCGGTTCGCAAGTGGAAGGCGGGCCCTCTACCGGCCTTCCCCTGTCCGCCACTTCCTGTTTGCCCCCTCGCTTGCGCCGCTTCATCAGCGGCTCCCCGCGCCGAGCTCTTTGCGAAGCGCAAGCGCCTGTTCGCGCGCGCTCTCGCGAAACTTGTCATAAGCCCCTGGCTCCCAGATCTGAAACTTGTTGCCAAGGCCAACGAAAACCGCCGTGTCGGTGATGCCGGCATGGTCACGGAGCCGCTTGGGCAGAATGGTCCGTCCGTCCGGGTCCACTTTAAGCTTCTCGCATTCGCCGAAGTAGACCAGCTCAAGGGCTTCGCGAAGCGCGGACCCCGTGGGCTGCCGCCCGACGATGCCTTTAATCTCCTCGACCAGACGCGTACCGCCAGCCTCGATCGTGCCGTAGTCAAGGTGGGGGTAACAGTGAA
>JBNKTW010000169.1:0-4912 GCA_050298295.1 Rhodomicrobiaceae bacterium
TCATGGTTCGGACGGAACCGCCGGCTTGCCAAGGATTATGAAAACCTCGCCGGGACCCTTACGGCCTTTGTCTCGCTGGCCGCAATCCAGCTGGGTATCAGGCGACTCGCGCGGAGGTAGCTTTTGAGTCAGGTTCTAAGCCCCCGCAGCTTTCACGGACGCCGCCCCGCCGTGCCCGTGGCCCTTAACAGGCAGCGCCGCTGCGTCCGAAAATTCGCTCATAAAACATGCTCATTTTTGTTGCGGCCTGGACGGCTTCGGATTAAGTACGGACTTCACATACGGCAGGGGCTCAACCAGCTCCCGCCGCGGGGCCATAGCTCAGATGGGAGAGCGCTTGAATGGCATTCAAGAGGTCGGCGGTTCGATCCCGCCTGGCTCCACCATTTACCTCCGGTGGGGATGCACGTTGGATGATCGCAGGTCTTTCTTGAAAGACCCTGCCAGTTCCATATATGCTAAATAAAGCGTCCACATCGGACCCGTCCTCCTATCGCCTGCGAGCGGTGGAATACAGGCATGCCGGAGTGTGCATTTGGCACGAGGAGGTGCTTACCGTGGAAGAATACCTCAAGGATTTCGAGCTGGAGGCCTGGGGCGAGGGCGAGCTTGCCTATATCAAGCACCTCAAGGCGAAGGATGTGGCCGAGCTTTTTCCGCAGCTTGGCGGCCTGCCGGAGGGTATCGACCTCTATGCCGTCGTTTCCGCGGATGGCACACCCATGGTGCTGACCGATAGCCGGTCGGCGGCGCTGGAAAATGTGGAAGAATGCGATTTGGAGCTGGTAACGCTCCACTGATTGCAAAAAGCCCGCCGGAAGGCGGGCTTTTTTGTTCCGGGCGGGCCCGGATTTAAGCCGCGTGCGAGGCGGCTTTTTCCGTAAGGATCGCGTAGATCGCCGCACGGTCGCGGCAGGCGCGGAGTTTCTCCACGGCCTTCGGCTCGCGCAGGAGCCGGGACACCCGCGCCAGAGCTTTCAAATGATCGGCCCCGGCACTTTCCGGCGCCAGCAGCAGCATCACGATATCAACCGGCTCTTCGTCGATCGACTCGAACTCGACCGGCTCCTCCAGCCGCGCGAAAACGCCAACGCTGTGGCGCAGGTTCGGCAGCTTGCCATGCGGGATGGCGATACCAGAGCCGACGCCGGTCGAGCCCAGCCGTTCCCGCTGGAAAAGTATGTTGTAGATGTCGATGCTATTTAGCCCTGTCAGATCGGCGGCGCGGTCCGACAGTATCTGTAATACCTGTTTTTTATTTGCTGCCTTAAGGGACGGAATAACGCCATAGGGCGTTATGAGGTCACTCAAATCCATGTCTTGTCCCACGCGCTAACGTCCTCTATCCGCGGCTCGCGCAGCTTTAAGCCTTGGCGTTTTCCGCACCGCCGCTGGGGTCGATCCACCCTATGTTTCCGTCTGGACGCCGGTACACGACGTTGATCCCGCCGTGCGCAGCATTACGGAACACTAGAAATGGCCGATCGGCAAGATCCATTTGCATTACAGCGTCGCTTACCGCCATCGCTCTAATACGTGCCGGCTTTTCGGCAATTACTGCCGGAGCGCCATCCTCACTCCCTCCTTCGCCGGGAGATTCGGCGGTGCGCTCGACGTCTATCACATAATCCACCCCCGCGCTGTCTAAAATTAGCGCGGGGTTAACGGTGCCCTGAGTATGATTTTTAAGCCGGCTTTTGTAACGGAGCAACCGTTTTTCGAGCCGGTGCATCGCGGAATCGACGCTGCCATAGGCGTCGGAACCATTTCCGGCCGACTGTACGTCGAGCCCTGTCTCAAGATGTATGGCGCACTGGGCCGTGAACCCATCGCTGTTCTTTTCCACACTGATCTGGCCGGACAGCGGCTTAGCGGAGAACTTGCCAAGCGCCGTCTCCACTTGGTTCAGCGCATACTTACGCAAACTTTCGCCAAGATCGAGGTTTTTTCCCGTTATTTTTATCGTCATTTTAATAGTTCAGTTTGGCGTTCAGCTATTTTGGACGAAGTACACACATCCCACCCGTATGGTACATGGGGCAAATACTTCGCGCAAGGCTTAAAAAACCATTAAGCCCTTGTTGAATTTCAAATCTAGGGAAGCAGAAGAGACGCCGCCCTCAAAAACAGTCAATCTCTTGACTGCGTGCGGAGTAATATAACCAATGCTCTCCCCATTCTTCTATACTTAGCGGGGAGCGAGTACCATAATCATTTGCCGCCCTTCCAGCTTCGGCTCAAGCTCGACTTTGGCGATAGTGCCAGTCTCCTCTTTTACCTTCACCAGGAGTTGCATGCCCAGCTCCTGATGTGCCATCTCCCGGCCCCGGAAACGCAGCGTAACCTTGACCTTGTCGCCCTCCTCGAAAAACTTTTTCATCGAACGCATCTTAACCTCGTAATCATGCGTGTCGATATTAGGGCGGAGCTTGATTTCCTTGACCTCGACGGTCTTCTGCTTTTTGCGGGCTTCCGCAGCCTTCTTTTGGGCTTGGAATTTATATTTTCCGAAATCCATGATCTTGCAGACCGGGATTTCGGCATTTACCGCGATTTCCACAAGATCGAGACCGGCTTCCTGGGCCCGGGAAAGCGCGTCGCGCTTGGCAACGGTCCCATGGTTCTCTCCGGTCTCGTCGATGAGTTGAACATCGCGGGCTATTATTGCTTCATTAACGCGCGGACCTTCTTTAACGGGTGCGCGGCTTACTGGGCGGCGTATGTGACTCTCCTATCGTTGTTGGCATCACGAGCGCAAGACCGTGGCCGGTCCGGCACCCATGATATGATTTGAGGATAAAAACCGCCAGCGGCAAGTCAAGAGGCATCTCGCGCAAACGTCCCGCCTCAGCGGAATCTCCGCCGGCGATGCTGCCCTACCCCTCACTTTTGCGTCGCAGTCTTATATGCCTCCGCAAGCTGAGTTCCTAGCAAACGGTCGTAAACTGTCAAGCTTTGCAATTGCAGCGCCCGCGTCGAGAAGCTGGAGCGCACCCGCTCGATGCCGCGCTGCCTGAGGGCCTCGAGCGCGCCACCGTCCATCGCCAGCGCGTAGCGTAGCGATTCACTAAGCGCCGAAGCGTTTCCAGGTTCGAACAGCCATGGGCCGGGGGCCGCCTGACATTGCGCGCCATCTTCGCCGGCCGCCGCCTCACTGCTCGCCGCGTGGGCCAGCATACCCGGTCCGGCCGGCACGGTTTCCGGAAACGCGCCGATATTTGAGGCGATCACCGGGCAGCCCATGGCCTGTGATTCGACGGCCACGCGTCCAAACGCCTCCGCCTCGATGGAGGGCAGCACCGTGAAAGCGGACGCCTTGAACGCGGCCGGCATGTCGGCGCAATGCCCTGGAATGAACACCCGGCCGCGCAAGCCCAGCGACTCTATGGAAGCCTCCAGTTCGGCCTTGAAGGAAGAGCGGGTCTGCTCGTCGCCCGCCAGCACGAACGCCACATCGCCGTATTCGCCGCGCGCCAGAAGCTGCGCCGCCGCCTCAATCAGGACGGTCTGCCCCTTCCACCGCGTCAGCCGCGCGGGCAGGAGCACAATCCGCTTGGCCCCGTTCACGCCCCACTGCTCGCGGACGGCCCGGACCCTCTCTGCGCAGACCGAAGCGGGGTCGAAGGCGTTGAGATCAACGCCCCGGTAGATCACCCCCACCCGCCGGGCGGCCTCCGGATGGCGCCCGCGCACGATTTCCGCCGTGTACTCGGAATTGCAGATGACGGCGTCGCCACGCGCCATGACGCCGTTGTACCAGGCTTTCAGGCCGCTGTTCTGATTATAGATGCCGTGATATGTGGTCACAAAGCAGCGCCGGGTGCGCCTGGCGGCCAGGAGCGCGCTCCAGGCGGGCGCCCGGCTGCGCGCGTGGACAAGACTCACGCCGCGGCTCCGGATCAGTTGCGCCAGCCGGGCGGCATTGTAAAGGATCGCAAACGGGTTCTTCGTCTTGGCGGGAAAACGGATCAGTTCGCCGCCGGCTTCCGCCAGTTCGTCCTCAAGCCGGCCGCCCGCGGACACCACAAGCGCGCGCCCTCCGGCCCGCGATACGGCCTCGGCCATTTCGATCGTGGTGCGCTCCGCCCCGCCCGCCGATAACTCGGGCACAACCTGAAGAATGACGGGCCATGGCATTCGTTTTAGCATGATGGCGCGCTTACGCTGAGTTACATGAAAGAAGCATAGGATGAATGGCGAAGATCTGCAAATACTCATGGTTGAAGCCGGCGCGGGGCCGGCCGTGCCCATCGCCTATCGCTTCCTTAGGCCGCAGGCGGGCAAGCCCGTGTTCGTCTGGTTTTGCGGCTTCAGGTCGGAGATGGGGAGCGTCAAGGCAAGCGCGCTCGCGGAGTGGGCGGAGGCGAACGGCGCGGGCGTCTTGCGCTTCGACTATTCGGGCCACGGCAAATCCGGCGGGCGGTTCGAGGACGGCACCATCGGCGCATGGCTCGGCGAAGCGGAGGCGGTCTGCGCGCAGGTCCTGCAAGGCGCGCCTGCCGTTTTCGTGGGGTCGAGCATGGGCGGCTGGATCGCCCTGCTCCTGGCGCGGCGGTGGGCTTCGGAAGTTCCCCCTCACTCTGTCTCTCTCTCCGAAGGGAGTGAAGACGTCCGGACTATTCCCGGCGGGAATTCTGGGGTTCCTTCTCCCATCCGCATCCGCTCGCGGATGCGGAAACTGGAGGATGCCAGCTTGCCAAGGCAAGCTGGCGCGGAGAAGGACAGGACGAGGGGGGACTTCCCTTTCAACCTCAAGGGCATCGCGCTGATCGCGCCAGCCTGGGACATGACGCGGCTGTTCTGGGAGCGCGCGACGCCCGATATCCGCGAGACGATCCTGCGCGGCGGTATCTATCTCAGGCCCTCCGGTTATGAGGGCGGCCCCATTCCCATCACCAGAGCGCTGTTCGAG
>JBNKTW010000170.1:0-5001 GCA_050298295.1 Rhodomicrobiaceae bacterium
TAGCTGAGGCTGGATGTTCGACTCATCAAATCAGAGCTATAACTGGGCACGCAACTCTGAAGGAGGTGGAGCGGTACACTAAAGCAGCCGATCAGAAGCGGCTTGCCGAGCAGGCTATCGAGAAGCTTAAGGGAACGCAGACGGAACAAAAGACCTGAAAACACGGCTTTGCGTTTTCAGAATCTTGGAGATAAGTCTGTGAAAATGAACGTAATATCGCGCGATGTGGCGGAGGGGGTGGGATTCGAACCCACGATACGCTTGCGCGTATGCCGGTTTTCAAGACCGGTCTATTCAACCACTCTAGCACCCCTCCAGACAAGAAAATCCAACATCCTTCTCAATATTTAATGTAGCGGATAAGCCCAGCATCGCGCATCCCCGTTTCCATCACCTCGGGGAAACCGCTGACAACCGATAACAAATCCGCGTTTGCATCGCAATGAGGAAGCGCCCGCCCGTCCTGTGCCTGCCACAGCATGACCCGGGAAAATATGAACGGTTTCAAATACCTTCACACTCCGCACGCTTAGGCGGGCAAAACCGGCTTGACGGTTTCTTGGGCCAGGAGCCCACGCCGCCGCATTATCGCGCGGCGCTTTCCTCCACTGTGCTTCAACCGCGCGGCTGCCGGCCGAAGCGGGTCCGCGCCAGCCGGCTAGTACAGGCCGCCGGAAGCCGTGACACACATCGCCGTCATCGCGAGGCCGCCTTGGCGGCCGTGGTGATCCGGAAACAAGCACTGCGGCTTGTAGAACTGGATAGCTTCCGGCCGCGCTCCGCCCGCTGCCGCAATGACGGCGTGAATCGCATATACGGGTCAAAACTTCCCGCGGCCTGGGCTAGTGCTCGACGCCAACTATAACGTCCGACGCCTTGACGATAGCGTAGGCTGACATGCCTTCCTTGAGCTTCAACTCCTCCACCGACTCGTTGGTGATCGCGGCGGTGACCGTCGCGCCGTTCACGTCGATGAGGACGTGTGAGGTGGTGGCGCCTTTGGTAATCTTCGTGATTTTGCCTTTGAGAGAATTTCTAGCGCTGATTTTCATGAGAGCCTCGGATTGTTAATGGCCCACTTTTAGGCCCGGACCCTTGATCCGGCCTTACCATAAAGAAAAGTCGACTCGCGCGGGCACGCACGCTATATACGCGCCAATACATCATCTTGAACACCGGAAAGTTAAATGAGTTTAAAATTCCGCGTGATAACCGGCCTCACGGTCACCCTGTGCCTTGCCGCTTCGCTCTTCAGCGTAAACGCCATCGCCGGGGAAGGCGGCGGCGCCGCCCGTCCCGTGATCGTGTTCGCCGCTGCCAGCCTCAAGAACGCGCTCGATGACGCCTCCGCGGCCTGGCGGAAGGAGTCCGGTAAAGAGGCCAGGATCAGCTACGCGGCCAGCTCCGCACTCGCCAGGCAGATGGAGCAGGACGCGCCCGCGCAAGTCTACATCTCCGCCGACCAGGACTGGATGAACTACGTTGCCGGCAAAGGGCTCATAAAACCCGGAAGCCGCATTGATCTCCTCGGCAACACGCTCGTGCTGATCGCACCCAAGGACAGCACGGTTTCGCTCACGCTGGCGCCGGGCGCGGATGTGGCGGCGGCGCTGGGTGCGGGCAGGCTGGCGATGGGCAATGTGGACAGCGTGCCGGCGGGCAAATACGGCAAGGCGGCGCTTGAGAAGCTTGGCGCCTGGGCTAGCGTCTCCGGCAAGCTCGCACAGGCGGAAAGCGTGCGTTCCGCGTTGCGGCTCGTCTCGCGCGGCGAGGCGGCGCTGGGCGTGGTCTACCGGACCGACGCTGTTTCCGATCCCGATGTGAGGATCGTGGCAACTTTCCCGGCGGACTCCCATGCGCCCATCGTCTATCCCGCGGCTCTTACCACAAAAGCGGGACCGGCGGCGGCGGCCTTCCTGGACTATATAAGGTCCACGAAAGCCGCGCCGTTCTTCAAGGCGCAAGGCTTTGCGGTGCTGGCGGAGAAGTGATGCGAGGTTGCGGCTTGACCCGAGGACGCACCCCCTCACCCCAGCCCTCTCCCTATGGGAGAGGGAGTCCGGTTGTGCCCGTTGAGCAGGCGTTCCCTCTCCATCCGCTTGCGGATGCGGACACTTTAGGAGGCAAGCTCGCCAAGGCGAGCTTGCGGGGAGAGGGACAGGGTGAGGGGAGATTCGCTCAATTCAAGACACTACGGGCTGCGATCACCCATCCGGCGCTTCGGCGTGGCAAGCGGGGGACGCGGCATTGAGCTGGTGGGCGCTGAGCAGCGACGAACTGGCCGCGATCAGGCTTAGCCTCCTCGTCGCGTCCGCCGCCATGACCGCCAGCCTGCCGTTCGGGCTCACCATCGCCATGCTGCTGGCGCGGCGCGAGTTCTGGGGCAAATCGCTGCTCAACGGCCTCGTGCACTTGCCGCTCGTCATGCCGCCCGTCGTCACCGGCTATCTGCTGCTCATCACCCTTGGCCGGAAAGGCCCCGCGGGTGCCTTCCTCTATGAGCATTTCGGCATCGTCTTCTCGTTCCGCTGGACGGGGGCGGCGCTCGCCTGCGCGATCATGGGCTTCCCGCTGATGGTGCGCGCGATCCGGCTTTCCATCGAGAGCGTGGACAAGCGCCTCGAAGCGGCCGCCTCGACGCTTGGCGCAAGCCCCGCCTGGGTCTTCCTCACCGTAACGCTGCCGCTGATCGCGCCGGGCATTATCGCCGGCATGATCCTCGCCTTCGCCCGCTCCATGGGCGAATTCGGCGCGACCATAACCTTCGTCTCGAACATCCCCGGCGAAACGCAGACGCTGCCCTCCGCGATCTACGCGCTGACCCAGGTTCCGGGCGGCGACGCGGCGGCGCTCAGGCTCACCGCCATCTCCATCGTCATCTCCATGGCCGCGCTGCTGCTTTCGGAATTCCTCGCCCGCAAAGCCCATCGCGGCCTTACGAATACGCCATGATCGCTAACGCGCCCGATATTAAGGGTTCCACCCCTCACCCTGTCCCTCTCCCTCTGGGAGAGGGAACGCCAGAACTCTCGCTGCGGGTTATTCGGGCGTCCCTTCTCCCATGGGGAGAAGGACAGGATGAGGGGAGAGTCCCTCCGTTCAAGGCGCTACGCCTCCGGCAACTCTTATCTTTGCGTCCATCGCCATGATCGAAGTTGATGTCACCCACAGGCTGGGCCGCTTCACGCTGGACGCCAAGTTCGCGGCCAACGGACGCTTCACGGCGCTATTCGGGCATTCGGGCTCGGGCAAAACCTCGCTCATCAACGTGATCGCCGGCCTCACCCGGCCCCGGCGCGGGCGTATCGCCATTGACGGGACCGTGCTCGCGGACACCGCCCGCGGCATCTTCCTGCCGCCGCACCGGCGCAGGCTCGGCATGGTTTTCCAGGAGGGCCGCCTGTTCCCGCACCTTACCGTGCGGCAGAACCTGCTTTACGGCGCGTGGTTCGCGGGCATCGGGAACGGAGAGAATCTCGCGCGCGTTGCGGGCCTGCTCGGCATCGAACGGCTCCTGAACCGCTATCCCGCGCGCCTCTCGGGCGGCGAAAAACAGCGCGCCGCCATTGGCCGGGCGCTCCTGGCTTCCCCCGCCCTGCTACTCATGGACGAGCCGCTGGCCTCGCTCGACGAGCCGCGCAAGCTCGAAATCATGCCCTACCTCGAAGCACTGCGCGACGAAGGCCGCATCCCCATCGTCTATGTCAGCCATTCGGTGGCGGAGGTGGCTCGGCTCTCCGATACGCTGGTGATCCTTGAGGCGGGCCACGTGCGCGCTTGCGGCCCCACCGTCGAGCTGATGCAGCGCCTCGATCTCGTTCCGGCGGCGGGCACGGGCGAGGCGGGCGCCTTGATCGGGGCCCGCGTTGAAAGCCACGACGACGCTTATGGTCTCACCACGCTCGTCTCGCGCGGCGGCACCTGGCGCGTGCCCCGGCTTGAGGCGGCGCCCGGCAAGGCCATCCGTATGCAGATCAAGGCGCGCGACGTGATGATCGCGCTGGAGCGGCCCGGCGTGATGAGCGCGCTCAACGTCATCGAGGCCACCGTGGCGGAGATCGGACCGATGGACGGGCCGGGCGTCGAGATCAGGCTCGATGCCAGCGGCGAGGCGCTGGTGGCGCGGCTCACGCGCTATTCCGTGGAGCGGCTCGCCTTGCGGGTTGGCACGCCGGTGTTTGCCGTGGTCAAATCGGTGTCGTTCGGGCGCGAAAGCCTTGGCGCCGCCTGGCGCGATATCCGCGCCGCCGATGCGGGCGCGGGCCGGGTCTAATATCAGCCGCCAGAAGTAATGACCGTTTTCACCGTCATTCCCGCGAAAGCGGGAATCCACGTAATAACAATGCACTATCCTGCGGAAACATGGGTCCCCGCCTTCGTGGGGCCGGCGCCAAGGCGGCCGATACTTTTGGCGGTTGGTATAAGCAACCGTTCGCGGATAAGGCGGGGGAATGCGCGGCGGGTTTGGCTGTGGCGCCGTTGAAGCGGTCAAGCTGCTGCTTGAACCTGCGGCCATAGGCGTTGACGTTCTGGATGGGCAGCACGCCCTCGTGCACATGTTCGCCCTTGCTGGCGATGATGAGTTCGTATTCGATTCCCCCGGCGTTAGCGAAGGCGATCAGCGCCTTGTTCCCATCCATGCAAAGCAGCGTATCCTTCTTGGGCAGCTTGCGCAGCCGGATGCCGTCCGGCCGCAGAGCTAGTGTAGCATCGGGGCCGTTTCGCCGGGGGCGAGGCGGCTTCCGGCGTACCTCCTGATAAAGCCCGCGCGCCGCTGTTTCCCGGTGACCGGCACCAGCGTCACGATGGCTTTTGCCGGGGCATTCCCGTTCCTCCGTTGGCAAATGCGCGGAGGCTCCTCTCAGTGATCCGGATGACAGAGACGGACATCGATGAGGTTGAGGCCATCATAATCCGGGCGTGTGAAATCAATCTCTGCCCATGCCTCATTCTGATAGGCGCCTGCCAGGCAGGTCAACGACACGCAAACATATATCTCGT
>JBNKTW010000171.1:0-2497 GCA_050298295.1 Rhodomicrobiaceae bacterium
TACCGCCACGGCGGCCACGAACGGCGTCTTGCCCGCGGCGCCGCGCCCGCGCCGGCCGGAGCGGACACCGCCGATGTAAGCGTCGTCCATTTGCACTTGGCCCTTCAAGCGCTTGACCGCATTCCGTTCCATCATGACTTGCGCCAGTTTGTGCTTGAGAGTCCAGGCGGCGGTTTGGGTGATGCCGAGCCGCCGTCCGAGTTCGATGCTGGAAATCCCCTTCTTGGATTGCGTCATCAGATACATGGCCTTGAATTGGGCCTCGCTCATGCCTTTCTGAAATTGAACTTTGTTGCGTGCCATCGCCGGACCCTTTGCAAATCAATATGTTCGCTGTTTGTTCTATGTGCAAATTCGGGCTGACGCAACCGCGTAATCAGGAAAGACGTTGATCGCTGCTACCGCGAATGAGCACAGCATCGCCCTTGGCTGCAAACAAGCCTTCCACGGTGCCGGGACGGAACTTGCGATCACGTACCTCAATGCGAAGGCTGAACCTTTTGCGCCCCGGCACACCCGAGCACCGGCTGGCGGGCATCGAGAATGCGGGAAATCTAACCGCTTTTCTGATGAGGGTTGGCGCCGCCGCCCTTCGCGGAAATGTGGAATATGCTGCCGCCGGATACCATATTCCGGGTTGACCGCAGGCTGGAGAATCGCCATGCAGCGCATGGGGAAGAGACTCCGGTGCTATTCCGCAGAATGAGCGGCGCTCGCGCAGAACTTGAGGCACCCCTTGCGGCATTGCCTTCAAAGAGGCAGATCAAGGTTGGGGATGCTTATGAACCAGCAGCTTTCTCACATCCTTTATGAGGCCTCGGTCTGGGTTATCCCCGTCCTCCTTGCTGTAACGCTACACGAGGCGGCGCATGGCTTTGCGGCACTGCATTTCGGCGACAGCACTGCCTGGCGGTCCGGACGAGTAACTCTCAATCCGTTGAAGCACATCGATCCATTTGGCACGATCCTGTTGCCGGCCTTTCTTCTGCTGATACGTTCGCCTTTCCTGTTCGGTTATGCCAAGCCGGTTCCGGTCAACTTCGGGGCGCTCAGGAATCCCTTACACGACATGGTGTGGGTTGCTCTCGCGGGTCCTGCCATGAACATTGCCTTAGCCATACTGGCGGCGCTGCTATTTCATATCGTTCCTTACATTCCGTCCTTTGCCGCAGCCTGGGTTGCGCAAAACCTCGTCAACGCGATCATCATCAATGTTGTGCTCGCCGTCTTCAATATGCTTCCCTTGCCCCCGCTCGATGGGGGCCGGGTCGCGGTTGGACTTCTGCCTCGCCCGCTGGCCAGGTCTCTGCAGGAGCTGGAACCCTACGGGATGATGATCCTCCTTGGCTTGATCTTCCTTCTGCCGCTCATCGGTCAAAACCTGGGCGTCAATCTTAACATCGTTGCGTGGCTGATTTCGCATGCAGCCGATCCGTTGATCCGAGTAATCGCTCAACTCGCTGGGATCAGGTAGACCCAGTTTGACCGGGAAGCCTCCCGGCGCCTACCTCCACATGGCTCGTGCTCACTGCGGGTTTGCAGCGATGCTGCTGCCAACCGGGGCCGCGGCATGCTTATTGGAGACCACCCGTGCAAAGTTCGATGGCAACGATGCGTCAAGGAACTTTCTGTTCTGGTGGCCGTTAAGTTCCTGAATCCGTTCGGCGCCAGGAGCGGCACAAACGCTCGCTGCCGGGCTTTAATCTGGCCCGGGAGGCCCGGCGCCGCTGCGGTGTGCCGCCGGCGTGTGGCCGCTACGATCGGGAGAGTCCAAATTGTTTTTGGCGATCAGCCGTTGAAACCACAGGCGTCAAACATTTTCAACTGCCTGGCCTTCGGCATCGAACGCATCGGGCTCGTATCCTTGCGTTTCCCGGTCCTGGTGGGGATCGCCGCGACTGCCCTTGTCATTGCCGGGGCAATAGGCATCGGCCGTCTCAAGGTTGACGATTCCTTGAGCCAGCTCTTTCGCTCAGATACCCCCGAGTTCCGCCAATACCAGCAGGAAACACGCCGGTTTCCTTCGAGCGAGTTCGATGTGCTCGTTGTGGCCGAGGGCAAGACGCTGTTACAAAGAAACTCAATTCAGGCGCTGAGCAACCTCGCTACAGACTTGCAATTGATCAACGGCGCCCGGGGCGCCATTTCCATATTTTCAGCGCGTAGCGCACCTGAGAACGGTAAGGTTCCAGGCCCGCTATTTCCGGAACCGCTGCCTGAGGGTGAAACATATAAGCAGCTCATGGCGCACGCGATGTCGAATGGGATCATTCGCGGCAAGCTGTTGTCGGAGAATGGCCATCTAACCTTGATGGTCCTCGCGCTCGATCCGGATGTAGCGGAGAGCAGCCATCTTAGAACCTGACTCAAAAGCTACCTCCGCGCGAGTCGCCTGATACCCAGCTGGATTGCGGCCAGCGAGACAAAGGCCGTAAGGGTCCCGGCGAGGTTTTCATAATCCTTGGCAAGCCGGCGGTTCCGTCCGAACCATGAGAAG
>JBNKTW010000172.1:0-20557 GCA_050298295.1 Rhodomicrobiaceae bacterium
ACCGCAATCCGCTGGCGATTGACGCGGCGGCGGGAAATGCTTCCGCGCTAGCCCGTATTTCTCACAAGATCGCGCGATGATGGCGCAGAGATTTGTTTCAGCAGGGCATTTGAAACCGCAGCCAATACAGGACGTATTGCCAGGGACGGAAAAGACATGCTGGAACAAAGATCAAGCCAGGGCGCGCGCAGATTGTGAAAGAGACGGACTAGGGGAGCGATATCGATATCCAGCAGGTCCTGGCTGTGGGTGAGCTGCAAGGGTTCGGGCTCCGGCAGCGCCCGTGTTCCCTTCTTTTGGCGCGCATTCATTTGACAGCGCCCTTTATTATTTAGATATATATATCAAGAAGAGCAGAGCGGCGCTTTCGTGTCCGCATAGCCTTGCAACCAGGTATACTGGGCCGCGCATTCCCTGACGCTCCTCACTATTCAGGCAACTATTGAATTAATACTGCAAAAACGCGCCAGCGGTGCCCATCGGGTAATTGCTTAATCCGTCAAGCAGATTCTGCGCCTGTTGATAAGTCTTTGGAAATACCGGAACCTAGGCAATAGGCCGAAGCCCGGCATTGGCGCGCTCCGGCCCGTTCCTGGTTTGTACTACTCAGGGGAAATAAGTAATATGACCGAGCAATTGAATTACTGCCGCCGAACGCGGCATCCGTCGGATCCCGCATTTCTGTTCGACCGGGTCGAGTGCTACTATCGTGAGAGGCTTGAGGCGAGCTGGAAGGGCCGGCATCCGATGAAAGGCCTGATCCCCGGACCTGGCGCGATCAAGTTGCGCAGCAACGACTATTTATGCCTCGCCGCCGATCCGCGCGTGATCGAAGCGGAGGTTCGCGCATTGCGGGCCCGAGGTCATGGTGATGCAGTGTCGCGAACATTCGTGCATCACGAGGCCAACGGTCTCAGCGCTTTCGAGCAGCGTGTGGCGCACCTGATGGGCGCGGAAGCCGCAGTGCTTGCCAACTCGGGCTACTGCGCCAATACCGGCCTGATCCAGGCGATCTGCCGGCCCGGCACGCCTGTGTTCCTGGACATGAAGGCGCATTTGTCCTTGTGGGAAGGTGTCAAAAGCGCAGGCGCTAAGCCCACGCCATTCCGCCACAACGATGCGGAGCATCTTGACCGGTTGATAAGCAAGCTTGGCCCCGGCGTGATCGTGATAGATTCGCTCTACAGCATCGACGGCAACATTGCCGCCCTTGAGGACTTCGCCGCGGTATCCGAACGGCACGGCTGCGCGCTGGTTGTCGATGAGACGCATTCGTTCGGCACGCACGGGCCCGGCGGCGCTGGGCTTGTTGCGGCGCTCGGGCTCAGTGATCGCGTGCACTTCCGAACTGTTGGCTTGTCCAAGGCGGTGGCGAGCCGCGGCGGCTTCGTAGCATGCTCGCGGCGGAATGCGGAGTTCCTGCGCTATGAATCGCTGCCTGTGATCTTTAGCACGCAAGTTCTTGCGCACGAGGTGGCGGGTTACAATGCCGCCCTCGATATTTTCGCCAGCGAGCCTTGGCGGCAGCGCCTGCTGCATGGCAATCATCGTTACCTCACCCAGGGCCTCGACTGCTTGGGCTACAACGTCGATCTGTCTAAATCGCAGATCATCGCCCTTGAGGCCGGGGAAATACTCGAAACGATCAAGCTCCGCGACGCCCTGGAGCGCCGTGGCATCTTCGGCGCGATCTTCCTGCCGCCGGCGACGCCCGCGAAACGCTGCATTATCCGCTTTACGGTGAACTGTGGCCTGACCAGGACCGAGCTTGATCGCGTGCTGGCTGTATGCGCCGAGATCAGGGACGAGGTCGATCTAACGTCGTGGCCGTCGACACGGCGCCGGAACCGTCAGAGACCCAGGGCCGGCGAGCCGG
Source organism: Rhodomicrobiaceae bacterium (assembly GCA_050298295.1). Taxonomy (GTDB): domain Bacteria; phylum Pseudomonadota; class Alphaproteobacteria; order Rhizobiales; family Rhodomicrobiaceae; genus Rhodomicrobium. The sequence continues at coordinate 1,877 of JBNKTW010000172.1, forward strand.
TTGCACTTGCGGCATGATCAGGGCCAGAAACGGCGGGCCCAGTGCCGGCCGTGTCTGGCGTCTTTGCCTCGATGATGGGTAACCTGATTTCGAAGGTGGTGCCCCGGCCTGGCTCCGATAGGCAAAAGATGCTGCCGTCGAAACCCTCGATGACACGGCGGCAGAAGGACAGGCCGATACCGGCGCCGCCGGTGTCCGCGTGGCTAGTCATAAACGGTACGAAGATATAGGGCAGTGCCGCAGGCTCTATGCCCCGGCCGGTGTCGCTGACCGAGAGCAAGTGACCGGATCGCGTTGTTCTCGCCTCGATGAGGACGTGTCCTGTTCCCGTTGCGGCGGTCGCACGCAGCGCATTTTTGATGAGGTTGAAAATGACGTGAACCATAAGCACCTCGACACCCCGGTAGATGAAGTTGTGGTGCACGCGAACTCTGATCAGCTCGCGCTCACCAGGCTGGAATTGGAAGCGGCTTATCGCCTCATCGATGGTGCCGGCGATGGCATATAACTTTATCCGCTCCTTGGAGTAGCTTTCATCCCTGAGGTTAGTGAGGAGCATCTCGATGACGAGATTCGCGGCAACGGCGTGTCTGGCGATGCGTTGCAGGGCGCTGTTGACGCGGGCCATATCGCCATCGTTCAGGCTGTCCTCGCAGCCCCGTTCCCGCGCCCATTGGTTGACCGCCCTCAAGCGGCCAAGGTACTCGCCGGTTTTACCGGCGTCCAGCCGGATGCCAAGAAGGGGCGTGCGCATCTCATGCGCAATGCTGCTCGCAAGAGCGCGCGCCGCCATGAGCTTCTCACGTGCGATCACGCGCTCGCTGTGAGAGAGGAAAACCACGGCACTCAGGATAAAGCCGTAGATTGGGAGAACGAGCAGGTATGCCGTAGGGACACTGACCGACCCGGACAGTAGCCAATAGCCGGTCAACCCGATCAACTGCCCCAAGAGGGTAACAAGAACGCCGTTGGCCAGATCATAGAGCAGAAACGTGAACAGGATGACCGCGGTCTCCGACATCAGCCAGACGTTATCGACCTGGTTCATGAGCAACATGAGCGTGAAAAACACCGGTCCGGCAAACAGCAGGGCCCAGTAGCAGTAAGCCAGGTAATAGGACATGATCTGCCGGGGCCAATAACGCCGGAGTGCCACCGGCACGCAGAGCGCCGCACCTGCAAGCCTCAGCGGCAAGCTTTCGTAGGGTTGCGGGAAGGCATATGCCCAAATGAAATAATACAATGGGAAGGCAATAGCCCCGATGAGTCCAACGGCCGGCAGTTTGAATGCCGCGAAGGCGTGGTACTCGGCGTACGCACTACGAAGGCGGCGCACGATATGGCGCAGCCGGGCAAGTAAGTCCCGTTCTACCGGGCGCGGGGCGCCGGGCATAATGCCTAAACGCACAACTACCAACTTTCACTTGCGCGACATCACATGCGCTGATTAAACGATTGCCTGGGCTTTTGGAAGTGCCTTGCAAGCGCCCTGGCATACGAGGATTAAGACTGGACCCATGCGCGCCTTGCTGCCCCTCTACCACCCGACGACCTGCCTTGTCATCGATGATGAGAGGCTCTACCTCGACAGCTTCAATTACAATTATGCTGATGTCACGCTATGTGCAACCGAGCATCGGCCGGAGCAAGCCATCGAGCGTCTTCTAAAGGAGGCGGAGCGGCCCAGGCTGGTGATCGACGAAGCTAGTCCCGCACCGGCCGGCGAAGGCGTGGCCGATGATCCTGTCGTTCGTCTGCCGGCATCGCGCATCGCCGCGATAGCCCGCGATCCGGCTCGCTTTTCGCGGATTTCCGTGGCCGTCATCGACTTCGCTATGCCGGGCATGACAGGTGTCGAACTCTGCCGGAAGACCAAGCACTTGCCGGTCAAGAAGGTTCTGCTCACTGGGAAGGCGGGGGATGCGACGGCCGTCGCCGCCTTCAATGAAGACCTAATCGACCTGTTCCTTGTCAAGCACGACCCGGACCTGCCCGGCAAGCTGAAGCGGGTCATCCGGGAGCTGCAGTACGGCTATTTCAAAGACCTCGCCGCGCCGCTGGAACCCATTGCAAAGCTTAAAGACATGGCTTTCCTCGGCGATCCGGGGATTACGAGCTGGTATAAAGAGCTCGGCGAGCGCATCGGCGCGGTCGAGCACTATCTCCTGCCATCTCCGCCAGGCCTTATGCTGGCCGACGAGGCGGGTCAGGTCACCGTCGCATGGATCAGCAGTCAGGACCGGATGCGTGCCCAACTTGAGATTGCCATTGAAGAGGGCGCTCCCGCGGAGCTCGTGGAGCAGCTGCGAGCGGGCGGCGTGATACTTGCCTACCCGACACCGGCCGGATTCTACGAACAGGAGCATATGTCCGATTGGCAGAAATATGTTTTGCCATGCGAGGAGATCAGGGGAAACACCCTCTGGAAAGTGGCGATCCAGCGGGACCCGCCACTTATCCATTCGTCCGTGTCGTTGCAGCAATACCGCCGGTCGCAGGCCTAAATTACCCATTGATGGAAAGGTCTTTGCGTTGGCAAAGCTTGGCAACCCTACCGGCAGTGCCGCTACCAGCTATGGCGCGGCATCCGGCGGCCCAGCCGAGGGATCGCGCGATTGGTAGCACCCGACCGTGACCTGAACGCGCTTGTCGATCAGCGCGAATATGGCGCCTTGCGGGTCCCGGCAATGGGCGATCTGCACGCCGCCCGGCAGCGGCAGCGGACCGTCGAGCACTTGTCCGCCGGCAGCCTCCACGCGCTTCACCACCCCGCCGATACCGTGGACATTGAAATAGTACAGCCAGATCGAGGACCCGGTATCCTCCGGCCCCTTGAACATGCCGCCGATGGTCTCGCCGCCCGCGGAGAAGAGCTGGGCGCCGTCCGCCGCTCCCGCCGGGGCGCTGGCCTGCCCCCAGCCGAACAGCGGAAGGTAAAAGGTGAGCGCCGCCTCCAGGTCCAGGGCGTGCAGCTCGTGCCAGCCCACATGCCCTGGCGCGTCCGCCTGCGTGGGGGCTTGCGGGCTGCCGCCTTCGCGCGCCTTGACCAGCGCGAGCGTCCCCCTTTGGGGGTCGGCGACGATGGAGAAACGGCTGATGCCCATCACGTCCGTTGGCGGGAGGTGTACCACGCCGCCGAGTTTTTCCACGCGCGCCGCGGCATCGTCCACATCGTCAACCGCGACATATCCGATCCACTGCGGCACAGCCCCGCCGCTTACCGCGTCCCCGGGCAGTTGCATCATCCCGGCGACAGGGGTGTCGCCGGTGGTGAACAGGACATACGGCTTGCCGGGAGAGGGAACGTCCGCCGCCTCCCAGCCCAGGACGCGGGTGTAGAATGCCTTGGCGCCCTCCATGTCCGCCGTGGTCAGTTCGTACCAGACGAAGCGGTTCCCTGTCTTGTCCATACCCGTCCTTTTTTCAGCCGCCGCCGGCGAAAACGCCATACCGCCTGCACGGGGACGGCGGTTGCGGCGGAATTCGCCCTCGCGATCCGCACCGGCGGAAATATCAGGGTAATCAGGTTAGCTGCTGCGCGGCATACTGCGCAACTCAATGCAGCGCGCGATCCACGGGCCGTTCCAGTATGCAGCGCCTTCAATGCCGCAAAATCTTCCGCAGCGGCCTGCTCATCAGCGCGATGGCCAAGCCCGCCAGCGCTGCCACGCCCGCGATCATGGCGAAGAACGCCGGCTTTTCCATGCTACTCCAGTGAGAGCCGAGCCAGCCGCCGATAAGGTTGCCGAGGAAGCTCGTGGCGAGCCACACGCCCATCATCAGCGAGAGCACGCGGCCCGGCGCCACCTTCGAGACCAGCGAAAGCCCCACGGGCGACAGGTAAAGCTCGCCCAAGGTGATGATGACGAAATAACCGGACAGCCAGAGCCAGCTCGCCTTTCCCGCCGCGCCCGCCTGGATTGCCGCGAACGCCATCAGGAGGTTGGCCGCCGCCACACCGAAACAGCCGATGGCCATCTTGGTGGCGGAAGCCGGCTCGCTGCCGCGCCGCGCCTGCCAAGCCCACAAGGCGACGATTGCGGGCGTGAAGGCGAAGATCATGAACGGGTTGAACGCCTGGAACCAGGTGACAGGGATTTCCGCCTGCCAGAACAAGAGATTGATGCTGCGGTCGGTGAATGTATCGGCCCACAGCGCGATGGTGTTGCCCTGCTGCTCGTAGGTGGCCCAGAACAGAGTGTTGGGCAGGAACAGCAGCAGCAGCGCCGCGATGGCCCGCCAATCCTCGCGGCTTAGCGGATCGTGCTCGCGATGCGCGGCCCTGGCCCTTTGCAGTTCGTCCGGCGGCAGCTCGCGCAAGCCCCGCATGTAGATGAGGAGCCCGATCAACATGCCCACGCCGGCCGCCGCGAAACCGTAGTGCCAGCCCAGCGTCTCGCCGAGCGTTCCGCACACCAGCGGCGAGAAGAACGCGCCGATATTGATGCCAACATAGAAGATCGAAAACGCCCGGTCGCGGCGCGGATCGCCGGGCGCGTAAAGCTCGCCGACCTGGGTGGAGATGTTCGGCTTGAACGCGCCGTTGGCCAGGATGAGCGTCAGCAGCGCGAAAAGCAGCAGCGGCTCGAAGGCCATCATGAAGTGGCCAAGGGCCATCAGCGCGGCGCCGATCAGAACGGTGCGGCGCTGACCAAGCACGCGGTCGGCAAGCAGGCCGCCGAAGATGGGCGTGAGATACACCAGCGCGGTATAGAGGCCGTAGATTTGCGAGGCGAAGGGCTGCGCATCGAGCGGGCCAAAAATGGCTTCCATGCCGCTCTTGAGCGTGGCAAGCCCGAGGACGCCCTCCGCATGCCCTGGCAGGAGCAGATATTTCACGAGGTAGAGGACCAGGAGCGCGCGCATCCCGTAATAGGAAAAGCGCTCCCACATCTCGGTGGCGAACAGGAACGCGAGCCCCCTCGGATGGCCGAAAAGCTCTTTCTGCGCCGGCCCTTGCGCCGCGGCCGCCTTCGCGCCGGAGGTGTCCACTGTGCCTCTCCCGGTTGTTGCCCCGCCCGTAAGGCTTTGTGGCAAACTGAGGATTAGTCAACTCCTTCGTGGCTTCCGGGACATGGCCGCGGTCCCGTCACCGGGCCGGCAACGCGCTCAGACTGGTGTCCGGAGGGCTCCGCGGCGCCTTCGATTTTTGATGCGGACGTTGCGCGGCCGTCCCTGAAAGACGAACGCGGAGCATCCCGCCTTCCGGCTGTCAGGCGTTGGGCAGCGTCTCAAGGCTCGTGACATCGGCCTTCGGGCGTTCGCCCGGCAGTGAGGCGCCTTTCACGATGTAATAGACCGTTTCGGCGATATTGGTCGCATGATCGCCCATGCGCTCGATATTCTTGGCGCAAAAGAGCATATGCGCGCAGAAGGTGATATTGCGCGGATTTTCGAGCATATAGGTCAGAAGCTCGCGGAAAAGCGAGTTGTTGAGGGCGTCCACTTCCCGGTCCGCGCGCCAAACCTCCTCGGCCGCGCCGGTATCCTTGGCCACATAGGCTTGAATGACGTTTTTCAGCTGCTCAAGCACCAGCTCACACATGTGCTGCAACTGGAGTGTGACGCCACTGATCGCCTGGAACTCCTGTGCCGAGAGCAACGCGCGCTTGGCCACGTTCTCGGCCAGATCCCCAATGCGCTCAAGGTCGTTGGAAATGCGTAGAGCGCCGACCACCTCGCGCAGGTCCACCGCGACCGGCTGACGCCGCGCGATGGTTATGACGGCCTTTTCCTCGACTTCGCGCTGCAGCGCATCGACCTGGTTGTCCGCCGCAACCACCTGCCTGGCGAGGACCGTGTCGCCGCTGGCGAGAACCTCGCTGGCGCTGGTGATCTGCTGCCCGGTGATCTGAGCCATCGCCTGGATCTTGCCGGAAATCTCTTTAAGATCCGCGTCAAACGCCTTGGCGGTGTGCTCGTCCATGTTAGCCTCCAGTGATACGGGCGCTGCCCTGCCCGCTCATAATCCGGCGAGCCTATCGCAGCCTGACGACAGTCCTGTGAACGTTGAAAACGCTGGCGCGCTTAGCTTGGCCAGCGTCCCGGGTTTTGTGGAATGGGCTCAACCCGATGTCATGATAGGATAGGCCCAGCCCGGATTTCTTACAATCCGCGCGCGCCCTGGCTTGATCTTTGTTCCATCGTATCTTTTTGCGTTCCAGCAGAAGGGTGAGAGCCATTTCACGTATAGTCCGGGGCTCAGGTGTGAGACGCGGCGGTGGCAACCGGAGCGTCCACGAGGAAGCGATGCAACCTGCCCTCCGTTGAGCGGAAAAGGCCCATTTTGCCTCTTTTTCTTCTGCTGTTGTTAGTGTGGCATTATATGCAATTGCGCCTTACGATTGCGTAAACTAGGCCGCGCTTGCGCAAATTATTGATACAACGTAACAATATTGCTCAGACGGCGGCGCGGTTATGGTTGATCCAGAATCCGCGTCTATATTTAACGGTGTTTTTGAAACCTGGAAATTCGCCCAAAAACAGGAAAATTCCGCCGAAATCGGCTAATTCCGCACACATAGATTCAGTGTTTACTATAATCGTATTAACAATTTTGGCAACGTGGCACGCGTCCGTGCAACGCAGCGGACGGACAAAAAGACACGCAGGATGGCGCACTTATTTCGCATCAGGCCCTTAGATTTCTATGTGGAGCCCTTCGCTGGCGGCGATACAGCGGCTGCTGTCGATCTTGTCCCGCGCCGCCAGCATTTCCTCGCCCATATGGGTGAGCAGGTAGCGCCCGGCGCCAATCTCGCCGAACTTCGCGGCAAGCGTCTGGTAGTCCAGGTGCATCGAGGATTTCCCGCTGAAATAGGTGCACTCGATCAGGTAGAGATCAGCGCCGCGGCCGGCCTCCGTCACGGCATCGCACCAGCTCGCATCGCCGGAAAAGCTAAAGCGCCGCCCCCCATCCGCGAAAGAAAGCGCCAGCGACGGCGAACCGGAAGGATGCTCAACCTCGAAAGCCCTGATGGGCACGCCGCGCCAGAGCGTCTCCTGCCCCGGCGGCAGCTCTGTGAAAATCAGCTCGAACTTGCGGGGCAAATCCTTGATGGCGGGGTACATGCTTTCGAACAGCGCCTCCGTCCGCGCGGCGATGCCAGGAGGGCCGAGAATTTCCAGGGGGCCGGGGCCGCACTCCATGAACATCTTGTCGAGGAGCAGGAAGGGCAGGCCGCCGAAATGGTCGCCGTGGCAGTGGCTTATAACCACGGCGCCGATGGCGGAAATCGTGACGCCGGCGCGTTTCATCGCAAGCGGGGAATTCGCGCCGCAGTCCAGGAGCAGCCGGCCCTTGGAGGTCTCCAGCAGGTAGCAGCTATGGAAGCGGCCGCCGGAGCCGAACGCGTCCCCGCAGCCTATGACGGTCAGTTTCATGATGGCTCGGGCGTTGGTTCCAGGATTATTGTCTCGGGAGCAGCTCTCTTTATCATGCTGTATACAGGCTTGGCAGCCCTAATCGGGATTATTCTAACCTCCGGATGTTCTATCTTATAAACTCTGAATATTTCATCGGCAAAAGCCTGACCGATCATAGGTACATCGCCAAAATCCAGTATAACCTCCGAAAACTTGTTGAACCTGGCAAGCACCCGGCGCGCCTGTGAGCGGGAAACAAGTTGCTCGTTATCGTACAAGGCCAGACGGACTGGTACATGCGTCTTGCCGAAGCGCAGATATCCGTCATCATCCAGCTCATATTTTCCGAAAATATCTCTTATAGTATGGGGCTCCTTGAGCGACATCCTGAGGAACACAGTTGTTCCGCTGCTTTCGGCTCCGTTTCCCACCTCCATGAGCCAATCGCCGCCGCCCTTTATGAAGTGGGTGAGCACCAAGTTGTTAGCGGATAGAATGAATTCTGTGAACATTCTAGAGGTAAAGAAAATACCTTCTCCGGTGTGGCGATCAGGGGCTGTAGTAAGCTTTCCCTTGGACAGCTCTAATATCGCTTCGCGGTAGTCACTTAAACCGCAGGCATCCGATATTTTCTTGAAAATGCCTATGCCGAAGTCGTGGATTACGAGTTCAACGTAATTTGCATTTCGGATAATAACGACCTCGGCCTTATCACTGGATGAGTGATCCTTGACATTGTTAAGCATCTCCTGGACACCATATTCGCACATCTCGCGAATGTTTTTGGGTAGGTCGCCAAGGGCGGGGGCGATGTGTTTCCTCCAGGCAATATGCTCCTCGAAACCTGGGCCGATGCCGAGGGGGATTAGCTCTTCAACGAAATTACGCAATTCGTATTTGCGCGCTTTCGTTGCGCCTTCTGCGGTGAGCAAGCCTTCATTTACGAGAGCGTTCAAATATCTCCTGGCGGAAACGGGCGTTATGCTAAGCGCCTCAGCAGCGAATTTGGCGATGTTGTTAGGGTGGTGTTCGACGTTGTCCAGAATGAATTCCCGGACGGCGGGATTGCTACGCGCTTTACGCTTGGGTTTGACCGTCTCCACTTTGTTAGCGGAAGGCTTACGCAACATCGCGGCCAGGGCATTTCGGCCCGCGAGCGTTTGAGGGCGAGGCTTCGAACCTGGCCCCTTTTCCATTTTCGCTGTCATTGGAACATTTAACCGGATGTATTGAAACAGTTGATTGGCTCTATTCGAACATTTAAGCTGCTTGCACTTCGACGCAAGAGGTAGGGCACGGGAAAGTGAGCCTCTGGCAAACGGTGGCTTCAGGCGGTGTAGGAAGGCCGCGCGCGGACTTCATCGTACCAGCGCTTGAAGTTCACCGCCTCCTCCGGAATGGAGAGGCGCGCGAGCTTCATGAAGTCCGTTGCGATCATGGCGGTGATGTCGGCGACGGAGAACAGGTCTCCCGCGAGGTGCCGCCTGCTTGCCAGCACCTCGTCGAAAACACCGATGATTCCAGCCACGCGCGGCCTGTTGGCCTCGGCCCAAGCCGGGATTTGCGGCTTCTCAAGCTCCGCCATCGCCGGGTGCGAGTGGCGGAAGACGTGGGCGACGGTCCAGAGAAAATTGAACTCCGCCCGCCGGTTCCACATCTCGATCCGCGCGATTTCGAGCGGTGTCCGGCCGAACAGCGAAGGCTCGGGTTGCAGCGCCTCGAAATAACGGCAGATCGCCATCGTCTCGGAAATCGCCGTGCCGTCATCCAGGATCAAAACCGGCACGCGCTGGAAGGGGTTGAGCGCGGTGAACTCTGCCGTCCTGGCCGCCCCCGTCATGATATCCACCTGCTCGAAGGGAACGGTTATCCCCTTTTCGGCCAGGTAGACGCGGACTCTGCGCGGATTTGGCGCCCGCTTTTCATCCAATATTTTCATTGCGTTAAGCGCCACCTTAGAATGATAATAGCTCTGTTACAGCTTTTAGGCGAGCTACGTAACACAATATTAAGTCATTTAGGCAATCCTCAATTATGGGTACGCCTGAAGGCAAGGGCCAGGCGTGCGGGCTTTTCCTTGCAGAGTGGATGCGGGTAGATGGGTACCGTTAGCTCTCTTAATTTGGGTGCCGGAAACACGCGGCAGAGCGGTTCTTCCAAGGCTCCGGATGCCGGGCGGAGGCCAGCGCGCGTTAGCGGCGGGCGGCCACGTGAGTTCGATTACGACCTGCTCACCATGTTCGTGCGCAATGAGGCCGTGGCGGCGCTAACCGTGCCGATCCTCGCCATCGTGTTCGCCATGACCATGCTGAACTGGGGCAACTCCAGCCAGCTTCTCCTGTGGCTCGCCACGATCTTTATCTCCGAGGGTATACTGCTGGCACTGACGCGGCAGTTCAAGAAGCAGCCGCGCGACACCGCCGACCTGAACCAGTGGCGCCGCAACCTGGCCGCGGGCGAGTTCCTGTATGGCGTATGCTGGGCCGCCGTCGCCTTCACCGAATTCACGCAGCCAACCCAGGCCGCCTATTTCTTTCTGTTCGCGGCCCTTATGGTGGTGACGGCGATCAGGATGCTGTTCGCGGCGTCGGTCATGACCATCCTGCACGCGGGCACGATCCCGGTGACGGCCGCGCTTTGCCTGCGCTTCCTGATGACCGGCGAAGCCTTCTACTGGCTGATGGCCATCGTCGCGGCAGGCATCCATTTCTACTTCGTATTCCTCGTGAGGAACCTGCAGCGCACCGCATTCTCGATGCTTGAGCACCGCGCGCAGAACGACCGGCTGATCGAGGAACTCAAGCAAGAGAAAGTTTCGCTCGACGAGGCGCTTGAAAAGGCGGAGGCGGCAAGTTTGGCGAAGTCGAAATTCCTCGCCAATATGAGCCACGAACTGCGCACTCCGCTCAACGCGATCATGGGCTTTTCCGAGATGATCAAGGACGAGATGCTTGGGCCGGTGGGCAACGAGCAGTACCGATCCTACGCCGCCGATATTCATGAATCCGGCGAGCATCTTCTGAGGCTCATCAATGAGATTCTCGATCTGTCGCGCATCGAGGCGGGCAGGTACGAGCTGTCGGAAACGCCGGTGGATTTCGGCGCGGTGGCGCTCGAGTCCCTGCACTTGCTGAGGCTGGACGCGCAGGCCAAGAACCTGCGGCTGGTAACGGCCTGCAAGCAGGACATGCCGCAAGTCCTGGCCGACGAGCGGGCCATCCGCCAGATCTGCCTCAACCTGCTTTCCAATGCGATCAAGTTCACGCCCGAAAACGGCACTGTCGCCCTGCGCACAGGCATTTTGCCGAGCGGCGAGGCGTTCCTGACTGTGCGCGACAACGGCCCCGGCATCCCGGAGGAGGAATTGCCCGTTGTCATGAGCGCGTTCGGACAGGGCCGGGAGGCGGCCAAGCTACCGGACAACGGCACGGGCCTCGGGCTGCCGATCGTGGCCGGCCTTGCCGAGCTGCATGGGGGCCGCTTCGAGCTGCGCAGCAAGTCTGGAGCGGGAACCGAAGCGACGGTGGTCATGCCGGTTTCCCGGATTGTGCCAGCCAGCGGGGCTCAAGGCGACGGCAAGCAAACGGGGAATGTGATGCCCTTTCCCGTGCGCGGCGCCGCCTGACGCTGCGCTTGGAGCCGGGACTGACGGCGGCAAGCCGCTTAACCCGTTGATTGAATTCCCCAAGCGGTAGTAGCAGGGGAGATTCCAGCGTTCTTTCCGGGCTGCGGCCAGCTTTCCAGCCGTTGAACCCGTTCGCCCCAACCTCTCCGCCCGGAACTCCGGCGTCCGCGGGCCGGGGCCCGCCTTGCTTGCGGTGGGAGAGAAACGCGGCCTGGCCGGAAAGCTGCAGCTCACCCTCCTGTCCTTGGGCGGAGGACAGGAGGTGAGCGCCGCCATGCCCCTCATTGAAGGGCAACGGCAAAACTTGCAGGGAAGGGTATGAACGCAACGCCGCCCAAAAGACCGGCAACCGCCAACGCCTTTTGCGGGGACCGCAGCCGCCCGGGATGCTACCGGCTGGCAGGCGCCAACTTGCCGTACCAAGGGAACCGGCACGGCACTTGCCGCCCGCACCCCCAGAACCGGATCCTAGACGGTGCGGGAATCAAATCCCTTGCAGCGCCCCGCCCCATGTTTTAGGCATATTGTTAACCTGCGGGCAATGGTTTGTTAACGATATTGACAATGTATGCCGTGGGTCTAGCGCGCCGCTTTCCGTGCGGCTTGGCCGTGCCTCCCCGGTATAATGAACGCCTGGGCGGGACGCTTAACGATGTGTGCGAGGTTTTTTGCATAAAACCCAAACTAGAGTTATTTTAAATCGATCCTTTTGAGTCCGCACGCTGTTTCATGAGTTCCGCTCCCAACCCCGCAAGGTGCATCGTTAGCCTGATCATGCCGCTCGCCGCGCTTGCGCTGCTGCTGGCCGGGCCTGTAATGGCTAACGGCGGCGGCGGCAAGTGCCGGAAGTGGCCGCAGAACAGCCTGGCCATCAGCCCCAACCTCAAGATGCGGCACTTCGTGCTCGAAGCGGCGGGGGAGGTCAACCAGCTGCCGCCCAGCCTGGAGCCGGGCGGCACGCGCCGCGTATTTTACCGCACATTCACGCTTTCGATCGACGCGGCCGAGCCGATCGGCATCTACACCACCTCTTCGAGAAGGATCTGCGTTATCGCGCGGGAAGACGACATCCCGGCGCCGATCAAGATTCCGGTCTTCTTCCTGGGCCGTGAGGGAGAGGCCTCGGAGAGGGTGAAAGCCTATGCGAACCGTGCCGTCTTTTCCCGCTCCTCGTCGCTGACGGGCGTCGAAAACTTCACCTATGTAAGGTTCCATCTAAAAAAGGGCGGCTCAAAGTTTTCCAGCATCCAGCCGTTCTTCATCTGCGGCCTACCCGGAGCGGTACTCTGCGGGGGCAGTTGCCCGGCGGACCTGCCAGGGGTTCTGCGGCCCCTTATCGAGTGGGTGCTCGCCGGCAGACACTGGCCACCTGAGACGGGGAAGAGCGCCGGGGCGGGATCCAATGCCGGGCCAGCGCAACCGCCCAAAGATGGCTCCTCTGACAAGGAGACGGTGACGGCTGCGTCCAGCGCGGCGGAGAACAAGGAGAAGCAGGAAAAATGTGTGCAAGTTGCAGCCGGCGGTTCCGGCGCGGCAGCGGGCTCGAAGGCGGCGCAACAAGACGCCCCGGCTTCCGGCACTGTGCACAGAGATCGCATTCAAGCGCCGCCTGCGCCCTCCGAAGGGCCAGGGACGCCAACGGAATCTTCTTCTTCCTCCGGGGCGCCCGTATCCGCCGCGCAGGACAAACAGCCCGCGGGCGGGCCGCAAGCGCCCCCCAAGCAGCCCGCTGCCCCGGAGCGGGCCAGCCCGCAGGCGCGGCAGGCGGCCGGCGGTGGCGCTCCGGAAGCCGAAAAGCCGCAGCCAGTTGCACCGCCCGCGCCGGCAACGTCCTTGCATAAGCTCGTGCTTGCCTTCGAGCGCGGGAATGGCGCGGCGGTTGGCGCGGACGAAATTCTGCAGGCGGAGGGGAGCGTCACCATCGGGGGCGCCCCGGCCGCCCGGATGGCGGACAATCTGGTTCTGTCCCTGCCCGGAGACGCAGCCGCCAAAGTCACGAATCTGCCGGCGCTGCAAAAGGCGCTTCCGCATTATGAGGTTTCGGCTGTGCGGGTGGAGGAGGCACGCACGGTAGTGATTGTGAAGCCGCGCTTCTCCCGTGTCGCGGGCCTCATTATAAAAATTGCAGGCGGCGGGAATGAGAATGTAAGCGGCTGCGATCTGGCTCTGGACGTTCTGCAAAGCAAACGGCTTGGCGCTGGCTGGCGCAAGAACGGCGCCCAGAACATACGGTTCCGCGAGATGAAAGGGGTCTACTTGCCGGCCCTGCCCCTGGATGCGGACCGGAACGGGTATTTGATTGACACAAGCCAGGATGGCAGCGCCGCGCGGCTGCTAAGCCTTTCCGGCAGGTGCAAACTGGAGGCGCGGCCCTTCGTATCGGCGGAGGAAATTCGCGGCGGTACGATCTCAAGAAACCTTCATGAGGCGAGGGGACAGATCCTCATCGCGCTGTTTTCCACCGATAGCGAGTTCTCGAACCAGGTGGGCGCGGCGGACGCCGGAGGCTTCTGGACGGGCGCGCTCGGCTTGGCGGCCTCGGTTTCGGAGGGCGCGTGGGAGAAGAAGGTTCTAGGCCGCGCGCAATCTCCGGGCGCCAGCTACGAGACCAAAGTGTTCAAGGTATTAGGGGGCGGCAAGTTCGCGGCGGGGCCTGGCCGCGATCAGATTCTCAAGGAGCTTCTCGAAGGCTCCCGCCTGCGGAAGGATAATCTTCTGGGGATGGGTTCGGAACCCATCAAGCGTACCCAATTGGACATGGCCATCAAAATCATAAGGTCACGGGCTAACGTCGTGCCGCGCAGCGGCCTGCCCCGTGAAAGCCTGCTGCTCATCACAGGCGGAGCCGATCCAGCCGGGGGGTATTTCTGCCGCCACCCCGTGCCCGCCGGCAGGGTGTCCCCCGCCGCGAGGCCATGGGTAAGCGGGGTGCGCAAAATCTTTGCGGTGGAAGTTTGGAGTGACGCCGCCGCCCGGGAGCTCGTGAACGCTGCCCGCGCCAAACCCGCCAAGGACGCGCCCGCGGGAATCTATGCGTGCAATTTTCCGCCCAACGGCGCAACCACGGCGCTTTATGGCGTGCTGCGCCAGGCATTGGCCCCCAACGCGAAGGACAGCACCTTCGCCTACCTGACCCGCCATGCGAACAGCTTTCTCAGGCCGTAGCCGGCAACGCCCCGCGCCCGTAACATTAAGCGCCCGCGAACGCTTTTAGTGAAGTGCGAAGGGTCGTGTACAGCTTATGTTCATGTTGGGCGGTCTAATGGAATCTCCGGGGGCTCCAGCCGGGGCCTCATATAAGCTTCTGGCTAGTTTTCCGGCTAACCAGGCGAGCGGGCTTGTCCCTTCGGGCAAGCGCTTGCCATGCTGTATGCGGCAAACGGCCAGAGCCATTCTGGAATCCGCCCAGCAGGAATGATACACTACCCGATCTTCTTCGACCCCAAAAGCCGCCGGGCCAAACACGTCTCCCGCGCCGCCTGGGCGCTCGCCATCGTTAGTACGGCCATCGTTGCCGTGTTCCTGTCGAGCCTTTTTGTCTTCCGCACCTTCCCTGAAACGCTTAGGTCCGGCACGGCGCAGCGTTACGCGATGTTGAACGACGTAGCGAAAATTCAGCACCTCGTGCCAGCGGTCCGCAGCCTGGCGCGGAGGGCGCGGCGGCACAGGCACCGGTTTGGGCACTCGCTGTATCCGTTAACAATTGCGGCGGCGCGTGCGAAGAGCCGGAAAGCGGCGGCCGCCAGCCTGCGTGAAAAGCCGCTGACCATCGGTTTTTATGCAAACTGGGACGATGCAAGCCTCGCGTCGCTCCGGAACAACATCCGCCATCTCGATTGGGTGGTCGCGAGCTGGCTCTACATGGCCGGCGGCGATCTGGACCTGAAAATCACGATGGACGCCAATGCGCTTGAGCTGATCCGGCGCGAGAAGCCTTCCACGCCAGTACTCGCCATGATCCAGAACTCGTCCGCCTACGAGTGGGACGGAGCGGGGCTTGCCAGGATACTCGCCGACCCGCGGAAGCGGAAAGAGCGCATTGAGGGCATCACCAAATTCATCGAGGCCAACAATCTCCAAGGCGTCACCGTCGACTTCGAGCAGTTTCCGGATAGCGCGCACAAGGATGTGCTGGCGTTCCTGACTGAGCTTTCCGCGATTTTCAAACCGCGGGGCTGGCTGGTTACGGTGGCGGTACCGTTCGACGATCCGTCCTGGAACTACAAGGCGTATGCGAAACGCTGCGATTACCTCATGCTGATGGGGTATGACGAGCATTGGTCCACGGGCGATCCTGGGCCTGTCGCCTCGCAATCCTGGTTCTCGACGCGCCTGGCGTTCAGGATGCGCGATCTCGACCCGGCTCACACCATCGTCGCCATTGGCAATTACGGATACGACTGGACGGAGGGCGCGACAACGGCGAGCGACGTCACTTTTCAGGAGGTGATGCTGACGGCCAGGGACGCCGGGGCCACGATCGAGTTCGATCCCAAGACGCTCAATCCCCGTTATAGCTATGGAGACGAGGGCAAAACCCACCGGGTTTGGTTCCTCGACGCGGCGACGGCCTATAACCATTTGCGGGCGGGCGACAAATTCCGCCCGGCGGGATACGCGCTGTGGCGCCTTGGCGCGGAAGATCCCTCGATCTGGTCGGTCCTTCCGCACAGGTACAACGCGCCGCCGCCCGCCGCGCTCGCGAGCATTAACCCAACCAGCGATGTGAACTTCATCGGGCGCGGCGAGCTTTTGCAGATCGCGGCGGAACCTTCGTCAGGGACGCGCGAGTTCAAGGTTGACAAAGCGAAAGCCACGGTCATTGGCGAGCGTTACACCAAAATGCCGGCTTCCTTCGTGATCCGGCGCGGCGGGGATATGCCGGGCAAGCTGGCGCTGACCTTTGACGACGGGCCTACCCCCGAATGGACGCCCAAGATCCTTGACATCTTGAAGGCCAAGGGCGCGCGCGCGGCCTTCTTCATCATTGGCGAGAATGGCGCGGCCAATCCCAAGCTTGTGCAGCGCATACTGGCGGAGGGCCACGACCTCGGCAATCACACCTTCACCCATCCCAATCTAGGTGAAATCCCCGACAGTGTCGCCGGCATCGAACTGAACGCCACGCAGCGGCTGATCGAGGCATTGACCGGGCGTTCGACGAGGCTGTTCAGGCCGCCCTACTTCGGCGATGCGGAGCCCTCCACCGCGGAAGAGATCGCGCCGATGAGAGTCGCCGAGCGCATGGGCTTTCTGACCGTTGGCTTGAAGATAGACCCAAACGACTGGCAAGCCAAGGTGACGGCGGACGAGATGGTCAATACCGTGATCAGGCAGGCTGCGGACACCGATCCCGAGAAGCGCGGGCAAATCATTCTGCTGCATGACGGTGGCGGCGATCGCGCGCGCACGGTTGAGGCACTGCCGCGGATCATCGATACCATGCGGGAAAAGGGCTTCGAGTTCGCTACGGTTTCGGAGCTTGCCAAATGGACCAGGGATCAGGCCATGCCGCCCGTCCCCGCCGAGGAGGCGTCGCCGGTGGTGAACCTGTATGTGTTCCTTACCTTTAGCTGGCTTCAGGAGTCGGTGGCGGGTTTGTTCGTTCTGGCGATTGCGCTCGGTTTCGGAAGGCTCGCGGTGCTTTGCGGGCTGGCCCTGATTGGCCGCGTCCGCGAGAAGGCCCGGCGTGCCCCCCCGGACCAGGACGGGCTGTCCGTCACGGTGCTCATTCCAGCTTTCAACGAGGAGCGCGTCATCGTCACCTCCGTTGAACGTATTCTCGCCAGCACGCACCAGAAGCTCGACGTCATCGTCATCGACGATGGCTCTGCTGACGGCACCGCGGAAGCCGTGCGCGGCGCTTTTGCGGACGAGCCCCGTGTTAAGCTCATTCCGGTGCGGAACGGCGGCAAGGCCAGGGCGGTCAACTTCGGCCTGCAGCGCGCAACGGGCGATATTATCGTAGTGCTCGACGCAGACACACAGTTCGAGCGCAAGACGATATCGAGGCTCGTGCGCTGGTTCGCCGATCCCAAGATCGGGGCGGTGGCAGGCAATGCGAAGGTTGGCAACCGGATCAATATGCTAACCCGCTGGCAGGCGCTCGAATACATCACCGCGCAGAACCTGGAGCGCCGGGCGCTGGCAACACTTGGCTGCATCACCGTCGTGCCTGGCGCGGTCGGAGCATGGCGGCGCGAGTGCATCGTGAAGCTTGGCGGCTTCCCGGTGGACACGCTTGCCGAGGACCAGGATCTGACCATTCAGATCCAGCGCGAGGGCAAGAAAGTGGTGTTCGACGCCTCCGCCATAGCCTGGACCGAAGCGCCCGATACCATTGCCGGGCTTGCGAAGCAGCGCTTCCGCTGGGCGTTCGGCACGCTGCAATGTATATGGAAGCATCGGCGCATGAACCTCAACCCGCGCTATGGGGCGCTTGGGCTGGTGGCGCTGCCGCAGGTCTGGCTCTTCCAGATCCTGCTGGCGCTGGTTTCGCCGCTTGTGGATCTGGCGCTGATCGTGCAGATCGCGAGAACGCTGCGCGACTACCTGCAGCACGGCGAGCAGTTTAACCCGGACAGTCTGCTCATTACCGCAAGCTACTACGCGGCCTTCGTGGCCGTCGATCTGACGGCGGCCGTAATCGCATTCCTGCTTGAGCGGAAGGAGGAGCGTTCGCTGCTGTGGTGGCTTGTCTTGCAGCGCTTCGGCTACCGGCAGATCATGTATTACGTGGTGGTGAAGTCGGTGATCAAGGCCGTGCAAGGCCGGGTCGTCGGCTGGGGGAAGCTCGAGCGCAAGGCGACCGTTTCGGTTGACGGGCTTTAGAGCGCGTTTCTCACAATCGGCGCGCAATCCTTTGAGAAATGAAGGTTTGAGGGGCTTGCATCCCATCCGAATTTGAGCAATAAAGGCGGGCCGGTGACACAAGTCACTGCGGAGAGCGGGCGTAGCTCAGGGGTAGAGCATAACCTTGCCAAGGTTAGGGTCGGGCGTTCGAATCGCCTCGCCCGCTCCAATTAAATCAAAGGCTTACAATTCCCAAAAGC
Organism: Rhodomicrobiaceae bacterium; assembly: GCA_050298295.1. Lineage (GTDB taxonomy): Bacteria > Pseudomonadota > Alphaproteobacteria > Rhizobiales > Rhodomicrobiaceae > Rhodomicrobium. Next base: position 19,919 of record JBNKTW010000172.1, read on the forward strand.
CATGTGAATAATCCCGCGGTAACAATAGGGTAACAGGCGGCGCTAGGTGAAGCGGCGGCTGAGACCGGGGTTATTCGGGCCACACTGAGAATCGCCCCGCTGTTTCAATCGCTTGCGATTGAAAAGGGGAGCGCGGTCCTGTCTACACCGCGATGGCGGCGGCAAGATCCATGGCTTGCTGCTGCTTTGGGCTGGGCCGCGTGGTGAGGGTGAACGTGCCCTCGCCGGACGCGGCGTCCGTGCGGCGCATGGTGTTGCGCACAATCGTTGAGCGCCGCCTCGGCGGCAACGCGCTCTTCATTGACGCTGAAGGCGAAGGCGGCGTCCGGCGCTCGCCCCACGGGAGAACGGCTTGCGAGAAGACGCGCCCGCGGGAAAAACGGCTGACTTGTTACCCGCAGCCTGACGCCTCGCTTATCCGCACCGCCTTGACACCGCCATGCAGGCGCGGCACGGTATAACTATCAGGAGTCCATTTACTGCCTTAGATGCTACCGAGAATCGCTAAGTTAGATGGAACGAATCGACGAACATCGGGTAAGTTCTTGTAAATAAAGAGATGGTCCCGTAGCTCAACAGGATAGAGCACCTGCCTTCTAAGCAGGGGGTTGGGGGTTCGAGCCCCTCCGGGATCGCCAA
>JBNKTW010000173.1:0-11316 GCA_050298295.1 Rhodomicrobiaceae bacterium
GTAAGGCGCAAAGGATGAAGCCATGACACTTCGCAATCTACAGGACTCTCTTGCCGGCCTCGCCAGCTTTGCGGATGCCACTGGGGAGAAAAAGGGGGCGGCCGCTCTTCGGGCGCTTTCGAGGCTTCTGGACGGAAAGGACGATACACCGGTGGAAACTGCCATAATGGGGGTTTCTCCACTCGTGGAAGAATACAAGCATGAAATTATAGATACTTATATCGAGCGTTTATCGGCTGTCACCTCTTCCGGTGAATTCGAGCCTGTTTTCGCCGATCTACAGGCGAACAAGCTGGCCGGCAAGCACGAAATGGAAACGATCGCGCATACTTACATCGGCGCGCGGCGGAAGTACCAGAGCCGGCAAGCCGCGCTCGACGCCATCCGCGGCCACTTTGAGGAACGGGCTCGTCAAGCAGCCAATATGCAGAGCGCTGAGCGTTGCAAGGCTGCCTAACTTTGGCGTTCCCGACAAACGCCCCGCATGACGGCAGGGGGGTGCGGCTGCGGGCGCGTGCGTCTGCCCACGTCCACTGAGCGCAAGAGCCACACCCGAGTGACTTGAACTCCACACAAAGCTGTGCAGAATCCGCACGAAGGCCGTGCCTTGCTGCGCGGCGTGCTCTAAGCCTAGCTTGCCGGACCAGCGCCAGTGTCGGCGTTCGAAAAACAACCAGCGATAACCCCGTTTACTTCCATGACACCAAAGAAACTGCTCCTTCTTCCCGGCGACGGAATCGGCCCCGAGGTCATGACCGAAGTCAAGCGCGTCATTGCCTGGTTCGAAACGGCCGGCCGCGCCAAGTTCGAGATTGAGGAAGACCTTGTTGGCGGCGCCGCCTACGATGCGCATGGCGAGGCGATCTCCGATGCCGCGATGGCGAAGGCCAAGGCTGCGGACGCCGTTATCTTCGGCGCGGTTGGCGGCTCGAAATGGGACAATGTGCCTTACGCTCAGCGCCCCGAGGCCGGACTGTTGCGCCTGCGCAAGGATCTGGGCCTGTTCGCCAATTTGCGGCCTGCGATCTGCTATCCTGCGCTGACGGAGGCTTCGAGCCTCAAGCGTGAGGTAGTCGAGGGCCTCGATATCATGATCGTGCGCGAGCTGACGGGCGGCGTCTATTTCGGCGAGCCCAAGGAGATCGTGACGCTGGAGAGCGGCGAGAAGCGCGCCGTCGACACGCAGGTTTACTACGAGCACGAGATCGAGCGGATCGCGCGCGTTGCCTTCGACCTTGCCAGGGCGCGGGGCAAGCGCGTGGCCTCTGCCGAGAAGCGTAACGTCATGAAAACCGGCGTGCTGTGGAACGCCGTGGTCCGCCGCGTGCATGAATCCGAATATCAAGATGTCGAGCTGACGCATATTCTCGCGGACAATTGCGCCATGCAGCTCGTGCGCTGGCCTAAGCAGTTCGACGTGATCGTGACCGACAATCTGTTCGGCGATATCCTCTCCGATCAGGCCGCGATGGCTACCGGCTCGCTCGGTATGCTGCCCTCGGCCTCGCTTGGCGGGAAGGATGCGAATGGCTGCCGGTCCGCCCTGTACGAGCCCGTGCACGGCAGCGCGCCTGACATTGCGGACCAAGGCATCGCCAATCCGATCGCGACGATCGCCAGCTTCGGCATGGCGCTGCGCTACTCCTTCGACATGGGAGCGGAGGCCAGCCTGCTCGACGCGGCCATTGCCGGCGCACTGGCCAAAGGGCTCAGGACTGCCGATATAATGCAGGACGGCATGACCAAGGTTTCGACGTCTGGCATGGGCGAAGGTATTTGTGCTGAGTTGGACCGTTTGTTGAACCAATAGCGTTTCATAAGCGCAGGCTGTTCATTTAAGGAGAATGCGGGGTGATGGCGGATCACTTCAGTGTCATTGGGTTTAAGGCGGGCTCTGCAGAAGCGCTCTCCACGCTAATAAGAGAGCTTGTCGAGAAGGGCGGTGAAAAGCAGGCTTGCGGGGCCGGTTATTACCACCGCTTGCGCTCCGATGCCGGCTCCGAGCTTTGGGTCCATATGCAGAAGCTCACCGAGCCCGAGACGGATTCCGATCCCTACGTTGCAGTGGGCATCACGCCCTTTTTCGAGGGCTACGGCCGGGCGCCGATCCGGGTCCGCGCCATGCGCCAGCGCCCCAGCGATAACCCTTTCGAGGGTGCTTTCTATGTCGAGCTTGGCCCCACCATCGCGCTGATCGACGTGGTGGATTTCGCGAGCTTCGTGGGCAAGGCCTGCCCGTTCATGGCGATTGCGCAAATCGCCGCTTTCCCCCATGAACTGGTGGTCCACGAGAACGAGACGATGTTCCATGCCGCTCAGGCGGACAAGGAAGTGAAGTTGACGTCCCACTCTTTCCTGGCCAGCGGGCTGTTCACAGGGGGGAACTCGGGCGAAGTGGTGTTTCTCGATCCCGAGGCCGAGGATTTCCGCGCGCCTGCCCGCGCCTTCTTGACCGGCGTGGTCGAAAAGACCGAGCGCCGCAAAAACCCGGATACCGGCCAGGAATTCACCTGGGCGCTGATTAGCACCGCGGGCGGTAGCTTCGACCTCGTCGCCGACGAGACCGTTCTGTCCCAGGCCCTGGCCCCCGGCATGATCGTGGAGGGCGAGTTCTGGCTCTGCGCGCGCCTCACCGAAGTCTTCGGCACCAATTAGGCACAAGACACGCTTCCTTTGTGTATCGGTTTGTGTATAATACACCAGAACGCGATTGGCACAACAAGCATAGGTGCGGCCGGCAATGCGGACCAATATCGAGATTGACGATACGCTGATCGGCGAGGTCATGAAGGTGGCGAACGTAAAAACCAAAAAGGAAGCCGTGCATCTCGCCTTAGCTGAGTTCCTCAAGGCCAAGAAGAAGAAGGATCTCTTCGATCTGGCCGGCAGAATAGCTTTCGAGGACGGCTACGACCACAAAGCGCTCAGGCACACGCGCTACGATGCTGATTGATACGAGCGCCCTGATCGCGCTGTTCAAGGACCGTACGGGGCTAGTGGCCCATGGCCTGCGCGACGTTCTGGACGGGCGAGATTATTACCTCACCCGCTTCACTCAGATGGAGCTGTTGCAGGGCGCGCGCGACGAAAAGGAATGGCTCCGGCTCTCGGATTACCTCGCCGATCAGGACTATCTCGAAATGGACGATGAAAGCTGGGCCAACGCTGCGCGGCTCTATTTCGATTTGCGCCGGCGGGGGCTTACCGTGTGCAGCGTCATCGACTGCTGTATCGCCGAGGTGGCGCTCCGCCACGAAATGGCGCTCGTTCATAACGACCGCGATTTCGCCACCATTGCGAAGTTGCGCGCGCTCAAGCATGTCGAGTTCAAGCCGGCTGCCGTGATGGGCCTGCACGAGCCCGCGCAAATGCCGCTGCGCTAACCTGCGGGCCAATTTTCCTTGAAACTTCGGGCCTTGGCCGGCAAGGTGCGGTGTAAAGCGTATCACGTTAGGACAGTTGAGGTATGACAGGTACAGGCCAGCAATTCATCATGGTGGGCGAGCGGACAAACGTGACCGGCTCCGCCAAGTTCCGCAAGCTCATCGAGGCTGGCGATTACGACGCCGCACTTTCTGTCGCGCGCGAGCAGATCGAAAGCGGCGCCAACGTCCTCGACGTGAACATGGACGAGGGCCTGCTTGACTCCGAAAAGGCGATGACCACCTTCCTGCATCTCATCGCTTCGGAGCCAGACATCTCGCGCGTGCCTGTGATGATCGACAGCTCGAAATGGCCGGTGATCGAGGCAGGGCTCAAATGCGTCCAGGGCAAGGCCATCGTTAATTCGATCAGCCTGAAAGAGGGCGAGGAGCCCTTTCTTGAGCACGCGCGGCGCATCCTGCGCTATGGCGCGGCTACCGTAGTCATGGCCTTCGACGAGGCGGGCCAAGCTGATACGGCCGAGCGCAAATTCGAGATTTGCCTGCGCGCCTACAAGCTTCTCACCGAACGCGTGGGTTTCGCGCCGGAGGACATCATCTTCGATCCCAATGTATTCGCGGTGGGCACGGGCATCGAGGAGCACAACAATTACGCGGTGGCTTTTATCGAGGCCACGAGCCGCATCAAGGCGAAGCTACCGCATGCGCATGTGTCGGGTGGCGTGTCGAACCTGTCCTTCGCATTCCGCGGCAACGAGCCTGTGCGCCAGGCCATGCACACCGTGTTTCTCTATCACGCCATCGCGGCGGGCATGGACATGGGCATCGTCAACGCGGGGCAGCTCGGTGTTTACGACGAACTCAATCCGGAGTTGCGCGAACTGGGCGAGGACGTGGTCTTGAACCGCCGCCCGGACGCCACCGACCGCCTGCTCGAAGCGGCGGACCGGTTCAAAGGCGGCGGCTCGAAAAAGGCCGCGCCCGATCTATCCTGGCGCGAGCGCCCGGTCGCCGAACGGCTCAAGCACGCCCTCATCCACGGCGTATCGGATTATATCGAAGCCGATACGGAAGAGGCGCGCCTTGCCGCCGCCCGGCCGCTGCACGTGATCGAAGGCCCGCTCATGGACGCCATGAACGCCGTGGGCGACCTGTTCGGCGCGGGCAAGATGTTCCTGCCACAGGTGGTGAAGTCCGCGCGGGTGATGAAAAAGTCCGTGGCTTATCTGATGCCGTTCATGGAGGCGGAGAAGCAGGCGGCCGGGCCAGAGGCTGCGCAGGCAGCCGGCCGCATCCTGCTGGCGACGGTCAAGGGCGACGTGCACGACATCGGCAAGAACATCGTGGGCGTCGTGCTGCAATGCAACAATTACGAGGTAATCGACGCGGGCGTGATGGTGCCGGCCCAGGTCATCCTCGACAAGGCCAAAGAGGCGAAAGCGGACATCGTCGGGCTTTCCGGCCTGATTACGCCGAGCCTCGACGAGATGATGTTCGTCGCTTCGGAAATGGAGCGGCAAGGCTTCGATGTGCCGCTGCTGATCGGCGGCGCGACCACGAGCCAGGTGCACACGGCGGTCAAGATCAGCCCGAACTATAAGCGCAACCAAGCCATCTACGTCACCGACGCGAGCCGTGCGGTTGGCGTGGCCTCGAACCTGCTTGGCGAAGGCCGGGACGCCTATGTGACGCAGGTGCGCGAGACTTACGCCGAAGTGGCGGCGGCGCATGAGCGGAGCCGGGTGGCGAAGCCGCGCCTGAGCCTAGCTGCGGCGCGCGCGAACCGGCTCAAGCTCGATTGGAAGGCCTATCAGCCGCCCAAGCCCAGCTTCACGGGCACGCGCGTCTTCAAGAATTACGATCTCGCCGCACTTATCCCGTACATCGATTGGACGCCCTTCTTCGCGGCCTGGGAGATGAGGGGCACGTTTCCCGGCATCCTCCGCGAAGGCGCCTACGCAAACGCAGCCACCGCGCTCTACGAGGACGCGCAGGCCATGCTGCGCCGGATCACGGAGGAAAAATGGCTAGCCGCCAATGGCGTCGTAGGCTTTTGGCCGGCGAATGCCGAGGGCGACGATATCGCGGTTTTCGCCGGCGAGGAGCGCAAGCAGCCGGCCGCCACATTTTACACGCTGCGCCAGCAAATGGCGCGCGAGAGCGGACGCGCGAGCACAGCGCTTGCTGACTTCATCGCGCCCCGCGAGACCGGGCTTGCCGATTACATCGGCTGTTTCGCGGTAACGGCCGGCATCGGCGCGGACGAGGTTGCGGAGCGCTTTGCCGCAGCGCACGATGATTATTCGAAAATCCTTCTCAAGGCGCTGGCGGACAGGCTCGCCGAGGCTTTCGCCGAGCATTTGCACGCCCGCGTCCGCCGCGAGCTTTGGGGCTACGTCAAGGACGAGGCGCTCTCGAACGCCGAGCTGATCGCGGAAGCCTATCGCGGCATCCGGCCAGCGCCCGGCTATCCGGCCCAGCCCGACCACACCGAAAAGGCTACGCTGTTCAAGCTGCTGGACGCCACGGCGGCAACCGGCATCGGGCTCACGGAGAGCTTTGCCATGATGCCAGGGGCGTCCGTCTCCGGCCTCTATTTCGCGCATCCCGAGAGCCATTATTTCGGCGTTGGCAAGATCGAGCGCGATCAGGTGGAGGATTACGCCAGGCGCAAGGGGTGGCCGCTCGCCGAGGCCGAACGCTGGCTTGCGCCCATCCTCAACTATAAGCGCGGCGAGGCGTAGCCCCCCCGGCTGCGGAATAGCGAAGCCGCTTTTCTGCCGGAGCCCCCAAGCCCCGGCCGGCATGATTTCCTGACTCGCGTTCCTTACAATCCGCGCGCGATCTTGTAAGGAATGCGAGCTTAATTCGGTAGAACTCGGCAATATAAGGTTCATTTCATTGCTTGTCTGATAGTATGTGCGATGATTCCTGTTAATAATATATATACACTAAGAAATATACGTATATATATCCTGGGACCCGCTCAAATCTGTTCCATCCTATGAACGCCTCTGAAACAGAGGCTCAGCTACAAACAATTTTGGAAATGGCGGTGAGAGCCAAGTCTTTACGATTTGGCTAAGAGGCCGCTCATGCCCGATTTCTATAAGAAGTAGAGGCCCGCCCCTGGCCTGCCGTGTCCGCGGCTCCTTTTTGTCCGGTGGTTATATGAATTTGGCGATGGAAAAGGAAGCCGAAGGCACAGGTCAAAGCGGCGGACTGCTCCGGGTTTCGGCGGAAAAAGTCAGCCGTCTCATGGATCTGGTTGGCGAGCTTAGTCTCAGCGTTTCCGAGGTCGTGCGCTCGCCAGACCTCACCCGGGCCGGAATCGATTTAACGGAATTCGAGAAGTCCGCGCACCGCCTCACAATGGTGGTGCGGGAGGTTCAGGACGCGGCGGCCGAGCTGCGCCTCGTCCCGGTTGGCGAGGTCTTCCGCCGCCTCCGGCGCATGGTCCGCGAGCTTGAGCGGCAAACGGGTAAGCAAATCGAGCTCATTCTTGAGGGAGAAGACACCGCCATTGACAAGGTGGTTTCCGACCGCTTGTACGAGCCCCTGCTCCACGTCATCCGCAACTCCGCCGGTCATGGGCTGGAAACGCCCGGGGAGCGCAAGGCGGCTGGCAAACCGGAAACTGGGCGGATCGTCTTGGCGGCCGCTCAGCTAGGCAGCGAAATCCAGATCACGATCGAGGACGATGGGCGCGGCCTCAACCGGGAGCGCATCCTAGCCCGCGCCCGCGAACGTGGCCTGATCGGTGCTGAAGCCGAGCCGGATGACCCCTCGCTGTGGCGGCTCATCCTTGAACCCGGTTTTTCAACCGCGGAGCATGTCACAGCGCTGTCCGGCCGCGGCGTGGGCATGGACGTGCTGAACAGCACGATGAAAGACCTGCGCGGGCGCATCGCCATCGGTAGCCAAAATGGCCGGGGCTGCCGGGTGCGGCTGTCGATCCCTGTTACGCTGGCTTTCCTCGATTGCCTGGTGATGCGCCTTGGACACCGTCTGTTCGCTACCCCGGTGGACGCGGTGGCGAACATCTTCCGGCCCAGCGCCGGTCAAATCGTCGAGATCCCCGGCGAGGAGGGCGGCGAGATGGTGCGCGTATGGGAAAGCTACGTGCCCATTTGCCGCCTGCCCCATTTCTACGGGGAGGAAAGCGACGGGTTGACGCCGCTCGACCGCTCCACAGTCGTCGTCTTCAACACCTCCTCCGGCCTGATCGGCCTGCCGGTCGACGAGATGTTGAACCAGCAGCAGGTCGTCATGAAGCCGTTGACGGGACAGCTTGAGAACATCCGGGCGAGCTGGGGCTGCGCGCTCCTGGGAACGGGTGAGATCGCCCTCGTGCTTGATTGCGAGCGCTTGGCCAAAAAGGGAGCGTTCTTATGATCGCGCCCGACGCAGGATACGAGACGATCCGCGATTGGCTTGCCGAGCATTGCGGCATGAACTTTCCCGAGAAGAAGCGCGACCTGCTCACCCACCGCATGGCCAAGGTTCAGGAACGCTTCGGCCTTTCCACCCTCGATACTCTGGCCGCCGAGCTTACAGCGGGCGGCGACATGGACCTGAAGCTTGCGGTCATACACGCCGCCTCGACCAACCACACATACTTCTTCCGCGAGATGCTGGGGCTGGACTTTTTCCGGGAGCAGATACTTAAGGGCCAGCTTCCATCCGGCGGGCTCCGCGTCTGGAGCGCCGCCGCCGCTTCGGGGGACGAGGCTTACTCACTGGCCATAATCGCCGCGCGGATGTTTGGACCGATGGCGTCCGGCCGGGTTTCCATTCTTGGTACCGACATCAGCCTGCCGGCGATCAGCCAAGCGGAGCAGGCGATCTACAGCACAAGCCATTTAGAGCATGTGGCACCGGAGGTTCTCGAACGCTATTTCACTCCCGCCGGTTTGGGCCAATACCAGGTGATTCCCGAGATCCGCCGGATGTGCACGTTCCGCCGGCTCAACCTGAAGACCGCACCCTACCCCTTTACCAAGGGCTTCCACGCCGTCTTCTGCCGGAACGTTCTCTACTATTTCGACAAGCAGCATCAGTATCAGGTTCTTGAGCAGATCTACGACGTTACCGAGCCGGGCGGCTATCTCATAACTAGCGTGACCGAGGCGGTTCGCGACCTCAATACGCGCTGGCAGCCTATCTCGAACGCCATTTACCGGAGGCCGCTATGAGCGCTTCCGTAAAAGTCCGCGTTCTCGTCGTCGATGATTCCGCCCTGGTCCGGAAAATACTCTCTGTTGGCCTCGGCAAGGATCCGAAGATCGAAGTGGTGGGCCAGGCGGGAGACCCCTATCGCGCCCGCGACCTGATCGTCGAGCTGCGCCCGGACGTGATCACCCTGGATGTGGAAATGCCGCGCATGGACGGTGTGACCTTCCTCAAGCGGTTCATGCCCATCATGCCGATCCCCACCGTGGTGATCAGCTCGCTCACCCAGGCGGGCAAGCGCATCACCCTGGAAGCGCTGGAAGCCGGGGCGGTCGACGTGGTCGCCAAGCCCACCCTCGGCATAACCGGCAATTTGCCGGTGATTCTGGATGAGATCTGCGAACGCGTAAAGGCTGCGGCGCTGGTCAATGTTTCGCATTTTGTCCGCGAAGAGGCGAGCTACGCCATCGAGCCGGTGCAGGCCGCTTGGGGAGAGACCACCAGCCGCGTGATTGCCATCGGCGCCTCGACGGGCGGCGTTCCGGCCCTGGCCGATATCCTGCCGGCCTTCCCCGCCGATGCTCCCGGCATTCTCGTCGTTCAGCACATGCCCGCAGGCTTTACCTCAGCCTTCGCCGAGCGGCTGAGCGCCTTGTGCCGTATGCAGGCGAAAGAGGCGGAGGAAGGCGACAGGGTACTGCCTGGCCGCATCCTGATCGCTCCAGGCAGCCACAAGCACATGAAGCTCGTCCGGTCCGGCGGCGAATACCGGGTTACGCTGGTGGATGGCGTTCCTGTGCATTTTTCGCGTCCATCGGTGGATGTGCTCTTCGAGTCGGTCGCCCGGCACGCCGGGGCCAACACCGCCGCCGCCCTTCTGACCGGCATGGGCAAGGACGGCGCGGCCGGGCTCCTGGCCATCAGGCAGGCTGGCGGGCGCACCTTCGCCCAGGACGAGGCGACCAGCATCGTGTTCGGAATGCCCCGCGCCGCGCAAGCCTTGGGCGCGGCGGAGCAGATGCTTCCCTTGGGCAAGATCCCGGCGGCCTTGGTAACGGCGGCGCAGATGGTTCGCGCCCAGGACAGCGGAACAAACAGTCGTGCGGCCAACAATAGAGGAACACCATGACGGCGGAGCAAAGCGAAGGCGAACTCGCCTTCAACGAGGAAAACAACATCGACGACATGTACCTGACCTTCTCCGTTGCCGGGGAGGAATACGGCATCGGCATTGGCTACGTCACCGAGATCACCGGTATGCAAAAGGTAATGGAGGTGCCGGACGTGCCCTCTTTCATCAAGGGCGTCATCAACCTGCGCGGCAAGGTCGTCCCGGTCATGGATGTCCGCCTGCGCTTTTCCATGGAATGGAAAGCCTACACAGAACGCACTGTCATCATCGTGCTCGACGTAGATGGCGCGCCGGTCGGGCTCGCGGTGGATGCGGTTAGCGACGTCCGTGAGATCCCGCCCGCCAACATCGACAATCCCCCGCGATTCGGCAGCGGCCGCGAAGGCAAGGGCGTTATCCGCGGGCTCGGCAAGAAGGACGGCAAGGTTGCGATCCTGATCGACACGCCCAGCCTCGTCTCCGGAACCAGCGGCATCGACCTGAATCAAGAGCTTCAACAAGTGAAGAGCGCGGCAGCCTGAGGCCGGAACAAAAAGGACGAATTCAATGAACCAGCAACATCAGGCCGGCCTGGCCCAGGAACCTGAAGCACCCGAAGCTCAAGCCTCCGGCACAACTCAAACAAGTGAAAGGAAGACCATGACGGCAGAAGCGGCTGCGCCGGGCCAAAGCGGCGCCGATGAAAGGGGGCTGAAGGAGCTGAATAGAATCGTCTCGGCCCTTCAGGCAGGCAAGCTTAGCGAGCGCGCCGACGCCGCGGGCTTCACCGGAGAATGGGCGGAAGCGTTCAAGGCCATCAACTGCTTCGCGGGCGAAATGAACGGCCTGATCGGGGACATGAATGCCATGTCCGCCGCGCATGGCAAGGGCGACATCGATGCGGTGATCGACGCCTCCAAATATCCGGGCGATTTCGGGCGGATGGCGGCGGGCATCAATAGCATGGTGGCCGGGCACATTGGGGTGAAGAAGAAGGCCATGGCCTGCGTGGACCAGATTGCCAAGGGCAATTTCGAAGCCCCGCTTGAAAGGTTCCCTGGCAAGAAAGCATTCATCAACGACACCGTCGAAACGCTGCGCGCGAATCTAAAAGGCATAATCGCCAGCATGAACGCCTTGTCCGATGCGCACGAAAAGGGCGATATCGACGCGGTGATCGAGGCCAGCAGGTATCCCGGCGATTTCGGCCATGTGGCAACGGGCATCAACAACATGGTGGCCGGGCACATCGCGGCGAAGAAAAAGGCGATGGCCTGCGTGGACGAGATCGCCAAGGGCAATTTCGAAGCCCCGCTTGAGAGGTTCCCCGGCAAGAAGGCCTTCATCAACGAGACCATCGAAAGGCTGCGCACGAATCTCAAGGCGGTGTCCGGCGAACTCAACCGGCTTACCCAGGCGTCGCGGGCGGGCCAGCTCGACGAGCGTGGCAAGGCCGCTCAATTCCAGGGTGATTTCGCAGGAATCATCAATGGCATCAACGCCATGCTCGACGCCATCCTGCTACCCATCGCCGAGGGCAACCGGGTTCTGCGCCAGATCCGCGGCGGCAATCTCCGCGAGAAGATGGAGATCGAATGCCATGGCGATCATCAGCGCATGAAAGATGCCATCAATGGCGTTCACCAGTGG
>JBNKTW010000174.1:0-3692 GCA_050298295.1 Rhodomicrobiaceae bacterium
CGGAGCAGGCGCAGCACCATATTATCGGGCTCATCCACCATGGAAACAGCTTACATCATAACCGGCACAATTTTCAATAAACGCGGAAGGGTAATGCACGTATTTCCCGGCCCTTCCTCCGCACCCGCCGCTTGCCCGCGCCGGCGATGCAATTACATAGGAGTAGTGCAGACGCGAACGGTGCGGAACACCTTTCTCGGGCTTTTTCGTAAAACTATTCCGGCGCAAACTTGATGGCGCGCGCACCCGATACCAGCTACATAGAAGTCGGCGGAGGGGCGCGTGCACATACTTTTCGACGAGGCAACGGCAGCACATATCAGCGAAATTTGGAACGCTGTCTGCGGGCCGCTCGCGGAGCGCCCCAACCATTGGCATGAAGATTGGGACGCACCGCTCGCCGGCCTAAAATCCTGCTACGAGGCGGCCATCCAAACGCAATCGCCCGAGGTTTGGCGGGCCGTGGTGGTGCAGGGCAGGGCGCTGAGAGCGGCGCTGGAGCTTCACGACGGCGTCGAGCACCGCCTTTATGTCGATGTGACGCGCCTGACCGACGCAGTCGATCAAGGGATGGATGCGCTCGCCAAGGAGGGGCGCGGCCTCGTCACGCCCGAGCAGGTCGAGCGGCTCATCGGCAAGGTTCAGCATCTTGAGCACACGGTCTCGGAAGACCGCGCGAGCCGCAAACTCTTCGAGGTCGAAGCAAAGCGCACGCTGGATGAGGTTTCCGCGAAGGTCGCCAGCGCGAAGAAGGCGCTTGTCCACCTCGAAAACGTTACGCTCAACCCGGATATTTCCATCATCAGCACGGGGCTCGCCGAGGCAGCCGGGCTTATAACGGCGGCGCTGCAATTCATTGAGAGCCGCGAACTCATCGAGCGGATCAAGCGGGCGGCGGAAAAAGTCAAGCAGGCCGGCGGCGCGTTTTTCCGCGAGGTGCGGGCGCGGTTCGCGGCGTTCAGGCTTCCCTGGAAGAGCACGCCCGGCGAAGACTATTTGACGGGATCGCAAGCCAGGCACGGCGTCGCCTTCCTTGTCCGCGATGGCGGGAAGGATCGCGAGGAGCACCGCGTTCCCGGCGCCGGCATTGCCTTTCAGGATTGCTGGCTGGAAGGCGGGAAGCGGATCTGCGGCCCCGAGATGCTGGTTGTGCCGGCGGGCAACTTCCTGATGGGCTCGCCGCCGGATGAACCGGACCGCGAGTCATGGAAAGCCGGGTGCGAAAGTCCGCAGCACAAGGTGACGATTGCCAAGCCATTCGCTATCGGGCGCTTCGCCGTCACCTTCGCCGAGTGGGACGCGGCGCAACAGGATAAAGACTGGAATGCCATCACCGGACGCGCGGCGCGCCGGCCGAAGGATGAAGGCTGGGGGCGCGACGATAGGCCGGTCATTGATGTGGATTGGGACGATGCCAAGGCTTACGTCAAATGGCTTGGCGAAAAGACGGGCAAGGATTACCGGCTGCCTTCTGAAGCGGAATGGGAATACGCCTGCCGCGCCGGCACGGTCACGCCGTTCTGGTGGGGCTCCTCCATCACGCCGGAGCAGGCGAATTACAATGGCAGCACCGCTCCCTACAAGGGAGGCGGCAAGAAGGGCGAGTACCGGCAAAAGACGCTGCCCGTGAAGTCTTTCGAGCCGAATCCTTGGGGGCTGTATCAAGTTCACGGCAATGTCTGGGAATGTTGCGAGGATTTCTGGCACGATAATTACAATGGCGCGCCACAAGATGGTTCGGCCTGGACAGCCGGAGGTAGCAAATACCGGTGCCTTCGCGGTGGCTCGTGGATCCTTTATCCGCGCGCGCTCCGCTCGGCCTGCCGCGTCGACTACTTCCTGGGGGACGTGGATCGTTTCCGCGGCCTCCGGGTTGCCAGGACGTTACCCCTTATTTCTTAACCACTTTACCCCTTAAGGCCACCAAGCGCCGCCGCGAACGCGAGCGAAAGAGACTCGCCGGAGGCGAGCCGGTTTTTTGGGGGGTAGGGAAGTGTGCTGGACGTGGCGGACAGAACGAGGCGCAACGCCTCACCCTGTCCCTTGCAAGCTCCCCTTGGCGAGCTTGCTTCTCCAAAGTGACCGCATCTGCAAGCGGATGCGGACGGGAGAGGGGGACGCCTTCTCATCGGGCACAGCCGGACTCCCTCTCCCATGGGGAGAGGGCTGGGGTGAGGGGTATTGCGCCCGTAACCGCCACGGCGCCTGTCCTGAGCCTAAGGCGGCTGACAGGGGCCGTGGTTTTTCGCGGTCATCTCGCGCGCGCAAAGGATCGGCCAGCGGAACTTTCAAGCTCGAAGCCGCCGGGCGGCTCTATCCGGCCGCCTGTCGCTTTTCGTGGCGGCGGGTGGTATAGTCGCGGCATCGTACGGAACGGCAGATACGCAACCATGACCGCAATCGCAAACTATGGCGGACACGCCACGGCGGACGAGGCGCTTGCCGAGGTGGTCCGGCGGCTGGCCGAGGGGCTGAACCCAGTAGCCATCTACCTTTTCGGCAGCCGGGCACGAGGAACCGCGCGGCCCGATAGCGATTTCGACCTGCTGGTTGTCACCAGCCCGGAGGACGGAGAGGCGGGCTACGACTATGACCGCGCTTATGCGCCGCTCCTCGGCAGGGGGATCGCCTGCGACGTGCTGCCCGTTCCCGCACCGGACTTTCTGGAGGACAAGGACGACCCCACCAGCCTGTGTTTCGAGGCAGCCCATCGCGGCAGGAAGCTCTATGAGCGCGGATAAGCGGATCGCGGCGTTTCTGACCCTGGCCGCCGAAGAGCTTCAAGCCGCGAAATTGCTGGCGACGCCGCGCCCCGGCAAGCAGCCTATTACGTCCAGCAGGCCGCGGAGAAGGCTGCGCGGGCGCTGTTGACCGCGGCCGGCATTCCGTTCGGAACCGGCCATAATCTCGGATTGATGGCGTCGGCCTTGCCCGATGGGCATCGCTTCAAGCAGCGGGTCGCGGGGCTCGACCGGCATTCAAGCGCTGCAACCATGTATCGATACCCATCCCCAGCCGGCAGGCTCCCGCCGTTGCCCGGCGCGGAAAGGCTGAACGCCGATATCGCCGATGCCGGGGCGTTCATCGCGGAAGTCCGGGAATATCTGGATCAAGGCGCTTGAAGTGGAAGCTGCATGGAGATTGTGCCTCCTGAAGGAGATAGCGATCCTTCCTGGGCAAAGCCGCTCGTGGAGGAGGCTCGCGCCACGATTGCACGCGGCGAATTCATCGGGCTGGACGGGTTCAGAGCCGGAATTCGCGAAACGATAGAGAAGCTTGCCGAACCGGGCGCTCAATCCAAGTCCGCCGCGCGCAGCAGCAGGCGCAGCGCGACTTCCACCGACTTCGCGCGCACCTCCGCCCGCCCGATATCGCCGAAGCGCTCCTCGTGATGGATCGCTGCGAAATCCACCGCATCGCCCTCCCGCGCCAGCGCCTTGGCGGCGGCGAAATGCACCAGCCCCACGGGCTTTTCCGCGCTCCCCCCGCCCGGCCCCGCGATGCCGGTGATGGCGACGGAAAGCCGCGCCCGCGACAGCCGCAGCGCGCATGCCGCCATGGCGATGGCCACTTCGGGCGAAACCGCCCCGTGCGCCGCAATCAGCGCCGGGTCGAGGCCTAGCATTTCTACCTTGGCCGCGTCCGAGTAGGTCACGAAGCCGCACTCGAACACATCGGACGAGCCCGCGATG
>JBNKTW010000175.1:0-8483 GCA_050298295.1 Rhodomicrobiaceae bacterium
CCACTGGTGAACGCCATTGATGGCATCTTTCATGCGCTGATGATCGCCATGGCATTCGATCTCCATCTTCTCGCGGAGATTGCCGCCGCGGATCTGGCGCAGAACCCGGTTGCCCTCGGCGATGGGTAGCAGGATGGCGTCCAGCATGGCGTTGATGCCGCGGATCTGGCCGGCAAAGCCACCCTCGAACTGGTCCGCCTTGCCCCGCTCTTCCAACATACCGGCGGCCGAAGCCTGGGTAAGGCGCTGGATTTCGGCAGTCACAGTCTGGAGATTGTGGCGTAACCCTTCGATTGCCTCGGTGATGAATGCCTGTTTGCCGGTGAATGTTTCGAGCGGTGCTTCAAAATTGCCCTTGGCGAACTCGGCGACGCAAACCATAGCCTTCTCGTTCGCCTCTTCGAACGCCAGCGCGGCCTTCTTTTGCACGGTGACGTCGGTTGCGTATTTAACGGCCTTGTAGGGCTTGCCGTTTTCATCGAAGATCGGGTTATAGCTGGCCTGCAGCCAGACTTCGCGGCCGCCCTTAGCGATACGCTTGTATTGGCCAGCGTCGAACTCACCGCGGCCGAGCTTGGCCCAGAACTCACGGTATTCGGGAGAAGCCGCGTAGGCCGGATCGATGAACATGCTGTGATGCTTGCCCTTGATCTCGTCGAGCGTGTAGCCCATGGCGCGGAGGAAATTCTCGTTCGCAGTGATAACGGTGCCGTCGAGATTGAACTCGATTACAGCCTGCGCCCTGCTGATGGCGTCGATCACGCCCTTTGCATTGGTGGTGAGTTCGCGCAGCTCGGTGACGTCGTTCCACTCGAAGACGTAGCCATTATGGACGCCGTTCCCGTCATAGGTGGCGGTCACGCATAGCGCGAAGGTGAGGGGGCCAACATTTATGTCGGCGCGATGCGGGAGCCGCGAGGGATCGGACAGAATGCGGCGCTGCTTGGCGGGATCTTTGTGGAAGATGTCGATGCAGGTGCCGATCATGTGCTCCGGGTCGAACTCCCGGCTCAGCGTCTCGATGTGCTGGCGGTGCTTGGTCAGAATCGCCTTGGACGCCTCGTTCACATAGGTAATCCTGAAATCGCGGCCGACCAGCATGGTCGGGTTCGACACGACGTCGAGGGCCCGGCGTAGCTGCTCGTTGAACTGGCGTGCCTTGGCGTCGGCCGGGGCAGCCGGTGCGGACCTTGTTTTCGGGGTGCGCTCCGTGGCCGCTGGCGAGCCGTTCGATGCTGCTTTTGCCCTCGGTTTGCGCGCTTTGGATGTCGCTTGTGGCATTGGTGGTACCTTGTCGTTTATGCTGCTTGAGCGTTAGGTTTGCGAAGTACTGATCGGCGATGTTGGAGTTCCGGTCTTTGGCATTGCTTATCTTGGAGGATGTCAGATTGAGATTATGCCGCTTGCTGCACCTCACTCATCTGTGATGAGTGTGCATCGTGGTCCTTGATCAGCAACTGATCGAGGGCCAGGATCACCACCATCGTCTCGTTTACTGGGATGATGCCCGACAGGTAGTCCGCGGATGCGCCGCACTCCGCTTCTGGCACGGGGCAGATCTTGTTACTGTCGACGGTGAGGATGTCCGACACAGCATCGACGAGCAGGCCGGCCATCCGGTCTTGCGCGGACACGATGATGATGGCGTGCGAGCGCGAAGCTTCGGTGAGCCCCATGCCGAACCGGCAGCGGAGGTCGTAAACGGGCACGATGATGCCGCGCAGGTTCATCACGCCCAGGATGTAGCCCGGCTGGTTCGGCAATGGCGTCGTTTCCGTCCAGCCTTTGATCTCGCGGACGGCCATGATGTCGATGGCATAGCCTTCGTCACCGATCTTGAAGCTGATGAACTGCCTCATGCCGCCGTTTTTGATACTTTCCTGTTGCGCCGGGAGAGCCTCGGCGGGAAGTGAGGTTTGGGTTGCCGTCATTGCATTCTCCATCTGGGATTATTCAGGCTGAGGCTTGGATTTGCGGCGCGGCTGGCGCTTGCGCCGGGTTGGGAATGTTTGCGAGCGCGTCCGTACTCCCGGTTTCGTCTGCGGGCATGTCCTCCACAGGCAGGGCTTCGCCCGCGCCGCCGTTCGCCCGCAAATGCTCCGGCAGCGCGCATATGCCTTCGAGGTCGAGGATCAGCGCCACGCGCCCGTCGCCCAGGATGGTGGCGCCCGAGATGCCGCGCACGGCGTCGAAATTCTCCAGAAGACTCTTCACGACAACCTGCTGCTGGCCAATCAGCTCGTCGACGACGAGCCCGGCCTTCGAGCCGTTTTCAGTCTCGATGACCACCACCAGTGCTTTCCAGGGATCGGGAATCTTGCCCGGTATGTTCAGGATGCGGTGCAGCGAAATGAGGCGGATGTGCTGGCCGCGGATTGCCGCCACCTGCATTCCGTTCGAAAGCGTGCGCACCTGGCTTTGGCCGGGGCGGATGCTTTCGACGATGCTGCTGAGCGGCAGGATGTATTTTTCCTCGCCCGCCGCGACCAGCATACCCTCAAGCACCGCGAGCGTCAGGGGGATCACCAGCGTGAAGCGGGTCCCCTTGCCGGGCGTCGAGTGGATCAGGATGCGGCCGCCGATATTACTTATGTTACGCCGGACGACATCCATGCCAACGCCGCGGCCTGAAATCTCGCTGACTTCCTCCGCCGTCGAGAAGCCGGGGGCGAACAAGAGATTGTTGATCTCGTCGTCGCTGAGCTTCTGGTCCTCGCGGACGATGCCTTTCGAAATCGCGGTTTTGAGGACCTTCGCGCGGTCGATGCCCGCGCCGTCGTCGCCGATGTTGATGAGGATGTTGCTGGCGCGCTGCGACGCCGAAAGCTCGATAACCGCCTCCTCGGGCTTGCCCGCCGCGCGCCGCGTTCCGGCGTCTTCGATGCCGTGGTCGAGGGCGTTGCGGATCATATGCGTGATCGGGTCGGCAAGCTCCTCGATGACGGTCTTGTCCACCTCGGTCTGATCGCCGGAGGTCACGAGCCGCACCTTTTTGCCAAGCCTGCCCGAGATGTCACGGACGAGCCGCGGCATCCGCGCGAACACCGAACGGACCGGCTGCATCCGGATCGCCATCACGCATTCCTGCAATTGCCTGGTTTGCGCGGCGAGTTCCTCGCTGCCTTTGGTCCATTGGTGGCGCTGACCGCCGCTGCTGTCGGAAAGCTGCTGGGCAAGCATGGCCTGGGTGATGACAAGCTCGCCAACCATGTTCACGAGCCGGTCGACGCGGGTCAGATCGACCCTGATGAAGGTCGCGCCCTTCGCCATCGGGATCCCCGCGGCGGCTGCTTCCGCTTGGGCCTGGTCCGGCCCTGCTTCGCTTTTCTCGGGGCTGCCGGAAGGACCTTCCCCGGCGCCTAGCTCCTCGATTTTGAGCAGGCATTCCTGATCGACGAACTCGAACACCTCGGCCACGGCGGATTCCGGCGCCGTAGTGGTGAGATGAAAGACAAAAGAGAGGTAGGCGGCCTCCGCGTCGAGGTGGGTCAGGTCCGGCAGTTTGGATGTGTCGCACTCGGCCTCAAGCTCGCCCAGGTGCTTCAGCTCGCGAATGAGCAGGAGCGGCTCGTTCGCGTGGCGGAACAGCTCGCGGTGCGGTTCGAAGACGATCTTGAACGTCCGGGTACGCTCCTCCACCTCCTGGGCGGCGGCCGCTGGCGCCGCTTCATCCGCTGTTTCCGGGGCGCCAAGCAGCGCGTTAAGCTCTGTGATAACGGCGTCGCCGAAGCCTGCGGGCACGGTGCGCGAGGACCGCGCCGCCTCCACCAGCTCCGCCAGGAGGTCCGCGCCCCTGACGATCACGCCGAAGACATGCGCGCTCCGCTGAATGCGCCCTGCGCGCAGCCGGTCCAGCAGCGCTTCGAACACATGCGCGAATTTCACCAGCACCGTGAAGTTGAACGCCGCGGCGCCTGCCTTGATCGAATGCACCACGCGGAAAACCGCGTTCAGTCCTTCGCTGTCGATCGTACCGGCCTGCAGGGAAGGCAGGCGCTCTTCGAGATCCTGAAGAAGCTCGGAGCATTCCTCGAAAAAGGTCGCCTGGAAGCGCTCCGTATCGGCTTGCGTTGGTACAGTGGCGGACATTCTGGCGGCTCTCAATGGTTCTTAGGGACAGACCTTGTTGACAACCTGAAGCAGCTTGTCTGGCGCGAAGGGCTTGACGATCCAGCCGGTGGCGCCCGCCGCCCGGCCCGCCTGCTTTTTGTCCTCGCCGCCCTCGGTGGTGAGGATCAGGATCGGGGTGGATTTGAATTTCGGCTGGGCGCGCAACTGCTTGACGAGCGTGACGCCATCCATGTTCGGCATGTTCACGTCGGTGATGATCGCATCCACATGCGTCTTGCCGAGCAAGCTGAGCGCCTTGACGCCGTCCTCGGCCTCGACGACCTCGAAGCCCGCGCCCTTCAGCGTGAAGGTGACCATGTCCCGCATGGTCTTGGAGTCGTCCACGGTGAGAATCCGCTTAGGCATTCGCCGCTCTCCACTCTTGCAGCTTGTCTGGGAGGCCGAGATTGGCGAATGCCTCCTGCAAGGCTTGCGAAGGGCTGTTGAGGACGAGCCGGCCGCCTCCAGCTTCCGCGCTCAGCGCGGCTGCGAGCAGAACCTGTACGCCCGGTGTCGAGACTTGCTGGGTCTTCGAGCCGTTCAGCCGCAACACGGGGCTCCGCTCAAGGGCGGCCGCGAGGCTTTCCTGCAGCTCCTGCGCATTGCCAATGTCCAGTATCGCCGGCAGCGCAACCGCTTTCGCCCGCTGCCGTGTTGGCGCCTTCATGCCCGAGCCTCGCTACTAACATGTTCCCGAAGTTGCGGGCTGATAATTACATTCACACACGCAACCGCAAGTATATGTAGCTTGCAATGTTTAACCTTGGGTTTCGGTTGCAGCTAAAGGGCTTGGCACTGGCTTGGTTTCGAGCGGCCGGCAGGAGGCCGGGCTGGGAAATCGCATAGGTGCGAAGGATGCGGGCAGTTGCCAGAGCGCCGCTTGCCTCACTGGGGAGGCTTAATGGAGCCGCGCCTGACGCCGCTTACGTCCGGAATGCTCCGGCGAGATCAGGGCAAATCCGGCTCCGGAGTTTACGAAGCACTCAGATCTTCCTGCTGTCATAGGCCCAGTGCAGGAGCGCCTGGCGCTGGCGCCGGCGGCAGTTCAGGTCGCCAGGATCGCAGTTCCGCTCGATCTGGCGCACATGCCGCCGCATGGCTTTCCAGCGCTTGATTTGGCGCGCGTCCTCCTCAGGAATGCGCCGCCCCATAAAGTACCTGCAATACCACTGGAACCAGCCGCGCGGATCGTCTGGATGTATCCATCCTTTTCTGCGCCATTCCGTTAGCGGCTGGCTGGCGTCCACACCGAAATAGTTAAGTGTGCAATCCCGGCGGCCTGAGGCAAGCTTGGCGCCGTCGAACCAGCCGGGCGGGAACTCGTCCCGGCAGTCGGTCATGTATTTCCCGCAAAATACCCCCAGATGGAGCATTTCTTCCGGCGTGAGTTCCGGGCGGAATTCAGGGTCGAAGTTGCGGCCAGCCGGCTCGGACAGCTCGTAGCGGTATCCCTTTTGCATTTTGTCGTTAACGATAACCGCCTTCTTTTCCATCGCGTGCCTCGTTTCTTCCGGCGCGATGTGCGGCGCGGCGGACAGCCAGCTATGCGCCGGCCCCGGCAAGCGCGGCAAATCCGCGTTCAAGGTCGCGCTTGAGATCCTCCACATCCTCCAGGCCGATATGCAGGCGAAGCGCCGGGCCTTCGGGCTTCCATGCGGTGGCGGTGCGCGCAGGAGCGGCGTCGAACGGCACGATCAAGCTTTCGAACCCGCCCCAGGAATAGCCCATGCCGAAAATCTCAAACGCATTCAGCATACGCTGCACCGCTTGCTTGGGGCTGGGCTTCAGGATGATGGAGAACAGCCCTGCCGCGCCCTTGAAGTCGCGCTTCCAAAGCTCGTGGCCGGGCGCGCCGGGCAGGGCGGGATGCAGCACTTGCGCCACCTCTGGCCGGGAGGCGAGCCAGGCGGCGATTTCGAGCCCGGATTGCCAATGCCGCTCCATGCGTACCGCCAGCGTGCGCAAGCCCCGCAGCGCCAGGAAGCAGTCCTCGCCGTTGGCGGTTAGCCCGTAGGCCTCGTACGTCGAGGAGACGGCCGCCGCGCTGGCCTCGTCGCAAATGATGGCGCCAAGCAGCGCGTCCGCGTGGCCCACGATGTACTTCGTGCAGGACTGTATCGAGATGTTCACGCCACGTTCGAAGGCGGGGAAATAGAGCGGCGTGCCCCAGGTGTTGTCGATGGCCACGGGCACGCCCTTGGCCCGCGCCGCCTTGCAGATCGCGGGGATGTCCTGAACCTCGAAGGTTTGCGAGCCGGGGGATTCCGTAAGCACGAGCTTCGTCCCGGGCCGCAGCAGCGCGGCGATGCCGGCGCCGATGAGCGGATCGTAATATTCGACATCCACGCCAATCCGCTTGAGTACGCGGGTTGCGAAGCGGCGCGTTGGGTAGTAGACGCTGTCGGCGATCAGTATGTGTCCGCCTGCTTCCGCGAAGGCCAGCAGCGTTGTCGAGATCGCGCTGAGTCCGGAGGGCGTAAGGAAGGTGCTGGCGCCGCCTTCGAGCTTCGCCAGCGCCGTTTCGAGCGCCCGCGTCGTGGGGGTGGACGGGCGGCCATAGGTGTATTCGACTTCACGGGATTCGAGCGTTTCCGCGTCGGGGAAGAGCACGGTCGAGCCGCGGAACAGCGGCATGTTGACGAACCCCGAATAGGCGCGGGGCTTGCGGCCCAGCCGCGTCAGCGCCGTTTCAACCTCGAAGCCGCCGTCTTCGTCATCGTTTCCCATGCTCATCCTTCCGGGAGAATCCGTTTGCGTCCGGGCGCATGATACCGGTCCTGGCCTGGCCGTACACCCCTGCTTTCGCGGTCCCGCAACGGGGGCCGGTCCAGCCCGCCCGCATTCTCCACAACCGTGAAGCCATACGATTTGCCGTGCCTCCGCACGCTGCTTATGCTGAACTTTCCCGCGGAGATAGTAGAAAGAACGAGCGATGGACCCGGATTTGGTGCGCCAGCAGGCCGAAGCCGAGCGCGAAGCCCTGGCGCTCTTGCGGAAGAAACCAGCGCCCACCCCTGTTTCCCGCGCTGCCGTCTCTGAGGCGGCGCCGGCCGTTCTGCCGGAGGCTGATCCACGCGCGGCGCAGCTTGAGCAGGCCGCCCAGCGCACGGGATACAACACGGCCGTGCAAATCGGGCGCGCGCTCCTATACGGCGTCGCAGGCGCGATGCTTGGCGGCGGGTTCGGTATTCTCGCCACAAACTACATGCAATTGCCTGCGGGGCTGGCGAAGCTCGCGGTATACGGTCCCGCTGCGCTCCTCGCCGTGGCTTGCGCCATCGCTGCTTTCTCTACGAAGGCGCGCCACGAATGATGGCGGTGCGCTTTGGCTTGCCTTGCTGCAGGTGTTGCTGAAATAGAAATTTCCCTGCGCTCAAGTCTCCTGGCTTGTGAAAGGTGCCTTCCGGTGACCTGAGCCTCGGGCCAGGAGTAATCGTGAATCCGATTGCAGCCATGCCCTTGCGAAAGCTTGTAGCGGAGAGTTGCCGCGTGTGACCATCATGGGAGCATGGTTATCGATGAGACATTTTATAGCCCCCGGACACCCGTGGCGGTTGTTGCTATCGGAGAAGCGAGCGAAGCTCTTCTGGTGAGGTCCATCCTTGAAAGCTTGGGCGCAGCGGTTCTTCTTCATTTGATCGGCACGCCGGAGGACTTTCTCCGCGTCATCGGGCAAGGGGAAGCTGCGCCACGTTATCTCGTTATCTGCGGCCATGGCGACGATAACGGCCTTGTTTTCGGCGAATATGGCAACGGCATCGGCATGGCGGCGCTTAGGCAAGGCTCAATGCCGCCCGAGGTGATCGCCGGACGCGTGAACCTGCCTGGCTGCGTGGTGATAAGCACAGCCTGCGGTACGGGATCAAATGCGTTCGGGATGGCGTTCCTCAAGGGTGGTTTAGCCGCCTACATCGCTCCCGAAGAGTATCCCGAAGGGGCCGATGCAGCGCTATTCGTACGCCTGCTGTTCCATCAGTTCTTGAGGAAAGGGGCGAAGCCCGGCGCTGCATTTCGCCATGTGCAATCATACGATGAGGAGTTCAGCAAATTTACTTTCTTTCCAGCGTTCTGAGCGAAAGGTTCTCACCTCTCCAACATTTCGAGGTGCAGCCCCGTTCTTGCCTGTGCGCCGGATGAACGCGGCTGTAACCCGCGCTACAGGCCGGTATCCAGCCGCCACCCTCCAGCAAAGAGGTGCGCGGGGCCGAGGCGTGGAAGCGCTTGTTGCGAAAACACTCGACTGGATGATCCGCCGTTCCGCTCCCGGCGCGCGGCCTGCATCAGGCGGCGTTCACGTTCAGCGTGCGGTGGTCGAGCGCGGCGGCGATAAGCGCCTTGGTGTAATCTGTTTTCGGGCGCTCGAAGATTTCGGC
>JBNKTW010000176.1:0-2542 GCA_050298295.1 Rhodomicrobiaceae bacterium
CGCTCACCGGCAGCCGCAGCATATTTCACTTCTGCTTCTTTCCAGGCGGTCTCGGCGTCCCTGGCTCTTTTTTGCAACGCCGCCAAGGTGGCGGCATGTTCCTCCCGCGCGGATTTAAGCGCGTCTTGCGCCCGGCCACGCTCGCCGATGGCGTCCGCCGCCTGCTTCCGCGCGCGGCCGAGTGCGGCGCGAAGGCCGCTGTCCGTGCTGGGCTGGATGACGCCGAGCCCGGTCAAGACCGAATGACCGCTGGCGAGCCCGGCCAGAAGCGCCGTGCCCGCAATGGCGCCCGCCACCCAGTAGGACAGTTTCCGGGGCGGCACGATCAGCTCCTTGAGCCGCTGGGCGATCTTGTCCGCGTCGTCCTGAAGGTCTCGCCGCGCAGGTGCATGGCCTGGAGGAAGGAGAGCTGCACCAGGTTCAGCGGCAGGTCCGCGACGCCCGGCATACTCGCGCCGTTGAGCAGCAGCGGCAGCACCGGGATTTTGCGCGAGAAGGCGCGGGCGATTTCGAAGCGCACGAAATCGTCGGGGTTTTCGAGGCGGCGCTGGCCGCGTTCGTCGCGAAGGCCGGCCCAGCCGTTGGGGATGAGCGACACCATCGCGGCGGCGGTGTCCACCTGCGCCTCCAGCGCGTGCAGCCAATGCTCGCCGCCTTCGAGGCCGCGCACGTCGAGGAACACGCGGCCCACGCCGAAATGGCGCTGGAGCACCTTTTGCAGGAGCTGCGCCTCGGTCAGGTTGAGCGAACGCCGGTAATTGATGAATATCTTGCTTGCCATACCGTCCCCCAATATGGCGGCGACATTAGCGCAAGCGCGGGCGGAGCGCCATCGCGGAAGTAATTTCCGGACCGGGCTGGGTGTTTGCGAAGGCCGCTCCCCCTTGCCCCCTCTCAACGGGCATGTACCCTCTCCCCTTGCGGCAGGGCTGTGCGGGAAAACCACGCATACACGAAACATAGTCCCACCACCGCTCCGGGCGAGGCGGAGAACCCGGTCAGTCCGCCGCCCGGCGTGTCAGCAGAGCGATATAAAAACCGTCCGTTCCGTGCGTTGCGGGGGTCAGGAGCAGGCCCGGCTTGCCCGCTTTGAAGCGGCTCTGGACAGGCCGCGACAGCACCGCGCCCGCACGCGCGCCGGTATCGAGTTCGCCGAAGTTCCTGTTTTCTTCGAGAAAGGCTTCGATCTGCTGATCGTTCTCTTCTGGCAGGAGCGAGCAGGTGACATAGGCCAGCGTGCCACCCGGTTTGACGAGTTGCGCCGCCATGGCGAGCAGCGCGCGCTGCTGTGCCTGCCGCTCCAGGAGCTGCACCGGCGTCAGCCGCCATTTCGCGTCCGGCCGCCTCCGCCACACGCCGGTGCCGCTGCACGGCGCGTCGACGAGCACGAGGTCCATCCGGCCGGCGAACCCGGCCACCGTTCCGGCGTCTCCGGGCGGAAGCGTTTGCACGTTCCGCGCGCCCGCCCGTTTCAGCCGCTCGAAAATCGGCCGGAAGCGGATCGGGTCCGCGTCGTAGGCGTAGATTTGCCCGGTATTTTGCATCTGCGCGGCCATGGCGAGCGTCTTGCCGCCGGCGCCCGCGCAGATGTCCGCCACTTGCATACGCGGAGCGGCGCCGGTGAGCAGTGCCGCGATCTGGCTGCCCTCGTCCTGGACCTCGAACCAGCCACGGCCATGGCCGCGCTCGGCCTCAAGCTTTGGGTTGCGCGCGCCGCCTTTGCGCGGAGGCAGCCGCAGGCCAACCGGCGAATAAGGCGTCTCTTCCGCGCCATGCCGCTCAAGCGCGTTCAGCACCTTCTCACGCGTCGCCTTCAAGGTATTGACGCGCAGGTCCGCGGGCGCGCGCTGGGATAGTGCCTGGCCCTCAAGGATGGCGTCCTCGCCGAAAGCTCCGGAAAACGAAGGGTGCAGCCATTCCGGATAATCGCCCCGCACCCAGGCCGGCGCGTCCGAAAGGTCTGCGTTTGCAAGCCCTTGCTCCTCCTTGGGTGTGAGCGGCTCCGGGCAGAAGCGCTCGCCCGAGCAGAGCGCGGCGATCTCCTCCGGGGCCATGCCCCAGGTATGGCGCAGGGCGGCGAGCGCGATGGAGCGCGGCGCATCGCCATCCATGAGGTAGGAGAAGGATTTCTTGCGGCGCAGGCTGTCGAATACGAGATTGCCGATCCAGCCGCGGTCGGCGGCGCCGGCGAAGCGGTGCGTGCGGCCCCAATCGGCGAGCGCAACCGAAGCCGCGCGGCCGCGCGCGCCAATCTCGCCAAGAATCTCGATGGCCGCTTCCAGCCGGGCGCCAGGCTGCATTCTACCCCGCCGGGATACTAGCTGTTGTGTGTCGGGTAATTGGGCGACTCGCGCGTAATCGTAACGTCGTGCGTGTGGCTTTCGCGAAGGCCAGCATTTGTAATCTGGATGAACTCGGCTTTCTCATGCAGCTCCGCAATCGTACGCGATCCCGTGTATCCCATGGCGGCGCGCAAGCCGCCCACGAGCTGGTGCAGTACCCCGGCGACTGGGCCTTTATAAGGCACTTGCCCCTCCACGCC
>JBNKTW010000177.1:0-25006 GCA_050298295.1 Rhodomicrobiaceae bacterium
AAGCTTCCGCCCGGCAGCCGGTAAGTTTTTCCTGATTTCCCAGGTTCTCCGCCAGCCATGGATGGCAAGGGCAATTCCGCCGCAACCGTCCCCGCACGCCCGCGCATCCGCGCTTCTGTAACGCAGCGGACGGCCAAAAAACACGCAAGATGGCGCGGTTATTTCGCATCGGGCCCTTAGTTGGCAACACCATGCATGATAGGGCTGCTGCCAGACCGGTGTGGAGTTCGCGCCGGCCTAGCTTTCCTGCGCCTTTGAGCTTCCGCCTGAGCCCTTCTGCGCCTAGCGGCCGCGGCAGCCTTCGCCTTGGCCTTCCTGCGGGCCTCCGCCGCGGCCTTTCTGCGGGCCTCCGCCGCAGCCTTCCTGCGGGCCTCCGCCTTAGCCGCTTCCGCCGCGGCCTTCCTGCGAGCCTCAGCCTCAGCCGCTTCCGCCGCGGCCTTCCTGCGAGCCTCAGCCTCAGCCGCTTCCGCTGCGGCTTTCCTGCGGGCTTCTGCCGCAGCCGCTTCCGCCGCGGCTTTCCTGCGGGCCTCCGCCTCAGCCGCTTCCGCTGCGGCTTTCCTGCGGGCCTCAGCCTCAGCCGCTTCCGCCGCGGCCTTCCTGCGGGCTTCTGCCGCAGCCGCTTCCGCCGCGGCTTTCCTGCGGGCCTCCGCCTTAGCCGCTTCCGCCGCGGCCTTCCTGCGGGCCTCCGCCTCAGCCGCTTCCGCCACGGCCTTCCTGCGGGCCTCCGCCGCAGCCGCTTCCGCCGCGGCCTTTCTGCGGGCCTCCGCCTCAGCCGCTTCCGCCGCGGCCTTCCTGCGGGCCTCCGCCTCAGCCGCTTCCGCCGCAGCCTTTCTGCGGGCCTCGGCTTCCGCTCTGGCGGCTTGCTCATCCAATTTCGAAATCGGAGGCGTTGGATTTGAAGCCGTCATTCTTCCTGTATCGAATATTCCCAATTGCACCGCCCCCAGCAGCACGATGCCGGCCAGAAGGATTACCGCGCCTAACGCTACGCCAAACGGACGCCTGCCTTGCGGCCTATCCGCGCTAGGCAATACTCCGGCAGGCATGGCCTGCGCCGCGGGCCGGGGTGCGCTTCGAACGCTACGCAAGATCGCAGGTTTTTCAAGGCCGGGCTGCGCAAGCAGCTCGCGCAGATCCTTCAGCCAATTCTCACCGAGCGCATCTTTGCCGGCTCCTGGGCCTCCAGGGAGGGCGAGGCCACTGTAAGCGGCTGCTTCCGCTCCAGGGCCGAGCGTCTCGATCGCTCTTTTCATCACGCGGCGCGCAATGGCCATGGCCTTGCCCAGGCGCTCGGCGGAGAACTCCTGTGTCAAATATTGGACTTGCAGGAACAAAAGCTTATTCTTGAATGCCGCGCTTGCTGGGTCCCCGTCCCCGGCAGCCACGAAACAGATCCCCTGGAAGTGGGGCTTTGCGAGTTTCTCAAGCCGCGCTTGCAGTCTCTTCAGGTCATGTTTCCCGCCGGCAATCATATCGCAATACGTTACGGCGAGCAGGCCGCGCGACCTGATCGCCTCCGGTACTTTCAGCCATTGAGCGCGTTCCGACTCGCGCCAGGCCTGAGTCGCGACCGTTGTCCAGATCGCGGCGTCCATCCCAAAGCCTGCCGGATCCTGGCTGGCGGGGAAGTCCAGTATTTCAACGGAACGGAGCAGGTCGCTTGGAATTCCCGCTTCCAGGTACTTTATGGCGCCTTCCGGAACGTTCTTGCCCGCCGGAGGGGTGATCTTTGAGCCGTTCTCGCCAAGGGCGGCGATAGCCTGCGCGACATTTTGACTCGCCGGTAAAACGATCTTCCCGCCATTCTTGTAAATGGCGGTAACGGAAGGCGCGGGAGCATACTTAAGAAGCGCCGGCAGTGTTGTGCTCGCCACCGGATCGGCCGGCAACGCCCGGAAGCCAGCGAAAAGATTGGCTAGCGAGGATTTTCCGGAATTCGGCTCGCCAAGAACCCCAATCCGCAGAGGTCTGTTTGCTACCTCCGCTATTCGCCTTAATGCGCGGCCGGGGCCTTCCAAGGGAGGATAAACCGCCGCAGCCTTGCGCAGGATGCCCTCCGCGCTGACGAGAGCATGTGTGGCAAATCGCAGCTTTTCGTCTCTATCCATTTGACTCAAGCACACCACTCAAAACAAGGTATTAACTACACATCATTGATAGCCAGATCCGTCCCCCGCATCAACGTGTTCGCTAGGCATCGCCACGAAGAAAATTTATAGCGTGCTCGAAAGACGATTGGACGCATATTCGCAAATATTTCCATGACAATATGGAGAAAATAATTCGCGGAAGTTGACAGCCCTGGTGAAGAAGAAATAGTATACCACACGTTTTAGTTGGCGCCGGGGCCGGTGTTACCAGCGCCTATTGATTTGTGGAGTTCGCTAGTGAGATTTCCTTTCCTGAAGCGAAAGACCGCTCCTCAACCTGAATTTGCAGAAACCACACAGCAGAGTCCGCCGCCGGAAAAAGTTAGCACGCTTCTGAGAGGCGTTCTCGATGAACCCGCTCCCTTCAAGCCTCCCGCCAAGCCTGACGGTGATGAGCAGGATGAACTCTCAATATCGCGCAGGCTAAACGTCGGAGCAAGACTGGAGGAAAAAAGGAGCTATCTCCTGGATGCCGCCGCCAAGCTTGCTGAACTTGCGGACGGGGAGACAAGCCGGGTGATTTCCACCGTGGCGGAGCAGCTTCGCAAGCAGGCTTGCCGGATTGCGTTCGTGGGGCAGGTAAAGGCCGGCAAGAGTTCCCTCATCAACGTTCTCGTAGAGCAGCCGCAGCTTCTGCCGTCGGATATCAATCCGTGTACCGCGGTTATCACAAGGCTGAATTTCGGCGTTCCCGCTATGCCGCAATCGGGGGCTTCATTCACGTTTTTCAGCCGCGAAGAGTGGCGCCGCCTCTCCGCGGGCGGGCGAACGCGTGAGCTTACCGACCGGCTGTTCCCGGATTTCGACTGGGAGGTTTTGAAAAAGCATGTGAAAGCGATGGAGGAAAGAGCGAAAGAAAAACTCGGAACCTCCTTCGATGACCTTTTGGGAAAGGAGCACACTTATAAGGAGTTGCGGCCGGGCCTGCTGGTCCGCTATGTGGGCGCGGAACATCCGGACGCGGAGAGTGCGCTGGAGTACACCGAGGGCGAGTATTCGGACATAGCCAAGTCCGCCGATATTTTTTTGGATTTGGGCGCGTTCAGCTTTCCGGCGATCCTGATCGACACGCCCGGCGTCAACGATCCGTTTCTGGTCCGCGACGAAATCACCAGGCAGAATCTCGAAGCAGCCGATATATGTGTCGTCGTCATTACCGCTTGGCAGCGTTTGTCGGCGGCCGATCTCAATCTTTTGCGGATGCTGAGGGGCCTGAAGAAGGACAGGCTCATCATTTTCATAAATAAGGTCGACGAGGTGAAAGGCGGCGAAGAAGTCTTGCTGAAAATTGGCAATCAGGTCTCGTCCACCCTCAAGCAGGAGTTTCCTTCCGCCCATATTCCGGTCATCCTGGGCAGCGCGGCTTTCGCGAACAAAGCACTGAATCGCGCGGCCGCCGGCTCCGCTCCATCTCCAATATGCGGTGGTGTGGATGCGCAAGCGGAGGATGCCGCCGGACTTAATTGGCTGAACCAGAGCAGCATTGCCGACAAAGTAATAGCGGAAGTCTATTTCCTGAAATCGGGGCTTTTACCGCTGGCGCTCTCGATATCCGAGATGATGAGCGTGGGCCCTATCGCCGGTGCGATTGACGCGGCTACCCGCTTGGTGGAAGCGGTTAGCCACAACCTGATCGCATGGCTGGAAATTGAAACCGGCTTGCTTCGGCAGATCCCTGCCGATGCCGGACAGGCCCGTAGTGAACTCGACGCCATCGCGGCTCTTAGAAAAGGGCTTGCCGCCAAATTCGATGCTTTTTCGGATAAGCTTGGCGCATTCCACACCCGTGAGGTGGGCCTCATCAGACAGAAGCTCTCCTCCTCGGTGGATGCCTTTACCCCAGAAGCGCTGGGTAGTATGCCGGACAATGATCTTGCCGGACAGGCCAGCCAGATCGACGTCAAGTTGCGGATGCGGCTTGAGGCCGATTTCCAAGCCGCCATTCAAGCCGCCGGCAAATTACTCGCAAGCGAGCAGGAAGCACTCAAGTCGGAACTCACGGGCTTCCTGCAGGCCAGTGGCCTGAAGGGGAACCCCATGATCGTGCTGGGCCAGCCGGTTTCGTTCACGCCTTCGCTCGCTGCGTTAAGCGAACCGGCAGCGCTAGGTTTCACGGCGCATCTGACAGAGATCGGCAAGCTCGCGGGTACCCAAGACCGGAGCGTCAATCTTCCGGATCTGATAAAAGCAGACTTCGCCCCGATTATAGAAAAGCTGGCTGACGAAGCGTCGAGAGTTCTACAGCATGAGACTTCCATGTTTGCCGCGCAGGCGAAAGCGCTGACTTTCGGTCCCATGGATGGCGTGATCGAGCGCGTCTCGCTGGCACTGCAAGACACAGGGTCACAGTCACAGCAGGAGACCGGGGCGAAAATTCGAATTCTTGGTGAAGTCATTGCCAGTCTCAAGGCGCGGGCGCCCTCCGGCGCGGCTGAGGCACGCGCGCAGTCTGCCAGCCCGGCGTTCCTTGGCTGATGCCGTGGGTACCTGCGCCATGCCAATCGGATACGGTGCGAAGTCCTTGTAAATCGCGGCCCGCATCCTCTGACGCGGCGGGAGAGCATCGGTATGTTCCGGCCCCGCTACCGCCCGGACGCGAAGCCGCGGCGATAGCTGGCGCGCCTGCGCCAGCATCATCGCTCAATCCGGTTATGGCTTCCAGAGTTTACCGGCTCGTTTGGCGGCGTGTGTTTGATGCCCTGGGGCGAGCGGCGGCACGCCAATAATGTATACGCCGCTCCCCGCTACCTGCCGCCGCCGCGCCGCGCGAGGGTTCCCGTAATCACCCGGCCGGGAAAAGCAAAGTCATCGATACCGGCCCTTTGGGAATGCCTCCGCAACCGCGCGCTTTGGAGCATTTATAATATTGGCGCCTCTCACCATAACGCCCGTGGCACCGATCGCGAATATGTTCGCAGCGTTCATAGTGCTGGCGAGCTTTGCGCTCTGCACGTTCCTGACGGGATTCGCCGCTAACTTTAATGACGTTACCCTTTGCGGCAGGACTCTCGAAAGCCAGCGCTGGTGTGCCGGGCAGTACCAAGGTAAAAGCTGCCAGTGCGAAACAGAAGAATGCTGAAGTACTCATTTGCATAAGATATCTCTTTTCGACTCGTACAAGGGTTACTGTTGTGTCAGTTACTGTCAGGCCTCCCGCTGCATATAGCTTGAATAAGCTTTAAGCTTGCTGGGGCGGCCTGCTGCGGCCCCTCGAATTGGCGGGAGCCAAGAAACGCCGCCTTCCGCCGCGCGGTGCGTGGCGTAGCCGGCCCGCAGGAAGATACAACCTGCCACAATCAAGATATCTAACTCGCCTTGCAGCGCAAGCCCGATCTTCAGTCTGGGCACCGGCGCGAGATGACACGCAACGGTTGGTGACCGGCGGGCAACATACTCGCCGCGCATCAACGCCAAGTTCCTTAAATGGCGGGACAAGCTGACATGCGGCCCGAGCTGGCAGGACTATCTGGCGCGCGAGGTTTGGGAGGAAACCAAGGCTGCAGCCTGTGCAGGCGGCCTGCAAGCTGACATCGGTCCTCTCCCCCCGGCCAAGGGAGATATTTCCATGTTGCGTGAGATTTTTGTGAGCCTGCTGTCCAATGCCGTCAAGTTTAGCCGCCTCAGGCAAGCCCTCAAAATTCAAGTAGGAGGATACATCGAAGGATGAAGAGGCTGTTTACTTTGTGAAAGATAACGGTATCGGGTCCGATATGAAGTATATAAATATGCTTTTCGAGGTGTTTCAGCGTCTTCATGGTGTTGAGGAATTCGAAGGCACCGGCATCGGACTTGCTATTGTCAAGCGGATCGTCAGCTGTCACGGCGGGCGGGTGTGGGCGGAAAGCGTCCTTAACGAGGGAACGGCGGTGTATTTTGCATTGCCTGCCAGGGACGCCACCGTGGACGAAGCGGAAAATAATCCTGGGCAATCCCTCGGCACGGGTGAAGCACGCAGCGCCGGCATCGCTTGAGGAGGCTCTCCATCGTTTGAAGGTTCACCGGGCCATCGCCCCTAAATTCCTAGCTCTGCGGCAAAAACTCTAGCGCGGTTTTCGCGGTCACGCTAAGAGGAGTGTAATGCACTCTTCAAATATCCGCCGGATTGTAGACGCCTTCCGTCCGCTCAATTATCATTCGCCCCATGGATCAATTTTCTCTTGCCGCTGGCTTTCCTCAAGTCTCCGAGGCCGAATGGCTGGCTCTGGTGGACAAGGCCTTGGCGAAGGCGCCTTTTAGCACGCTCAGAACCACGCTTCACGAAGGGCTTGTAACCGGGCCGCTCTATCAGCAGGCCCAGCCCAGGCCGCCGCTCTTTGCCTCGCGCGGATGGCATGTGCTGCAACCGCTTACTGCCGGGGAGGCGCCGGGGCCGGACGATGCCGGAGGCGGCGCTGCGGCGTTGTCCATCCGCCTGGATGCTGGCCTGAGCATCGAAACGGCAGCCGGCCTCGGGAAGCTTCTGGGAGCGGATGCGGCCTGCTTCTTGGCGCCGGGACCGGCGCTCGCGGACGCGGCGCTTGTGCTGGCGGCAAAGAATGGCGCGATAACGGGTTCGGCCGGCTTCGATCCGCTGACGGCCTTCGCGCTGAGCGGCGAGCGCCCGGCGCAAAAGGACAAGCTTTTCGCCGATTACGTGGACGCAGCCTTCCATATCCGCGAGCATTTCCCGTCCTTCGTTCCGTTCCTGGCTAGCGGCCACGCCTGGGACGGCGCGGGCGGTTCCGGCGTGGAGGAATTGGCGTTTACACTCGCCGCCGGCGTCAGCTACTGGCGCGCGCTGGCGGAGGCAGACATGCCGCTTGCGGCGGCAGCCGGCTGCATTGGATTCTCGCTCACCGCCACGGCGGACATTTTCCTCACCATCGCCAAGTTCCGCGCGATGCGCCTGCTTTGGGCCCGCGCGCTTGAAGTGGCGGGGGAGAAGCCGCAGGACGGCCCGATGCTGCTGGCCCGGATGCCGGAACGCATTCTCACCGCTTACGACCCGCATGTGAACCTGCTGCGCGGAACCGCCTCGGCCTTCGGCGCGGCGATTGGCGGGGCAATTGGCGTCGAGGTCTTGCCCTTCGACAGTGCGAGCGGCGGGCCGAAGGCTCTGTCGCGCCGGCTTGCCCGGAATACGAGCCTTATCCTGCAAGAGGAAAGTTACCTCTCCGCCGTCGCGGACGCAGCGGCCGGTTCGGCCTATATCGAAGCGCTGACCGGCGAGCTTGCGGCCTTGGCGTGGGCGCTATTCCGCGAGGCCGAGACCAGGGGCGGGCTTGCCGCCGCGATTGAAAGCGGTTTCGTCCAGGATGAGCTGCGGCGCAAGGCTGCGGCACGCGAGCGCGCCATCGCAACCCGCGCGGATAAGATTACGGGCGTTTCGGTCTTCCCGAACCCCGCCGAAACCGGGCCTCTCCTGGAAGAGATCGCAAGCCCCGATACGGATGGATTCCATCCTTTCGCGGGAAGGCTGCCGGTGCTGCCCGCGGCAGGCAAAGGCGAGCGTTTCGCCGCGCTCATCGCGGCGGCGCGCGCTGGCGCAAGCCTTCGCGATCTGCGCGCCGCCTCCCGCAGGGTGGCAAGCATCGCCGTCCCGCCGCTCCCAGCCCCGGCGCGCGACGCGGAGCGTTTCGAAGAACTGCGCTGGCACGCGGATGTCGCACTTGAAATGATCGGGTCGAGGCCGCCCATTTTCGTGGCGCTGCTCGGCAAGCCGGATGACTACCGCGCCCGTTCGAACTGGGTACAAAGCTTTCTAGCGGCGGGCGGCATCGAGGCGATCGTGCCCGAGCGGGGTTTCGAAAGCATCGAAGAACTCGCGGCGGCCTTCAAGCGCAGCCCCGCGCCGGTTGCGTGCTTGTGCTCCTCGGACAAGGTTTATGCTGCCATGCCGGGTGCTGCCGCTGCGTTGAAAAAGGCCGGAAGCGTCGCTGTATATCTGGCCGGCCCGGCCCCGGTGCTCGAAAGCCTCGATCCATCCGATACCGCCGCCATCGACCGGCTCATTCACGAAGGCTGCAACGCGCTCGCCATCCTGGAGGAGGCACAGGCCGCCTTGAAGGTGGAGGAGCTTGCCGCCGCCGCCGAAGAAGAGGAAGCGGAAGAAGGTTTCGAGGTTCACATCCACACTCATGGCCACGATTGCGGATGCTGTTAGGCCAGTCTGAAACAACAGAGGGAATCTCCCCTCACCCCAACCCTCCCCCCATGGGAGAGGGAGTCCGGGCGTGCCCTTTGTTA
Source organism: Rhodomicrobiaceae bacterium (assembly GCA_050298295.1). Lineage (GTDB taxonomy): Bacteria > Pseudomonadota > Alphaproteobacteria > Rhizobiales > Rhodomicrobiaceae > Rhodomicrobium. The sequence continues at coordinate 8,376 of JBNKTW010000177.1, forward strand.
GGGCGTCCCCTCTCCCATGGGGGGACAGGGTGAGGGGGTTACAGCCTTTGTATAAAGAAAAGGGCGTAGGATGACCGCCATACCGGATTTCTCGAAGGCCGAATGGCAAGCGCCATCGCTTGCGGCTGAGACTGCGGGCGCGGCTACGGAGACGCCCGAAGGGATCGCGCTGAAGCCCGCATATGGGCCGGGTGATGTCGAGGGGCTGGATTTTCTCAACACCTATCCCGGCCTGCCGCCCTTCCTGCGCGGGCCATATCCCACCATGTACGTGCAGAAGCCCTGGACCGTCCGCCAATATGCCGGCTTCTCGACGGCGGAGGATTCGAACGCCTTTTACCGCCGCAATCTCGCGGGCGGTCAGAAGGGGCTTTCGGTTGCCTTCGACCTTGCCACCCATCGCGGCTATGACAGCGACCACCCGCGCGTGCGTGGCGATGTCGGCATGGCGGGCGTGGCCATCGACTCCATCTACGATATGCGCACGCTATTCGACGGTATCCCGCTCTCCGAAATGAGCGTGTCCATGACCATGAATGGCGCGGTGCTGCCCGTTCTGGCGCTGTTCATCGTGGCGGGCGAGGAGCAGGGGGTTGCGCCCGCGCAGCTTTCGGGCACGATCCAGAACGACATCCTCAAAGAGTTCATGGTGCGGAACACCTATATCTATCCGCCCCAGCCCTCGATGCGCATCATCTCCGACATCTTCGCCTATACCAGCCAGAAGATGCCGAAGTTCAACTCGATTTCGATTTCCGGCTACCACATGCAGGAGGCCGGCGCGACGGCGGACCTGGAGCTGGCCTATACGCTCGCGGATGGCGTGGAATATGTGCGCTCCGGCATGGCGGCGGGCCTCGATATCGACGCTTTCGCCCCGCGCCTTTCCTTCTTCTGGGCAATCGGCATGAACTATTTCATGGAGGTTGCCAAAATGCGGGCCGCGCGTGCGCTCTGGGCGCGGCTCATGCGCGATCTCGGCGCGAAGAACCCCAAGTCCATGAGCTTGCGCGCGCATTGCCAGACTAGCGGCTGGTCGCTCACCGCGCAGGACGTGTTCAACAACGTCATGCGCACTTGCGTGGAGGCTTTCGCCGCGACACATGGCGGCACTCAGTCGCTGCACACCAACGCGCTCGACGAGGCGCTCGCGCTGCCAACCGATTTCTCCGCCCGCATTGCGCGCAACACGCAGCTATTCGTCGAATACGAGACCGGCACGGCGCGCGTGATCGACCCGTGGGGCGGCAGCTACTATGTCGAGCGGCTAACCTATGAGCTTGCCAGGAAGGCCTGGGAGCACATCCAGGAGGTCGAAAAGCTTGGCGGCATGGCCAAGGCCATTAGCGCGGGGCTACCGAAGATGCGCATCGAGGAGGCCGCCGCCCGCACCCAGGCGCGCATCGACAGCGGCAAGCAGACCATCGTTGGCGTGAATAAGTACCAGGTGAAGGACGAGGCGCCCATCGAGGTGCTAAAGGTCGACAATTCGGCGGTGCGCGCGCGCCAGGCCGGCAAGCTGGAGCGGCTTAAGGCGGAGCGCGACCCGGCGGCGGTGGAGGCGGCGCTCACCGTGCTCACCGAAGCGGCGCGGAGCGGCAGCGGCAACCTGCTGGAGCTTTCGGTGAACGCCGCCCGCGCCAAGGCGACCGTGGGCGAAATTTCGATGGCGATGGAGACGGTATTCGGCCGCCATCGCGCCGTGACGCGCGCCATTTCGGGGGTTTACCGCCAGGAGATCGGGCCGATGGACGAAAAGGTGCGGCGCGTCATCGCCATGTGCGAGGACTTCGAAAAGAACGACGGCCGGCGCCCGCGCATCCTTGCCGCCAAGGTCGGCCAGGACGGCCACGACCGGGGACAGAAAGTGATCGCGTCGGCTTTTGCGGATCTCGGGTTCGACGTGGATATCGGCGCGCTGTTCGCGACGCCGGCCGAGGTGGCGCGGCAAGCGGTGGAGAACGACGTGCATATCGTTGGCGTGTCCTCGCTCGCGGCGGGGCATCTCACGCTCGTGCCGGAGCTTAAGGCCGAACTGGCGCAGCAGGGCCGGCCGGACATCCTGATCGTGGCGGGCGGTGTTATCCCGCCGGACGACTACGCCGCGCTGTATGGCGCGGGCGCGGTGGCGATCTTCGGGCCGGGGACAAACATCGCCGAAGCTGCCGCGGATTTGCTCGCGAAGCTCAACGCCCATCTTGGTTACGCACAAGCCACCCCTGCGGAATGAAGCTGGCGGCTCCCATCCGTTCGGTTGGGGAATGTTGACGATGGGTGAGGCCGCTTCCATGGTGCAGAAGGTTGGCATTTCGATTGGAGAGCTAGCCCGTTGTTGGCGAACCTATGAACCTCTGCTTAGCGCCATTATCGTTCGGCTTGCCTGTATAATAATCTGAATAACTATTTGCGTCTAACGGGGGTACAATCGTTGTTCTCCTGAATATTTCATTCTAATTAACCAAAATATCTTCCTCCTACGAATCCCCCAACATCAAAAAGCACCATCATTGATTCCAAGCGACATTTTCCGGCAACTTCTTAAATTAGGTGCAATGTTAGATTGAGCCTTAAGGCCCTGATTTTCTTGGGAAAAAGGTGGTGCTGCAAGACAGGATTGAACTGTCGACCTCCCCCTTACCAAGGGGGTGTACGACTCGCACTAGCATTGATTCTTAACGGAAATTTACCATGTTTGCCTTATAATGTTCCCGTTTTGATCACGGTTTTCGGGGCGTTTCATCCCCATTTCATCCCCCAATCGTCCCCCGGCCCGCAAATGTTCCCCCGGCAAGCTAAGGGCCGGCGGCATTTCGATAAATGCCCCGGCCCTCGCCCAAACGGACTGCAATGGCTTCAAGCTCTCCGGATTCTCTCCGCTCCCCGTGCGCCCGCCACGTTTTTCTGGAAATCGGGATGATGATGCCCGTAAACGGTTTCAAGTGTTTCGACGGTCATGCCAAGATAGCCCGCTGCTTCCCAAAGATCGGTACCAGCCTGCATCAGCCAGGTCGCTGCGGTATGCCGGAGCGTGTGCTTTACGATATCTTCCGGTAGTTTTGCCCGTGCGCAGGCCTGCTCCCAGGACCGGCGCAATTTTTCGACGGGCCGCCCCCGGAAAGTAATGACATGCGTTAGTCCTTGCGCCGTATCGGTGGCGTGCCAGCGTCTCAAATGCGGCAGCAGGCGCCAGTGGAGGCGGGCAGGAGGTTGGCGTTTTTTGGTCTGTTTGGCTTGAGTTCCGCGCCGGTAAAGCAGCCCGCGCTCGATATCGATCGATCCATCCTGCGGCGAGCGCATCCAGCGCAAGCTCAGGATCGGTCCGGACCGCGTGCCGGTGTAGAGCCCGATCAAAATAAAGCGGACGAGATGCTTGCTTTCCGGCGCCCGCCAAGCCGCCCATAAAAGGGCTGCGGCTTGACTTCGGGTCAGCCATGCCTCGCGCGGTGGAGCGCTTGGCGGTTTGGTTATGACGGGGACGGTATCGAGTACGAATTCGGCATGATAGAAATTGAGCGCTGCAGAAAGGATGCCAAGCTCGCGGCGCACCGTCGATTCGCCAATTCCTTCTATTTTGCGCCGAGTCTCATAATCGCGGCACAGCTTTCCTGTGATCTCGGCAACTTTACGCTCTCCGAAGAATTCTGCAAATTTGTCAATTACGTACGCTGTCCATTTGGGCTGGGCGGTACGCGGTACGACATTCTGCAGGTAGTGCAGGAGCACATCTGCTATGAGCGCTGAAGCGGCACGACGTTCGCCCGGCGCTTCATGTTTTTCCGCGAGGTACTTGGAAAACCGCTTCTGAGCTTCTTGCTCTGCTCCTTCAGGGCATCCAGTGCTGATCTTCCGGCCGCCGTCGAGGATGATCCACATGGCAGCGCGTCCGGCGTCCCGCTTGAGGTAGAGTCTGGGGGGACTTTTCTTTCTTGGCATGCGTCTAACATATTCCTTAATGCAACTTCACTGACAAAAACCCGGTTACCAATTTTGGTGAGTGCCAGCCTCCCCCGTTTGACCTCCTTCATGAGGTCACGTTCCTGAAGGCCAATGCCAGGAAAGAACACCTCAATGGCTTCGTGCAAACGATAAAGCTTAAGGGGGCTTTCCATATCACACACACCTGTTGGTTGACGCACTGGACGGCGCCCTATCTCGCGCCCGCAGTCATGATATCCAATTTAAACAGCTCGGCTGCGGCGCCAATGATCGTAATTCCCGCCGGAGCATGGATGTACATCGCGGTGACGAGCCCAATAATGAAAAGAATCGATGCACCTGCCGACAAGAGATTCGTCATGCCCCAGCTCCAGACGCCTTAATAATGCCGGGCAGCGAATTGAGCGCATCGCAAAGGGCAACGCACTCTCTGTCGATGTCATCGGGATAATTCACGGATGCCCGCTCCAACTGGAATTCCCTGAACAAATGGCCGCCAGAGCAGGCCTTCGATCCTGCCGGACGCTTCAACCTCTTCCGGGAAAACGATCTTGCTCTCCCCGCCGTCATGCCAGCGGACTTCCAAGGCAATTCCCCGCAGCATTTCCGGGACATATCGCTGTCTCGGGGATGTCACCGCCCACACCCACCAGCCCCTGCAATAGCTGCATTCCTCTTCGATACTCACCGTTCTGAGAATGCGCTTGGGCTCCGTGTTTGGAATCGGGCTGGATGGCAGCAATTCGCCCGCAGCCCTATGAAAGAATTTGAGCATCTGCGGATTCCAGAGGGGCCGGCGCGGGTTTCTCCATTCCAGCCTCGGCTTCGGTGGTAGTCCCCGAAAAGTGGCCGGCGGCAAGAACACGGTCCACGAGAGTTCTGTCATCCACGTCCGGGTCGCCGGCGATAAATCTCTGGACTGCGCCGGGCTGGATCTTCTCCCAGGGAACCACCGTGCCGCGGAGCTGCACGGTGAGCGCCTGTTCCATGTTTTCGCAGCCGTTGCCGCAGACATAGACGGCCCTTTGGCTAGCGCTGTAATAGAGCGTTCTGCTGAACCACTGATCAAACTCCTGCGTCCCCAGGTCATTTCTTCCAGCAGGAACGGTAAGTTGCGCGCCAGAAGATATCGTTCCATCCGGCTTCCGGTAGGCGTAACCAACGGGGTGGCCGAGCACGAGGGCCAGGATTGTCATTTGCCTGCCTCCAGCAACCGGTGCCCATATGCCGCCAATAAGGCAGCCTCGCAGAGATCGTGACAGATCCGGCCGCGAGGAGTTTTCCATGCCCAGCCCGGCCAGCGGTTGCAGGCGGCACGGTAGATGTCGTCGAGGGCGGTGCCTATCCTCATGGCGGATTTCCAGGTGTGTGGCGCCACCAATTCGATCCTGCAGCCCAGGATATGGATGGCCAGCTGCCGCTGGCCGCCATAGGTGTCCCCAAAGGTAAATGCCGATGCAATGCCCTGCCGGGGCATGCTGTGGACCTGTTCGACGACAAGCAGGGACGGCGCGTAGTTGAGCTTGATCTGCCACAGCAGTTCAGCATAAGCGGCCCAGTCCACCTCATCCCGCCTCTTTTTCCCGCGGCTTACCGTGATCTGCGGCATGGCCCAAGTGGCGCCAATCGCGCCCGTGGCACTATCGTATGCGGCGATGGCGCCATTCTTTCCGGGGTCGATCCCGATAATGACGGGCATCACGCCACCAGCGCCAGCGATAGCTGCGCCCTCTTCTCGCCGCTGACGTAGGCCAGCGCTTCGATCTCCAGCCGGTCCAGTTGTGCCTGGATGGCATCCGGCATCAGCGGGGCCTGACCGTCCTCGTTGTACTGCTCGAAGGGCAGGTGCGGTGTCACCAGATTGAGGGGCGCCTGCGCGGTTGAGATCGCCGCCTGAGCGATGAGGCAGGCCCCGCGAACCTGAGTGCCTTCGCTGAAGGACCAGGTGACGCCAGTCACTTTCAGCTTGTCCTTGCACCACCATTCCGGCAATTCGCAGATATCGCGGACGCCTTCATGCAGGGCCTGGAGGGCGCCGATAAGATCCGGGTCCGGTTTCTCGCTCGACTTGAATTCGATGTTCTTCTCATCGAGGCCCTTTTTTTCGCGGAAGTGAACGGTGACACGGCCACCGTCTTCCAGCTTGACCTTCATGATCATCGGGTCGCTCATGATACGCTGAACTCCTTTGAGTGGGGAACCGGGAGGGGGACGGCCCGCCATGCAGGCAGGCCGCGCCAATTCAATCCGCGAAAGCGTACCGGCTTAATGCCTCGCGCAAGGCCTGCACTTCCTCGCCGGTCATGATGCCGCGCGCCGCCTCCGCAGCTTTCCCCCGGACCTCGGAAAGATAAGCCTCTCCCGTGGAAGTCGTCCTGTAGAAAACCAGCCGCCTGTTTAGTTTCCAGTGGCATCCATCGGAATAAGGCTCGATGCACTTCGCGGCAGAAAGTGCTATTAAGTGATAGCTGGCATGGGTCGGTTCTATCCCCAGGTAAGCGGCATGTCCCTTAACAGACAGATCCGGATACAGGGAAACATTCCGCAGTAACTGCAGCCGTTTGTAGTTGAGACCGGTCGCGCGCTCGATGCGAATCTTCACGGCAAAACCCGCGGCTGACAGAAGATCGGCAATTTCGAGCGCGGGTACTGCTACTTGGTCACTCACAGTTCCCTCCGTCCTGGTTCATGGCTCGCGCTTCTGCCTCGGCCTCGTCCCAGCCTGCGCGCCATTCGTCCGCGAGTATCCTGTCCGGCTTCAAATCGCCGGGAACCGCCTTGCGGCTGAGCTGCTTGGCGTGATCGGCCTGCCCGCGGGCGCGGGCATCGGCGCGTGCTTTGGGTGCCGGGGAGCCGCCAGCGGTACGGGGTGGAACGTGATCCGCTGGCGGCTCTGGCTCCGGCGCACTATGGGCACTATCCGCCGGAGCCGTTGGAGTGTTGGAAGGGATGCCTTTGGCGTCTTCCAAGGTTGTGGCGATATCGTCGAGTGTCTTGACGGTCGCGATGCGTTTGGCAGGGGAAGCATCTCCGGCCAGCGCCGCAGTTCTGTGATCGAAATCGTAGAGGTCATCAATACGGCTGACGACACGATCAATCTCAGGGGTCAGCGGCAATGACTTCGCATGACGGCGGCCAACCGTCTTCTTCGCCATTTCGTCGTAGTCGGTAGCCCACGGGCCCTTTTCCGGGCTCTTGCTGCGCGCCTTAATGCGGTTGACCTCCTCGATCGGCATCCACTCCCTGGACTTCGTGCCGTCCTTGAAGGTGGCTATTGAGTAGACACAGATTGGCTTGCCGCGATTGGAGATTGCTGGCCTGTGCTCAATTCTCTCGTCGTCGCCGAGTACAATCTCAAACTTATCGTTGCTATAGACGATACGCGTCACCCAATCCGCCATTACGCCGGACTCGCGCACGCGCTTGCGGATACCCAGGATCATCGGAAGATACTGGACCTTTTTGATCCAGGTTTCGGTGCCGTCCACTATGACCTTGGCCTTGTAAACGGTAAGCGTTGCTTCCTTACCGTCCGGCATCAATCCATCCTGCGCGCATTGCTGGCAGGCACCGAACAGGGATTTGCCGTCGGCCTGGAGCAGATCGGGATTCCGGTGTACCGCACTCATTACGACAAGGTTGAAGCGGCCTATGTCAATGTGAGGGGGCAGGAGCTGTTTGATTTGAGGCTCCATCCTAGTCAGTCCGGCCCGGATCTTTTCAATTGGCGTGAGCGCTTTTTGCTGGTGTGTGGACATTAGCGTGCCCCCACTTGCTTCACCCGCAGTTGCCGGAACTGGCAGGCTTTCCGTTGCTGTTCCTTCCATGTGATCTCCCATCCGGGCAGGATGCCGCCAGAGGCGCTGCCGAGCTTGGCTTGGATTAAGGTGGCCCAGCCCTTCCGCTGCTTTTCGAGTTCGGCCACCGGTTTGTTGGCCTCAGAAAGCTGGGCGCTGAGACGGCGATAGGCTTCGAGCGCCTCAGGCAACTCGTTATCGCCAGTCAGATCGACGATGCTGCCATCCTCCGTTGGGTAGAGGCGTTTGATGAAGCCGTTATCGCGCTCTGGTTCCACTGCCGGTTCAATACCGGCATCGAAGTCATGCCAAAATGCAGCGGTGCTTCTGGTGACTGCCGCCCAAGCGCCTTCGTGAATTGGGATTTCCTGGATGAAGAGATCCTGAACTCCATCGCGGGCGAAGGTCTCGATGACATAAGCAGCGATGAAGTTCCGCGCAGCCCTGGTTAGCTTCGCCTCGGTGAGCGTTTGGACTTGATAATAGATCGGAACGGCAAAACCACCGTCCTCCTGCTGCCATTTCTGCTCGAACACCGGCCGTGCCACTAGCTTGAGCTGCAGGTTGGCATGGCCTTCCCATTCCTCGCTCCACACGAAAGCGTCCGGCGAGCACCCGATGCGATGCTCGGGAATGTCGTAATAATGTTTGCAGGGTTCGATCCGCCAGTGCGGCTTCTCCCTGGTGACCATGGCAAGAATAGCGGACTCCATGTCGAGCCCCCGCTCCATGGCGCGGGTCTGTTCTTTCGTCAGTCCCGACTTCTTCTCATGGTAGAGCTGCAGTTTGGTATAGTAGTCGTGCACTCCCACCATGGCGCCGATCTCGGAGGCATTGATGTTCTCGCCTCGCCATTTTAACCAGGTTTCGCGGTCTAATTTTTCTCGAATTCTTACTTTCATAGCTTGAAGTCCTTTGCTTTCCTCATCCGTTTCAGATCATCCCTGACGGCCCACACAACCGCGAGGAATGTACTCTTTACTGGACGCTCAAACGCTTTCTGCTGTACGGTTCGCAGATCCTGACAACCTGCCGGCACTTCTCGACATCGAACATTCCGATGTGACAAAGCTCCGGCTCAATTTCCATTTGCGCCGCAAGCCATTGATAGGCTTTCCCGCGCGCATCGGCCTTGCGGCATTTTTCTTTTTGCATCTTCCGGCGCCAGAGCGGATCGAAGATGGCATGGGCGAGGCCTTTCCAGCGGCGCAGTTCTGCATTGGCGAGCCTACCCAATGGCCGCACGGTGCCGGGGTGGCAGCCAACCCAAGCATCGCAGGGCGCGCACCGGTAGAACATCTTGTTCCACAAATCAGAACGAAGCGGATAGACGGCACGCCCGGTCACAAGCTCTGCGATGCCGCCGCAATAGTCGCAGGGAATGCAACGGCTGCTCATTGTTCCTCCGTTTCCAGCTTCCGGTTCACCCGGAGCCGTTTGTCTTTTGCTGGGTCAGCAACCCGTCCCTGTCCTGTCGGCCCCGGGCGATTCCTGGCCAAGCGCTTGTCAACGGCGGGATTTTTCACCCGCCCCTGGCCGCTGGGCACGATGTCTTCCGCGTCCCCTTTCGCCATTACGGCCTCCAGTCCAAGGCGTTTTCGCAGCGCTGGAGAATATCCAGCAAAACTGCTGGCGCCATTTCAGGTGAGCCGCCGTGCCGGTTGAACTCATTTATCGCGGCCGAAATCCCCACCAGGGCTATTTGAAAACTGTTGGCACGAGCCTCTATGCGAATCGCGTAATCCGCAAATTTCTCGACGGCTGTCTTCGTCGCGCTCGCCAAGCACTGAGTTCCTGTACCATTATTCATTTGGTATACCTCATCCTTCCGTTTCTACGCACCACGGGTAATCGATATGCACTGTGCGTAATTCGAGGTCAACAGGATTTTTCTTCGATTTGTGTTAATGTGAATTTGGAATTAACGCGGAAGGCGTAGCGTGCTAACGGCGGCGGGGCAGAGACAAGATGCCATCCACCAATCCGATGATGAAATCCCCGCTTTCCGGATGAAAGATGCGTTCCGATGCCGCGGTGTTATAGGGTGTGAGGATCTTCGTAATCTTGCCGTCTGTCTCACGCCGCTCCCGGTACTCCCGGATAATCGAATCTTTTAGTTCCTCGATCCAGACGTGAACCACGTCGCCTGGTTCGTAAGCGGCATCGGGATCCACAAACACTTTACATCCCCTGGGATAAGCAGGCCACTCCTTCCGCTCCATTCCCCGGTCGGTGATAGGGCCAACACAAAATAACCGTTTCGGCAGCTCCTCAGACGCATCTACGCTTATCATTGCGGTCGGCTCCGGATACAGCCCTTTCAAAATTTGTTGAAAATAATCGCTTTCAAACGTTAAAAACAAGCTTAAGTTGCGGATATTTTTTCCGGTAGTACCGGCACCGGGCTGCTTTCCTGAGCCGAACAATATCCATTCTGGTGTGGTTTTGAGGACAGGGGCTATGCGTTTTGCGGCATCGGCCGTGATTCCCCGCCTGCCGTTTTCCCATGCCGAGTAGGTCGAGTACCCGACACCGAGCCTGGTGGCCGCTTCCGTCGCGGTATTGAAGACCCGCTTCCGCGCCTGCCTCAGCCGCTCCGCCCGGCTTTTTGTCAAGTCATTATTATCCATACGGTGCGTATACATTGTTTCGAAACACATAGGGTGTTGACGGAAAACACGTATTGCGTATTTAGTCCGGTTATGAGGATTAAGCCGCAGAGATCAAAGGAAAAATTAACCAATAGGCCCGCCGCGGCGGGTGTACGCGGCACCTGTGAAATCCACAAGCCAGAAGCGGAGCGCCACACCGGGGGAGGACAGCCTTCCGCTTCCGTCAAGATCTCAGCCGGGATGCTTTTGAGGAATGTCTTCCGGGCGCGCGCGGTTGAGTGCACGTTCTGTGGCCGCGCCTTCGTTCCCGGCAAAGACCGGGATGCGGATTACTGCTCGCCCCGCTGCTCCAATCTTGCCGGCGCTGGTTACGATCCCCGCGCGGCGGAATGCCTCCTCTGCGGTGCCCCGCTCTCTCAGAAGCGAATCAAACAGGGCATCGAGCTTTGTCCCCCTTGCCAAGCTGGAGAAGGCGGGATCGCCGGCAACTTCTCCGGATCACTTGTTTCAGTTCTCGTCTAAGTGAGGTGCGTTCATGCCTGATGACTGCAGCCCTGGTGCCACGACTGCCCATGCCGGTATCGAAGGTTCGGGACTCGATATCCCGATTTCCTACCAGATCTGGAAAGACAAGTACCGCTACCGGGACGAACCCAATATCCAGGCAACCTGGCGGCGTGTTGCGAATGCCGTCGCCGCAGCCGAGAAGGCTGACCTGCAAGAGGTATGGGCGCAAAAGTTCCACGAAATCCTTGACGGATTCAGATTCATACCATCGAGCCCGATCCTGACCGGCGCTGGCACGGAATGGAAGGTGACGCTGTTTGCCTGCTACGTCATGGGAGCCGTCGAGGATTCCATGGACGGTATCTTCCGCGCCGTGCGGGAAGCCGCTCTCACAATGCAGGCGGGCGGAGGGATCGGCATCGACTTCTCGACGCTCCGGCCCAATGGAGCCTTGGTGCGCGGTATCGGAGCGGAGGCGTCTGGGCCGGTCAGCTTCATGGATATCTGGGACGCGATGTGCCGGACTGTCATGTCCGCGGGACGGCGCCGGGGCGCAATGATGGGTGTCCTTCGCTGCGATCATCCGGACATCGAAGCCTTCATCGAGGCCAAGGCCGATCCCGCGAGACTCAGGAACTTCAATCTATCGGTGCTCGTAACCAATGCCTTCATGCAGGCTGTCAAGGCGGATGAGGACTGGCCGCTTGTCTTCGGCGGCGAGGTTTTCCGGACCGTGAGCGCGCGTGGACTGTGGCAGAAGATTACGCGAAGCAACTACGAGTATGCGGAGCCTGGTATACTGTTTATCGACCGTATCAACCAGGGAAATGCGCTTTTCTACTGCGAATCGATCCAGGCAACGAATCCATGTGGCGAGGTTCCCTTGCCTCCTTATGGAGCATGTCTGTTGGGATCGATCAATCTGGCGGCATTCGTCGTAAATCCGTTCACAGCGAACGCCTTTCTTGACCAGTCAGCATTGCAGCGCACCACCAGAACGGCAGTGCGTTTCTTGGATAACGTCATCGACATATCAAACTTCCCGTTACCGCAACAGAAGGCGGAGGCGGAATCGAAACGCCGGATCGGCCTTGGTTTTACCGGGCTCGGCGATGCACTCGCAATGTGCCGCAGTCAGTACGGTACGGAGGAAGGCCGGCGGCGAGCCACACTCTGGATGCGCTGGATCACAGAGGCTGCAATCGACACCAGTGTTTCATTGGGCGGTGAGAAGGGTTCGTTTCCGCTATACGATCCGGAGAAGTATCGGTTTCCTTTTAGGCTCAGGCGCCCGATTTTGCAGGAGGATGGAACTCCGGTAACCGGGAACTGGCTTCGCAACTCCCATCTCACCTCCATCGCGCCGACCGGCACGATCTCGCTTCTTGCCGGCAATGTTTCCTCTGGCATAGAGCCGATTTTCGATCTCGCCTACGACCGGAAAATCCTGCAACCCGGCGGATCGGTGCGTATAGAGCGCGTCGAGGATTATGCCTATGCGAAGTGGAGGCAGTCCGGAACGGACAATCCCGGAAGCTTTGTCACCGCGCGCGAACTCTCCCCGCGGGATCATCTCGCGATGCAGGCCGCCATTCAGCCCTGGGTGGACGCCTCGATCTCGAAGACAATCAACTGCCCGCCGGATATCCCTTTTGAAGATTTTCACGATATCTACGGCTCCGCTCATGAACTCGGCCTGAAAGGGTGCACCGTCTTCCGGCCCAACGCCGTTACGGGGGCGGTGCTGGAGGCTTCGGTGCCCGGACCTGCCGCAGGGAAACAGGAAGCCGCAAGCGCGTCCCTGGACGGGGGAGACGACGCGCTCTTCGAAGTTACAGATGCCGGCCGCGAGGCTGCCGGCCTCGTCCTCAAGCCACGCGAGCCCATTCTCAATGGCTCAACCTATAAGCTGAAATGGCCTGGCTCCGAGCATGCCATCTACGCGACATTGAACGATACTTCCGATGGAGACCGGCGCCGCCCGTTCGAAATCTTCATCAACTCGAAGAACCTGGAGCATTACGCCTGGACGGTGGCGCTCACCCGCATGATTAGCGCGATCTTCCGGCGCGGCGGCGATGTTTCCTTCGTTGTCGAAGAGCTTAAGGCGGTCTTCGATCCGCGGGGTGGAGCCTGGATGAACGGCAAGTACGTGCCAAGCCTGCTCGCGGCCATCGGGGACATCATCGAGGAGCATTGCCAAGCCTGCGGGATGTGGGAAGCGAACGGGCCGGCACCGGAACCAACCGGATCACATATGGTGCCGGTGAATGATCCCGTGCCCTCAGCGCAAGCCTTATGCCCGCGCTGTCATCAAGCAGCAGTTGTCGCCCAGGCCGGCTGCAAAAACTGCCGGAGTTGCGGATGGTCGTCATGTGCATGACCGTCACGGCATCTGCCGGAAAGCTGGACGCCGCTGTACAGGCTTACATAATGGGCAAACCAGTCGTCGCCATCCTGGCCAGCGGCGTCAATCCCACAATCTTCTACAAGACCTTGCGGCAGCGCAGTATTCCGCTGAGGCTACCGCGCGTTTCGTGCAGCGGACTTCCGCCGGAAAGAATAGCCGCGGCGCAAGCCTACATCCATGGCGAGAGCGCGCTTTCCATTCAGGCCCGCACCGGCATCCGCAACCAGGTCCTCTACGCCGATCTGGCCCGCCTCGGGATCAAAACACGCAAGGCGCAAAAGCCGGTGCGTCCGTGCCGGCAATGCGGGAAGGCGCTGAAGTCGAACCAGAAGTGCTTCTGTTCCAGGCAGCACGAAAGGGACTGGAACTGGGACCAGCGGTTAAGCCCGGAGGCGCGCGAACGTAATGGCGATGTCAGGCATTGCCTCCATTGCGATGCGCCGCTGGAGCGCGGCCAAGGACGGTTCTGCAATGATGCGCACCGTGAAGCTTATGCCGCCGCGAAATGGACAAAGCTCAAAAGCGCGGTCGGACGCAGGGCGGGGCATCTCACCGTGACGGAGATCGCGAACGATCTTGGGACTGGACCAGAAAAGGTGCGGACCGCGCTTGCCGAGATCGCAGCTGAAAAAGAGGCGAGGCACACGGAAGGAAGAGCGGCATGAAATACCGGTCTGTTGGCGCACCAGCGTCTGGAGGATTGCCGGGACTTCAAGACCTGAAATCTCTTGGCGTTCTGATGTGGAGGCAAATCGAAGATATCTTCGCCGATAACAACCAACGCCGCCGGATGATGCCGACGCGATGGCGCAATGGCATGAGGTTCGTCATCACCGGCAAGCAGACCGCGCTGACCCGGAGCAACAAGCCCTGCGAGATCTGGGTTGGGATCTGGGTGGATCGCTCCAGGTATACGGGCGCGAAGTTAAGGGCCCTAAGAAAGGAGCGCGGTTGCGCGCGGCCTATCCTGAAGAGGGCGGCGGCATGAAGACGGAACCAGAATTCTTCGCGAATGTCGGTACACAGCCGGCGAAGCATTATCCAGACGCTCCTTCGCACGGGCAGCTAGAGGACGCCAAGCACCTCGCCAGTGCCCGCCGATGGTCTATCAGCGATGGCATCTATTGGGGAACTTCAGAGACATGCGAAAAATTGCCCGGCGGTGCCTATGTCTGCGGCTTCTCGCATGAGGTCGGTGCCCATGTATTAAGGCAGGACGTTCACACCGACAGCCTGCTTGATTTGCCCGATGAGGCCAGTTCTTCCTTGATCGCGGAGTTCGAGGAGTTCTGGCGGCGCGAGCCGGATTTCCGGTCCCGTGGTTTCCTGCTGAAACGCGGTTTTCTGCTTTGGGGGCCGCCGGCTTCGGGGAAGACATCGACGGTCAGCCTGCTCAGTAAGAAGCTCGTGCAAGAGCATGACGGCATTGTGCTTCTCATCAACGAACCATCTTTGTTCAGTGCCGTCTTGCGGCTTCTCAGGAAGATCGAGCCGGCGCGGCGGATTGTGGGCATACTCGAAGATCTAGATGCTTTGGTAGGCCGCTGGGGCGAAAGCGATCTTTTGGCCCTGCTCGATGGCGAGACGCAAACCGACAATATCGTATTCGTCGCCACCACCAATTACCCGGAACGCCTCGACCGCCGCTTCGTGGACCGGCCGTCGCGGTTCGATACCATCCGCTACATCGGCATGCCAAGCGCAGCAGCGCGGCGCGTCTATCTTTCAGCAAAGGAGCCCAGTCTTAAGGAGGACGGTCTCGACGAATGGGTGGAGCGCTCCGAAGGTTTCTCCATCGCGCACCTCAAGGAAATGATTGTTGCCGTGAAGTGCCTCGGCCAGCCGCTCGATGAAGCCGTGAAAAGGCTGGAGGAGATGCAGGCCAGGCAGCCGACGAGCGAGGATCAGCCTGGGCGGATGCGCACTGGGTTTGCGCCAGCGCCCGCAAGACAAGGGGCAGCGGCATGACCAAGATCGAATGGACCGAGAAAACCTGGAATCCGGTTGTTGGCTGCTCGCTTGCCTCACCTGGGTGCGCGAACTGCTACGCCATGCGGATGGCGGCACGTCTTGATGCAATGGGTGTCGAGCATTACTGGGGACTGACGAAGCCGTCAAAGTCCGGGCCGGTATGGACTGGCAGGATCGATTTCGCCCCCGAAAGGGTGCTCTTGGAACCGCGCCGGCGCAAGAAAGCTACCACCTATTTCGTGAACAGCATGGGCGACCTCTTTCATGAGGCGGTTTCCGATAGCTGGATCGATGATGTGTTCGCCACCATGGTGTTGTGTCCGCACCATACCTTTCAGATACTGACAAAGCGCCCAAAGCGCATGTTCGAATATGTTAGCCGGTTGCCCAACCGCCGCCGCGAATTCGACTGTCACGCTCAGCTCGACGTATGTGCTTGGCCGCTTCCGAATGTATGGCTTGGTGTCTCCTGCGAAGACCAGAAGCGCGCGGATGAGCGGATACCGCACCTATTGCGGACACCTGCGGCGATACGTTTCGTGAGTTGCGAGCCACTGCTGGGGCCGGTGGACCTGCGGGGGATATGGGACTGGTGCCCCGAGCATGACTTCGCCAGCGGATTTTGCGTGCAACGCAACCATCCTGGCGTGCGGCGGCTCAACTGGGTAATTGCCGGCGGCGAAAGCGGCCCCAACGCCCGCCCAATGCACCCTGACTGGGCGCGCTCGCTTCGCGATCAGTGCATCGCGGCCAGCGTCCCGTTCTTCTTCAAGCAATGGGGTGAATGGGTCACTGAGGACCAATCGCCAGAGGATGCCGTGAATCCCTCCTGGTGTCGATGCCCGTGGGCCGAAGAGGACCGCCATGGCAACTGGACCAAGGGCGATCAAACCGCCGTCTGGAAACTCGGCAAAAAGCCCGCCGGCCGTCTCCTTGATGGCCGGGAATGGAACGATACGCCAGTCCGCGAGGTCCGGATATGACTGAAACAAGTCCCGTCCTGATTCCTCTCCATCGCCAGAAAGTCGCCATCGCCCGCGCCATCGACATCTTGAGGGAAATCTATCCCGCAAGAATTGAGCAGAAGAAGGCGACAGAGAAAGGTCAGGAGACGCATCTGGCCTGGCTCAACGCGGCGATGATCTCGCTCGATCTGGCGGATAACGGGAAAGATATCCGGCCGGACCTCGGGAAGGCGGTGCTGGGGTGAGTAACGCTTTCCCCCGCGGATGTTTCGGTGCGATCCTCGCGGACCCACCCTGGCAATTCCAGAACCGGACGGGCAAGATGGCCCCCGAGCACGGGCGGCTGAACCGCTACACCACGCTCACGCTGGACGAGATCAAGGCGCTGCCGGTATCCGGCGCCGCGGCGGACACATGCCACCTCTATCTATGG
>JBNKTW010000178.1:0-8505 GCA_050298295.1 Rhodomicrobiaceae bacterium
GGACGGCGGGCGGGCCGTTTATTTTGTTTCGCGATGCAAAGCGGCCCCCACTTTTCGGGGGCCGCGGCGGAAAATAAACGGCCTGCCGCCGTTGCCCTCCGTACCCGCCTCTGGCCCCCTCGCCACCATAAAAGGCGCGAGGGGCGGGCCTCTTCCACGAACGGGGAACCTCCATGCGGCCTGTCCGCTGAACGGTGATGCCGAAGGGCGCGGCACGGGGCCTTGCCTCTTGGCCTTAGCGGCGGAAACGGATGCGGTCGGCCGCCGCCATCTGCGCGAGCATCCGCTGCTTCACGGCGCGCGCAGGTCCGGCGCGGAGATCGGCATTGAGATCCTCGGCCGCCGGCGTGAGCACACGGCAGTCGATGCCTGCGTCGTGGCAGCGCTGGCCGAGGCGCTCTGCCGCAAACTGGCCTGCAGCGTCATTGTCGCGGAGCACGTAGAGCCGGGCGAGCGAGGGCGGCAGGGCTAAGGCGGCAAGATGCGTCGCGGAAAGGGCAGCGGCCATGGGCAATGCCGGAAAGAGCGCCAGCAGCGAGAGCACGGTCTCGATGCCTTCGCCGGCAGCCATGATGCCGTCCGGCGCGCCGAAGCGCACGGCGTTGCCGAGGAGATGGCCGAGGGCCTTGCGCGGCGTGCGAAACGGGGCTTTGCCGCCGCCGTCGAGGGCAAGCCAGGTGCGCTGAATGCCGGTAAGCCTGCCGTCGGGCGCGGTGACGGCGCCGAGCAGCGCGGGCCAGCCTCGCGGCGGATGCGCGTCATCCTCCGGACTGTGCCAGCAGGCGGGATGAAAGCGAAGGCATGGCCAGTCGAGCCGGGCGGTAATGCCGCGTTCACGCAGATACGTCTCCGCCAGGGTTCCGGGGACGGGCCGCGCTGCAGCAAAGAGCCTGCGGGCCATGACGGCGGTGTTTCGCGCCTTTACCGGGCGATCATCGCAGCGGGCGCAGGCAGGGACCGGATCGCGCAGGAATGCCCGCGCTTCATCCGCCGCATTATGCACGCTGGCGCAGCCTTTGTTGAGGCGGATAAGATCGAGGAGATCGCCATATTCCGACGTGGCGCCGTCGCGCCATTTGCCTGCACGTTTGCCGGTAAGGCGGACGAACAGGCTGCGGCCGGGCGCGCCCTGGACATCGCCAACAATCCAGTAGGCGCCGTTGCGGCGTCCATTGGGAAGATAAGCCCGGCAGACGGCTTCGGCATCGTCTGCAAGGCGCTGCGCAAGTTCGGAGATGGTCCCATGAAAGAGCATACGGGTCATGTCAGTTGCTCCTTTCCGTGGAAAGAAGGGCGTCGTCCGCCGCGAGCGGCGGATAGAGAGCGAACAGGCGCGACAGCGTCTCGATACCGCCGGGAGCGTCATGCGGCAGGAACATGCGCAGGCGCCAGGCGATGATCTCGGTGAAGAAACCGAAGGATTTGAGCTGCTCGACCTCCGCATCACGAAAGCCCGTAAGCTCGATGCGTTTCGCGCCCATGACGGAAGACACGCGCAATCCAAGGCCGCTGCGCAAACTGACGGAACGCCCGTCCTGAACGAGGATGGCATAAACGTCTTCCGCGCCGAGAGCGGGACCGCCATCGAGATTGAAGGCGGTGCGCAGCGCAGGCACGTCGGCGGCAGGGATCAGGCGACCGACGATGCGCTCGCCGTCATCGGTCTGCAGGCGATAGACCTTGCTGGCGGCGCGGGGGAGGTGTTTCCACACGGGCAGGAGCAGGCCGGTAACGAGATGCACGTCGCTGGCGCGCGTGGGCGGGATCGTGGCAAGCTCTTTCAGCCAGAACTGCGAAAATTCTTCTTTCGTGGCCTCCCGCCAATGGCTTGAAGCCATGGACGCCTTGCGCACGGCATCGCGCGACAGGGGCCGGATGAGCCGGACACGCGGCTCGACACTGCCATCCTCAAGCGTGAGGGATGAGGCAGGCGCTTCGATGGCCGCGCGCCCCGACGTTGGATTGACCAGAAACCGCAAGCCCGCTTCGCCCGCAAGCGCCAGTGCCTGTTCAAGGTCCAGCGGTTCGTTCCTGTCCTCGCGGCGGATGGTAAGCAGCGAGGTGGTGGCGCCGCTGCGCTCATGGGTGTGAAGCACGCGGCGGTCGGTAATGATGAGGCTTTCGGCGGTGAGGGTTTCGAGGCCCACATCATAGATGCCGGAAGCGATGGCGGATTCGACGCGCGTGCACAGAAGCTCCTCGAACAACTCGAAGAACTGGTTCTGCAACGCAATCGGCAATGCCAGAATGCGGTTCAGGAAGGTGGTGATGGGCGGCAGTTCATCAAGCAGGCTGCCCTCCTGCGAGGTGAGGCGCAAACCCGTGGCGTTCTCAAATTCCTCAAGGCTGGCAAAGGGAACGCTGCCGCGGTAGATGCGGGTATAGAGTTCCAGCAGCGCGGCAAGGGCATAGCTGCTTTCCAGGTTATCCTCCGGCCGGAACAGCCCCTGTCCGCCGGTCTGGCGCTGGCCGCGCGTGATGGCGCCAAGGCTGTCGAGGCGCTTGGCGATGGTCGACAGGAACCGCTTCTCGCCCTTCACATTGGTGGCAACGGGGCGGAAGAGGGGAGGCTGCGCCTGGTTGGTGCGGTTGGAGCGCCCCAGCCCCTGAATGGCGGCATCGGCCTTCCAGCCGGGTTCGAGCAGATAATGGACGCGCTTTCTCTGGTTCCTCGCCGACAGATCGGCGTGATAGGAGCGGCCGGTGCCCCCTGCGTCAGAAAAGACGAGAATGCGCTTCTCATCGTCCATGAAGGCCTGGGTTTCAGCGAGGTTGGCGGAGCCGGGACGGCTTTCGACCATCAGGCGGGCAGCGCCGCCATGCGGCTTGCTCACAATAAGGCGGCTGCGGCCCGTAACTTCGGCCACGCGCTCCGTCCCGAAATAATGCAGTATCTGATCGAGCGCGGTCTGCACCGGCGGCAGGCTGCACAGCTTCTCGATGAGCCGGTCGCGGATGGCGATGGCCTCGCGCGACTGCACCGGCTGGCCATTGTCGTCTGTGACAGGCCGCGAGAGGATGTTGCCGTCTTCATCCTCGTAGCGTTCATAAAGCTGCGTCGGAAATCCCTTGGCGAGGTAGTCGAGGACATATTCCCTCGGCGTCACATCAATCGACAAATCGCTCCATTCGGCGACGGGGATTTCGGCAAGGCGGCGTTCCATGAGGCTTTCGCCCGTGGAAACAAGCTGCACGACGGCGGCGAAGCCTTGCTCCAGATCATCAGCGATGGACTTGATGAGCGTCGGGGCCTTCATCGCCGTGATCAGGTGATTGAAGAAGCGCTGCTTGTTGCTCTCGAAAGCGCTTCGCGCGGCCGATTTCGCCTGACCGTTCAGCGTGCCGCCGTCGCCGGTAATGTTCGTGGCTTTCAGCGCCGCTTCCAGATTGTGATGGATGATCTGAAACGCCACCGCGTAGGCATCATAGATGCGCACCTGATCTTTGGTCAGGGCATGTTCGACGATTTCCACTTCGACGCCTTCGTAAGAAAGCGAGCGGGCGATATAGAGACCGAGGGTTTTGAGGTCGCGCGCCAGCACCTCCATGGCGGCAATACCGCCCGCCTCGACGGCAGTGACAAAATCGGCGCGGTTGGCGAACGGAAAATCCGAGCTTCCCCGAAGGCCGAGGCGCTGGGCGTAGGCGAGGTTGTGCACGCTCGTGGCGCCTGTTGCCGAGACATAGACGATACGGGCATTGGGGAGCGCATGCTGAAGCCGCAGTCCGGCCTTGCCCTGCTGGGACGGGGCCTTGTCGCCGCGCTGGCTGTTGTCGCCCGCCGCATTGGCCATGGCGTGGGCTTCGTCGAACAGGATCACGCCGTCGAAGTTTATTGCATTCCCTGTCGTGGCTGCGCCACTCCCCGCCTCTTGGCCCAGTCAGTCGAGGATCTGCTTCAGGCGGGATTCCTTGCCCTGGCGTTCGGAGGAACGCAGCGTGGCGTAGGTGGTGAACAGAATGCCTTCGGTAATACGCCGGAAGCGTTCAAAGAGAAGCCGGGTTTCGCCGCTGAGCGCGCTGCCGGCGCAATCGATGAGTTCGCTCATCTCATGATCGTTGCGGACGGCGAACCGGGTGGCTTCGATAATTGTGCCGTCTCCTGCGACGAGCGCGGATGTGATGTCATTCACGTTCCATGGGCGGGCCAGGGAAATCTGCACGCAACGCGCATTCCGGTACTGCCTCGGGACGGCGATGTATTTCTCGCCATCGATGAGCACTTCGTATGCGTAAATATTTTCCGGGAACCCCGACATTTGCTGGCAGAATAGTGCGCCAGCAACACAAAACAGAAGCATATTTCATCTAATATTGTTGTTTTATTTGCAATTCCGGGCTTTTGGACAGCCTGCAATTCTTAACAACACTGAATTAACCCGTCTTTTATCGCCAGCGCACAAGATAATTGGCGTGTGGCAAAAAACGAGGGATTTGCCCACGTGCCGGAGAGGAGGGAGGCGCATGCGAGGAACTCACGTAAAGCCATCCCGGTATACGGAATATTGCCGGGTTGAGGTGATCGGGCGGGCAATGGTGCAACTGACCGGAAAGCCGATGAGCGAGCGGCATATCCGCATTCTCTCGCGGGAGGTGCTTGCAACCATTGACGAACGGGGACGGGCGGATAATCGGGAAGTCGTTGTCACAAGAGCAATCGAGGAGTTTGGAGAGATTCTCGGGGTACAGAATGGAATTCCCAGGCGCGGAAATAACAATAAGAAGTTTTGATGGATAAATTTCGAAGCAACGTTTTTAAGAGAATATTTCATGGCTTTGGACGGGCAAATCATCCCCTTTCCCGCAAGGAATATATTTGAAACAAGCCGGCTGGTGTTTGCCAGTGTTATTTCAGCGCTGGCAAAGCACAGGAACGTGTGCATCCCGGACGACGGGGTGGAGCTGCTGGCCAATCAGGCCGTGGGGCTGATGGAGCGTTCCGATCATGACAGGCTGCAGCAACAGGAGCCTGACGCGCTCGCCCGCGCGGCAGGCCTGACGGCGCAATTGATCGAAGCGTGGTGGGTGGCGCAGGTGCGCAGCCTGATGATCCAGGCGATCAGCGAGCATTTCCAGATTGGCAATGCCGAGAGCGTCGCCGATGCCATCAAAGCGCAGGTAACCGACTGGTTTTCATACACCGAAAATGGCCGCTGGCCGGACCCTGCCGAGGTAGCAGCGACGATGCTCGTTCAGCAACAGTCGATCGAGCTTTCGGCCGTGGATGATGAAGGTCTTGCCATCTTTGTGTGGGGGAGATTCAGGCGCGTTGAAGCCGCCCGCGAAGTTTCGCCGCTCGGCTGGATCATGATTTCTGAGCTTCACCGGCCGCCTGAAGATGGCCCCGCGCTTATCCGCCACTACACGAACGAAGCAGGTGTCATGGTTCGCGTGACGGAGTACCGCTGGCAGGGGAAAGTGCACCGTCCGTCATGCGACGGTCCGGCTCTTCTCGAAACCGACGAGGACGGCCAGATCTTGCGGGAATGCTATGTCGAACATGGAGAACCGGTATGTGATTTGTCCGGTAATGATCCGTTGACCATATAAGCTGTTGCCGGAATTACGCCCAGCAACCCCGTCCCATCCAGTTGCAGGAATTAAGCAATTCCAAAGCACATCCGGTCAATAATCGGAGCATATATAGCTGCGGTTGCAGCGCAGTATATTTTTGACTTCGGATAGTTTGCGGCATTTTGCAATGGCGGAAGACGATACGCATATACGCCGGGCGGAATTGAACGTGCATACAGCCCTCATGTTGTATGCCGCGGGGCGCAACGCCGGTCTCGGCGACAAGGAAATTCTTTTCGCGCTCGATCGCGTGATGGGATCGCTGCGCACCACTCCATCCCTCATGACGGATGCAGCAAAAGGCGACCTTGGCGGCATCGCCATGAAAATGCGGGAAGCCGTCGAATTCACGCAGAAAAATCCGCATGTGGTCAACCTATATGCCACACGGTTTGACGGAAAGCCGGCGGCGGACGCGAGCCTGCAATTGGATGCGGCCGCGCGGTGGCGTGGCGGAGCGGGATTTTTCGCTGGGCTCGCGGTAGCGCGTGATGGCGGTGAGAATGGTGAAGGCGAGGGGGCGCCGTCCGGCAGCAGTTCAAGGTGCTATAAGTGTTTGGGCAGCGGTTCATCCGGCGAGGGAGCACTCCGCACCTATGCGCAGGTGGTGGGCCTGAGCTGGATTTCCGACAATCCCGAAATCACGCGGCAGTTAATCATGGAAGGGGTGACCCACAGTGACATCAAAGCCATGGCCGCTGCGCATATTACGGAGAACAGCTACAGGCGGTTGACGGCTGAAGCCGGGTTCAAGGCAAAAGATGTTGCCAGCATTGCCAGGTACGCGAATGCCAAGGGGCTTGATGGCAACAAGGTCAGCAATACGGTTGCAGATTTGGAGAAAACGGTTCCCGAGACACCAGAAGAAAAGAAGCGTATGAGGAAAGCGCTTATTGCGCATATCGACAAACCGGAGGATCAGAAGGCCAAGAGGGAGCTTGACGACACCTTCAAGTATTTCAGGAAGAGATACCCCCATAAAGCCCATCATATTGACAGGGCGGAGAGGGAACTGAAGATTGGCGACAAAAAGGACGTTGAATTAACGCAACGTCGTGAAGCAAAGAAGAAAAACAATGATAACGACCTGGCGGCTTTAAAAGCGGGATTCTCCGCTAAAAAAGCTGAACCGCGGGCCGAAGCCACAGGCGCCGGCCAACCAAAGAAAGCCGTCACATCCGGGCCAAAACAATAAATAAAATTCAGGAAGCGGAGAAGGTAATGCCCTGCTTCTTGGCGATTTCACGCGCTTGGTCGCAGATATTCTCGCGCGTGGGCTCCCATATGGCACCACCATGCTCCGAGACGAATTTTATGCACCGGCCCAGCCTTTCTTCTTCAGCTATAGCCTTATTGTTGTTCCGGATTCTTGCCTCGCGTCTATCAAGTGCAGCTTGAACTGTGTCCTCTGCGCGGGCAGAGTGGTGTCCATCAAAAACGCCAGTAAAGAAAATGGCTGCCGCAGGCACGGCAGCGAGGACTGCTCTACGTGTAAACATCCCAACCTCCTTTTTTTGTTCGAGGTATGGAGTATTACTCCAGATAATGCGGGCGCATTCGCCGCCTTATCGGAAGCAAATGATACTCCTCTGATCACGCAACTAAAAATACAAACTAAATTGACAGGCGTTTGATACTGACGAAAACCAATATTACTATTGTGTTTGCCGGGCATTCTCGCAAAATAATTTATGCGTTGTCCGTTATTGTCAGAGAAATTGCACCAGCAATTTCTCAACCGGTTCGTCTTCTACTTCACTCTTCGTCAGTTGCCGGCTGAGCTGTCCGCCAAAGAAAATCTGCGTCAGTTCCCGCCGCTCGTGCTTCTCGGGCACAGCGCTTCTCTGTCTCGGCGATGATGTTCCGCCGGGGTAGTCAAGTGCAGGTTGATGTTATGTGCGCCTTCGTTGCTTCACGAACTTATGAGTAGTCTGCAACAGTTCTGCTCATTATGTTGCGTTGCTCGCTGTTTTGCGGTAAAAACGTGAGGCGTTCTTGAAGGGGCTGATGCTCCGAACGAACGCGGGGTTTGCTTTTCCCCATACGCAGTGCATTCCTTCTGCAACATAATGAGCAGGATTGTTGCAACTTCCCACAGCGGCTCGTTCGGCGAGGGTGACGCGTTCGCCCTCTACAGCCGGGCGGGTGAGCGCAAATACCTCAACCGCGACGAGCGCCGCCGTCTCGCCCAGTGCAGCCGCGGCATCGGCAGGTCGAAGATGCTGTTTGTGCTCACGATGCTGTGGACCGGAACACGCGTAAGCGAATGCCTTGCGCTGACACCGGCGTCCTTTCAGATGGCCAGCGGTCTGGTGAGCATCCGCACGCTGAAACGCCGCCGCCCATGTGTGCGCGAGGTGCCGCTGCCTCAGTGGCTGCTCGCCGATCTCGACGGGCACTTCGATCTTCATGGCAGGCAGTGCGACGCGGGCTTACGGGAAAAGCCTTTGTGGAGCTTCTGCCGCTGCACGGCGTGGCGATTGGTCAAGCGGGTGATGTCGGAGGCTGGCGTGCCCGGCGTGCGGGCCTGCCCGCGCGGACTGCGTCACGGATTTGGCGTCGGTGCGCTGCAGGCTGGCATTCCCGTGACGCTGCTGCAACGCTGGCTTGGCCACGCGCGTCTCACCACCACGTCGATCTATGTCCAGGCAAGCGGCCCCGAAGAACGGGAAATCGCCAGGAGCTTCTGGGAGAAGGGATAGGTCATGTCGCGTCCGGCGGCATGTTTTCCTGAGGCGGACGCAGCTTTTTGATGCGCGCGATAATCGCCTTGCCGCCGCCAGAGGCTCGACGCTCTTGCGTCCGCAAGCCGTGAGCAACCCCCGGCTGTAGTCGCGCAAGGGCTCCTCACGATCCTTATGGCCGATAACGCTTGCAAGTCCCTCGACATACGCCTCGAAACGCGCTTCACTCTCCTGCGCTGCGTGAAGA